>DASQLN010000046.1:0-39871 GCA_035629975.1 Allosphingosinicella sp. | reverse complement strand
GATACCGGCGTGCCGTCAGGGGCGGGCATGGGCGCTTCGGGCCAGGGCGTCGTCGCGTCCGACTCGTTCGGAAGCTCCGGCTTTGGGGGCTCCGATACGCGCAGCTCCCGTGAGAATATCGTCGAGGAAGAGCATGTCCCGATCGTCGAGGAGCAGCTCCGCGTCGGCAAGCGCGAGGTGGAACGTGGCGGGGCGCGAGTCCGCTCCTATGTGCGCGAAGTCCCGGTCCACGAGCAGGTCAATCTGCGCGAGGAGCATGTCAGCGTCGAGCGCCGTCCGGTCGGCGAGCGCAGCGCCGTCGCCGGCCTTTCCGGCAACAATGAGGACACGTTCCGCGACCGCACGATCGAGATGACCGAGAGGTCGGAGGAAGCGGTCGTCGCCAAGGAAGCGCAGGTCCGCGAGGAGCTCGTCGTCAAGAAGACCGCCGAGGAGCGCACCGAGCAGATCGACGACAATGTCCGCCGGACCGAGGTCGAGGTCGACGAAAACCTTCGCGGCAGCGAGGACCGTTCGGCGTTCGGTGGCTTCGGCGGGACTACGGATGGGTCGACCAGCGAAAGCCGCACCGATTTCGAGCGGACCGACAAAGACCGCTTCTGATCGAATGAACTTGAAGGGAGGGGCGGCTTCACGGCCGCCCCTTTTTTTACGCGTCCTGGCCGGCCGGAGCGCGGACTCCCTGGCGACCGCGGCGGGCGAGCTCCGCTTTGAGCGCTTCGGGTCGAGGCGCCCACAGGAAGCCGTAGCTGACCGCCCCGTCCTTCGCCTCGACCGCGTGGTGGAGGCGGTGCGCCTGGACGATGCGCTTCATGTAAGCCGATTTCGGCAGATAGCGGTGGGCGAGCCTTTTGTGGACGATGACGTCATGGAAGCCGAAATAGATGGCGCCATAAGCGGCGATGCCGGCGCCGACCCACACCGACCACGCGCCCCAGCCGCCATGCACGCCGAGCCAGATGAGCGTGATCGAAGGCGCGGCGAAGATGGCGGCATACCAGTCATTGGCTTCGAAGCGGGCTGGCCGCGGTCCGTGGTGGCTCTTGTGAAGGATCCAGCCCGGGCCGTGCATCACCCAGCGGTGGGCGGCGTAAGCGACGCCCTCCATCGCGAGGACGGTGCCGAGGAAGAGGAGGATTCCGAGCCAGACGGGCATGGCAGGCATATAGACGCGTCTGACCCGGGGCGGAAGGCGGAGCGCTTTTCATCGCGGCGTGTCTGTGCTTTAGGCCTCCGGCAATCTCCCGAAGGATTTCCATGAACATCCACGAATATCAGGCCAAGGAACTGCTCGCAAAGTTCGGCGTCCCGGTGCCGGCGGGTCATGCGGCGATGAGCGTCGAGGAGGCGGTCGCCGCTGCGGGCAAGCTGCCGGGGCCGCTTTATGTGGTGAAGGCGCAGATCCACGCCGGCGGACGCGGCAAGGGCAAGTTCAAGGAGCTCGGCCCGGACGCCAAGGGCGGCGTCCGGCTCGCGCGAAGCGCCGACGAAGTGCGTGCCGCGGCGACCGACATGCTCGGCAACACGCTCGTCACCGTTCAGACCGGCGAGGCGGGCAAGGAAGTGAACCGGCTCTACGTCACTGACGGCGTCGATATCGCGAAGGAATTCTACCTCGCTTTGCTGGTCGACCGTGCGACCGGCCGGATCGCGGTCGTCGCCTCGACCGAGGGCGGCATGGACATCGAGACGGTCGCCCACGACACGCCCGAGAAGATCGAGACGATGACGATCGATCCGGCGACGGGGCTGATGCCCCACCATGGACGCGCGGTGGCGGCGGCGTTGGGGATCGAGGGCGACCTCGCCAAGCAGGCCGCGAACGTGCTCGCCAAGCTTTACGACGCCTTCGTCGGCACCGACGCCTCGCAGATCGAGATCAATCCGCTCGCCGTCACCGACGACGGCCGGCTGCTGGTGCTCGACGCCAAGGTCGGCTTCGATTCCAACGCGATGTTCCGCCACAAGGGCCTGGCCGAGCTGCGCGACCTCAGCGAGGAGGACCCGATGGAGGTCGAGGCGTCGAAATACGACCTCGCCTACATCAAGCTGGACGGCGACATCGGCTGCATGGTCAACGGCGCCGGCCTCGCCATGGCGACGATGGACATCATCAAGCTGAACGGCGCCTTCCCCGCCAATTTCTGCGACGTCGGCGGCGGCGCGTCGAAGGAGAAGGTGACCGCGGCGTTCAAGATCATCCTTTCCGATCCCGCGGTGAAGGGCATCCTCGTCAACATTTTCGGCGGGATCATGCGCTGCGACATCATCGCCGACGGCATCGTCGCCGCGGCGCGCGAGATCGACATCAAGGTGCCGCTCGTGGTCCGGCTCGAAGGCACCAATGTCGAGGAGGGCAAGCGCATCCTCGCCGACAGCGGGCTGGCGATCGTGCCGGCCGACGATCTGGGGGATGCCGCGCGGAAGATCGTGGCGGAGGTGAAAGAGGACGCCTGAGCAGAAAGGGGACCCGGATCCATTCGGGCTGAGCTTGTCGAAGCCCTCTCCTTCTCTTAGGCCGGACGAAAGAAACGTCCTTCGACAGGCTCAGGACGAGCGGGGGTGGGGGGCGATGCGAAAGGTGAAGCCATGAAGCTGCTGGTCGCCGTCAAGCGGGTGATCGATTTCAACGTGAAGCCGCGGGTCAAGGCCGACGGCTCGGGTGTCGATCTCGCCAACGTCAAGATGAGCATGAACCCGTTCGACGAGATCGCGGTCGAGGAGGCGATCCGGCTCAAGGAGAAGGGCGTGGCGACCGAGATCGTCGCGGTCTCGATCGGCCCGGCCAAGGCGACCGAGACGCTGCGCACCGCGCTCGCCATGGGCGCCGACCGCGCCATATTGATCCAGACCGACGACGAGCTCGAGCCGCTGGCGGTGGCGAAGCTGCTCGCCAAGGTGACTGAGGAGGAAGAGCCGAGCCTGGTCATCCTCGGCAAGCAGGCGATCGACGACGATTCGAACCAGACCGGCCAGATGCTCGCCGCTTTGCTCGGCTGGCCGCAGGGCACCTTCGCCTCGAAGGTCGAAGTCTCCGGCGACAAGGTCGAGGTCACCCGCGAGGTCGACGGCGGGCTCGAGACGGTCAAATTGAACGCACCGGCGGTGGTCACCACCGACCTTCGCCTGAACGAGCCGCGCTACGCGAGCCTGCCCAATATCATGAAGGCCAAATCCAAGCCGCTCGCCCAGAAGACGCCCGCCGATTACGGCGTCGACACGACGCCGCGGCTGACGGTCGTGAAGGTCGTCGAGCCTTCGAAGCGCCAGGCCGGAGTCAAGGTGGCGAGCGTCGACGAGCTGGTCGGCAAGCTCAAGGCTTTAGGAGTGGTGGCATGAAGACGCTGGTTCTGGTCGAACATGAAGGCGGCAAGGTGAAGGACGCCACCCTGGCCGCGGTCACCGCCGCCTCGAAGTTGGGCGAGGTGCACCTCCTCGTCGCCGGGCAAGGGGTCGGCGCCGTCGCCGAGGCGGCGGCGAAGATCGCCGGCATCGGCAAGGTCCACGTCGCCGACGATGCCGCCTACGGGCACAATCTGGCCGAGAATGTGGCGCCGCTCGTCGCCGCGCTGATGGAGGGCCACGACGCCTTCCTCGCGCCCGCCACGACCACCGGCAAGAACGTCGCGCCGCGCGTCGCCGCCCTGCTCGACGTCATGCAGATTTCCGAGATCCTATCGGTCGAGGGCGACGACACCTTCACCCGCCCGATCTACGCCGGCAACGCCATCGCCACGGTCAAGTCGTCCGACGCCAAGAAGGTGATCACGGTGCGCGGCACCGCGTTCGAGAAGGCCTCGGCCGAGGGCGGATCGGGCACGATCGAGAATGTATCCTCGACCGGCGACAAGGGTCTCTCTTCCTTCGTCGGCGCCGAGCTCTCCAAGTCCGAGCGGCCCGAGCTGACCAGCGCCAAGATCATCGTCTCGGGCGGCCGCGCCTTCGGCTCGTCGGAACAGTTCCACGCGCTGCTCGATCCGCTCGCCGACAAGTTGAAGGCCGGCGTCGGCGCCTCGCGCGCCGCGGTCGACGCGGGCTATGCGCCCAACGATTACCAGGTCGGCCAGACGGGCAAGATCGTGGCGCCGGAAGTCTATATCGCGATCGGCATATCGGGCGCGATCCAGCACCTTGCCGGCATGAAGGATTCGAAGGTCATCGTCGCCATCAACAAGGACGAGGACGCCCCGATCTTCCAGGTCGCCGACGTCGGCCTGGTCGGCGATCTGTTCAAGATCGTGCCGGAGCTGACCGGGAAGCTCTGAAGCGTCGGCGATGAGGCAGCACCACCTCTATGTCGTCGCCGCCGTCCTGTTCATGGCCGCGACCGGTCTCAATCTCGGCCATGACGGCTTCGGGCTGAAGACGGTGCTGGGTACGATCTTCGTCATGGGGCTGCTCGCTTACGGCCTGCAGCTGCGCCGCCGCGGCCAATAGGCCGGCAGACGCATTTTGTTGGATCAATGTAGGATTTTGAGCTGCGATCGCCCGACTCGCGGCTCTTTCTCAGCGGTAAACGAGAACGCGGCTCGTTCGGCGAAGCCTCGATCCGGATCGAACCGGCTTTAGCGTGGGGGCGGCGGCGGGGCCGGGCGGGCGCGGAAGCTGGCCTCGATTTCGGCGCGGCGGCGCTCCAGATCGGCCTGCGGCGGCACGCCGAGCGCCTGGCGGAGCGCGTCCGAAACCAGGGCGCGGTCATAGGGATCCTGGGTGGTCGTCCTCGTCTCCATCGAGGTGTTGAACTGGGTGCCGTAGATTTGCGGCCGGCCGCTTTTCTGCAAATAGCGGTCGAGCGTCGCCGCGGCGATCCAGGTCGCGTCGGTCCGCCCGCGCGCCGCGGCGATGACCGCGAAGGTGTGGGCAAGCAGGAAGTCGTCGGGCGCGCTGCCATGCTGGAGGACGAAGGCGGCATGCCAATAATCGTCGCCGCTGGCGAGCGCCCCGGCCGCGACCAGCGCCAGCGTCCGCGCTCGCCGGGCCTCGTCGCGCGGCGTCACGATCGCCCAGTCGATCGCAGCGCCGCCGGGCGCGCGATCCGCCTGGTCGGCCTCGTAGATCGCCTTCATCTCGGCACTGGACGGCCATGCAGGCGGGCTGCTCTCCTGCGCCGACGCGGGCGCCACGACGGCCAGGAGCAGGGCGGCAAGCAGCAGGCGGATCATGACAGGCCCTCCAGGAACGAGGCGACATTGGCGCCGAGCGCGTCGATTGCGTAGCCGCCTTCCATCACCGCCAGAACCGGCAGGCCGAGCCCGGCGATGCGGCGGCCCAGCGCGGTATAGTCGCGCGTCTCCAGCCGGAAATGGGAGATCGGGTCGCCTGCATAAGTGTCGGCGCCGTAGGACACGACCAGCAGGTCCGGCGCGAAAGCGGCAATGCGGGCCAGGGCGGTGTCGAGCGCCGGCAGATAGGCGGCGAGGTCGGTGCCGCGCTGCAGCGGCAGGTTGAGCGTCGCGCCTTCGCCTTCGCCTTCGCCGGTCTCGTCGGCGTGACCCCAGAAATAGGGATAGTCGGTCTTCGGATCAGCATGGAGCGAGACGAACAGGACGTCGCCCCGGGCGTAGAAGATGTCCTGCGTGCCGTTGCCGTGGTGATAGTCCACGTCGAGGATCGCCACTCGCCGGCCCGCTCCAGCCGCCGCCTCCGCCGCGATGGCGGCGTTGTTGAGGTAGCAATAGCCGCCGAGATAGTCGCGCCCCGCATGGTGGCCGGGCGGGCGGCACAAGGCGAAGGCGGCGCGCTCCCCGGCGAGCACATGGTCAAGCGCGGTGAGCGCGGTCTGCGCCGACCAGTAAGCGCCCTCCCAGGTCCCCGCCGCGATCGGGCTCGAGGCGTCGAAGCTGTAGGCGCCGAGCCTGGCGTCGATCCGCTCGAGGTCGAGCGGGCGCCGGCGCACCACCGGCCAGGCATAGCCGAACGCATCGCCCTCCCGTCCCGCCGCGCGCCAATCCTGGTGCGCCGCCCACAGGAAGGCGAGATAGGCCTCTCCATGCACCGCGCGCAGCGGCGCCTCGCCATGGTCGGCCGGCGGCTCGACCGGGCCGAGCGCGGCGAGGATCGCCTCGGCCCTGGCCGGGGTCTCGGCGAACGGCACGAAGCCGCCGTTCATCAGCTCCAGCGCCGGCGCATGGGCGCGCTGGCGCGGATCGAACACGGTCCGCATCAGCGCCTGCGCGGCAGCAGGTCGCCGGGCAAGGTCGGTTCGGAGAGCAGGCGCCGCATCGCCGCCCAGCGCGCCGCCGGCCGGGCGCCGGCGCGCTCGATATGCGCGGCGACCATGTCGCGCCCCAGGCCGTAATTGATCACATAGGCCCGATATTGCTCGGTGAAGGCGACCGACTGGGCGGCGCGCGCCGGGCTCGCGAGCTGGTAGCGCCGGGTGAGCGCGATCGCCTGCTCGCGCGTGATCCGGCCTTCGAGCAGGTCGCGGGCGATGGTGAAGCGGGCGCCGGCGAGGTCGCGGATCGCGTCCTGGACGAGATTGAAGGTGGCGGCGTCCTCGGCCGAGAGCCCGGCCAGCGGATAGAGCGCGCGCCGCTCATAGGCGAGCCGCTCCGCGCCCGGAAAGGCGAGCTCGATGCCGTAATTGGCCGAGCCCTCGGCGATGAAGCTCTGCGGCGAATAAAGCGGATAGACGGTGAACTCGACCCAGCCCCGCCCGCGCGCCAGCCTTTGCTCCAGCAGCATGTTGTAGACGTGATGGCCGGGATAGCCTTCGTGGCAGCCGAGGTCGATCGCCCGGCCTATGCGCACCGGCGAGCCGTTATTGACCTGGATGAGGCTGCGGTAATTGCCCTGGTACCAATTATAGCCCGACCAGCTGCGGCCGGTGACGAATTCGAGCGTGAAGGCCTCGCCGGCGGGCAGCGGGATGTGGGGGACGGTCCGCCGCCTACATTCGGCGATGGCCGCGCGCATCACCGCGTCGAGCCGGGCAGGCGGGATGGCGAAGCGCTCCTGGAAGGCGTCGACCCGCTCGGCCAGCGGCCCGGCGCCCGGGACGAGGCGCTCGACGCGGGCGAGGATCGCGTCGTAATCGGACAAGGGCCGCAGGTTCAGCGCCACTCCGTAAAGCTCGCGCGCCTCCTCGAGGAAGCTCAGCCGCTCGCCCCGGAGCATGCGCAGCCGGGCGCGCACCGCCCGCAGCTGCGCGATCAGGAAGGCGCGGCGGCGATATTGCGGATCGGCCGCGCGCGGCTGGATCGCCTCGGCCCGCGCCGCGAGCGCGGCGGCGGCGGCGGCGAGCTGGACCAGGGTGCGCGGATTGGCCCGCGCCGCCGCCCGCCATTCGGCCGGCCCATAATAAGCGTCGACATAGCCTTCGTCGCGCTCGCCGAGCTCGAGCACCAATGCGACATAGTCGCGCGCCAGCGCGTCGAGTCCGCCGCCCGGCGCGGGCCGGGCCCGCTGGGCGGCGGCCGTTCCGGCCAAGGTGAGCAAGCAGGCGGCGATGAGAATGCGGAGCCGGGTCATGGACCCAGCATGGCCGCTCCGGCGCGTCTAGGAAATCAAAATCCGGCGCGCGCTCACTATAAGGCGGTTGCTTTCATGGATGCGGGCGGTGGGACGGGCGCGGCGGGCGGCCGCATCGTGCGGCATCAGCCTGACGCGCTCGGATTGGTCCGGAACGGAGGAAAACGACGCTTTCCGAAAGTTCTTGCGCGGCTTTCATTCAAATCGGATGATATTCAGTCCGATTCGGGGGGAGTCATGGGGGGCGCCGAAGCTGTTCTTGCCCTGGGCGACTTCGTCATGCGCGAAGCCGCCTTGTTCGCGGCCTGCGGCTTTCTTTTGCTTGGGTTGAGCGATCTCGCGGTGGATCTTCTCTGGATCGGAACCCGGCTGACGGCGCGGCGCTCGGCGCCGTCCGAGCTCCCGGCCGCGACGCACCCCGGCCGCCTCGCCGTCTTCGTCCCCGCCTGGGACGAGGCGGCGGTGATCGGCGAGATGCTTGCCCATGCGCAAACCGCTTTCGGCGCTGCGGACCATCTCCTCTATGTCGGCTGCTATCCGAACGATCCGGCGACGATCGCGGCGGTCCGCGCGGTCGCCGGTCCCCGGCTCCGCCTGGTGGTCGGGCCCGCGCCGGGGCCGACCAGCAAGGCCGATTGCCTGAACCGCCTGTGGGAGCGGATGATCGAGGACGAAGCGGCCGAAGGCGTCGAGGTCAAGGCGGTGGTGCTGCACGATGCCGAGGATGTCGTCCATTCGGCCGAGCTTGGCCTGTTCGACGCGCTGATCGAGCGGGTCGACCTGGTCCAGCTCCCGGTGCTGCCGCTGGTCGATCCGGGCTCCCGCTTCGTCGGCGGCCATTATATCGACGAATTCTGCGAAGCGCATGGCAAGGAACTGGTGGTGCGCGCGGCGATCGGCGCCGGCCTGCCCGCGGCCGGGGTGGGCTGCGCCGTTTCGCGCGCGGCGCTCGCCGCGCTGGCGGACGCGCGCGGCGTGCCCTTCGACGCCGACAGCCTCACCGAGGATTATGAGCTCGGCTTGCAACTCAAGGCGATGGGCCGCTCGGCCGCCTTCGTCCGGCTGCCGGCGGGCCGCGGCAGGCCGGTGGTGGCGACGCGCGAATATTTCCCGGCGACGCTGGAGGCGGCGGTGGCCCAGAAGGCACGCTGGATCGCCGGGATCGCGCTCGCCGGATGGGACCGGCTCGGCTGGAGCGGCGGCCTCGCCGAACGCTGGATGCGGCTTCGGGACCGGCAGTCGCTGCTCGCCGCCTTGGTGCTCGCCGCCGCCTATCTGGCGCTGCTGCTCTGGGCGCTGCTGCTCGCGGCGCAGCTCCTCACCAGCTGGGCGATGCCGCCCTTCGGCGCCACTTTGTCGCTGCTGCTCGCGATCAATTCAGCGCTGCTGCTGTGGCGCCTCGGCATGCGCTTCGGCTTCGTCGCCGGCTCTTACGGCTGGCACGAGGGGATCAGGGCCCTGCCGCGCGCGGTCACCGCCAACATCGTCGCGATGATGGCCGCGCGGCGCGCGCTCGGCCGCTACCGCGCCGGACGCCGGAACGGAGGCGCGGCCTGGGACAAGACCGCGCACGCCTTCCCACGCCATCTCCCCGCCGAATGAGCAGCCGTCCACTCCGCTTCCTGCTGCTCGCGATCGGCCTGTGGATCGGGGCGCGCGCCGCGATCCTGGCGCCGGGCTGGTGGCCGGGCCAGGGCGCCCCGAACGAGACGCGGCCGGCAACCCCGGCGTCGGGGGAGACCGCGACCGCGACGAGGGCGAACCCCGCAGCCGGTCCCCTCGCCATTGTTTCACCCGTGGCCGACCCGGCCCTGGCCGCTTTGCGGCTCGCACCGGCCGGCCGTTCCCTTATAAGGGAGGTGCCTTATAAGGGAATGACGGCGGACGGCATTGCGGTCGCGGTCGGGAGCACCAGTCTCGCGGCCGACGCCATCCCTGTCTCGCCTGTCGCCATTCAGAGCCGGACTGCCAATGCCGCAGCGCGCGAGCCCGGCGCGGCGACGGCGCCGCTCGTCGGTCCCGGCTTCCCGTCGCGTGGCCGCCCGGCGCTCTTGTCCAGCCGCTGGTCGGCTTCGGCCTGGCTGCTGGTGCGGCGAGACCGGGGTGGGGCCGCGCTGGCCCCGGGCGGGACCCTGGGCGGCAGCCAGGCCGGGGCGCGGATCGCCTACCGGCTCGGCGGCGGGCTGTCCGCCGGCCTGCGCCTGTATGCACCGCTGCGGCGCACCCAGGGCTCCGAGCTGGCCGCCGGCTTCGACTGGCAGCCGGTCGCGGCAATTCCCGTCCAGCTGCGCGCCGAACGGCGCCAGGCGCTCGGGCGCGAGGGCCGTTCGGCCTTCGCACTCTCCCTCCACGGCGGCGCCAGCCGGGCGCTTCCGCGCCGGGTGCGCGTCGACCTTTACGGCCAGGCGGGCATGGTCGGGCTTGGCGCGCGCGACCTGTTCATCGACGGCGCGGTGCGCGTCTCGGTGCCGGTCGGCCCGGTCGAGATCGGCGCCGGCGCCTGGGGAGCGGCGCAGCCGGGCGCGGCGCGGCTCGATGCGGGGCCCGGCATTTCCTACCGCCTGCCCGTGCAGGGCGCCAATGTACGGGTCGAGGCCGGCTGGCGCTTCCGCGTCGCCGGCGACGCCGCGCCGCGCTCGGGGCCCGCGCTCACCCTGGCCGCCGACTTCTGAGCGCGGCGGCGGCGTCGCGCCTTCCGCGCGCCCGCATTCGCGTTTAGGGTCCGCGGCCGATGGACCTTTACCTCCCGATCGCGGGCCTGTCGGTCAACGCGCTGGTGATCGTCGCGCTCGGCGGGCTGGTCGGCCTGCTGACCGGAATGGTCGGCGTCGGCGGCGGCTTTCTGACCACGCCGATCCTGATCTTCTACGGCATCCCGCCCGCCGTCGCCGTCGCCTCGGCGACCACCCAGATCACCGGCACCTCGATCTCCGGAGTGCTCGCCCACCGCCGCCGGCGCGGCGTCGACCTGCGTATGGGCGCGGTGGTCATCACCGGCGGCATAATGGGCTCGATCCTCGGCGGCTTCCTGTTCCGGCTGCTGCAGGAGGTCGGCCAGATCGATACCGTCATCTCGATCCTCTACGTGCTGCTGCTGACCAGCATCGGCCTGCTCATGGCCAAGGAATCGGCGACCGCGCTCGGCATGCTGAAGCCCTCCGCGCGCGCGCTCGAGCGGGGCCGGCGGCGCCACAATCCGATCATCGCCGCGCTGCCGATGCGCTGGCGCTTCTACCGCTCGGGCCTCTACATCTCGCCGCTGGCGCCGCTCGGCCTGGGCTTCGTCTCGGGCATATTGACCGTCTTACTCGGCGTCGGCGGCGGCTTCATCATGGTGCCGGCGATGATCTACCTGCTGGGCATGTCGGCGCAGGTCGTGGTCGGCACCTCCCTGCTCCAGATCCTGTTCGTCACCGCCGTCACCACCATCGTCCACGCCACCACCACCCGCTCGGTCGACATCGTGCTCGCGGGCCTGCTGCTGCTCGGCTCCGTGGTCGGCGCCCAATATGGCGCTCGCTTCGCGCAGAAGATGAAGCCCGAATTGCTGCGCCTCATCCTCGCCATCGTCGTCCTCGCCGTCGCCTTCCGCATGGGCCTCCAGCTCGGCTGGCGGCCCGAGGAAATCTATACGGTGCAGATGCTGTGAGACGCGCCGCGATCCTCTTCCTCGCCTTGCTGGCGCCGCTCGCGGTCGGCCGGGCGCAGCCCGCGCCGCCGCAATCCCCGGCCCGCGCCCAGCCACGGCTCGTCCCCGACGTCTCCCAGGACCAGGTCGAGATACGCTACAGCTTCACCGGGGCGGAGCTGCTGCTCTTCGGCGCGATCCTCTATCCCGGCGGGCAGACGCCGAGCCGGCCGCCGGATGTCGCAGTCATCCTCAAGGGGCCGCTCGAGCGGATCGTGCTGCGCGAGAAACAGAAGGTCGCCGGCATCTGGATGAACGTCGAGCGGGTCCGCTTCCGCTCCGCGCCGGGCTTCTACGCGGTCGCCTCGTCGCGGCCGCTGAGGAGCCTGGTCAACGAGCGGATCGCGGGAATTTACGAGCTCGGCCTCGACAATCTCCAGCTCTCGCCCGGCGGCGGCGTCTCGGCCGACGTGCTGCGCCGGTTCGAGGCCGGCCTGATCGACCTCAGGCGCCGCAGCCAGCTCTACGCCGAATATCCGGGCGGCGTCGAGATCAGGGAGGGGGTGCTCTACAGCGCCCGCATCGCGATCCCGGCGCGGGTGCCGGTCGGGACCTATACCGCCGAGACCTTCCTGATCTCGGACGGCCGCGTGATCGCCGGCGCCGCGCGAGAGATTCGCATCGAGAAGCTTGGCTTCGAAGGCTTCATCGCCAATGCGGCGGAGAATTGGTCGCTGACCTACGGCATCGTCTGCGTCGCCTTGTCGCTGCTGCTGGGCTGGGCGGCGAGCGCGCTTTTCCAGCGCCGCTACGCCTAGGTTCCGGACCCAAATATCCGCAATCACTTGTTTACCCTATTGCACTAGACCTCCGGGCTCATTTCGAGGCCCGATGCATGACCGACGCCATCAACCTCCACAGCTTCCCGCAGCGGGAGGACGGATCGGAGACCGCCAGCATGTCCCCGCAGCCGCGGCCCGCTCTGGTGCCGCGGCACGAGCCGATCGGCCAGATCATCGAGGTCGGCGGCAGCGGCGCCAGCGTCGAGATCGTCGGCCGCCGCCTCGCCGAGCTCGCCACCGATCCCGATCCGAGCATCGCCATGTCCGGCCAGGTCGGCAGCCAGATCAAGATCGGCGCGGGCCACCGCTGGCTGCTCGCCAACGTCCGCAAGCTCAAGATCACCGACCCCGAAGCCGGCCATATCACCGCCGAGATCGACTTCCTTGGCGAGGGCGACGAAGACCGCCAGAGCGGCCGGCTGATCAATTTCAAGCGCGGCATCACCTCCTATCCGGTTCCAGGCAGCAAGGCCTTTCCGGTCTCCGGCGAGGATCTGAAGCAGATGTTCGCGGCCGACGACCGCGCCCATATCGAGATCGGCACAGTCTATCCGACCAAGGACGTGCGCGCAGCGCTCTATGTCGACGCTTTGCTCGGCAAGCATTTCGCGCTGCTGGGCTCGACCGGCACCGGCAAGTCGACCTCGGCGGCGCTCATCATGCACCGGATCTGCGACATGAGCCCCGAGGGCCACATCGTCATGATCGATCCGCACGGCGAATATTCGGCCGCCTTCAAGGGCCATGGCGAATTGTTCAACGTCGATAATCTGGCCATGCCTTATTGGCTGATGAACTTCGAGGAGCATTGCGAGGTGTTCGTCACCACGCAGGGCGCCGAGCGCCAGCGCGACATGGACATTCTCGCCAAATGCCTCCTGCAGGCGCGCGCCAAGAACCGGGCCGCCGAAGGGCTTTCCAAGCTCACCGTGGATTCCCCAATTCCCTACACCCTGTCGGACCTCACCAACGCCATCACCCATGAAATGGGTCTGCTGAACAAGGCCACCGACACCGCGCCGTTCATGCGGCTGAAGACCAAGATGGACGAGCTCAAGTCCGATCCGCGCTACCAGTTCATGTTCTCAGGCATGCTGGTCGCCGACACGATGGGCGCCTTCGTCTCCAAGATCTTCCGGCTGCCGGCCAGGGGCAAGCCGATCTCGATCATCGACGTGTCCGGCGTGCCCTCGGACATCGTCTCGGTGGTGGTCGCGGTGCTCTCGCGGCTGGTGTTCGATTATGCGATCTGGTCGCGCAGCGAAGTCCAGCGCCCCGTCCTCCTGGTCTGCGAGGAGGCGCACCGCTACATCCCCTCGGACAGGAGTTCGGCCGGCCAGGCGGTGCGCAAGATCCTCGAGCGGATCGCCAAGGAAGGCCGCAAATATGGCGTCTCGCTGGGCCTCATTACCCAGCGCCCGTCCGACCTCGCCGAGGGCGTGCTCTCGCAATGCGGAACGATCATCGCGATGCGCCTCAACAACGACCGCGACCAGGCCTTCGTCAAATCGGCAATGCCGGAAGGCTCGCGCGGTTTCCTCGACGTCATCCCCGCGCTCCGCAACCGCGAATGCATCGTCTGCGGCGAAGGCGTCTCGATCCCGATCCGCGTTTCCTTCGACGATCTCGAACGCGACCGCTGCCCGGCCTCGTCCGACCCGCTCTTCTCCGAACTCTGGCGCCAGACCGGCGAGGAAGAGGCGATGGTCTCCCGCGTCGTCAAGCGCTGGCGCGCCCAGGGGCGCTGACGCTCCGTACTTCTCCCCGTCATTCCCGCAAGCGGGAATCCAGATCGGAATCAGTGCAGTGTGAGGAGGCCGTCTGGACTCCCGCTTTCGCGGGAGTGACGGATTAGGGTGTCGACCTTGATGCCCCGCCCGCCGGACGCCCTTGCGCCTGCTGCGCCCCGACCGGCGTGCCGAGGAGGGTGCGCAGGCGGGCGCGGAAGCCGGCGAGCTCGGCGGCGGTGAGCCGGGCGCGGCCGACGAAGCGGACCGAGCGCGGGTTGATCGCAACCCCGTTGCGGTAGGTTTCGAAATGGAGGTGCGGGCCGGTCGAAAGGCCGGTCGTGCCGATCGTGCCGATCTGCTGCCCCTGGCGTATGCGCTGTCCCGGCGAGACCGAGAACCGGCTCATGTGCGAATAAGAGGTGGAGAGGCCCCCGGCATGGTTGATCCGCACCTGGTTGCCGTAGCCGCCCGCCCAGCCGGCGCGGGCGACCACCCCGTCGGCCACCGCGACGATCGGCGAGCCCATGCCGGCGCGGAAATCGAGGCCGCGGTGCATGCGCGCATAGCCCAGTATCGGATGCATCCTGAGGCCGTAATTGGAGGTGACCGGGCCGGGCACGGGCATCTGGAGGCCGCCGCCGCCGGTCTGCCGGCCGATGCCCGAGGCCTCGAACCACTGGGTCTGGCCGACCATCGACCATTGCATCAACTGCAGCGAGCGGCCGCTCGGGCGGATCAGGCCGGCATAGAGCAATTGCCCGGTCTCGATCTCGCCGGTGGCGGCGCGGCGATGCTCGATGATGATGTCGAACCGGTCCTCCGCGCTGATCCCGGCGGGCACCTGGATCTGGGTGTTGAGCGCGCGGATATAGGTTTCCACCGCGCGCGCCGGCACTCCCGCGGCGCGCGCCGAGCGGTAGAGGCTGGCGCCGACGCGGCCCTGGATGCGAAGCGGCGTTTCGTCGACCCGGATCGGAATCTCGGCGAGGGTGAGCGCGCCGTTGACCCGGTTGATCTCGACCCTGAGGTCGAAGCGGGCGCGGAAGCTCAGCCGGTCGAGCGGACGGGCGACGGTGCGGTCGGGCCGGCGCCCCAAGGTGAGGTCGACCGTGGTCCCGGGACGGATGTCGGTCACCACGCCGCCGAGCAGGGCGGCGACCCGGGCCGCCTCGTCATTGCCGACGCCGGCGCGCTCGAGCAAGGCGGCGATGCCGTCGCCGCGGCCCAGGGTCGCGCGCAGATCGACGATCGGCCGCTCGGGACTGTCGACCAGCGCCTCGACCGCGTCGGTCGGCGCCGTCCGACGGCCGGAATCGCCGCCATAAGCGAGCGGCTCGATCGCGAAGGCGCTCGATGCCTCGAGCTGGGCGTCGTCATAGGGCGCCGGCGATGCGCCAGGAATCGGCTGCAGGCTCGGGGCCAGCGACCAGGTCGCGTAGCAAAGCGCCGCGCAGGTGACGAGGCCGCGAAACCAGGGGCCGGAGCCGATACGCTGGCCGAGATCGACGATGAGGTCGATGTCGCCGACATTGCGGCGGCCGCCTTTCTGGCCGAAAGCGGGGCGGAGCGGCGGCGCGCGATGAAGCGGAGTGGCGAACGCCAGCCGCCCGCTGCCGCCGGCGGTCGCGCCACTGATCTCGCTCAACTGGTACAAGGCCGGCCGGTCCCCGCGCGCCTGAAGAAAACCCGCCGCGCACCCCGCCCGGCAGACGGCGAGAGTTGTGAAGAAAAGAGGTTAAAGTCAAATTACGGAATTGGAGCGGTCGTGGGCGTTGCGCCGAAGCGATGGACCCGCCGGACGAGCGACACTAGAGGTTGCGCTTGGCGCCTTGCGCCCCGATCTTGGAGCGATGAACGCCGAGCTCAAGGCCATTCTCGGCCCCACCAACACCGGCAAGACTTACCTGGCGGTGGAGCGGATGTGCGGCCATTCGTCGGGCATGATCGGCTTTCCGCTGCGCCTGCTGGCGCGCGAGGTCTACGACCGTGTGGTCAAGCTCAAGGGCGCGGGCCAGGTCGCCCTGATCACTGGCGAGGAGAAGATCCTGCCCGATCAGGCGCGCTGGTTCTGCTGCACCGCCGAATCGATGCCGTTGGACCGCGACTTGGCCTTCGTCGCATTGGACGAGGGCCAGCTCGGCGCCGATCCCGAGCGCGGCCATGTCTTCACCGATCGCATGCTCCACGCGCGGGGGCGCGAGGAGACGATGATTCTGGGCTCGGAGACGCTGAAGCCGATGGTCCGCGCTCTCCTGCCCAAGGCGGAGATCACCAGCCGGCCGCGCTTCTCCACCTTGTCCTATGTCGGCCCGGCGAAGCTTTCGCGCCTGCCGCCGCGCTCGGCGATCGTCGCCTTCTCCGCCGATCAGGTCTATGCGGTCGCCGAGATGCTGCGGCGGATGCGCGGCGGCGCGGCGGTGGTGATGGGCGCGCTTTCGCCGCGCACCCGCAACGCCCAGGTCGCAATGTACCAGGCCGGCGAGGTCGATTATCTCGTCGCCACCGACGCGATCGGCATGGGCCTCAACATGGACGTCGACCATGTCGCCTTCGCCGGCCTTTCCAAGTTCGACGGCAGCCGGCGCCGCCGCCTGACGCCCGCCGAAATGGCGCAGATCGCCGGCCGCGCCGGGCGCCACCAGCGCGACGGGACGTTCGGCTCGCTGACGCTCGAGGGCGACGCGCTCGCCGAATTCCGGCCGGACGAGATCGAGCGGATCGAGGAGCATCGCTTCGAGCCGCTCGATTTCCTCTACTGGCGCGAAAGCGAGCTCGATTTCGGCAGCGTCGATGCGCTGGTAAAGTCGCTCGAGCGCAGGCCGGTCCGGCGCGAGGTCCGCGCCGCGCCCGAAGCGGTCGACCTCGCCGTGCTCAGGCAGCTCGCCGCCGACCCCGAAATCCACGCCCGCGCGACCGCGCCCGATCTGGTCCGCCGGCTCTGGGCCGCCTGCGGCCTTCCCGACTTCCGCAAGACCGGGCCCGAGCATCACAGCCGGCTGGTGTCGCGCCTGTTTCTGCACCTGAGCGAGGGCGACGGCCATGTCCCGCAGGGCTGGTATGCAGGCGAGGTGGCGCGGCTCGACAATGTCCAGGGCGACATCGACACGCTCGCCGACCGCATCGCGGGCGTGCGCACCTGGGCCTATATCGCCCACCGCGCCGACTGGCTGGCGGCGCCGGCGGCGATGGCCGAGCGGACCATGGCGGTCGAGGAGAAGCTTTCCGACGCTTTGCACGAGCGGCTCACCCAGCGCTTCGTCGACCGCCGCACCGCGGTGCTCATGCGCGACCTCGGCAAGAAGGGCGCGGGCGAATTTCCGGTGCTGATCGACGCCGAGGGCGAGGTCAGCGTCGGCTCCTACGCGATCGGCCGGCTCCAGGGCTTCGCCTTCGAGGTCGACCCCGCCGCCCGCCACACCGACCGAAAGATGCTGCTCGCCACGGCCGAGCGGCGGCTCGGCGGCGAATATGAGAAGCGCGCCGCCGCTCTGGTCGCTGATGCCGACGAGAGCTTCGCCCTGCGAACCGAGCCGGGCCGGCCGGTCGCCTTGCTGTGGCGCGGCCACGAAGTGGCGAAGCTCGGGCCGGGCAAGAACCTGCTCAGCCCCCGCATCCTGCTCGACCGGCGGATCGAGCGGGTCCCGGACAAGGGCCGCGAGACGGTGATCCTGAGGCTCAAGGACTGGCTGCGCGCCGGTGCGGAGACCGCGCTCGGCCCGTTGCGCGCGGCCGGCCACGCCGCCCAGGACAAGGCCGCGCCGGCGGCGGTGCGCGCTCTCCTCGCCCTGCTCGTCGACGAAGGCGGTATCGTCGCCCGCGACGCCGTGGCTGCGCCGCTGGCCGCGCTCGACAAGGAGCAGAGGCGCGCCGTCACCCGGCTCGGAATCCGCATCGGCGCGCTTGATCTCTACATGCCCGCTCTGCTCAAGCCCGAGGCGATGCGCTGGCGCGCCGCTTTGCGTGCCGCGGCGTCGGGCGCCGAAATGCCGCTTTTGCCGCCCCATTCCAGCGTGGTGCTGCCAACCCCGCCCGACCGCATCCTGCTCGGGCGGCTGGGCTTCCGCGCCGCCGGCCCGCAGATGATCCGCGTCGACATGGCCGAGCGGATCGCCGCCCGCGCCCATGAGGCCCGGGCGGGCGAGGCACAGGAGGCGGTGGACCGCGCCTTGGTCACTTCCCTCGGCCTGCTTCCCGAAACGGTGGCGAAATTGATGCGCGATATCGGCTTCCGACCCAGTGAGGCGGCGCCCGGCTGGGTCTGGCGCGGCCGAGAACGGCGGCGCAGGCCGCGCGCGCCGGAGAGGCCCGGCTCGAACCATTTCGCGGCGCTGGCGGGGCTGAAGCGTGGCTGAGACGCTCCGGCTCGACAAGTTCCTTTGGTTCGCCCGCATCGTGAAGACCCGCGCCCTTGCCCAGGAGCTGGCGGAGAGGGGCCGGCTGCGCCTCAACGGCCGCGTCATCGACAAGGCGCATGCGCCCGTCCGCGTCGGCGACGCACTCAGCTTTGCCCGGCGCGGCGAGGTGCGCGTGCTAAAGGTGGCGGCGCTCCCGTCCCGGCGCGGCCCACCGGCGGAGGCGCGGGCGCTATACAGCGACGTCGGCAAGGAGGAGAAGGGATGACGCGCGCGCTCGACCTGCTACGCGGCGGCCGTTGGCGCTGCCGCTCCTGCCACGAGGAACACGAGGGCATGTTCGACTTGGCGTCCGATGCGCCCTGGCATTGGGACGGCGAGGCGAACCCCGAACCCAACGGCGCGCTGCGGCTCGACGGCGATTTCCTCTCGGCGGATTTCTGCGTGATCGGCGGCCGGGATTATTTCGTGCGCGGGCTCTTGTTCATTCCCGTCGTCGGCCTGGATGACAGCTTCGCTTTCGGCTGCTGGTCCACGCTGTCGCGTACGAATTTCGAGCATTATGTCGCCCATTTCGACGGGATCGAGGTGGACGAGTCCTGGACGGGCTGGTTCTCGAGCGAGTTCACGGCCTTTCCCGACACGGTCAATGCGCCCTGCTGGGTCATGCCGCAGCCGGACGGCACGCGCCCGGAAATCTGGCTGGAGGACGACGGCCATCCGCTCTCCATCGCGCAGCGAGACGGCATCACGCCCGAAGAGCTGCTGGATATCTACCGGCAGCACGGGCACGCCGTCGACTGACTCGCCCATGCATTCCGAATTGACGGGCGCGGCGGGCGCGGATTAGGGACTTCTCTCGGGAGAGTGCGAAGCCATGACCTACGTCGTCACCGATGCCTGCATCCGCTGCAAATATATGGATTGTGTCGAGGTCTGTCCGGTCGACTGCTTCTACGAGGGCGGGAACATGCTCGTCATCAACCCCTCCGAATGCATCGATTGCGGCGTCTGCGAGCCCGAATGCCCGGCCGAGGCGATCCTCCCCGACACCGAGGCGGGGCTGGAGCAATGGCTCGAGGTCAACGCGACCTATTCCGCCGAATGGCCCAACATCACCCGCAAGAAGGACAGCCCCGCCGACGCCGACGAGCATAAGGGCGAGGAAGGCAAGTTCGACAAATATTTCACCGCCGATCCCGGCGAGGGCGATTGATGCGGGCGGTGCCGCCGGCGCCGGCGATGCTCAGCGTCCTGAGGATCGTCTCCGGCCTGCTTTTCCTCGCGCACGGAACCCAGAAATTCCTGAGCTTCCCGTCGGGACGCGCCGACGGCATCGGCCTCCAGTTGAACAGCATGCCCGCCTTTGCGGGGGTGATCGAGCTCGTCTGCGGCCTGCTCATCGTGATCGGGCTGTTCACCCGCGCCGCCGCCTTTCTCGCCTCGGGCACGATGGCGGTCGCCTATTGGTTCTTTCACTTCAAGTTGGACAACCCATTCCCGGTCAACAATATGGGCGACGCGGCGATCCTCTACTGCTTCGTCTTCCTCTATATCTGCATGGCCGGTCCCGGCCCGTGGAGCATCGACGCGGCCCGCGCCGCCCGCCATCCGCCCCGGCCCTAGATTTCCGGGCGATTTCCTGCTATATGATCGCGCATCGAAGCGGATGCCTTCGCATTCGCACCCGGTGATCAACGGAAGAATTGCCGCACAAACGGAAAATCGGACTGCGTCTTTGTGGGCGGAGGCGGGTCGATCCGGCACAAGCGGCCATTTCCATAGGAAGGTTTCATTGATGGCAACGAAAGCGTTGAGCTTCGACGTTGGCGATTATGTCGTTTACCCCAAGCACGGCGTCGGCCGCGTGGTCGAGCTGCAGAGCACCGACATTGCGGGCATGCAGCTGGAGCTGTACGTGCTTCGCTTCGAGAAGGAAAAGATGACGCTGCGCGTTCCGACCAACAAGGCGGAAAGCGTCGGCATGCGCAAGCTCTCCTCGGACAAGACCATGCAGGAGGCGCTCGCCACGCTGAAGGGCAAGCCGAAGGTCAAGCGCACCATGTGGTCGCGCCGCGCCCAGGAATATGAGGCGAAGATCAATTCGGGCGACCTGGTGTCGATCGCCGAAGTGGTCCGCGACCTCTTCCGCCCCGACGACGCGCCCGAGCAGAGCTATTCCGAGCGGCAGATTTTCGAAGCCGCCTCCACCCGCCTCGCCCGCGAGCTCGGCGCGATGGAGCAGATCGACGAAAAAGCGGCGCTCGAGAAACTGCTCGAGATCCTCAACAAGGCCGTCGCCCACCAGAAGGTGAAGGTCGAGGCAGAGGCAGAGGCCGACGCCGAAGCCGAGGCCTGAACCGCATAGGGACAGTTGCGCGCAACTGTCCCTTTGCAAAGAGGGCGGTCCGCGATCCTGGCTTCGCCAGGACAAGCGGGCCGCCCCTTTTCATTTGCACCGGCCCCCGCCATGATCCCGGCCATGATCCGGATCCTCCCCGTCGCCCTCGCCCTCGCCGGCGCCCTGCCCGCGGCGCCCGCCGCGGCCGCCGACCGCGTCTTTCCGATCGCCGATTTCGACCGGGTGATCGTCGAAGGGCCGTATCGCGTGCATCTCGTCGTCGGCCGCCCGACCAGGGCGGTGGCGAGCGGCACCCGCGACGGGCTCGACCGGATCAGCCTCGCGGTCCAGGGCCAGACGCTGCGCATCCGCGGCGGCCGCGGCACCTGGACCGGCACGCCCGGCGCCGATCCCGGCCCGGTCACGATCGCCCTCACCACCCGCATGCTGCGCTCCGCGCGGACGATCGGCCCGGCCCGGCTCGAGATCGAGGGCGCGGCCGGCCTCAACGTCGAATTCGCGGTCGAAGGCGGCGGCACAATCCGCGCCACCCGCGTCGCCGCGGAAAATCTCGCGCTCGGCCTGCTCGGATCGGGCGCGCTCGATATCGCCGGAACCGCGCGCAGCCTGCGCGGTCAATTCCAGGGAACGGGCACCGTCGCGGCGACCGGGCTCGCCGCCCAGAACGCCACGATCAGCACCAACACGCTTGGCAATGTCGCGCTGACCGTGAACGGGCCGGTGGCGGTCACCGCCTACGGGCTGGGCGAGGTCGTCGTCGCCGGCCGTCCTGCCTGCACCCTGAGCGGGCCGGGCGCGGCACAGGTCCGCTGCGGCGCCGCTTCAGATCAGCGCCAGAACCGCTAGCTTGCCCGCCAGATCGGGCGGCAGCTGATCGACGCAATCGTCGCCGTCGCGCAGATCGGGCGGCGCGTCGGCCGCGTCCAGGTAGCGCCAGCCCTGGTGGCCGCGCTTGGCCAGCGCGCGCACCGGCACCAGCTCGGCATCGAGCCGGATGATCGTCTTGCGGTCGGACGGGCGCTCGTCGAAGCCCAATATGGTCTGGCGAGCGGCGATGCGCTGCTTGACGATCCAGTAGATCGAGCCGCCGACCAATTCGTCGGCGCGCTTGGGCCGGAAGCGGGTGACGATCGGCACCTCGCCGCCCCGCGCGCGCTTCTCCAGCCGCCGCTTCAGCGTCTCTATGCTCGCGCACGACACCGCGACCTTGCTCATGTGGAGAGAGGGCATGACGCTCAGCCGACCAGGCCGGTGGCGACGGCGAGGCCGAGGAAGGAAAGGAAGCCCATCGAATCGGTGATCATCGTCACGAACACCGAGGAGGAGACCGCCGGATCCTGGCCGCAGCGTTCCAGCACCACCGGCACGACCACGCCGGAAAGCCCCGCGATGACGATGTTGATCATCATCGCCGCGCCGATCACCGCGCCCAATTGCGGGTTCGAGAAGACCAGGCCGGCGCCGAGCCCGAGCAGGATGGCGATGGTGACGCCGTTCAAAAGCGCCACCAATATCTCGCGGGTTATGGTGCGCACGGTGTTGGAGCGGGTGAGCTGGTTCATGGCCAGAGCGCGCACCGAGACCGCCATCGTCTGCGTGCCCGCATTGCCGCCGATCGAGGCGACGATCGGCATCAAGACGGCGAGCGCCACCATCTGCTCGATCGCCGCTCCGAACATGTAGATGATGGTCGAGGCGACCAGAGCGGTGCCGAGATTGGCGCAGAGCCACCGGACCCGGGCCTTGTAGCTCTCCTTGACCGGCTCGTTGATGTCGCCCTCGACGCCCGCGCCGGAAAGCAGGAGCGCGTCCTCGGTCGCTTCCTCCTGGACGATGTGGACGACGTCGTCGGCGGTGATCACGCCGACCAGGCGGCCGGGCTGGTCGACCACCGCCGCCGAGACCAGGGCATATTTCTGGAAGCGCAGCGCCACCTCCTCCTGGTCCATGTCGACCGGGATCAGGGTCTGCTCGCGCTGCATGACGTCGGCGACCGCGATCCTGCGCGGGGTCCGCAGGATCCACGACAGCAGGCAGGTGCCGATCGGCCGGTGCGCCGGATCGACCACGAAAATCTCGAAGAAGTCGGTCGCGAGCTCCTCGCCCGAGCGGCAGAAGTCGATGACCTGGCCGACCGTCCAATGTTCGGGCACGGCGACCGCGTCGCGGCGCATCAGCCGGCCCGCCGATTCCTCGGGATAGGAGAGCGCTTCCTCGATCGCGGCGCGGTCGTCGGGGTCGAGCGCGCGCAGCACGGCGCGCTGCTCCTCCTCCTCCATGTCCTCGATGATCGCGACGGCGTCGTCGGTCTCGAGCTCGCCGGCGATCTCGGCGACCTGGTGCGGCTCGAGCGCGTCGAGCAGCTCCTCGCGGACATGCTCGTTCATCTCGGCGAGCACGTCGCCGTCGAGCAGGTCGGCGAGCGCGGCGGCAAGTGCGCGGCGATCGTCGGAATCGACCAGCTCGAACAGGTCGGCGACGTCGGCCGGGTGGAGCGGCTCGACGAGCGCGCGGGCGCCTTCGGCGTCGCCCGCCTCGATCCGCTCGATCACCGCGTCGACATATTCGGGCTTCAGCCGATCGTCCTCGTCGAGCCGGGTGTCGGCGATGACGGGCTCGCTCTGGGAGGTTTCGAGGTCGCTGTCGCTCATCTCGCCCTCCTTTGGTTCGCGGCTGCCCCGCGGCTTCCTAGGCGCGGGCGCTTGCTCTGTCGATATGCGGCGCCTAAGCGGCAGCCATTGCCCGTCATTCCCCCGAAAGCGGGAATCCAGACGGCGGAACGGATAAAAAGACAGCCTGGATTCCCGCGTCCGCGGGAATGACGAATGGAGAGCTATTCATGGCCGACGAAATGAACAATCTGATCCTCAATCTCGACAGCGGCGGCGACGTCGTCATCCGGCTGCGTCCCGATCTCGCGCCCGGCCATGTCGCGCGCATCCGCGAGCTCGCCGAGGAGGGCTTTTACGACGACGTCGTCTTCCACCGGGTGATCGACGGCTTCATGGCGCAGGGCGGCGACCCGACCGGCACAGGCACCGGCGGCTCCGACAGGCCGGACCTTCCCGCCGAGTTCAGCGCCGAGCCGCACGTGCGCGGCACCGCCTCGATGGCGCGCTCGTCCAACCCGAACAGCGCCAACAGCCAGTTCTTCATCTGCCTGGACGATTGCGGCTTCCTCGACGGCCAGTACACCGTGTGGGGCGAGGTCACCGAGGGCATGGAGCATGTCGATGCGCTGCCCAAGGGCGAGCCGCCGCGCCAGCCGGGGCGGATCCTCAAGGCGTCGTTGAAGGCGTGAGCCGATGCGGGGGGTGACGCTGATCACCGGCGCCTCGGCGGGACTCGGCGCGGAGTTCGCAAGGCAATGCGCGGTCCGCGGCGAAGCGCTGGCCCTCGTCGCCCGCCGCCGCGACCGGCTCGAGGCGCTGAAGGCCGAGCTTGGCGGCGACGTCCACATCTTCGCCGCCGACCTCGCTTTGCCCGGCGCGGCCGAAAGTCTGATCGCCGAGCTTGCGGCCGAGGGCCTGACGGTCGCCACGCTGATCAACAATGCGGGCTTCGGCCTCGCCGGCAAATTCGCGGAGCGGCCGCTCGAGCGCCAGCGCGAGATGATCGACCTCAACGTCCGCACCCTGACCGAGCTCTGCCGCCTCGTCCTTCCCGCCATGCGCGCCGCCGGCAAAGGCGCGATCCTCAACATTGCCTCGACCGCGGCCTTCCAGCCGGGGCCGAACATGGCGGTCTATTACGCGACCAAGGCCTATGTCCTCTCCTTCACCGAGGCGCTGCACCACGAACTGAAGGGCACCGGGATCAAGGTCTCCGCGCTCTGCCCGGGCCCGACCCACAGCGAATTCAGCGACGTCGCCGATTCGCACAGCCCGACGCTTGAGCGGATGAAAATGCCCGCCGCGCCGGTGGTCCACGCCGGCTTGGAAGGCCTGGACCGCAACAAGGCCGTGGTGATCCCTGGCTTCAAGAACAAGATCGGCGCCCAGGCCAGCCGCTTCCTGACCCGCGCCGCGATGCGCAGGATCATCGGGCGGATCAAGGTCTGACCACGGGCGTCACGGCATTGTCACACCTGCGAAGTGGACAATGTCGGCGACCGTGAACTGCCCCGCCGGAGTTGATGGCAGGGTCGGCAGGAACGGAGTGAACCCGCCCGGCGCATTCAGGAACGAGTTCGGATCCCGCTTCAGCATCCGGACGAATGTTTCGGCGACGATCCGCCCGCCGACCGGCCCGAGCCGGTTGCCGCCCTGAAGCACCGCCCCCTCGCGCAGGCAATAATACCAGAGCGGCGTCTTGCCGAGCAGCAGGCCGCCACTCGCATTGAGCGCAGCCGCCTGGTCGGCTGGGAGGCCGCCCGTGATCTGCGCGGGGGTCAACGCCGGGATCCCGAAATGGCCCGCGACGCCCTGCCCGCTCGGCAGACCGAGGGCGAGGCCGCGGCGCAGGTTGCGAATTGCGAGCGAAGCCATCAGGGGTGGGAAGCCGGGCAGGGTATTGAGCCCGGCGGCGAGCACGGTGTCGATCTTCTTGGCCATGTTGAAGATGGCGACGGGAATGCCGGTCTGGAAGAAAGCGTTCATGTCGACCACCCAGTTGGACAGGACCGGGATTTGCGGATTGCGAATGAAATCGAACACGTCTTTCAACGATGCGTTGATCTGCGCCGCGCTCAGCCAATATTGGTTCCGGATCTGGCTGTGGCCGAACCGGTAGGCGCCGACCGCGAACTCCACGGGCATGCTGAACGGGCTGTTGGGCGCCGCCACAACCGAACCGAGCGCCGCCGTTACCGCCGCGTTGCCGCAGATCCGCTTCAGGAAATCATGCACCACGGCCCATTGATAATGGTGGGTGACGATCCGCTTGGCCTCGGTGAAGATGTCGCCCGGCGAGGCGACGGAGACGAGGCTGTCGACCACCTCGTTGTGGAACTTCAGCATCGCCAGGTGGAATTGCGAGACGATCAGATTCTCGTCGTTGCGCGGGTCGCCGATGATCGCGGTGTTGGTCGACAGCGCCGGATTGAGCGGGTTTATCACCCGCGGCACGTCGAAATCTTTCTGTACCTGCATGCCGCCGCCGCCGCCGGGCCCGCCCGGTCCGCCGGGGCCGGACGGCCGGTTCGATCCAAGCTGCATCCTGATCGCCGAAGGCGGCCCCGAGCTTGGGAAGTTATAGAGGAACGCGTCGAGCGCCGGCCCCTTGCCGTAGAGCGAGTCGAGCTCCAGCGATGGCGAGCGCATATTGTTGATCGACGTCGCATTGGTCGGCGTGTCGAGCGACGAGGAGATGTCGAACGTGACGTCGTGATCGACGAACTGTCCGAAATAGGTGTAGCCGGCGGGGATATTGGAATCTGGTCCGGCCGCCGCCGCCGGATTGCCCATCGCGGTGCCGAGCTGGCCGAGCACCGTCTGTGTTCCGAGGTTGAACGCGAGCTTGGTCGCGCTTCGCACCCCAGCCGGAGTCATGTAGCCGAACTTGTCGGCGCAAGGCGAGTTCACCACCGATCCCGGGAAGTAGCTGAGCGGCACCTTGGTGCCATGGAAGCGCTTCACCGACTCGCGGAGCGCTTCGACCGAAATCTCGCGCTCCGGGGTGAGTTTGGGAATCTCCTGGATCTTGTCGAGGAAGACTTTGAGCGCCGCCTTCCTTACCTGCGGATCCAGGACTTTCCTGAAGTCGCTGAGGCTCGCGACGGCGATCCCGCCGCCGCTTGTAGGTCCTCTACCCATGCTCCTCTCCCTTCATCGATGATTTGTTGTTTTCTCCTAGAGATCGATAATTGAACGGTATTCGCCGTGCCTAACGCCAACAGATCGAGGGCAAGGTCCTAAGGCGATTTCCCCAGTAGACAAATCGAGTCGCGACTCGGCCAGATCGAACACTTGATGGTTCATTAGTTATTTGGAAAAGTAAATCGGTGATTTACCGCCTCATCGCTGCACGAGGCAATATCTAGCATTCGAAATGCTTGATGCGCGTGACCGCGCTCACGTTTGGAGGAGCCGCTCAACCAGCCAATCGTGGAAGATCCGCACCGGCCCCCGCCCCAGCGCCGCCTTCCGGCAGGCGAACCAGTAGGAATAGGGGCTCTCCACGGCGACGTCGAACAGGCGGTGGAGGCGGGGGTCGTGCGCGCCTTCGAGGTGCATTTCGAACATGAAGGCGACACCGAGCCCCTGCGCGGCGGCGTCGAGGATGAGCTGGCCGCTGTCGAAATGGTCGATCGCCGCGGGTTCGAGATCGGGCAGGCCGACCGCCTCGCGCCAATAATCGAACGCGTCGGGCAGATCGCTGTGGAGCAGGACCGTCGCCTGGGCGAGCTGGGCCGGATGCGTGAGGGCCACCGCCTCTTCGCCGCCCACCGCGACCACCCGGTTGGCGCCCAGCTTGACGCTGTAGAGCGAGGGATCGACCTCGCGGGCGAGAACGATCGCCGCGTCCAGGCCCTCGTCGAGGCGGGCCAAAGCGTGGGGCCGGGTGTCGATGTCGATATGAAGGTCGGGGTGGAGCTGCCTCAGCGCCCCGAGGCGCGGCATCAGCCGGTGGGAGGCGAACAAAGGCAGCACCGCGAGCTTCAGGCGCATCAGCTCGGCCTGGCCGGCGGCGCGCTCCATGGCGTGGCCGAGCTCATCGAGCGGCGGGCCGATCTCGGCCAGCAACTGGGCGCCGTCAGGGTTGAGCAGCACGGCCTGGTGGCGTCGCTCGAACAGGGGCCGGCCGACATGGCGTTCGAGCGCCTGGACGCGGCGGGAGAGAGCGGGCGAGGAAAGCGCGAGCGATTCCGCCGCCGCCTTGACCGAGCCCAGCCGGGCGACCTGGACGAAAGCTTCCACCGCGGTCAAAGGCGGCAGCCTTTTCATTGCTCGAAAGCCGTGCCTATCGGGTCAATTTGTGCGCCGCACATTCTCCCCTCCAATCGCATGTGGCGGTTTTCCGCCATTTTCTGATTGCGTCCTGCGCAATCATGAATGCCGTCTTCGCACTTGCACAAAATCTGTGCAAGCGCAAAAACGGGCTCGCCTTTCAGGCATCCTCTCCAAAAACTTTCAGGGTCGGCCCTTCGGGACCGGCCCCTTTTTTTGCGGCGCACGGAAGCTCGCCTCCCATTGCAGGGGCGGCTTGCGCCTTTGCCCGGCATCGGCATTATGGGCCGGCGCTATGTCTCCCTCCATGGGAGATGCCGATGCCGGCAGGCTGAAGGGGGAAGGCGGTGGCCCGCATGCTCGATCTGACGCGCAGCTGGAAATTCTTCGCCGCGTTTCTCGCGCTCGCCTTGCTGGCTTTCTGGCCGACCTATCTTTCGCAGGTTCGCGCGAGCAGCTTCCACACCCATCTCCATGCCGCGTCGGCCGCCGCGTGGATGCTGATCCTGGTCCTCCAGTCCTGGGCGATAGGCGCGCGCCGCGTGGCGCTGCACAAGCTGTTCGGCAAGCTGTCCTACCTGCTGGCGCCGCTCGTGCTCGTCAGCATCCTCCTGCTCGGCCATGAGCGGATCCGGGGGGTCGAGGGGGAGGCCTATGCCGTCCAGACCTACATCCTCTATCTGCAGCTGTCGCTTGCCGTGCTTTTCGGTCTTTCCTACGGCCTGGCGATCTGGACGCGGCGCTCGGTCGCGCTCCATTCCCGCTTCATGGTCTGTACCGCGCTGACCCTGGTCGACCCGGTGGTCATTCGGCTGCTTTTCTGGATCGATCCGACGCCGGAGTGGAACTACCAGTGGCTGACCTTCGGCCTGACCGACCTGGTGCTGGTCGCCCTGATCTGGGCGGAGCGCGCAAATCGCGCCGGCCGCGGGGTATTTCCGTCCATGCTGATGCTCTTCGTGCTGGCCCAGGCGCCCGCTTTGCTGGGGCTGACCGATGGCTCTCTGTGGCAAGGCTTCGCGCGCTGGTTCGCGGGACTCTAAGCCACATTCAGCCGACGTCCTCCCTGTAGAGGCGGTTTTTCCCTTTTGATCGGCCTTTTTTTGCGCCCGGTGGTTTGACCCCTAGTGCCCGCCGCCTATGTGGGCCCCTCACCGGAGAGCTTCACCAATGGCCGACGTCGAGATCAAGTCCAAGCGCCTGCAGGTCGCGACCATGCGGCCGGACGACAGCGGCCGCGGCATCGCCAGGCTGCCGCGCGCGATCATGGCCGAGCTCGGCCTCGCCGAGGGCGACGTCATCGAGCTCGCCGGCAAGCGCGTCACGCCGGCGCGCGCGGTCGGCCCCTATCCCGAGGATGAGGGGCTGGAGATCATTCGGCTCGACGGCCTGCAGCGCGCCAATGCCGAGATCGGCTCGGGCGACTATGTCGAAATCCGCAAGGCCCAATCCAAGCCCGCGCAGCGCGTCGTCTTCGCGCCGGCGCAGAAGAATCTGCGCCTGCAGGGCTCGGCCCATGCGCTGAAGCGCAGCTTCGGGATGAAGCCGCTGACCGCAGGCGACGTCGTCGCGACGACGGGGCAGCAGCAGCTGCCGCGCGGCGAGATCCCGCCCGAATTGCGCCAGATGCTGACCGCGCCGGCCTTCGCGCTGCAGGAGATCCGCCTCGTCGTCGTCTCGACCGTGCCCAAGGGCATCGTCCATATCGACGCGAACAGCGAGATAGAGCTGCTCCCCGAATATGCCGAGGCCAAGGAGACGCGCCGCGCCGACGTCACCTATGACGATCTTGGCGGGATGGGCACGACCATCGACCAGCTCCGCGAGATGGTCGAGCTGCCCCTGCGCTATCCGGAGATTTTCGAGCGGCTCGGCGTCGATCCGCCCAAGGGCGTGTTGCTGCACGGCCCGCCCGGCACCGGCAAGACCAGGCTCGCGCGCGCCGTCGCCAACGAAAGCGACGCCAATTTCTTCCACATCGCCGGTCCCGAGGTGATGGGCTCGGCTTATGGCGAGAGCGAGAAGAGGCTGCGCGACCTGTTCGAGGAAGCTGCCGCCAACGCGCCCTCGATCATCTTCATCGACGAGATCGATTCGATCGCCCCCAAGCGCGGCCAGGTCACCGGCGAGACCGAAAAGCGCCTGGTCGCCCAATTGTTGACCCTGCTCGACGGGCTGGAGCCCCGGCAGAATCTCGTCGTCATCGCCGCCACCAACCGGCCTGAAGCGCTCGACGAGGCGCTGCGCCGGCCCGGACGCTTCGACCGCGAGATCGTGATCGGCGTTCCGGACGAAGGCGGCCGGCGCGAGATATTGGGAATCCACACCCGCGGCATGCCGCTCGCCGAGGGCGTCGACCTCGGCGGCCTCGCCCGCCAGACCTACGGCTTCGTCGGCGCCGACCTCGCCGCCCTGGTCCGCGAGGCGGCGATCGAGGCGGTGCGGCAGATCATGCCCAGGCTCAATCTCGAGGAAGGCACGATCCCGCCCGAGGTGCTCGACACGCTCTCGGTCACCTCCAAGGATTTCGAAGAAGCGCTGAAGCGCGTCCAGCCGTCTGCGATGCGCGAGGTGATGGTGCAGGCGCCGACCATCGGCTGGGACGATGTCGGCGGAGTCGACGAAGCGCGCGAGCGGCTGCGCGAGGGCGTCGAACTGCCCCTGAAGCATCCCGACGCCTTCCGCCGGCTCGGCATTCGCCCGGCCAAGGGCTTCCTGCTCTACGGCCCGCCCGGCACCGGCAAGACCCTGCTTGCAAAGGCCACGGCTCGCGAGGCCGAGGCCAATTTCATCGCCACCAAATCCTCCGATCTGCTCTCCAAATGGTATGGCGAGAGCGAGCAGCAGATCGCCCGCCTCTTCAGCCGCGCCCGCCAGGTCGCGCCGACCGTCATCTTCATCGACGAGCTCGACAGCCTCGTCCCCGCGCGCGGCGGCGGTTTGGGCGAGCCGCAGGTGACCGAGCGGGTGGTCAACACCATCCTCGCCGAGATGGACGGCCTCGAGGAGCTTCAATCCGTCGTCGTGATCGGCGCGACCAACCGGCCGAACCTGATCGACCCCGCCTTGCTGAGGCCGGGCCGGTTCGACGAGCTGATCTACGTCCCCGTGCCCGACGCGGCCGGCCGCAGGCACATTCTCGGCATCCACACCAAGGCCATGCCGCTCGCCAAAAACGTCGATCTCGACGCGCTCGCCGAGCGCAGCGACCGCTTCACAGGCGCCGATCTCGAGGATCTGGTCCGCCGCGCCGGCCTCAACGCGCTGCGCGGCTCGATCGAGGCGGGCGAGGTGACGATGGCCGAGTTCGAAGCGGCGCTGGAGGACACGCGCGCCTCGGTCACGCCCGAAATGGAACTCGAATACGAGAAGATCCAGGACAGCCTGAAGCAGGAGGCGCGGAGCGCCGGCATTGGCTTCGTCGCCCCAGGAATGCTTACGCCGCGGGGTCCGAAGGGCGGAAGCTGAGCGCTGTCCAGGCGGCGAGGCCCGCCATCAGCATCGCGGTGGCGAGGAAAGGCAAGGCAAGGCCGAGCCCGTAGAGCGCGACCGCGAGCGCCGGCCCGATCACATAGGCCATGCCGTTGACCGAGGTGACCTGCCCCGCCACCGCATTCTGCTCGTCCAGGCCGACCGCGAGCGACGCGCCGCTGGTGAATCCGGGCCGGAACAGCCCGAAGCCGAGCGAGGCCAGGGCGAACCCCAGCGTCAGCCCATGGACTCCGTCCGCCAGCCCGGTCACCGCGCACCCCGCCGCTGCGACCAGCGATCCCCAGACGACGAGCTGGCGCGGGTTGAGGTCGAGCCTTGGAATCAGGCCCCATTGGGCGAGCAGAGAAGCGCCGGCGCCCGCCATCAGCACGATCGCGATCCAATGCTGGGCCTCGCTCAGCGGCAGCCTCAGCCGGTCGATGACGAGGAAGCCGATGACGCCGAGCAGGATCGCCTGGCCGTGGCCGCCGACCAGGCCGATGATGTGCCAGGGCAGGACGCGCGGATCGCGCCAGCGCAAGCGTACCGGTCCATCCGGCTCGCCAGCCTGCGCCGGCTCGCCCCCGCCGATCGCGGGATAGGCGACGATCGGCCCGCGCGCCGGGCTCCTGGGCGTGTCGTCGGGCAGCCTGAGCACGATTCCCGCCAGCACGATCGCGCCGATCCCGGCAAAGACGATGAGCGGTGCCGACAGGCCGAGCGGCGGGAAGATGAACAAGGGCGCGATCGCCGGCCCGATGATCGTGCCAAGCCCGAAGGAGGAGGCGAGCGCCGCCAGCGCCCCGGTCCGCGCCTGCCCCTCGGTGCGCGCGGCGACATAGGCCTGGACAGCCGGCGGCGAGGCCGACCCGAATGCGCCGTAGAAGGTGCGCCCCAGCATGAAGATGGCGAAAACCAGGGTCGGGCCGGCCAGCCCCGCCAGGCCGATGGCGAGCGCGGCGCCGCAGATCAGCATCGAGACGATGAAGCCGGCGAGCCCGAGCCGCATAAGCGCGCGGCGGCCGCGGCGGTCGGCGCGGTGCGCCCAGATCGGCGCCATCACGACCCAGGCGACAGCGGAAAGCGAGAAGGCGATCGCCACCCAAATGTCTGCGACTCCAAGCTCGCGGCCGATCGCGGGCAGAAGCGACTGCATCGCCGTATTGCCGGCCGCGGCGACCAGCATCACCGAAAAGAGCAGCGCGAATCGCTCGCGCGAGAGGCCGAAACCGTTCATCTCCCAGGGCTTTCCCGCAACCTCTTCTGGCCCGCTCCGGCACCGGCCAATGCCCGCATTCCCGGCCCGGCACGACGGCGCGTGGCGGAAAAGCGGTGCATGCGCCTTGCCAAGGGCCCCGCGATTTGGCAACGCACGCGCTTTCCACTGACATCTGGAACGATCATGTCGGCATCCCTGAACGAAGCTCGCGGCAACGGGCGTCTCGCGCGCAAGGCGAGCGGAAGCCCGCTCTGGCATTTCGTGCGCGGCTTCATCAAGCATCCGGTGATGGTCGGCTCGATCATTCCCTCGTCCAAGGCGACGATCGACAAGATGCTCGCGCCCGTCGATTGGGCGAATTGCAAGCTCTTCGTCGAATATGGCCCGGGCGTCGGCACCTTCACCGAGCATGTGCTGCAGCGCATGGCCCCCGACGCGACCCTGATCGCGATCGACACCAATGCGGATTTCACCCGCTATCTGCGCGGCAAGTTCGCCGACAGCCGCCTGTTCCCGGTCACCGGCTCGGCCGAGGACGTCCGCAAGATCATCGCCGATTGCGGCTTTGCACACGCCGATTACATCCTCTCGGGCCTGCCTTTCTCGACCCTGCCGCCGGGCGTCGGCGACAGGATCGCGGCGGAAACCGCCGAAGCGCTCCGCCCGGGCGGCGCCTTCCTCGTCTATCAGTTCAAGGCCAAGGTCCGCGATTTCATGGCGCCCCATTTCGACCGGATCGACAAGGGCCACGAATGGGCGAACATCCCGCCCTGCCATCTCTTCTGGGGCTGGAAGGATTAGGCGTCCGAGCGGTTGCTCGTTTTGCGCCGCCCGAACTTCGTCGTCCGGAAATTAAGCCGCCGCGCCAGATTGTAGTCGGCGGTCGCCACCAGGAAATAGCCGAACGCCCATTTGAGCCGGTTCCACCAGGTCATGCCGGCGCGGTGCGCCTCGGGCGTGATCCGCTTGGAGTTGGCGATCTCGCCCTCGATGAAGCGGCGCATCATCGCCGCGAAGCCGGGATCGTCGACCCGCAGCATCATCTCCAGGTTGAGATATAAGCTGCGCAGGTCGAAGTTCGCCGATCCGATGTGGACGACGTCGTCGATGACGATGAGCTTCGAATGCAGCTTGGTCGGCTGATATTCGTAAATCTCGACGCCGCGCTTCAGCAATCGCCAGTAGAAGAAGCGCGCCGCCCCGACCGCCCATTGATGGTCGAGCTTCGACGGCGTGACGATCCGAACCGTGCCGCGCTCGGCGAGGCCGAAGAGCCGGCGCATCATCGAAAGGCTCGGCGCGAAATAAGCGGAGATGATGTCGACCCGCGTCGCGCGCATCAGATCGTTCTTGACCGAGCGCGCCCAGGGGCTCAGCCGCCGCGTCGGCCCGCCGAACAGCCATTGGAAGGGACCCTCGCGGACGCTGCTCTGGAACAGCGTCCGCCGCAGCTGCCGGATCGAGGCATCGGGCATTTCGGCCCAGGCGAAGAGCGCCTCGTAATAGCGGACCAGGAACTCGACATTGGGCCCGTCCACCTCGAGCCCGAGATCGCGCCATGCGCCTTGCGCGATGGTTCCGAAATAATCGTTGGAGATGTTGAAGCCGCCGACGATCGCCTTGCGGCCGTCTGCCAAAGCGAGCTTCTGGTGATTGCGCAGGAGGTAGCGCCGGCCCCAGCGCGGCACGAACCGGCAGAAGCGCGCCTTGGCCTCGACCAAGGGCCGGAAGAAGGCCTCCGTGGCGTTCGAGGAGCCGAAGCCGTCGACGAGCAGCGACACCGAAACGCCGCGCCGCGCCGCCGCCACCAGCGCGTCGCGCACCCGCCGGCCCGCCTCGTCGTCCACCCAGATATAGTAGAGGACGCGTAGCGATTCCGTCGCCCCATCGATCAGCGCGATCAAGGCCGCCAGCCGCCCGGGCCCGTCGGGCAGCAGGGTCAGCCTGGTGCCCGCAACGTCCATCGGCGGGATCGGGGGTTCCGCGTCGCTCATCCCAATCCGCCTAGTCGCAAGGCCGTGGACAGGAAAGCGGCGATGATCGCCTAGCGCCCCGTCCGTCGCGCGCGCGCGGCCAGCGCCTCGCGGCTGAGCGCCGGCCCGGGCAGCGCGAAGGGTTCGGGCATGGGGCGGATCTCGACCCGCTCGAGCCGCAGGTGCCGGCCCTCCCGGAGGATCGCGCCCCGCTGGTAGATCGCCCATCTGGCGGCGGCGGCGCCATTGGCATCGAACGCCGGATCGGGGGCGGTCTGCCGGCGCGGACCGAGAATGTTGTTGAGCGGCGCCAGCTCGGGGTCGGCGCTGACGACGAACTCCTCGGCGCTGGCGCCGGCCGGCGCGGCGGGATCGCGGACCCGCCACACGGTCCCGCGATGTCCGGCCACGATCTCGGTTCCGCCGCGAATCAACTGGACCTGCGGAGGCGGCGGAAGCGTGGGCATGGCAGGGTCGGGACCATGGGCCGACCGCCTGTTCCCCATGTCCACCTCCAATATGGCGAAGGCGTCTTCGGCCCGGGCCGCATAGGTGCCTTCCGCGTCGGTCTCCACGACATAGAAGGTCCCGTCGAGCAGCAGCAGGACCTGGCCGCCGCCCATGTCGGCCCGGCTGTCGCCGCGATCGTTGACCTCGACCACCACCAGCCGCTGCTCGGGGCCTTGGCCCATGCGGTAATGCGCGATGATCCCGGCGGCGGCCGGCTGGGTCGCGAACAGGGCCGTGGCGGCGATGAGCAAGCGAAGACGCATGAAATCCCGTGCCCAGCATAGCGCGGGGGCGCATGGCAGTCACCGCCATTAGGCGATAGTGGAAAGGCGATGGCCGTCTCCCGCCTCTCGCTGAGCGACTTCCGCTCTTATGCCGACGCATTGCTCGCGCCCGGCCCCGGCTTCGTCATCCTCACCGGCGAGAATGGCGCGGGCAAGACCAATGTGCTGGAGGCGGTGTCGCTGCTCTCGCCGGGGCGCGGCCTGCGGGGCGCTTCCTTGAGCGAGATGGCGCGCAAGGGCGGCCCCGGCGGCTTCGCCGTGGCGGCGCGGGTGGGCGACATCGACATCGGCACCGGCACGGCGTCGGCCGCGCCCGAGCGCCGCCAGGTCCGCATCAACGGCGCGCCGGCTTCGGCCAATTCGCTGTCTGAGTGGCTCTCCGTGCTCTGGCTCACGCCCGCCATGGATCGCCTCTTCGCCGACGCCGCCTCCGGCCGCCGCCGCTTCCTCGACCGGCTCGTCCTCGCGCTGCGCCCCGATCATGCCGGCCATAGCGCCCGCTACGAAGCGGCAATGCGGGCGCGCAACAAATTGCTCGGCGAAGGCGGGCCCTGGGACGAGGCCTGGCTCGCCGCCTTGGAGGCGCGGATGGCCGAGCACGGCGCCGCCATCGCCCAAGCCCGCGCCGCCACCGTCGCGGCGCTGGCCGAGCGCCTTGCCGCCGCGGCCGAGGGGCCCTTCGCCCGCGCGACGATAAAGCTGGAAGGTGGCGTGCCCGGGGATCTGCGCGCGGCGCGCGGCCGCGACGCCGCCGCCGGCCGGACGCTGGCCGGCCCGCACCGCGCCGACCTCCTCGTCACCCACGAAGGCAAGGCCCAGCCCGCCGCGGCCTGCTCGACCGGCGAGCAGAAGGCTTTGCTCATCGGCCTCGTCCTGGCCTTCGCCGATCTCGTCGCCGAGCGGACCGGCCGGCGCCCGATCCTCCTCCTCGACGAGATCGCCGCCCATCTCGACCCGTTGCGCCGCGCCGCCTTGTTCGAGCGGCTGGCGGGCGGCGGCGGACAGGTCTGGATGACGGGCACGGAGCCACGCCTGTTCGCCGGCGTCGAAGCGGCGCACTGGCTCGAAGTCTCGGGGGGGCGGATCGCGGCCGGCGCAGGCGGGGCTTTTACCAAAGATTAACCATCGGCCCCGCACAGATGGGCCATGTTCCAGCAGCCCATCCTCGCGCCGGTCGCCGACCCCGAGAATCTACCGGACCTGCGCGCCCGCGTGCGCGCCGAGTGCGGCACCGCTTATTCCCGCTTCTGCCACTCGCTCGAGCCCGATTATGCCAAAGTGAAGCGCGACATCTTGGGCGGCTATGCGGCGCTCGGCGGGATCCTCATCATCGTCGGCATCGTCCCGGGGCTGGTGGCGGGCCTGGCCGCGGCGGCGCTCGGCGCGGTCGCGATCGGCTATGCGATCGCCTATCTCCAGCTCTTCATCCACGAAGCGGCGCATTACAATCTCGCTCCGACGAAGGCGGCCAATGACGCCCTCGCCGACCGGCTGATCTGCTGGCAGATCGGCACCTCGATCGCCGCCTATCGCCGCACCCATGCCGAGCATCACCGTCATTTGGGCAGGCCCGAGGACACCGAAGTGAGCTACACCCGCCGGCTCACCCCGCGCTTTCTCCTCGAGATGGTGACCGGCATCCACGCGCTGCGCGTCTTCTCCGGACGCGCGGGCGGCGCCGAGACCGGGCGCGCGCCCGGCGGCGCCCGCAAGCCCCTGATCGTCGGCGCGGCGGCGCATCTCGTCATTCTCGCCGGCCTCCTTGCTCTCGGCGCATGGCCGGCGGCGCTCGCCTGGATCGGCGGCATCGGCATCTTCTTCCCCCTGTTCGCGACGCTGCGGCAGCTGCTCGAGCATCGCCCGGCGCCCGGCCAGACCGAGGGCGCCGCCGTCACCCGGATGTTCGGCAGCGACCTCTTCTCGCGCACCTTCGGCGGCGCCGGCTTCAACCGCCATCTGCTCCACCATATCGAGCCGCAGGTCTCCTATACGCGCTACGACGCGCTCGAGGCCTGGCTGATGAACAGCTCGATCGCGCCGGCGCTCGACGCGCGCCGCGCCAGCTACGGACGTACCTTCGCCGAGCTGGTCAGGGAGGGGCGCAATGGCTGATCCCAGATGCCTGGCCTGCGGGGCCGCCGACGTTGCCCATTGGGCAACGGCGCGCGACGTCGAATATGCGAGCACCAATGATGCTTTCGACTATGTCCGCTGCGGCGATTGCGGCGCGCTTTCCATCGCGCAGGTGCCGCGCGACCGGCTCGCCGAAATCTATCCCGACACCTATTACAGCTTCTCCGGCGGCAAGCTCTCGCCCGTCGAGCGGGTCAAGCAATGGCTCGACCGCCGCATGTTCAAGAAGCTGCTGCGCGGCATCGAGGGCCGGGCGCTCTCCGCCCTCGACGTGGGCGGCGGCACCGGCTGGCTGCTGAGCCAGGCCCGCGCCGTCGATCCGCGCCTCACCCGCACCGCAGTCGTCGACCTCGACGCAAGCGCCGCTCCGGGCGCCGAGGCGCTCGGCCACGAATTCCATCTCGGCCGGATCGAGGATTTCAACAGCAACGAGAAGTTCGACCTGATCCTGCTCCTGAACCTGATCGAGCATGTCGAGGATCCGGTCGCGGTGCTCGCCAGGATGCGCGGCCTGCTCGCGCCGGGCGGGCGGATCCTGGTCAAGACGCCCAATCATGACAGCCTCGACGCGCGCCTGTTCCGGCACAAGAGCTGGGGCGGCTTCCACTGCCCGCGCCACTGGGTGATCTTCACCCCCGAAAGCTTCGCCCGCGCCGCGGCCACCGCCGGGCTCGGCATCGAAAAGACTAGGCTGACGCAAGGCGCGCCCTTCTGGGCGGTGTCGGCGCTCGAGGCGCTGAGCCGCCGCGGCTGGGTCCGCGTCGACCGCGCCCGGCCGATGTGCGGCCATCCCCTGTTCGGCCCCCTCCTCGGCCTGTTCGCCGCCTTCGACATCGTCCGCGGCCCCTTCGCCCGGACCTCGCAGATGTTCGTCCACCTCAAGGCGGCCTGATCGCTCCACGGGGGGCTCGGCGCCTGAACCTCGCCTGTCGGTACGCCTCACGGCCCGTTCACCGGGCCGGCGTCAGTGGCCTGTCATTCCGAATCCTCAGGGAGAATGACATGCGTAAATTGCTCTTGATCGGCACCGGCCTTGCCGCCGCGCTCGCCGCATATACAGTCCCCGCCTCGGCGCAGGACCGCTGGGACTGGGACCGCGGCGACAGCGACTATCGCCTCGTCGGCCCCGGCGTGCCCCAGCTCTACCGCGAGCTGCGCGGCACGGAGCGCGGGCGCGCCTTCGTGATGCGCAATTTCGATTTCAACCGCGACGGGCGGATCAACAGGCGCGAGGCCGAAGCGGCCAACAGCGCCTTCGCCACCGCCGCCGGCTCCCGCCGCGACCGTTTCGACTGGGACTCGCGCGGCCGCGGCCGCATCGTCGAGCGCGATGATCGCGATGATCGCGACGTCCGCGGCCAGGGTGAGGGCGGCTGGGACCGCCAGGCGATGCGCTCCTACAATTTCCGCCAGACGCCGCAGGGCGCGCGCATGACCATGCAGGAAGACGTCCTGTTCGCCACCGACAGCGACGTCCTCCGCCCCGCCGCGATCGAGCGGCTGCGTCCGCTGGCCGGCTATCTGCGCGCCAATCCCGGCGTCCGGGTAGCGATCGACGGCCACACCGATTCGCGCGGCACCGACGCCCACAACCAGGATCTCTCCGAACGCCGGGCGCAGAGCGTGCGCGAGGCGCTCGACGACATGGGCGTGACCCGCGCCCGCTTCCGCGTCGCCGGCCATGGCGAGAGCAACCCGACGGCGACCAACGCGACGCCCGAAGGCATGCGCCTCAACCGCCGCGTCGAAGTCACCCTGCTCGGCCGCCGCGCCGACGAATTCTAGGCCGAGCCTAGCGGCGGGAACGCGCCGCCACGAAGCGGCCGAGCGCTGCGCGGGCCTCCGCCTCGCGCAGCGCTTCGCCGTGGGGACCGGGAACCGTCACCAGCTCCACTTCGGCCCCGCGCGCGCGCAGCTGATCGGCGAAGTCGCGCATGTTGCGCGGGCGGACGACGTCGTCGCCGCTCGAGGCGATGAGCAGGATCGGTGCGCGGGCCGCGGCCGCATAGCCGAGGAAGTCGAAGCGTCCGAGTTCGGGGTCGACGCGCAGCCGAACGAAGGGCTTGGCGAGCGTGGGGATGAAGTTGCGGCCGACCGAGGCGATGTCCGCCGCCGTTCCTTCGAGGATCAGCCCGTCGAAGCCGCCCTCGCGCGCCATCGCCGCCGCCTGGCTGCCGCCGAACGACAGCCCGTAAGCGAAGAGCGGGCCGGTGCCGATCCATCCCCGCCGCCGCATCTCCCGCAGCAGCAGAGGCCCGGTCGCGATCGACGCGTCGATGGTCGCCGGCAATGTCGTGCCGCCGCGGCCTGGATAATCGTAGAGGATGATGTCCGCTCCCGTGGCCGCGGCCAGGGCGGCGGCGCGCCCGGTCTGCGCGGACACGAAATTGCCGTTGCCGCCGCTGTAGACGATCACCGTCTCGCTGGCTGGATTGTCGAGCCGGACGGCGTGGACGAGGCCGAGACCGGGCAGGTCCAGCATCTCCTCGGTGAGCACGTAGCCGGGCGGCGGCGAAATCGTGAGCGACGGCGGCGGCATGTTCTGGGGGAAGAAGCTGGACTGATCAATTACCGCCGTGCAACCGGGCAGCATCGTCGCCGCAAGGGCTGCGGCGGCGGTCAACATCCTGCGGGTGCCGAATATCATGTGTGTCCCCCTTGATTTCGCTTTGAAAATCCGCTGCGGGCGCTGAACCATCAGTGAACGTTGCACGGCCCGCCGCGCCGGCCGCGCGGTGCTGGAGATTCCGCTGATTCTCCCCGTTTTTCCTTGGGTTTCCTACCCCGATTCCCTATATGCTGGTCATGGCAGACACCCCCAATGACAGCAGCTACGACGCCGATTCCATCAAGGTCCTGAAAGGGCTCGACGCGGTCCGCAAGCGGCCCGGAATGTATATCGGCGACACCGACGACGGATCGGGCCTCCACCACATGGTGTTCGAGGTCTCCGACAATGCGATCGACGAGGCCCTGGCCGGCCATTGCGACCGGATCCTGGTCACCC
>DASQLN010000045.1:0-22276 GCA_035629975.1 Allosphingosinicella sp. | reverse complement strand
GCGGGTTGAGCACCGGACCGATGCCGGCCTTCGACCGCACCTTGCAGATCGACTTCGATTTTCCCGATCATGTGCTGTGGCTGCGCCTTGGCGACGGCCAGTTCCGGCAGGTGGTGCTGAAGCCGGTCACGGTGGCGGAATTCTATGCGGAGGTGATGGCCGCGGTGCATGCGCTCGGCGTCGATGTCCGCATCAACGAGATGCCGAACGAGATCGCCGACGCCGTTCGTTTTCCCGACGATACGGCGCATGCGAGCTATGATGGGCAGGCGGTCGGCCGCTTCCATCGCGTGCTGCTGTCGTGCAACGAGGTGTTCGCGCATTTCCGCACCGGCTTTCTCGGCAAGGCGAGCCCGGTGCATTTCTTCTGGGGCAGCTTCGATCTCGCCGTCACTCGCTTTTCCGGGCGGGAGGCGCCGCCCCACCCCGGCGGCATCCCCAATCTGCCCGACGCCGTCACCCGCGAGGCCTATAGCCACGAGGTTTCCAGCGCCGGCTTCTGGCCCGGCGGCGCCGGCGGCGATGGAGGGCCGTTCTTCTACTCCTACGCTTATCCGAGCCCCGAAGGCTTTGCCGGCGCGCCTGTCCGCCCCGAAGCGGCCCGCTTCGACGCGGCGCTCGGCGAGTTCCTCCTCGATTACGAGGCGGTGCGCGCCGCGCCGGACGGCGATGCGGCCCTGCTCGCCTTTCTCGAATCGACCTACGCGGCGGCCGCGGAGCTGGGCGGCTGGAACCGGCGCGCGCTCGAATGCGCTTTGGGCGAGGCCGGCGTGCCCCGCGCGGTCTGAGGAGGGCAAGGCATGAGCGTCGCGTTCCGCCGCGAGAGCGACGAGGAGCATAAGGAGCCCCGCTTCGAGCTGCCGATCCCGGTCGGCCCCAATCTGGTCACCGCCGCCGGTCTCGCGCAGGCCGGGGAACGGGTCGCCGCGCTGGAGGCGCTGGTCGCGTCGGAAACCGATGAAACCCGCCTGGCCGAAGCGCAACGCGACCTGCGCTACTGGCGCACCCGCCTCGCCACCGCCGAGCTGGCGCCGCCGCCGCCCGCGGACGAAGCCGCCTTCGGCAGCCGCGTGGCCTTCCGCCTCCACGGCGAGGAACGCATCGTCGACATCGTCGGCGACGACGAAGCCGATCCCGCTTCCGGCAGAATCGCCTTCTCCGCCCCCCTCGCCCGCGCTCTGATCGGGGCGGGTCCGGGCGATTTCTCGGATTTCGCCGGCGAGGCGGACGCGATCGAAATCATTGAGGTGAGTGCGATCGACAATTGATGACGCCGACCGCTTTCGATCCATAGCAGACATAGCCGCATAAGCGCTGCCGCTCTAAGCGCGCCGCCATGTGCAACCTCTCTATGCCGGTCCCGAAGAATTACGGTGTGGGCTCCGCCGATCCCACCTGAGGCGCGGGCGAACCGCGCCGGCGAGCGGCTTCCCGCGCTTCGCGGCGGGCGCGCCAATAGAACGAGACACGCTCCCTGGCGGCGCGCCGGTGCTCCCGGGCAGCCTCGACCTCCGCCGCACTTGGCTGAGGGCCGCTGACAAGCGCATCGTTCATGGTCCGGACGTTGCCGTTCACCATCCTTCTCATGGCGGGTGAGGCGCCCGTGCCCACCAACTGCTCGTCGACCTGGCCTTCAATATCCGAGCCCGCCGATTGCACGCCGACCGCGCCGAGGCCGCCCAGGATTGTTATGAACAGGATCAGGCCGAAAGCACATAACAAAACCCCGATAAGCACCCCTCGCAAGATACCCATTTTCCACTCCCGGCCGTTACCCGACCGGTTAGCGCCGTCAGGTTAAGCCCTGGTTATGAAGCTTGAGGCGCCACGGTCATTTGTCGGTCGACGCCGTCCCAAGCGACGCTTCGCTCATCCGCCCAGAAACGGAAAAGGCGAGATCGTCTTCCTGGTCTCGTCCACCGTCAGCGTTCGCCCGGCCGGCGGTGCGGCGCGTTGCGGGCAGCGGACGCGGGGGCAGATGGCGCAGGCGGGGCCGATCGGCGTGACCTGGGGCGAAGCGAGGTCGAAGCCGTCGGCATAGACGATGCGCGCCGCGTGGCGGACGTCGCAGCCCAGGCCGATGGCGAGCTGGCTGTCCTCGCGCGGATCGAGGCGGACCGAGCGCGGCGCGGTGCGGCCGATGGTGAAGAAGCGCTGGCCGTCGGGCGTCTCGACGATCTGGGTGACGACGCGGCCGGGCGTCTGGAAGGCCGAATGCAGGTTCCAGCGCGGGCAGGTGCCGCCGAAGCGCGAGAAGGGGAAGGCCTCGCCCGCGAAGCGCTTGGAGACGTTGCCGGCGGCGTCGACCCTGAGCATGAAGAAGGGGATGCCGCGCGCGCCGTTGCGATCGAGCGTGGTCAGCCGGTGCGCGACCTGCTCGACGCTGGCGCCGAACAAGGCGCAGAGCCGGTCGATATCGTAGCGGTGGCGCTCGGCGGCCTCGAGGAAGGGCGCATAAGGCATCATGATCGCGCCCGCCGCATAATTGGCGAGGCTCATATGCAGGAGGCGCCGGGTCGGCAGGTCCGGGGGCGCCGCGGCTTCGAGCATCTTCTCGAGCAGGGGCCGGAACTCGATCAGGGCGAGCTGATAGGCAAGCGCGAATGTGCGGCTCTCGGGCCGGAGCAAAGCCGAGAGCATCAGCCGCTTGCGGTGGAGGTCGTAATGCTGGCTGGCGCCGTCGAGCGTCTCGGGGGGCATGATCCGCGCTTCTATGCCGAACCCCTCCTTGAGCCGCCGCCTGAGCGGCTCGGCGATGCCGAGCGGGTCGGCGAGCGCTCCGGCCTGGGTCTCGGCCGCCTCCTCCAGATAGGCGAAATGGTTGCGGCTCGCCTGAATATGGTCGCGCACCCAGCTTTGCGGCGGGATCGCCGCGCCTTCATCCTCGGCGGCGGGCTGGCGGCGCAGCTCGACCAAAGCGGCGTAGAGCCGGGAGACCGCGTCGGCGAGCGCCGGCGCATTGTCCGCCGCCTCGACCAGCTCGTAGCGCGGCACGGCGAGGGCGCCGAACATCGGATCGGCGAAAATCTCGGCGAGCTGCGAGGCGTTGGTGCCCTCGCCGCCTTCGGCCGCGAAGCTCCTGAGGTCGATATCGAAGGTCTCGGCGAGCTTTAGCAGGACTTGCGCCGTCACCGGCCGCTGGTTGCGCTCGAGATGGTTGAGATAGGAAGGCGAGACGCCGAGCTCCGCCGCCATCGCGCTCTGGTTCAGCCCGAGCTCACGCCTGAGCCTCCTGAGACGCCGTCCGAGATACAGCTTCCGCTCCGTTCCCATTGCGGACACATTGTCAAAAATTTACAACTGTCGCAAGTCGTCCCGCGACAAGACGACCCTTTTCGCTCTGCCGAGCTCAGTTGCGATGCGCTACGTGGGTGGCTTCATCGTTTCGAGGGCCTCATGACCGACTTCAGCTCCATCGTCCCTGCCCCGCCTAGCCGCTTCGACGGCATCGAGCGGCCCTACGGAATCGCCGAGGTCGAGCGGCTGCGCGGCTCGGTCCGGGTCGAGCACAGCCTCGCGCGGCGCGGCGCCGACCGGCTTTGGGAACTGCTCCACTCGGAGGACTATGTGAATGCCCTGGGCGCGGTGACCGGGAACCAGGCGATGCAGATGGTTCGCGCGGGCCTCAAGGCGATCTACCTCTCCGGCTGGCAGGTCGCCGCCGACGCCAACACCGCGGGCGCCATGTATCCCGATCAGTCGCTCTATCCCGCCAATGCCGGGCCCGCGCTTTGCCGCCGGATCAACCGCACCCTCCAGCGTGCCGACCAGATCGAGCATATGGAAGGCGGCGCCCAAGATGGTTCAGGGGCCCTGGACTGGCTCGCTCCGATCGTCGCCGACGCCGAGGCCGGCTTCGGCGGGCCGCTCAACTGCTTCGAGATCATGAAGGCCTATATCGAGGCGGGCGCCGCCGGCGTCCATTTCGAGGACCAGCTCGCCGCCGAGAAGAAGTGCGGCCATCTCGGCGGCAAGGTGCTGATCCCCACCCAGGCGCACATCCGCAACCTCGACGCCGCCCGGCTCGCCGCCGACGTCTGCGGCGTGCCGACTTTGCTGGTCGCCCGCACCGACGCCGAGAGCGCGAAGCTGATCACCTCCGACGTCGACGAGCGCGACGCCGAGTTCCTGACCGGCGAGCGCACAACCGAGGGCTTTTTCCGCCTTAAGGACGGCACCGGCCTTGCCCATTGCATCCAGCGCGGCCTCGCCTTCGCAGCCCATGCCGACCTCATCTGGTGGGAGACCAGCCATCCCGACCTCGGCGAGGCCCGCTTGTTCGCCGAAGCGATCCACCGCGAGCATCCGGGCAAGCTTATGGCCTATAATTGCAGCCCGAGCTTCAACTGGGCGGCCAAGCTGAACTCAGGCACGATCGCCCGCTTCCAGCGCGAGCTTGGCGCGATGGGCTACAAGTTCCAGTTCGTCACCCTGGCGGGCTTCCACAGCCTCAATCACGGCATGTTCGAACTGGCGCGCGGCTATCGGGAGCGCGGCATGGCCGCTTATTCGGAGCTCCAGCAGGCCGAGTTCGCCAGCGAGGGCGCCGGCTACACCGCCACCCGCCACCAGCGCGAGGTCGGCACCGGCTATTTCGACCTGGTCGCGCAGACGCTCGCGGGCGGCTTCTCGTCGACCGCGGCGCTCGCCGAATCGACCGAAGCCGCCCAGTTCAGAACGGCAGCCTGAGGAGAGGGATGATGACCGTGCGCTACTGGATCGTCGGCGGCGACTATGAGGACCCCGATTTCCGCGCCCTCGTCCCGGGCACCGAGAAGATGCTCGGACCCTTCGAATCCGAGCGCAGGGCGCGCAACGAATGGATGAGGCTCACTTATTGTCCGCAAGGCGGCGCCACCACCCGCTATTCGATCGCGACGGAGAGCGTGCACTAAGCAAAAGCAAAGGCGCGGAAAGTCTCCCCTCCGCGCCTTGCCATGCTTCGGTGCTGAAGCCTCAGGATTCCGCCGGAAGCGCCGCTTTCGCCTGGGCGATGATCGCCGTGAACGCCGCGCCCTCGTGCATCGCGATGTCGGCGAGCACCTTGCGGTCGAGGTCGACGCCGGCGAGCTTGAGGCCGTGCATGAAGCGGCCGTAGGTCAGCCCTTCGGCGCGCACGGCGGCGTTGATCCGCTGGATCCAGAGCGCCCGGAACGAGCGCTTCTTCACCTTGCGGTCGCGATAGGCATATTGGCCGGCCTTCTCGACGGCCTGGCGGGCGATCCGGATCGTGTTCTTGCGGCGGCCATAATAGCCCTTCGCCTGATCGAGGAGGCGCTTATGCTTGGTGCGGGTGGTCACACCCCGTTTGACGCGTGCCATCTTCTTGTGCCTCCTATCTCAGCCCGTAGGGCGCCCACAGCTTCACCCGCGCCGTATCGGCGTCGGCGAGCACGTCGGTGCCGCGATTCTGGCGGATATATTTGGCATTGTGGCTGATCAGGCGGTGGCGCTTGCCGGCGACGCCGTGCTTCACCTTGCCGCTGGCGGTGATCTTGAAGCGCTTCTTGACCCCGCTCTTGGTCTTCAACTTGGGCATTTTCGTCTCCTTGCCACCACTTGGGCGGACGTTTGGGAACAGCCACGGCAGCCCTTTTGGCCGGGCGGTTCGATTCTTCCAAAGCTGGAAAGAGTGGCGCCTATATGGGGCGCGCCTCGAAAAAGCAACTCAGTCGAACAGGCTGGAGACCGAGCTTTCGTCAGCAATCCGCCGGATCGCTTCGGCCAGCAGGGGCGCGATCGTGAGTAGCCGAATTTTCGAGCTCGCCTCGGCGGCGTCATAGGCGGCGATCGAATCGGTGATCACCAATTCGGAGAGGACCGACGCATCGACCCGCGCCGCCGCGGCGCCGGAGAGCACGCCATGGGTGCAATAAGCGACTACATCCTGCGCCCCCGCTTCCTTCAGCGCGGCGGCGGCGTTGCACAATGTCCCGGCGGAATCGACGATGTCGTCGATGAGCACGCAGAAGCGGCCCTGGACGTCGCCGATGATGTTCATGACCTCCGATTCGCCCGGCTTCTCGCGGCGCTTGTCGACGATCGCGAGCGGGGCGTTGTCGAGCCTTTTGGCGAGCGCGCGGGCCCTGACGACGCCGCCGACATCGGGCGAGACCATGGTGATGGCGCGGCCCGAAAAGCGCGCCTTGATGTCCTCCGACATGACTGGCGCGGCGTAGAGATTGTCGGTCGGGATGTCGAAGAAGCCCTGGATCTGGCCGGCATGAAGGTCGATCGACAGCACCCGGCTGGCGCCGGCGACAGTGATGAGGTTGGCGACCAATTTGGCCGAGATCGGAGTCCGCGGGCCGGGCTTCCGATCCTGCCGGGCATAGCCGAAATAGGGGACGACGGCGGTGATCCGCTTCGCCGAGGCGCGCCTCAGCGCGTCGATGCAGATCAGCAGCTCCATCAGATGGTCGTTGGCCGGGTAGGCGGTCGATTGGACCACGAACACGTCCTCGCCCCGCACATTCTCGTCGATCTCGACGAAAATCTCCTCGTCGGCGAAGCGGCGCACGCTCGCCTTGGTGATCGGCATTTCGAGATATTGGGCGATCGCCTGCACCAGCGGCACATTCGAATTGCCGGTCATCAGCTTCATGGCGCCTCCTCTTACGGGGTGGAGATGCGAAGGCAAGGGCGATAGAGCCGCGCCCATGTCTTCGCATACTCACCTGGTCACCCGCTTCGCCCCGTCGCCGACCGGCCGGCTGCATGTCGGCAACATCCGCACGGCGCTGCACAATTGGCTGTGGGCGCGAAAGAATGAAGGCCGCTTCATCCTCAGGCTCGACGATACCGACCAGGAGCGCAGCCGCGAGGCGTTCGCCGAGGCGATCCGCGCGGACATGGCCTGGCTCGGCCTTTCCGCCGACGCCGACTATCGCCAGTCGGACCGGTTCGGGCTTTATGAGGCCGCGTTCGAGCGGCTGGTTGCGGCGGGCCGCGTCTATCCCGCCTATGAAAGCGCCCAGGAGCTCGAGCTCAAGCGCAAGATCCAGCTCGGCCGGGGCAAGCCGCCCGTCTACGACCGCGCCGCGCTCGCGCTGACCGATTCCGACCGTGCCGGGCTGGAGGCGGAGGGGCGGCGCCCGCACTGGCGCTTCAAGCTCGACCATGACGCGCCGATCGCCTGGGACGACCTCATCCGCGGCCCCCAGCATCTCGATCCGGCGCTGCTCAGCGACCCCGTGATCCGCCGCGAGGACGGCTCCTGGCTCTACATGCTGCCGAGCGTGGTCGACGATGTCGAGATGGGCGTGACGCACGTCGTGCGCGGCGAGGACCATGTCACCAATACCGGGCTGCAGCTGCAGATGTTCGAGGCGCTGGGCGCGCAGCCGCCGGCCTTCGCGCACGAGGCGCTGCTGACCGGCTCCGAAGGCAAGCTCGCCAAGCGCCTGGGCTCGACCGGCGTCGAGGCGATGCGCGAGGCCGGGATCGAGCCCGCCGCGCTCATCGCCAAGCTGGCGCGGATCGGCACGAGCCTCGCCGTCGAGCCCTTCGCCGATCCGGCGCCGCTCATCGAGAGCTTCGATTTCGCCAGCTTCGGCCGCGCGCCGGCGCGGTTCGACATGGACGAGCTCGCCGCCCTGAACGCCCGCATCGTCCACCAGCTCGACTTCGAGACAGTGAGGCATCGGCTGCCGGCGGGCATGGGCGAGGCGGACTGGGCGGCGATCCGTCCGAATCTCAGGATCGTGGCCGAGGCCGCCGACTGGTGGGAGATCCTGCACGGCCATGTCGAGCAGAAAGCGGCCGACGAGGACCGTCTCTTTCTCGCCGCCGCGGCTCGGGCAGCCGAAGCGATCGACTGGGGCGAATCGCCCTGGCCCCAGCTCGTCGCCCGGCTCAAGGAGTCGAGCGGGCGCGCCGGCAAGGCGCTCTTCCACCCGCTCCGCCGCGCGCTGACCGGCCGGGACAGCGGCCCCGAAATGGCGGCTTTGCTCCCCCTGATCGGCCGCGACGAGACTCTCGTCCGGCTCCGTACCGCCTCCGCTTGAGAGCCTTCATTTCGCCTCACAAAGGGTATAGTATATCGTCACGATATGTTGTATCATGCCACGGCCGGCGCGAATCGGCCCGGCGTGAGAGGATAGGGAGAGCCTCATGTACGCGAATGGCTTTTTCGAGCAGCAGCAGCGCCGCAGCCCCTTCAGCTTCGCTCTCGTGGTCGCGCTCCATGCGGCGGGCTTCGGCGCGCTGATCCTGGCCGGGAGCACGCAGTTCATTCAGCAGGACCGTGACCGGATCGTCGTACGGCCCATCCCCATCCCGCCCGATCCGCCGCTGGTCCAGCCCGAGCCCGAGCCGGAAGCCCGGAGCCCGGAGCGGCGCGACACCGTGCTCACGCCGATCCCGCCGATCCGCGAAACCAACGACAACGATGTCGTCATCGCAGATACCGTTCCGAGGCCGCCGGTCGGCCAGCAGGGCGAGCAGACCGTCACCCCGCCTCGCCCTGATCCACTGCCCGATCCGCCGCCGCCGGTGCGCCGCGAGGCTCAGCTCGATCCGCGTTACGCCCGCGACCTGCAGCCGCCTTATCCGGCGCCGGAGCTCCGCGCGGAGCGCAGCGGGGTCGTCCGGATCCGCCTTACCATCGCGCCGAGCGGGCGGGTGACCACGGTCCAGCGGCTTTCAGCGACCAACGACAATTTCTGGAGGGCCACCGAGCAGCAGGCGCTCCGCCATTGGCGCTTCCGCCCGGCCACGCTCGACGGCCGGCCGGTGCAGGGCGTCAAGGAGATGACGGTGCGGTTCCGGATCCAAGACGCCGTCTGAGCGCGGGGCGCGACGCGCGGGCTGGCGAAGCGGCGTCGCGAAGACTATCTTGCCGCCATGTCCCTTCCCCGGCCCGCCTCGCCCCGCGCCCTCTGGGCCGATCTGCGCCTGTTCTGGAACGGGCGGTCGCGCACCCAATGGGTCGCGGCCCTGTTCGCCGTCCTGATCCCGATCGGCATATTGGGCGCCTTCTATCTCGACGCGAAGACCAACATCGCGCCGGGCCCGCAGCTGATCATGGTCGAAAGCTGGCCGTTGACCCGAAGCGACGCCGAGATCAGGGCGCGGCAGCAGCGCGACCGGGCGGCCCGCGAGGCCCGCGCGCTCGAGCGCCAGCGCGAGTTCCAGAAGGCCGACAACGACCTCCGGCGGTGGGGGATTTGAGCGATTCGCGCTGGATGGAGGCGGCGATCGCGCTCGGCGAGCGCGGCCGCGGCCTCACCGCGCCCAACCCCAATGTCGGCTGCGTCATCGTCCGCGGGGAGGCGGTGGCCGGGCGCGGCTGGACCCAGAAGGGCGGCCGTCCGCACGCCGAGGCGATGGCGCTCGAAGAGGCCGGCGTCGCCGCCAAAGGCGCGACCGTCTACGTCACTCTCGAGCCTTGCGCTCATCAAAGCGCGCGGGGCCCGGCCTGCGCCGATCTGTTGATCGCTGCCGGCCCTGCGCGCGTCGTGGCAGCGCTCGCCGATCCCGATCCGCGCACCGATGGCGCCGGCATCGCCCGCCTGGAAGCGGCGGGGATCGCGGTGGAGCTGGGAATCGGATCGGAAGGCGCCGAACGCTCGATGGCGGGCTTCCTCAGCCGGGTGCGGCGCGGGCGGCCCTTCGTCACCCTGAAGCTCGCTTTGTCGATCGACGGCAAGATCGCGTTGCCATCGGGCGAGAGCCGCTGGATCACCGGCGAGGAAGCGCGCGCCCACGCCCATCTCGAGCGCGCGCTGAGCGACATGATCCTGGTCGGCCGCGGCACCTATGACGCCGACGCGCCCCGCCTCGACGTCCGGCTTCCCGGGCTCGAGGATCGCGCGCCGCGCCGCGCCCTGCTGACCACCGGCGCGCCCGTCGACGGCTGGACGAGACTGAGCAGCCCGCAGGCGATCCGCACGCTTGCCGACGTCAACGACCTGCTGGTCGAGGGCGGCGCGGAGACCGCTTCCTCCTTCCTCCACGGCGACCTGGTCGACCGGCTGCTCGTCTACCGCGCGCCGATCCTGGTCGGCGACGGCAAGCCGGCGCTCGCCGATATCGGCCTCGCCAGCCTCGCGGCCGCGCACGGCCGCTGGCGCCGGGTGGAGACGCGTCCGCTTGGCATCGACACGCTCGAAGTCTACGAGCGCATCCGCTGATGTTCACGGGAATCATCACCGATGTCGGCCAGATCGAGGCTGTCGAGGCGCGGGGCGACCTGCGCGTCAGGATCGCTTGCGGCTACGACATGGCGACGGTCGACCTTGGCGCCTCGATTGCCTGTTCGGGCGTCTGCCTCACCGTCGTCGACAAAGGCGAGGGCTGGTTCGCGGTCGACGTCTCCGCCGAGACGCAGAGCCGGACGGCGCCGGGCATGTGGTCGGAAGCGCGCGCGCTCAATCTCGAGCGCCCCCTGAAAGTGGGCGACGAGCTGGGCGGCCATATTGTCACTGGCCATGTCGACGGCCTGGGCGAGGTGGCGGCGGCCGAGCCCGAGGGCGATTCGATCCGGCTCGGCATCGTCGCCGGGGCGGCGCTCGCGCCCTATATCGCGGTCAAGGGTTCGATCGCGCTCGACGGCGTGTCGCTGACCGTCAACCATGTCGAGGCGCTTCCGGGCGGCGAAATCGCCTTCTCGGTCAACATCATCCCGCACACGGCGGCCCAGACCGGTTTCGGCGATGTGAGGACCGGGGACAAGGTCAACATCGAGATCGACATATTGGCGCGCTATCTCGGCCGCATGCTTGAAGCGCGCAATAGCACGATGTGATTTCGCCATGGCGTATCACATTGTAGTGTGATAAACGCCGCCCCATGAGTAGCCTCCTGATCGACCGCCTCCGCGACATGGTCGCCGCCGGCGAGATGAGCCGCGCCGGCCTCGCCCGCGCCTCCGGCCTCCACCCCAATTCCCTGCGCAAGCTCGGCGACGAGGATTGGAACCCGACCGCGGACACGCTCGGCAAGCTCGAGAAATTCCTCGCCAGCGGCCGCCACGGCGTCATGGCGAGCCCCGAACAGATTATCGACGAGGCGCGCAACGGGCGCATGTTCATCCTGGTCGACGACGAAGACAGGGAGAATGAGGGCGATCTCGTCATCCCCGCGCAGATGGCGACGCCCGACTCGATCAACTTCATGGCCAGGCACGGCCGGGGCCTGATCTGCCTGGCGCTTTCGAAAGAGCGCGTCGACCAGCTCGGCCTGGAGCCGATGAGCCGCACCAACGGCACCAGGCTCGGCACCGCCTTCACCGCCTCGATCGAGGCGCGCGACGGAGTCACCACCGGCATCTCGGCGGCCGACCGCGCCCGCACCGTCTCGGTGGCGATCGACGCCGCCAAGGGCCCTGAGCATATCGTCTCGCCGGGCCACGTCTTCCCGCTGGTCGCGCGCGAAGGCGGCGTGCTGGTCCGCGCCGGCCATACCGAGGCGGCGGTCGACGTCGCCCGGCTGGCCGGGCTCAACCCTTCCGGAGTGATCTGCGAGATCATGTCCGACGATGGCTCGATGGCGCGGATGGACGATCTGTTCGCCTTCGCCCAGCTCCATTCCCTGCGCATCGGCACGATCCGCGACCTCATCGCCTATCGCCTGCGCAAGGACCGGCTCGTCGAGCAGACCGCCGAGGCGCGGTTCGAAAGCCGCTGGGGCGGCAGCTGGACCGCCAGGACCTTCCTCAACAAGGCCTCGGGGATGGAGCAGATCGCCCTGGTCAAGGGCCGGGTCGATCCGGACAAGCCGACCCTGGTCAGGATGCACGGCCTCTCGATCCTCTCCGACGCCTTCGCGGAGGAAGGCAAGCGCGGCGGCCTGCTCGAAGGCGCGATGAAGGCGATCGCAGCCGAGGGCGCCGGCGTGATCGTGGTGATCAACCGGCCGATGCCGGACGCCTTGTCGCAGGCGCTCAAGATCCGCGCGGGCGCCGCGAGCCCCGCCGATACCGAGCAGTTGCGCGATTATGGCGTCGGCGCGCAGATTCTTGCCGAACTGGGAGTCCACGACATGATCCTCTTGACCAACAGCCACCAGACGCCGGTCGCGCTGGGCGGCTACGGCCTCGCAATCGTCGGCGAGCGGCCGATCGCGCGGGATGGCTGAGCATGGCCAAGATCCTGATCGTCGAGGCGCGCTTCTATGCCCATCTGAACGATTTGCTGCTCGAAGGCGCCCGCGCCGCGATCGAGGCCGCGGGCCATGCCCATGAGACGGCCACCGTCCCCGGCGCGCTCGAGATCCCCGGCGCGATCGCTTTCGCATCAGAAAGTGGCGGCTATGACGGCTTCGTCGCGCTCGGCGTGGTGATCCGCGGCGAGACCTATCATTTCGAGATCGTCGCCGGCGAAAGCGCCCGCGCTTTGATGGCGCTGACCCTCGACGGCCTCGCCATCGGCAACGGCATCCTCACCGTCGAGAACGAAGCCCAGGCGCTCGCCCGCGCCGATCCGCGCGACAAGGACAAAGGCGGCGAAGCAGCGAAGGCGGCGCTGGCGATGCTGGCGCTGAAGGAGAGGTTTGCGGGCTGACATGTTCCGTTCCCGGCGAAAGCCGGGGTCCAGTCCCACCGCCGGTGCCGCTGGGCCCGGCTTTCGCCGGGGAACGAATCAGGCCGTCCCCGCCGCCATCGCCGGATAATCGACATAGCCCTGCGGCCCCTGGCTGTACCAGGTCGCCATGTCGTCGGGATTGAGCGCCGCGCCGGCGCGGAAGCGCGCGACCAGGTCGGGATTGGCGAGGAAGGTGCGGCCGAAGGTGATCGCGTCGGCCTCGCCGGCGTCGAGCGCGGCCTGGCCGCGGGCGAAGTCGTAGTCCGAGTTGAGCACCAGCGGCCCTGCAAAGGCCTTGCGGATATGCGGGTGGACGGGCGCCACCTCGGCCTTGCCGAAGGTGCCGTCCTGGGGCGGCTCGCGCAGCTCGAGGAAGGCGATTCCGATCTCGGACAAAGCGGCGGCGGCCGCCGGGAACAGCCTGTAGGGGTCGCTGTCATTGGCGCCCTGGGAGTCGCCGTTGGGCGAGAGCCGCACCGCGGTTCGGTCGGCGCCGACGCTGTCCGCCACGGCCCGGGTCACCTCGCGCAGCAGCCGGACGCGGTTCTCGACCGGGCCGCCATAATCGTCGTGGCGCAAATTGGTGCCGTCGCGCAGGAATTGGTCGATCAGATAGCCGTTGGCGGCGTGGATCTGGACGCCGTCGAAGCCCGCCGCGCGGGCGTTGGCGGCGGCGCGCGCATAATCTGCGATCAGGCCGGGTATCTCGTCGAGGCGCAGCGGCCGCGCCTCCTCGTAGGGCTGGCGCCCGTCATAGGTATGCGCCTTGTAGGGCGCGGTCGTCGCCGAGGCGGAGACCGGCTGCGCGCCCGCCAGGCTCGAATGGACCAGCCTGCCCATATGCCACAGCTGCGCGAAGATCCGCCCGCCCGCCTCGTGCACCGCGGCGGTGACCGGCTTCCAGCTCTCGACCTGCGCGTCGGTCCACAGGCCCGGCGCATAAGGCCAGCCCAAGCCCTGGCGGCTGATCCCAGTCGCCTCGCTCAGGATCAGGCCGGCCGAGGCGCGCTGCGCGTAATAGGTTTGCATGATCCGGGTCGGGACATGGTCGCGGGTGGCGCGGCCGCGGGTCAGGGGCGCCATCAGCACGCGGTTGGGCGCCTCGATGGCGCCGAGCTTGATCGGGTCGAACAGGGAGGGCATTGCGGATACCTTCAGGAAATGCTGCGGTTGCGAAGGATATAAGGGTTGCAAATTGAAATGCACAGCCCTCCGCCCCGCTTTGCCTTTCCTGCCTTGATCCTCGCCAATCTGGTCCTGGCGGCGGGGCCGTGGATGGTGCGGCTCTCGCAGGACGTCTCGCATATCGGCCCGGTCGCGGCGGGCTTCTGGCGGCTGGCCCTGGCCGTTCCGTTCCTCGCTTTCCTCGCGCTGCGCCAGGGCAGGGGGCAGCCCTATCCGCGCTGGGCCATCGTCGCAACGATCGCAGCGGGCGGCTTGTTCTTCGCCGCCGATCTCGCCGCCTGGCATGCCGGCATCCTGATCACCAAGCTCGCCAACGCCACTCTGTTCGGCAATTTCGCGAGCTTCCTGTTCGCGATTTACGGCTTCATCCTGCTCCGCCGGCTGCCGCGCGCGCCGCAGGGGCTGGCGCTCATGCTCGCCGCCGCCGGCACCATGCTGCTGCTCGGCAGCAGCTACCAGCTCTCGAGCGACCATTTCGCCGGCGACCTGCTCGCCTTGCTCGCCGGCCTTTTCTACACCTTCTACCTGGTCGCGGTGGATCGGGCGCGCCGGACCATGAAGCCCTGGCCCGTGCTCGCCATCGCCACCATCGCCGGCGCCTTGCCGCTGCTCCTCTTCGCTCTGGCGCTCGGCGAATCGGTGATGCCGGCCGATTGGACGCCGGTGATCCTGCTCTCCTTGTCGAGCCAGCTCATCGGCCAGGGCCTGCTGGTCTACGCCATGGGCCACCTCTCCCCGGTGGTGGTGGGCCTCGCCTTCCTCACCCAGCCCATCGCTTCGGCCGCGATCGGCTGGGCCGCCTATGGCGAGCGCCTCTCGGCGGCCGACGGCGTCGGCGCGCTGCTCGTCTGCGCCGCTCTGGTGCTGATCCGCCTGCCCGCGCGCGGGCTTGCAACCGGCGGTGCCCCGGCTCATTGAGGCGGGCGTGACCGAGCCCCTCGACATGAACCTCGACGAATTGCGCGATGCGCTCGCGCCTTCGGTGCCGGCCCATGCCGCGTTCGACGGCTGGGGCGAGGCCGCGCTCGCCGCCGCGGCCGGCACGCTCGGCATCCCCGCCGGCCGCGCCCGGCTCGCTTTCCCGGAAGGCGGCGCCCAGATGGTCGATGCCTGGTTCGACTGGATCGACAAAGCGATGCTCGAAGCCTTCCCGCCCGAAAAGATCGCGGCGATGAAGATACGCGACCGGATCATGAGCCTGCTGCTGTTCCGCTTCCAGACGCTCGCGCCCCATCGCGAGGCGCTGCGCAGCGCGCTCGCCGTGCTGGCTCTGCCGCAGAACGCGGTCGGCGGCGCGAGGCTTGCCTGGCGTAGCGCCGACCGGATCTGGCGCCTGGCCGGCGACGAGGCCACCGACTTCAACCATTATTCCAAGCGCGCCATCCTGATCGGCGTTTACGCCTCCACCACCCTGGTCTTCCTCGACGATGACAGCGCCGACATGGCCGAAACCCGCGCCTTCCTCGATCGCCGGATCGGCGACGTGATGCGCTTTGAAAAGGCCAAGGCGCGCTGGAAGGGCCGCGCCCCGCCTTTTTCACTGACCCGCTTCCTGGGACGGCTTCGTTATCCAGCCGTCTGAACCCTGTCGCTATTGATAATCACTCGCAACGAGGCTAGTCCCACAACTGGTCTTGCCCGCGGGGGAACATGCCGGTCTTCCTGTTCAGCCTGAAGCGGGCTTTCCTGCCGCTGCTTTTCCTCGCCATCCTGGCTCTGCCGACCTCGGCGCGGGCCGACGATGCCGCGGTGCAGACCGCCTGGCGGCTGCTCGATTATATCGCGGTGGATTATCGCGGCGCGGTCGCTGGCGGACGGGTGATCAGCGCCACCGAATATACCGAGATGCGCGAATTCTCGGCCTCGGTGACGCAAAGGCTAAGCGCGCTGCCCGCCCATCAGGCGAAGGCGCGGCTGGTCGCCGACGCCCGTACGCTAGAGGCCGCGGTGGCGCGCATGGCGGCGCCGGACGAGGTCGACCGGATGGCGCGCGGCCTGGGGCAAAGGCTGCTCGCCGCTTATCCCGTGCCGCTCGCGCCCGGCGCCGCTCCCGATCTCGCCCGCGGCGCCCGGCTCTATGCGCAGCATTGCGCCTCCTGCCACGGCGCCACCGGACGGGCCGACACCGATGCGGCGCGCCGGCTCGATCCGCCGCCCATCGCCTTTACCGACCGTGCCCGCGCTCGCGACCGCAGCCTGTTCGGCCTCTACCAGGTGATCGGCCAGGGCCTCGAAGGGACGGCGATGACCAGCTTTGCCAGCCTGGCGCCCGGGGACCGCTGGGCGCTCGCCTTTTACGCGGGCACGCTCGCTTATCCCGAAGCGCTCGCCCGCGCCGGCGAGGCGGACTGGCGCGCCAATCCGGCCTTGCGCGCCCGCATTCCCGATCTGGAGCGGCTGGTCTCGATCACGCCGGCGGCCCTGGGCTCGGCGATCGGCGAGGACCGGGCGGCCGCGCTCATCGCCTATCTGCGCGCCCATCCCGAAGCGATTGCCGCCACGGGCGGCTCGCAGGCGCTGGCGGTCGCGCACGAACTGCTCCGCCAGAGCCTCGCCGCCTATCGCGCCGGCGATCGGGCGCGGGCGACCGAGCTTGCGCTGGCCGCCTATCTCGACGGCTTCGAGCCGGTCGAGGCGCTGCTGAGCGCGCGCGAGGGCGGCCTCGTCGTCGAGGTCGAAGAGGCGATGGGGCGGCTGCGCGCCGCCATCGCGCGCGGTGCGCCTGTGGAGGAGGTCGCCGCGGAGGTGGAGCGGATCCAGTCTCTGTATACCCGCGCCGAGGCGGCGCTCGCGCCGGAAGCAGGCAGCGCCGCCTCGACCTTTCTGGGCGCGCTCGCCATCCTGCTTCGCGAGGGGCTGGAGGCGCTGCTGATCGTTATCGCGATGATCGGCTTCCTCAGGAAAGCCGAGCGCCGCGACATGCTTGCCTACGTCCATATCGGCTGGGTCGGCGCGCTCGTCGCGGGCGTCGCGACCTGGTGGGCGGCGAGCCGGTTCATCACCATCAGCGGCGCCGGCCGCGAACTGACCGAAGGCTTCGGCTCGCTGCTCGCCGCCCTCATTCTCCTGTTCGTCGGTGTCTGGATGCACGGCAAGGCGCAGGCGGGCGCCTGGCAGGCCTATGTCCGCGACAAGCTGGACAAGGCTTTGACCAAAGGCTCCGCCTGGTTCCTCGCCTTCCTGGCCTTCATCGCCGTCTATCGCGAGGTGTTCGAAACGATCATCTTCTTCGCGGCCATGGGCGGCGAGGGCAATGGTGGCGCGCTCATCGGCGGCATCGCGGTGGGCGTCGCCTTGCTGGCGCTGATCGCCTGGGCGATGCTGCGGCTTTCGGCGCGGCTGCCGATTGGCAAGTTCTTCCAATATTCCTCGGTGCTGATCGCCTTGCTGGCGGTCGTGCTCGCCGGAAAGGGCGTGGCCGCTCTGCAGGAAGCCGGCATGCTCGCAGTCCACCCGCTGGCCGGCTTCCCGCGCAGCCCCTTGCTCGGCATCTATCCCACCGTGGAAACCCTGCTCGCGCAGGCGGCGGCGATCGTCCTGCTCGTCGCCGGCTTCCTGTGGACCCACCGCAAGGCGCCGAAGCGGGAACCTGCCTAGTTGGCTGGCGGGCCGGCTTGGCCTATTGCCCGAGACTCGATTCTTCGGAGGACAAGATGGCGGGCGTGAACAAGGTGATCCTGGTCGGCAATCTGGGCGACGACCCTGAGGTCCGCAGCCTCAACAATGGCGGCGAGGTGGTGAACATGCGGGTCGCCACGTCGGAAAGCTGGAAGGACCGCGACGGCAACAAGCAGGAGCGGACCGAGTGGCACCGCGTCGTCATCTTCAACGAGAATCTCGGCCGGGTCGCCAAATCCTATCTGAAGAAGGGCTCCAAGGTCTATCTCGAGGGTCAGATCCAGACCCGCAAATGGACCGACCAGTCGGGGGCCGACCGCTATTCGACCGAGGTGGTGCTGCAGCGCTTCCGCGGCGAGCTGGTGCTGCTCGACAGCCGCGGCTCGGGCGGCGGCGGGGGCGGCTTCGGCGGCGGCGAGGATTACGGCGATGCCGGCGGCGGAGATTTCGGCGGTGGCAGCGCCCCTCGCCCCCAATCCAAGCCGCAACCCGCCTTCGACACCGACCTCGACGACGACGTTCCCTTCTGACGCGCCCGACAGCGCGTCATCCCAGCGAAAGCTGGGATCTCCCTTCTTCGAAGGCAAAGAGATTCCAGCTTTCGCTGGAATGGCGGTTACGTACCCTTCAACTTGTCCCTGAGCCCCGCGAGTGCGCCGAATGGGCCGGCTTCCTCCTCGCTCTTCACCCCGGCCGCCTTGAGCAGCTCGTCGGCGTCGGGCACGCGCGGATAGGGGTCGAGGACCAGCGCCAGCGTCTCCGCGACCAGCTCGCCGAGGTCGATCTCGGCGCCGTCGTGGAAGACCACGTCCATCTCGCTCTCGCTCAATTCCACCTCATCCTCCGCTTGCGCGGGGTCGGGCTGCGGGCGGAACACGAGGTCGAACGGCGCTTCGATCTCGGCTGCGACCGGCTCGGCGGTGGCGACGCAGGCTTGGGTGACAGCGGCGGCGAGGCGGCCGTGCACGGCGATCTCCTGCCCATTGCGGGAGAGCGTCAGCACCGCGTCGAGCCGGGCGAGCGCGAGCAAGCCGAAGCGCCGGGCGAGCGCCGCCCGTTCGCCTTCGTCGGCCGCGATCTCCAGCGACCGCCCCTGCTCGCCGATCGAATCGATCCGCACCGGACGGCTATATTCGGGCGCAATCATGGCAGCTCGCCCGCGAGCAAATCCTCGAGCCGCGCGTCGCCCAGCGCCGCTGCGAAGCGCTCCAGCCGTTCCGCGACGAAAGCCACCGCCGTTTCCGAAGGCGGCGCCTCGTGGAAGATGTTCCGCTCCACCGCCTCGCGGAAGGCGCCCTGCTTCCGCGCGGCGCGGAATGCGGCGAGGCGGCCGCCGAGCGCGCTCATCATCCTCCCGACATGCTTTCCGACGACATAGTCGCCGACCCCGATCTGGCGCAGACTCCCGTCCATGTCGTCGATGAAGATCTCGGTCAGCAGAACCGACGGGCCGCGACCGGCCTCGCCTTCCCCCTCGAGCCGGAGCAGGGTGAGGGCGAGGATCGCGGCGACCATGTCGAAGCGCCCGTCGAGCGTGTCGGGCACCTTGCCGTCGCGATACCAGGCCGGGTCGCGGCCGCGTTCGACGATGGCGCGATAGAGCGGCACATAGGGGGCGCGCTGCTTGCCCTCGCCGAAGATGGACTTGAGGAGCGACAAAGGAGTTCCCGGATTATCGCGCCGCTTGCGCCGGTTAGCCGATGTTCATATTGGAGGGGCTAGTCAAGTCCGGCGCCACGGCTCATTGGGGTGCCCGACGTTCAGGAGTTTCGAGCCAATGACCTTCCTCTTCGGATCGCGCGCGCGCCCCGCGCTCGCCGCGCTCGTCCTGGGCGCCGCGCTCAGCGCCGGCTGCTCCTCGATCCGCGACCATCAGGGCTATCTGGTCGACGAGCCGCTGATCGCGGCGATCCAGCCCGGCGTCGACAATAAGGAATCGGTGGCGGGAACGCTGGGCCGGCCGAGCTTCACCGGCGAGTTCGACGCAGCGCAGCGCGACTGGTATTATGTCTCGCGCGACACCAGGCAGGCGGCCTTCACCATGCCGCGGCCGAGCGCGCAGACCGTGCTGCGCGTCCGCTTCGATGCCGCCGGCAACGTCGAATCGGTGCAGCGCACCGGCGTCGAGCTTGCCGTCGACATCAACCCCGACAGCCGCCAGACGCCGACGCTGGGCCGCGACCGTTCGCTGCTGCAGGAGCTGTTCGGCAATGTCGGCGCCGTCGGCCAGCGCGGCCAGGGCGCGCCCACCGCCGACAATCCGAATTGACGCGAGCGCCAGCAAGGCGTCATCCTGACGAAAGTCAGGATCCATGAACACGGAGTCAGCGGCTTAACGCGGACGCTTCGGTTCATGGATCCCGGATCCCCGGATCAGGTCCGGGGCAGGCAAGTCCGGGATGACGTAGGCGGGCGCGCTAGCGGACGATCCGGCCCGCCGCGAGCACGGCGAGGGTCACCAAATCCGACGCGGTCGCGCTCATCGCGGCGATCTGCACCTGCTGCTTCATTCCCACCAGCATCGGCCCGATCACCGCGTCGCCGCCGAGCTCGCGAAGCAATTTGGCGGAGATGTTGGCGGTCTGCAGGCCGGGCATGATCAGCACGTTGGCGGGCCCGGTCAGCCGCATGAACGGATAGAGCTTCTGCAGATCGGGGTCGAGCGCGGTGTCGGGCGACATCTCCCCTTCATATTCGAAGTCGACGTCGTCGCGGCCGTCCATGATCCTGACCGCGTCGCGGATCCGCTCGAGGAAGCTGCCCTCGGGATTGCCGAAATTGGAATAAGAGAGGAAGGCCACGCGCGGATCGTGGCCCATGCGCCGCGCCACCTGCGCGGTCTGGATGGCGATCTCGGCGAGCTGCTCGCCGCTCGGCCGCTCGGTGACCGTGGTGTCGGCGATGAACACGGTGTGCGACTGGCCGACCATCAAGTGGATGCCGAACGGGGTGACGCCCTCCTGAGGGTCGAGAACGCGGCGGATCTGGCGGAAGCTTTGCGCATAAGGCCGGGTGATGCCGGTGATCATCACGTCCGCCTCGCCCATGGCGAGCAGCAAAGCGGCGAAGATGTTGCGGTCCTGGTTGACCGTCCGCTCGAGCTCGCGGTGCATGTAGCCGCGCCGCTGCAGGCGCTGGTAGAGGAAATCGGCCATCTCGGCGGTGCGCGGATGGTTGCGGCTGTTATGCACCTCGAAGCTTTGCGGGTCCTCGACGCCGAGCGCTTTCAGCCGGTCGAAGACGTCGTCGCGGCCGACCAGCACTGGAATGCCGTAGCCGCCGTCCCTGAACGCGATCGCCGCGCGCAGCACGACATCCTCCTCGCCCTCCGCGAACAGGACACGCCTCGGATTCGCGCGCGCCGCCTCGTAGGCGAGGGTGAGCACCGAGGTGGTCGGGTTGAGCCGCGAGCGCAATTGAGTGCGGTAGGCGTCCATGTCGGCGATCGGCTTGCGGGCGACCCCCGAATCCATCGCCGCCTGCGCGACCGCGGAGGGCACGATCTCCATCAGCCTGGGATCGAACGGGGCGGGGATGATATAGTCCGGGCCGAAGCTGTGCGCCTTCCCGCCATAGGCGGCCGCGACCTCCTCGGGCACCTGCTGGCGCGCAAGCTCGGCGAGCGCATTGGCGGCGGCGATCTTCATCTCGTTGTTGATCGTGGTCGCGCGCACATCGAGCGCGCCGCGAAAGATGAAGGGGAAGCCGAGCACGTTGTTGACCTGGTTGGGATAATCCGAGCGGCCGGTGGCGACGATCGCATCGGGCCGCGCCGCCTTGGCGTCCGGCGGGGTGATCTCGGGATCCGGGTTCGCCATGGCGAAGATGATCGGCTTCTTCGCCATCTCCATCACCATTTCGGGCTTGAGCGCGCCCGCGGCGGAGAGGCCGAGGAAGACGTCGGCGCCCTTCAGCGCCTCTTCCAGCGTGCGGGTCTCGGTCTTGGCGGCATGGGCGGACTTCCACTGGTCGAGCCCCTCGCGGCCCTGGTAGATCACGCCCTTGCGGTCGCACAGGATGACGTTGTCGTGCGGCACGCCCATCGCCTTGATCAATTCGGTGCAGGCGATGGCGGCGGCGCCGGCGCCGTTCACGACCACCTTGATGTCCTTCATCGCGCGCCCGGTCAGGTGACAGGCGTTGATCAGGCCGGCGGCCGAGATGATCGCGGTGCCGTGCTGGTCGTCGTGCATGATCGGGATGTTCATGCGTTCCCGAAGCGTCTGCTCGATGATGAAGCATTCGGGCGCGGCGATGTCCTCGAGGTTGATTCCGCCGAAGCTCGGCTCCATCAGCGCGACCGCCTCGATGAACTTGTCGGGATCCTCGGTGTCGAGCTCGATGTCGATCGAATCGACGTCGGCGAAGCGCTTGAAGAGGACGGCCTTGCCCTCCATCACGGGCTTGGACGCCAGCGGCCCGAGGTTGCCGAGACCGAGGATGGCGGTGCCGTTGGAGATGACGGCGACCATGTTGCCGCGCGTCGTGTAGTCGAAGGCGAGCCCCGGATTCTCGGCGATCGCCAGCACCGGCACGGCGACGCCCGGCGAATAGGCGAGGCTGAGGTCGCGCTGCGTCGCCATCGGCTTGGTCGGGTTGATCTCCAGCTTGCCGGGGCGGCCCATGGCGTGGAACTCCAGCGCCTCCTGCGCGCTGACCGACGGGCCGGTGTTTTCCGTTTTCTTCGATGCCATGCGCGTGTTTCCTGCCCCATGCCGCACCTCTTGCGACGGGTGCGTGCTGCGTGTGTCTTCCGGATTAAGGCCAGACGCCGCCACTGTAAACCGGCAAGCCTGGCAAACCCCGGCGGACCCGCTTCAGTCGAAGGCCCGCGGGGGCAGCCGGTCGAGGAATTCCCGCCATGGCCGCCATTCGATGCGCCGTCCCGGGCCGAACGGCGCATCGCGGGACGGAAGCTGTCGCCCGTCTCGCACCCGCAATTCGTGGAG
>DASQLN010000044.1:0-26816 GCA_035629975.1 Allosphingosinicella sp. | reverse complement strand
TCGACGCGAATGGCGACGGTTATCTGTCCAACGACGAATATTGGTCGACCTCTGCATGGGCTCGCGCCGACCGTAACGGCAACGGCCGCATCGACTCCAATGAATGGCAATGGTGGATGGGAAGCTGATCGCCCACCCGCTTGATTTAGACGACTGCCACCCTCGCGCGCGCAGGCGCGCGGGGGTGGCGCCGTGCATCCTGATCGGCTAGTCCGGGGACGCGGGGTGGCTCAGCCTATTCCGTGCGTCCCTTGACCCCCTAGCGAGCAGGATACCACTTGGCCACCACGCCGCCCATCGACGAACGCCCCGACAGCGCCATTGCCCCCATCTCCATCGTCGAGGAGATGAAGACCAGTTACCTCGACTATGCGATGAGCGTCATCGTCAGCCGCGCGCTGCCCGACGTCCGCGACGGCTTGAAGCCGGTCCACCGCCGCATTCTCTACGCCTGTCAGGAGGCCGGCTATGTCGCCGGCCGACCCTACCGCAAGTCGAGCCGCATCGTCGGCGACGTCATGGGCAAATATCACCCACACGGCGACAGCGCGATCTACGATGCGCTGGCGCGGATGACGCAGGACTGGTCGATGCGCGTGCCGCTGATCGACGGCCAGGGCAATTTCGGCTCGATGGACCCCGATCCGCCCGCCGCGATGCGCTACACCGAGGCGCGGCTCGCCCGGGTCGCCAATTTCCTGCTGGGGGACCTCGACAAGGATACGGTCAACTTCCAGCCCAATTACGACGCCAACGAGACCGAGCCGCAGGTTCTCCCGGCGCGTTTCCCCAACATCCTAGTCAACGGCGCCGGCGGCATCGCGGTCGGCATGGCGACCAACATCCCGCCGCACAATCTGGGCGAGGTGGTCAAGGCCTGCATCGCCTATATCGACAATCCGGCGATCACCATCGACGAGCTGATCGAGATCGTCCCCGGCCCCGATTTCCCGACCGCGCCCCTTATCCTGGGCCAGACCGGCGCGCGCAGCGCCTACCATACGGGCCGCGGCTCGATCATCATGCGCGCCCGCCACATCGTCGAGGAAGGGCGCGGCGAGCGCCGCTCGATCGTGCTCACCGCCATTCCCTATCAGGTCGGCAAGAACGGCCTGGTCGAAGGCATCGCGGTCGCGGTCAAGGACAAGCGCATCGAGGGCGTTTCCGACATTCGCGACGAATCGAACCGCGAAGGCGTGCGCATCGTCATCGACCTGAAGCGCGACGCCACGCCCGAGGTCGTCCTCAACCAGCTCTGGCGCCACACCCAGGCCCAGTCGAGCTTCCCAGCCAACATGCTCGCCATCCGCGGCGGCCGGCCCGAGACGCTGACGTTGCGCGACATCATCGAAAGCTTCGTGCGCTTCCGCGAGGAGGTGATCACAAGGCGCGCCAAGTTCGAGCTCGCCAAGGCCCGCGACCGTGCCCACCTCCTGCTCGGGCTGGTGATCGCGGTCACCAATCTCGACGAGGTGGTGCGCATCATCCGCGCGTCCGCCTCGCCCGCCGAAGCCCGCGCCTCCTTGCTCGCCCGTCCCTGGCCGGTGGCCGAGATCGCGCCCTATATCGCCCTGGTCGAAGCGGTCGAGAAGGCGGTCGGCGGCGACACCTACAATCTTTCCGACGCCCAGGTCCGCGCGATTCTGGAGCTCAGGCTCCACCGCCTGACCGCGCTCGGCCGCGACGAGATCGCTGGCGAGCTGCGCACGCTCGCCGCCTCGATCGAAGGGCTGCTCGATATCCTCGCCGACCGGGTCAAGCTCTACGCGCTGATGCGCTCCGAGTTCGAGGAGATAATCGAGGCTTACGCGACCCCGCGCGTCACCGAGATCGCCCCGGCCTGGGACGGGATCGAGGACGAGGCCCTGATCGAGCGCGAGGACATGGTCGTGACCGTGACCCTGGGTGGCTACATCAAGCGCACTCCGCTCGAGACGTTTCGAACCCAGGCACGCGGCGGCAAGGGCCGCGCCGGCATGGCGACCAAGGAAGAGGATGCGGTGACGGAATTGTTCGTGACATCGACCCACAATCCGGTCCTGTTCTTCTCCACCCACGGCAAGGCCTATCGCCTGAAGGTCTGGCGCCTGCCCGAGGGCGCGCCCCAGGCCCGCGGCCGGCCGATGGTGAACCTGCTCCCCTTGGCCGAAGGCGAGACCATCTCCACCGTCCTGCCGCTGCCCGAGGACGAGGCCGAGTGGGGCAAGCTCCACGTGATGTTCGCCACCGCCAAGGGGCTGGTGCGGCGCAACTCGATGGACGCCTTCGCCAGCATCCGCGCGGCCGGCAAGCTCGCCATGCGCTTCGACGAGGGGTCGGACGACCGGCTGATCGGCGTCTCCCTGCTCACCGAAGAGGATGATGTGCTGCTCGCCACCCGCAACGGCAAGGCGATCCGCTTCGCCGCTACCGACGTCCGCGAGTTCCAGAGCCGCACGGCCTCGGGCGTGCGCGGCGCGCGCATGATCGGCGACGACGAGGTCATCTCGCTGTCGATCCTGCGCGCCTTCCGGGCGACCACGGAGGAGCGCGACGCCTATCTCAAGGCCGCGCCGTGGAAGGAAGGCGAGCGCGAGACGGTGTTGAGCGCCGAACGCATGGCCGAATTCGAGGCGGCCGAGGAGTTCATCCTCACCGTGTGCGCCAACGGCTATGGCAAGCGCAGCTCCGCCTTCGAATATCGCCGCACCAATCGCGGCGGCCAGGGCATCACCAATATCGACAATCTCGAGCGGAACGGCCCGGTCGTCGCTTCCTTCCCCGCCCACAATGGCGAGCAATTGATGCTGGTCACCGACCAGGCCAAATTGATCCGGATGAGCGTCGGCGACACCCGCGTCATCGGCCGCAACAGCGCGGGCGTGAGACTGTTCGACGTGGCTCCTGGCGAGCATGTCGTCTCCGCCGCGCGGATCGAGGAGAGCGAGGAGGAAGACGAAGCGCCGGAGACGGGTGACGCCGCCCCCGCGGCCCCGGGCGACGAGGCCTAGAGGGCGTTGGGCACTCTCGAGCAGGTGTTGCGCTTCATCGGCGCGATACTCGTCGCCTCGCTTGCCGCTGGTCCTCTGATGTGGTTCGCGATGGTGCTGATGAATATCCCCACAGTGCCGGGAGTGGGCTGGGAAATCCTCTCGGTTGCGATCCAGACGATTCCCCTTGGCGCCCTTTTCGCGTTCCTGCCCAATCTCATCGGCGCGACGGTCATGACGGGGCTCGGCGCCTTGTTTCGCCCTGCGCGATCGCCCTTCGCATGGATCGGCGCCGGCGCCCTGGGAGGCCTGCTGGTGGCCGCGATCTTCAATGCGGCGGCCCTGGACGACAAGTCCATGTTTGTCGCGATGATCCTGACCGGCATGGCCTGCGCCGCGATCTGCCGCGCCTTCACGCGCTGGCCCGAGGAAGCCGGCCACGCTCAGGCGTAGAGGTCGATCGCTTCCCAATCCGGAGCGACCGCCTCGCGCAGCGGCGTGCGGTGGCAGTGGGCCGGGTCGCGCTCGAAGCAGAGCAGGGCCGAGGGCTTCTCCTCAGCCAGCGTGATCATGCGGGCGGCGTCGGCGCCAGCCTCGGGGGTTTCGAGCTGCTCGGCATAGATGCGATTCATCTCGTCCATCCGGCCCTTGCGCGCCGCCTCGCGACCCGTGGGCGGGGTGCCGAGCGCCCTCAGGTGGACATAATCGATGCCCGCCTCCCTGAGGCCGGCGGCGAGGATGTTCTTGGAGAAGCCGGGCTTGCGCGACATGGGCACCGCGCGCACGTCGATCACCCGTTCCACGCCCGCCTCCTTCAGCGCCGCGATCAGCTCGGCCTGGGTCGCGCCTTCATAGCCGATGGTGAACAGGCGCATGCCGGACCTCACCGGACGTCGGTATAGCCGCGCGTCGCCGGCTTGCCGCGGAACACGATCGAGAAGAAGTTGACGAAATAGAGGCCGGCCATCTTGAGATAACCCTGCTTCTGCAGCCGCCGCCCCGAAGTCGGCATCACGAAGCTGTTCACGAACAGCACCTTGCCGAACTTCTTCGCGCGCTTGGCGATATCGGCATCCTCGCCGTAAAACTCGATCGAGGCGTCGAAGCCGCCCATCTTGTCGAGCACCTCGCGACGAATCGCGAAATTGCCGCCGACCAGCATGTAGCCGATGATCGAATAGAGCGGGCGCGCCGCCACGAACCAGCCCGACGCCACCTTGTTCCGCATCCCGTGCAAATCGTAGAAGCTGTAGGGGCCGCTCAATGCGGCGAGCTTGTCGTTCTTGCCGAAATGCTCCTCGATCTGCTCGATCCAGCCCGCCGGCGGCCGGGTGTCGGCATCGACATAGGCGACGATCTCGCCGCGCGCGCTCTGATAGCCGCACTGGCGGGCCTTGGTGATCCCCTTCCTGGCCTCGAATACATAGGTGACGTCCGGGTAGCGCCTGGCGATTTCGGCGGTCCCGTCGGTGCTGTTATTGTCGACGACGATGATCTCGAGCGCCTTGCCCTTCACATTCTCCATGATCGCGTCGAGGCAATGGCCGAGATAGGCCTCTTCATTATAGGCGGGCACGATGAGGCTGATCGACAGCTTTTTGGGCACGGTCTCGGCACTCATGATCCTGGCCTAGTGCCGGAATATCCGCATTCTGGCCAGACCGGAAAGCACGGCGCGCCGTCCCGCGACCTATTCTGGCCGGTGGCAGACCGCCTCGACGTTGATGCCGTCGGAGTCCAGGACGAAGGCTGCGTAGTAATTGGCGTGATAGTGGGGACGCAGCCCCGGCGCGCCATTGTCCCGGCCGCCGGCGGCCAGCGCGGCCTGATGGAAGGCGTCGACCTTCGCGCGCGTGTCGGCCGCGAAGGCGACGTGGGTGCCCTCCCCCACCGCCTCATTGTCGCCGACCCAGAAATAGGGCTTGCCGTCCGAGCCGAAGCCGTGCGCGGTGCCGCCGGATTCGGTCTGGTCGGGTGTCGCGGTCATGAGCAATGCTATGCCCAGCGGGGCCAGCGCCTGTTCGTAGAAGGCACGCGAACGCTCCGCGTCCGAAACCGCGAATCCCACATGGTCGAGCATCGTCTTCCTCCCCCATCCCGCGCCTCGTCAGCCAGGCCGGGTAAGGTCGCGGTTCACGTCGAAGGCGACCGTGAGCCGTTCCCCGACCGCAAACGGGGTGGTGCCGTGATAGAAGTAGCTGGGAAACAAGACCAGCTGTCCCACCCTTGGCGCGATGACGTGAAGCGGCTCCAGATCCAGCATCAAGTCCATCGACGGGCGTCCGATTTCCAGACGGCCCTCGAGCGACGACGCCGCACGATCCGGAACGATGAAATAGCAGGCCGAGCTGATCAGCCCCTGCGGATGGATATGGCTGACATGATGGCCGCTGCCGGCCAGCCTTATCGACCAATTGCCCTGGATTGCGAGCGGAGCATTGCGATGCCGAAGCAGGGGATGGCGGTCGTCCGCCGCGGGAAGCCCGGCCCGATAGTCGGCGAGCGCGGCCTCGAGCGCCTGCCGCAATTCCACCAGTTCCGACTCGGACCGGTCGAAAAGAAACCCGCGCGTCTGCGTCCCCGCCCTGACGCTTTGACCGACCATTTGAACGGCGGAGCGATGCAGGCGCAGCAGAACGGTCTTGACGGCTTCGAACCGGCCCGGATCGAGGGGCAGGTCGGACGTGCTCACCAGCCCCGGCTGACAGGACAGCCAGGCCGAGCGCTCGTCGCCCAGCTTGCGGTAGACCAGCTCGGCCAGCGCCCAGGATCCGATATCGGAGGGGTCCTCGACGAGCGCCGCCTCGATCGAGGTTTTCGCGAGATCGAGCCGCCCCTGGCGGACAAGGTGCGCATTTTCGTGAAGCCTTCGCCCCGGAACGTCCGGCGGTATCGCGGCGAAGAGCGCGCTGGCCCTGGCGACGTCGCCGGCCCGGCCCGCATGCACGGCCTCGAGGAGCGCGAACTCGTCATCGTCCGCGCAGACGGCACGGGCTTCGCACGCCGCCTCCGCCGCGGCTTCGAACCGAGCGCAATCGGACAGGAAGCGGATATATTGCCGCCAAAGCTCGGGTCGGGCCGGCTCCCGCCGCAGCAGCAGGTGGATGTGGTCGGCGAAACCTTCGTCCTGACGCGTCTCCAGCTTCATTCGGGCGAGCTCGATCTGGCCTTCCGTCCATTCCGGCATTCGTTCCAGGATCTGGGCGTAGGCATCGATCGCGTCATCATCTCCCTCGGCGATTTTCGCCTGGGCCTGTTCCAGGATCAGTTGGGGATCCTGCGGCAATGCCGCCCGAGCGGCGGCGTAGCGGTCGAGTACGTCGCTCTCGCCCCGGTCGCGAGCGACCGACGCCCGCCCCTTCAACGCCATCGGATCGTCCGGCCGCAGACTCAGGGCCTGATCGAAGGCGGCGGCGGCGGCCGAAACGTCCCTTATGTCCAGTTCCAGATAGCCGAGCACATTCCACAGCGCGCCGTCCGCCGGATTGCGCGAGATCAGCAGCCGAAGCGCGGCCAACCCCTCTCGTTGGCTCCGTACGCGATAGAGGGAGATCGCCCGGTTGAGCGCTGCGTCCCGGAAATCGGGCGCCAGCGCAAGCGCGCGCTCATAGCTGGCAAGCGCCGCTTCCTCGTCGCCAAGCCCGCTTTCGACGAGGCCTCTGAGGCGATGGATCGCCGGATGCGGCGGCGCTGCCCGCTCGAGCGTCAGCAGGCGCGCGCGCGCGTCCTGCAGCCGGCCCTCGAGATAGGCACGTTCCGCCGCGGCAAAGTCTGCCTGATGGGAAAGTGATGCCATTGCCGCCATGATAACGCTGCGAGCCGTGCCCTGCATCCACCTATCGCGACCGAGTCGGAGTGGGCCGGGAAGGCGATCGCTACGCAATCATCAAGAGGCGGCGGCGCTTCGCTTCTCGTGCCTGATGGCGGCGCGCCCTTCCGCCCCCGTCCGAAACGCTCTAACGCCCCCGGCCGTGAACACCCAAGTCCATATCATCGGCGGCGGGCTCGCCGGATCCGAAGCCGCGTGGCAATTGGCCGAGGCGGGCGTCGGTGTGCGCCTTTCCGAAATGCGCGGCGGCGGGGACATGACGGCCGCGCACCAGGGCGACGGCCTGGCGGAGCTGGTCTGCTCGAACAGCTTCCGCTCGGACGATGCCAACAGCAATGCGGTCGGGCTGCTCCATGCCGAGATGCGCAACCTGGATTCGCTGATCATGGCGGCGGCCGATGCGCACAAGGTGCCGGCGGGATCGGCGCTCGCGGTCGACCGCGACGGCTTCTCGGCGGCGGTGACGGCGCGGCTCGCGGCGCACCCCAATGTCGAGATCGTGCGCGAGCGGATCGACGCCCTCCCCGCGTCCGGCCTGGTCATCGTCGCCACCGGCCCGCTCACCGCCGCCGCTCTGGCCGGATCGATCGGCGCCGCCACCGGCTCCGAGGCGCTCGCCTTCTTCGACGCGATCGCGCCGATCGTGCACCGCGACAGCATCGACATGGACGTCTGCTGGATGGCGTCGCGCTGGGACAAGGGCGACACCAAGGACTACATCAACTGCCCGATGACGAAGGAGCAATATCTCGCCTTTCACCAGGGCCTGCTCGACGGCGAGAAGACCGAGTTCAGGCAGTGGGAGCAGGACACGCCCTATTTCGAGGGTTGCATGCCGATCGAGGTCGCGGCCGCGCGCGGGGTCGATACGTTGCGCTTCGGACCGATGAAGCCGGTCGGCCTCGACGATCCCCGCACGGGACGCTGGCCCCATGCGGTCGTGCAGCTGCGCCAGGACAATGCGCTCGGCACGCTGTGGAACATGGTCGGCTTCCAGACCAAATTGAAGCATGGAGAGCAGGTGCGGCTGTTCCGCACCATACCGGGCCTCGAAAACGCCGAGTTCGCGCGCCTGGGCGGGTTGCACCGCAACACCTTCATCAATTCGCCTCAGCTGCTCGACGAGACGCTGCGGCTGAAGGCGGCGCCGCATATCCGCTTCGCCGGGCAGATCACCGGCTGCGAGGGCTATGTCGAATCAGCGGCGATGGGCCTGATCGCCGGCCGCTTCGCGGCGGCTGAGCTGGGCGGCGAAGCGATGACGCCGCCTCCCCCGACCACCGCGCTGGGCGCATTGCTCGGCCATATCACCGGCGGCGCGGATGCCGCGACCTATCAGCCGATGAACGTCAATTTCGGCCTGTTTCCCCCGATCGAGGGCGCTCGCACGAAAAAAGCGGACCGCAAGAAGCTCTACACGATTCGGGCGCGGGCGGACCTGGAGGCGTGGCTGGCCTAGGCGTCATTCCGCGAAAGCGGGAATCTCAGTCTCTTGCGGCGGCCGCTCGAGGCAGGAGGATTCCAGCCTTCGCTGGAATGACGGTGATCGTTGGGCGCCCGCTCCCTAGGTGCCGCCGCCTTTGGTCCTGGCGCCACCGGCCGCGGCCTGGCGGGTGCAATCGCAATTCTGGCGGCGCGCGGCCGTGCGGCGTTGGCGCGGCGCCGTGGCGGCGAATTCGGCGCGGTCGAGCGCGCGGTCGCGATTGCCGTCGGCGGTCGCGAACCGCTCGAGCGTCCGCGCCGCCCATTCCTCGAAGCTCAGGCGTCCGTCATGATTGGTGTCGAGCCGGCCGAAATTCCGCCGCCGCCCATAGGTCATCTCCTCAAGCGTGATGCGGCCGTCATTGTCGCGGTCGGCGCGGTCGAAGCGCCGCTGCTCGCGCGTGCGTTCGTCGGCGGACGGCGGCTGGCCGGGCCGGCCGGAAGCGGTCGCAGCGGCGGCCTGTTCGCCCGGAGCGTCGGGGATCGGGTCAGCACCATCCTGCTGGGCGGTGCCCTTCCAAATGAAGAAACCAGCGGTCACCAGCAACAAGGCTGACCCGACTCCCGCGAAGAATCGCCACATAGCGCCCTCTCCCCCTGTTCTGCTTGGAGACTAGCGCGATTCCACGAAAACACCAAATCGGCGCTCGGATTCATCCAAAATGGACTAATTTCCGGTGAGGCGATGGCGAATCATGCGCAGCATTCGCCCCGGACTGCCCTGCCTTTCCCATTGCTTTCCAAGGCGATCTACGTCGCGCTTCGCAAGTATGGCGAGCATTCCCAGCGGCCGGAGCCGGAATGGCCATTTGCCGTGCGACTCGGGCGCGCAGAGTCGCACCGAGTCGCGCCCGCTGCTGTGCCGCGCGAGATCGACCAAGGCCCAATTCTCCCCCGATGGCGCCACCGCGAAGCCGGGGGCGCCGAGCAGGCGCGCCGACAATTCGAACAGCAGCCCGCCCCGCAGGGCCGCATAACGCGCCTGCTCGCCGTCGGTCAGCGCCTCAGGGGAGAGGAGCAACGCCCAACCCTCCTCCATCCGCGCAAGCTCGACACCCTTTATGCCCGCCGGCAGCACATGTGCCGCGAGCGCGCGAAGCAGCGGCTCGGCCGGCGCCGGCGCGCGATCGAGCGCTTCGAGCGCCTCGCGCCACCAGGCGAGCCGAAGGCGGGAGACCATCGGATCGCGGCCCGCGGCGAGGATCCCGCCGAAAGTGACGTCAAGACGCCAGAGCGCCTCCACCGCCGGCCGCGCCCGCGCCGGCACATAAGCAAGCGCGAGGCGTCGGTCGGGGTCGAGATCGTAATTCATCAGGTCAGCCCGTCGGGATGCGGACGATCGACCGCCCGCGACGGCCGGCTTTCCAGGCGCCCTGCCCGTTTGTTCGGCCGTCGGCCTCTTACATTCGCAAGGTTGCCCGGGCGTAGAAGAATGTCCCCGGCACGTCGTAGGTCGTCGGATCCATATTGTTGAGGCCGCAGGTGAAGCAGGCAGGGGGATCGGAATCGAGGAGATTGTTGGCGCCGATCGCGAAACCCAGTCCCTCGCCGATCCAGTTCGGCGACCAGCGCAGCTGGACATCGACGTAGAAGCGCGAGTTCATCTCGTTGCCATTGCCCTCCTCGACGCCGGAAATGTAGCGGCCCGTCAGGGAGGCGCCGACGTCGCCCAGCGTCCAGTCGATGATGCCGGTCGACTTGAACTTGGGGAAGGCCTGGTCGGGGCTGCCCTGCTCGGTGCCTTCGCGGTCGATCACCGTGAAGCCCGTCGTCGCCGGAACGGTAACCCGATAGTTGAACAGGAAGGTGCTGTTCCAGGTGAAGTTGAACGTGCCCGCCGAACCCTGGCCGCCGCGGTAGATCAAGGTCAGATCGAGGCCGTCGGTCTCGATGCTGGCGATGTTCTGCAGGAAGCCGCGAATCTGCGAGATCGCCCCCGAGGCGGTGCGGTCGATCGCATCGCAGCTGAGCTGGTCGGCGCTGTTCGCGCAACGGCCGAGCAGCGTACCGGCGTCGATCGACTGGATCGCGCCGTCGACCTTGATGTTGAAGTAATTCGCCTCGAGCGAGAGGCGCGGCAGGAATGAGGGCCGCCAGACCGCGCCGAAGCCCCAGCTTTCCGAGCTCTCGGCGTCGAGATCCGGATTGCCGCCCGTGACCACCGGCAATTGCGCGTTGGTCTGGACGTAGGAGCCGTTGGCGGGGACGCCGTCGGCGACGCAATTGGCGCGGACGGTGGCGGAGGAACCATTATTGTTGAAGTCCGAGCAGGGGTCGACGATCTCCTGGTCGAAGCGCGACGGCGTGCCGAACAATTCGCCGATGCTGGGGGCGCGGAAGCCTTCCGCCCAGCTGCCGCGGAACAACAGGCCCTCGACCGGCTCCCAGTTGATTCCGGCGCTGAACGTCGTCGTCGAACCCGATGTAGAATAATCGGAATAGCGTGCGGCACCGGTCACCTCCAGGCGGTGGAAGCCGCCCACGTCCCTAAGCAAGGGCAGCCGCAACTCGGCATAGGCTTCGTCGACGTCGAAGCCGCCCGACGTCGGCAATGCGGGGATGTCGGAGCCGAGGCCCGCGGCCACCGTCGGATCGGGGTCGAAGCGGCCGCTCTGGTCGCGATGCTCGACGCCCAGCGCGATGCTGGCGGTCCCGCCGGGCAGGTCGAACAGGCCACCGGTGACGTTGGCCGAGAAGTCCCACAAACGCTGGCGGCTGCTGTCGCGCTGGGTGAAGGCGACGTAATCGAGCATCGGCTGGGTGATCGAGCCGTTGCCCCCGAAGATGTTGAACGGCACGCAGGGCGCCGTGCAGGCGGCGACCGGGCCCAAGGCACGAGCGAGGTTGGCGGCGTTGATGTTGCCGTGCACCTCCTGCTCGGCCTTGTTGCGGCCCCAGAGGCCGTTGACGTCCCAGTTCCACGGATGGCCGAAGGCTTCGAACGAGCCTTCGATCGTGGCGGCGGCGTAATAAGTATCGACGCTCTGGTCGTAGCGCCTCGGCCCGTTCTCGACGACGCGGCGGCCGATGAAATTATAGGTGCCCGGACCCAGGGTTCCGAACGGATTGAACGGGTTGGTGGCGTCGATCACGATCGTGTCGAGCAGATTGCCGTTGCCGGCGTCGGGCCCGACGAACAGCGGCAGCGGCGCTGCCTGGTTCGACGAATTGCGGCGGTTATAGACCGCGCGCATCCTCAAGGTGGTGGCCTCGCCCAGCTCCTGGGTCAGGTTGACGAAGCCGCCATAGCGTTCGAGCGGGATCTGGATGAAGTTGAACGGCGCGAAGTTGAAGCGGTCGGCGGTGGTGAACGCCCGATAGTCGGCGAGCGTCGGCGAGCGCCCGATGACCGGCGCGATCAGGGTCAGGTCCTGGCCGAGAACGATGAAGCGGCCGCGCGGCGTTCCCGAGCTGCAGGTATTGTCGCAGGCGGTCGCGCCCGGAGTCGGGAAGAGCGAGATATCGCGGTCGCCCGAGCTGACCTCGTCCTGCTTCGCATAATTGACTCCAACCACGAAGCGGGTGCGGCTGTCGCGGCTGCCGGCCCCCCAGCTCAGCCCGTAAGTCTGGGAGAAGCCGTCACCGGCGTCGAACACGCCCAGCTGCGCGGAGGCGGCGAAGCCTTCCTGCTGCTGGCGGGTGATGATGTTGACGACGCCGGCAATCGCGTCCGAGCCGTAGATCGACGACGCGCCCGCCTGGAGCACCTCGACCCGCTCGATCATCCCCTCCGGGATCGAGTTGAGGTCGGTCGAGCCCGGCACGCCGCTCGCCGAAGCGCCGTTGACGTAGCGCAGGCCGTCGACCAGCACGAGCACGCGCCGCGAGCCGAGATAGCGCAGGTCGACCTCGGCCGCGCCGGCGCCGACGCCGCCCCCGTCCGGCGGGTTGCCGAAATTGCCGCTATTGTTGAAGCGGCTGTTGAGCGCGCCGCCCGAGCCCGGCAGCCGTTGCAGCACTTCCGCGGTCGAGCTGAGGCCCGTGCGGTCGAGATCAGCGCGGTCGACGAAGGTGACCGGCTGGTCCTGATCGAGCGGGTCGCGGCGGATGCGCGAGCCGGTGACGACGACATTCTGGTCGCCTTGCGCCGCATTGGGATCGGCAGGCTGGCCGGCGCCTGGCTGGGCCAGGGCGGGAGTGGCGGCGGCGATCGCCAGAAGGGCGCTGCCGAAACGGATGCTGGCGGTGAGAGTGGTCATGCCCGTGCGCTCCCAACGGGGCGGGCTCGCGACCGTCGCAAGCGGGACGCCCCTCGGGGAGGAGCCTAAGCGCGGCTACCGGACTCCCGGAAGAGAAAATGGCGATTCAGGGACCGGTCAGGGCACGAATCCGGAGGCATCGTTGCATTAGTGTTACAATGGTCCGGCCCCGGGCGCGGGAAAGCTCAGATAATGGAGCCGCCTGACTTCGCGCCGGCCGCGCACCACCGTGTCGAGGATCAGCCCGCAGGCGAAGCTCAGGAAAGCCAGGATGACGAGGCCGGTCGCCAATATCGCGGTCGGAAAACGGGGAACGAGGCCGGTCTGGAAATAGGTGATGGCGAGCGGGATGGCGAGCACCACGGCGAGCGCGATCAGGAACAGGCTGAAGCTGCCGTAAAAGAGGACGGGGCGCTCGATCCGGTAGAGGTGGAGGATGGAGCGCAGGATCCGCCAGCCATCGCGCCAGGTCGAGAGCTTCGAGGCCGAGCCCTCAGGGCGGGCGCCGTAGCTGGTGACGATCTCGCCGACCGGCATGGACAGCTCGAGCGCGTGCACGCTGATCTCGGTCTCGGTCTCGAAGCCGCGCGACAAAGCGGGGAAGCTCTTGGCGAAGCGGCGGGAGAAGACCCGGTAGCCGGAGAAGATGTCGGTGAAGCTGCGGCCGAACAGGCTGGCGAGCAGGCCGGTGAAGAGCTTGTTACCGAGCGCGTGGCCGCGGCGATAGGCCTCCTCGACCGCCGATTTGCGGGCGCCGACCACCATGTCCAGCTGCTCGTCGAGCAATTTGCGGATCAGCTCGGGCGCCGCGGCCGCGTCGTAGGTCGCATCGCCGTCGGCCATCAGGTAGACGTCCGCCTCGACGTCGGCGAACATGCGCCTGACGACATGGCCCTTGCCCTGCATCTTCTCGGTGCGGACGATCGCGCCAGCCGCGGCCGCGACCTCGCGAGTCTTGTCTGAGCTGTTATTGTCGTAGACGTAGATGTCCGCGTCCGGAAGCGCCGCGCGGAAGCCCGCCACAGTCTGCGCGACCGCCGCCTCCTCATTGTAGCAGGGCAGGAGCACGGCGACGCGGAGGGGCGGATTTTTGGCCGGTGTCTTTGCCATGTAGAGCCCCCTACCCGTTCGGCCTGAGCCTGTCGAAGGCCTTCCCTTCCTTTAGAGAGAAGGAAAGCGCTTCGACAATGGTCAGGTGCAAATTGCCCCCGGCAATTTTCAGCCAGGCCCGGGGGGCCTGGCGACCTGCCCATCAGCGCGAACGGGGTCGGGTCAAGCCTTCTTTGCGGCGGGCTTTTTGGCCGCCGGCTTCTTGGCGGGCTTGTCGGCCGCCTCCGGCTTGGCGGCCGCCTTCTTCGCAGGTTTCTCAGCCGCCTCGGCTTTCGCCGGCGCCGCCTTCTTCGCCGACGCCTTCTTCGGTTTGGCCTCTTTATGATCGTGGCCGCAGCCGGGACCGTGGACGTGGGCGTCCTCGGACTCGATCGCGGCTTCGAGCGCCTCCCGAGTCACCTCGCGCTCGGCAATGTCGGCGCCGGCGAAGAGGAAATCGACCACCTTGTCCTCGAACAATGGGGCGCGCAATTGGGCTGCGGCCATCGGGTCTGCGCGAATATAATCGGCGAACTTCTGGCGGTCCTCGGGCTTGTACTGCTGGGCGGACTGCATGATCAGCTGGTTCATCTCCTGGCTGCTGATCTGGATGTCGTTCTTCTGGCCGATCTCCGACAGGAGCAGGCCGAGGCGGACGCGGCGCTCGGCGATGGTGCGGTAATCGCCGCGCTCCTTCTCCATCTCCTTGCGCGCGGCGTCGGGATCCGCCTCGTGCGTCGCCTCATGCTCGAGTTGCTGCCAGATCTGGTCGAACTCGGCCTCGACCATCGATTCGGGCACGGGGAAATCGTGCGCGGCGGCGAGCTGGTCGAGCAATTGCCGCTTCATATGGGTGCGGGTGAGGCCGTTCAGCTCCTGCTCGATCTGGCCCTTAAGGAGGTCGCGCAGCTGGCCGATGCCCTCGAGCCCCATCGACTTGGCGAAATCGTCGTCGGGCTTCATCGCCTTGGGCGTCTGCACCTCGTTGACGAGGACGTCGAAAGTGGCGGCGCGGCCCTTGAGATAGTCGACATTGTAGTCGGCCGGGAAGGTGACGCCGATCACGCGCTCTTCGTTCGCCTTGACGCCCACCAGCTGGTCCTCGAAGCCCGGGATCAGCCGGCCCGAGCCCAGTTCGACGGACATGCCCTCGCCCTTGCCGCCCTCGAACGGCTCGCCGTCGACCTTGCCCTCGAAATCCATGATGACGAGATCGCCCGTGCGCGCGGCATGCTTGGCGGGCGCCGGATCGAAGCTCTTCTGGCCGTCGGCGAGGCGCGCGACCGCGGCATCGATGGCGTCGGCGGTGGGCTCGACCCTGAGCCGGTCGATCTTGAGCCCGGCAATGTTCGCCTCGGGAACGTCCGGAAGGGTCTCGACCTCGACGGTTACGACCGCGTCCTTGCCGCCGCCGCCTTCCTCGAGCGCGACCGCGGGCTGCATCGCCGGGCGGATATTCTGCTCTGTCATCAACTGCTGGACGCCGTCCTGCACCGCATTCTGCAGCGCCTGCTGCTCGAGCTGCGCCCCGTGCATGCGGCGGACGAGGTTGGCGGGGACCTTGCCGGGGCGGAAGCCAGGCATCTGCACCTGGGGCGCGATCGTCTTCAGCTCCTTGTCGACGAGCGCGTCGATGTCCTTGGCGGGGATGGTGATCCGGTAGGCGCGCTTGAGGCCCTGGTTCAACGTCTCGACAGTCTGCATATCAAACTCAAACCTTCATGTCAGCTTAGCGGCGCCTTGGCTGGGGCGTGTCGGCGAACTGGTGCGGGCGAAGGGACTCGAACCCCCACATCTTTCGATACCAGGACCTAAACCTGGCGCGTCTACCAGTTCCGCCACGCCCGCTGAGGCCGGCAGGCGGCGTCTATAACGATGCTGCCATGAAGGGCAAGCTTCAGGCGGCCTTGGCGAAATCGCCCAGACCGCCGCCGCGGCTGCGGAACAGGCCGGCACCGGAGCTCAGGCTTTCGGTCAGCGGCAGCGCAGTCCCGCAAAAGCAGCACTCCGCCGAGAGCCGGCCGACATACCAGTGCGAGCGGCCGCAGCCGGGGCAACGATTCACCTCGTTGTCGCGATAGGCGATATGATAGCCGCGCCGCGACGGATCGTGCGCGTGGTCCCTGCCCGCCTTTCCGAAAATCCAAACACGCATTGATCTCACTCCCCTGGTCGCGCCGAGCGTGGCAGCGACGAACCGTTCTATTCCATCGATGAGTTGAACCTAAGCTGACTGGGCCGTTTTGCGGTGTTCAGCTGCGGACGGGATTGAAAGGACCGGGGAACTGCATTAGTCGGACGGCACACCGTTCCAAGGGACCCTTCTCCGATGATCGTCAGACCGTTGCTGGCCGGCCTGGCCGCTTTCTCCCTTGCCGCCTCGTCGCTCGCCCAGCCGGCCGCGCCCGCGCCGGCCGCCGCCGCCGCGCCAGACTTCAGCGCGGACGCCTTCCGCGCCCATGTCGCCTTCCTCGCCGACGATTTGCTCGAAGGCCGCGAGGCGGGATCGCGGGGCCACGAAATCGCCGCGCGCTACGTCGCCACCCAGTTCGCGGCGCTCGGGCTGCAGCCGGGCGCGGGCGGCGGCAATTGGTATCAGCCGGTCGAATTCGTCCGCTTCGTGCCGCAAGGCGAGGCGACGCTCCGGGTCGGCAACCATGTCTTCACCCAGGGCCGCGAAATGTCGATGCGCGGCAGCCCCGATCCGGCGCCGCTTGCGCTGGCCGCGCCGCTCGTCTTCGCCGGCTACGGGCTCGACATGCCGGCCCACGGTTATGACGATTATCGCGGGCTCGATGTGCGCGGCAAGATCGTGGTCGTGCTGAACGGCGTTCCGGAGGGCACGCCGAGCGACGTCGCCGCCCATTTCAACGGCGAGAAACGGCGGATGGCGGGCATGCGCGGCGCGGTCGGCATGATCGAGATCCGCACCCGCAGCGAGACGGCGGCCGCCTCCTGGGCCCGCATGGCCCGCTTCGCCAACCGTCCGGGCACGATTTGGCTGGAGCCCGACGGCACGCCGTTCGCCGACGCCGGGAGCTTGCGCTTCAGCGCGACGCTCGACGAAGCCAGCGCCGAAGCGCTGTTCCGCGCGGCGGGGCGCCAATTGGGTCCCATTCTCGACGAAGCCGCCCGCCCCCGCTCGCGCCCCCGCGGCTTCGCCATGCGGATCGAGGCGCGGGCGGCGCGCGAGCCGGCCGCGACGACGCGCTTTTCGAGCCCGAACGTGCTCGCGATCCTGCCCGGCACCGATCCGGGCGTCGCGCAAGAATATGTGCTGCTGATGGCGCATCTCGACCATATCGGCGTGCGCGAGGCCAGGCCCGGCGACGCCGCCGGCGCCGACCGGATCAACAATGGCGCGATGGACAATGCCACCGGTATCGCCACCCTGATCGAGACCGCGAGGGCGATGAGCCGGCCGGGCAACCGGCCGCGCCGTCCGATCCTGTTCGCGGCGGTGACGGCGGAGGAGAAGGGCCTGCTCGGCGCCGAATTCCTCGCCCGCCATCCGGTGGTCGGCAATGGCCGCATCGTCTCGGTGGTCAATCTCGACATGCCGATCCTGACCTACGACTTCCAGGACGTGACCGCCTTCGGCGCCGAGCATTCGACCATGGGGCCGATCGTCGCGCGGGCGGCGGCGCGGATGGGCGTGCGCCTTTCGCCCGACCCGCTGCCCGAGGAGGGGCTGTTCACCCGCTCCGACCATTATGAGTTCGTGCGCGTGGGCGCGCCGGCCGTGTTCCTGATGACCGGCTTTGCGGGCGAGGGCGAGCGCGAGTTCCGCGGCTTCCTATCGACGCGCTACCACAAGGTCGGCGACGACCTCAGCCAGAACATCAACTGGCAGGCGGGCGCGAAGTTCGCGCAACTGAACTATCTGATCGCGCGCGAGATCGCCGACGGCGCGCAGGTGCCGCTTTGGTATCGGGGCAGCTTTTTCGGCGACCTGTTCGGCGGAGCCCAGCCGAGGGCGCCGCGGCCGGCTGCGCAATAAGGAATCTGGAGGAACCGTTCGGCCCCGGACTGGATCCGGGGTTGTCGAAGCCCTTCCCTTCCCTTGCTCCTAAGAAGGAAAACCCTGCGACAGGCTCAGGGCGAACGGGGTGTGGATGACCAGCCCTGTCTATTTCCCCGCGCCCTGCCCCCGCATCCGGCGGGCCTTGTCGATGACTCGGTAGCCGAGCGACTTCAGGTGGTTCTGGTGCGGGTAGCGCTTCGGTCGGGCGGGGCTGAGGCCGGCCTTGCGCAGCACCGCGTTCATGCGGTGCGCATATTCCTCCCTGTAGCTCCATTCCGAGCGCCAGGTGATCGAAAAGGAGACCGAGACTTCGGGCCCGTTGCGGACCCAGTGCGGCGCCTTCACCGGGACGTAGACCGCTTTGCCCGCCTCCAGATCGAAGGCCTGTCCCAGACCCGCAAATTCCTCGCGCCACGCGAGGTTGCGGTGGCCGCCATTGTGGAACGCTTCGTGCGCCTCCCCGCTCGCGAGCGCCGGATCGGACACGGGAAAGACGGTCATCGTCTTGCGCCCGCGAATCTGGAGCAGGATGTTGTGCTCGGGATCGAAATGGAACGGAGTCACCGCGTCCGGCGAAGAGATGAAGACGAAAGCCTCCATCTTGAGCATTCGTCCGGTGACGGGGCGGGCGAGGGGCTCGATCGCGGCCAATGTGTCGTGGAGCAGGCTGCGGTAGAGGGGATCCTGCTCGACGAACTTCAGCACCATCCAGGAGCCGCATTCCTCGATCCGTCGAATCGTCTCCTCGATGCCGAGGCCGTTGGCGGGCGTGTCCGCTGGGTCGAGGCCCACCGGCACGTCGCCGCGATTATACTCGACGTCGATCGGCCGGATCCGCCCGGCCAAGGCGGCGAGCGCGTCGAGCTGAAGCAGCGGATGATCGGCAAGCGCGTGGGTCAGCAAGGCCGGCTGCTCCGGATAGGCGGCGCCGAAGATCTTCAGTGAATCTTCGAAATGGGTCATCTGGCAAGCGTCCTGAACATCGCCGATCCCCGTTCGAGGGCGCGGCAGAAGGCGAAAGTGACGGCGCGGCGGGCGCCGCTGAGCGGCACCGAGACGCGCACGATGCTGCGCCGTTCGGTCCACAGGCTGTCGATCATTGGGTGGTCGGCGGCCGCGCAGCTGTCCATCCAGGCGATACGGGGATCGCGCAATATGTCGAGATTATCGAGCTGAATCAGCACTCCCGGCGAGAAGCGGGCATAGGATTCGTCGAACACGGTCTTGAACGAGAAGCTGCCGGGCGGGGTGAGGAAATTGACCAGCATCGCGATCGTGGTGCCGCCGACATCGAGGCGCAGAAATTGCAGGCGCCCGGCCGCCCAGGCGGCGCGGATCGCGGCGCGGAAGAAGGCGTCCGTCTCTGGCCGGCAGGCCAGCGCGCTGCCCGCCCCACCCTTCCAGCCCGCTTTCTCCATGGCGAGATAGGCGCCGCACCAGGAGTCGAGCTCCGCGGAATCGTCGAGACGCCGCGTGGTGACCTGCCCCTGCTCGGCGAGGCGGTTGCGAAGGCGTCTTATTTCCTTGCGCTTCTTCTGGCGGACCGCGCGCTCGTAATAGGCCTCCGGGTCGAGATCGCTCTCCAGCATGGCGCGGATCTCGCGGTGCACGATTGCCGCGGGACGCGCCGCGTTCAGGCCGCGAAGGACCGGGCCATGCTCGTTCAGGCCGCGCAGGTGGAGCAGGCCGCCCGCCCAATCGGCCTGGTCGAGCGTAGCCAGGATCGCCGTCCAGAACGCTTGTTCCTCGCCCGCGGCGACGAGCGGGGTCATCAGGAACATCTGGTCGTGCGCCCAATTGCGGACGATTCCGACCGGAAGCCGCGCATAGCCCCGATAGGCCTCGACCGGCAGCAGGCCGATCAGCCGGGCGCCGCGGCGGACCTCTAGCAGGCGAATGTCCCGGCCGGCGGCCAAATCCGGCAGCGAGGCGGCGACGAACCAATGTTCGGCGAAGGCATTGGGCTCGGAGGCGATTTTGGCGAGCGCGGTCCATTCGCGCGCAAGCGCCCCGATCGCGGCGGCGAGCGGGCGGACGACGACGCGAACCTCGTCCGTGATTGGAACGGCCCCGAGCCGGGCGCGCGCGGCGCCCCGCCGATCGGCCCGTGCCGCAATCCGCCCCATCGAACTCATCGGCGCGCGATAGCGCACAGAGGTAAAGATATGGTGGTCGGCGGCGCGGACCTTGCAGCGGATCAGGCGCTTTGCAGCTGATAGTCCCGATATTGGTCGCGCAAGGCCGTCTTGAGCAATTTGCCGGTGGCGGTGTGCGGCAGGCTGTCGACGAAGAGGATGTCGTCGGGAAGCCACCATTTGGCGACATGGCCGGAGAGATGGGCACGGATGTCGGCCTCGCTCACCTCCGCGCCCGGCTTGCGGACGACGAGGAGCAGCGGCCGCTCGTCCCATTTGGGATGCTTGATGCCAATCGCAGCGGCTTCGGCGACGCCGGCGCAGCCGACCGCCGCATTTTCGAGGTCGACCGAGCTGATCCATTCGCCGCCCGACTTGATCACGTCCTTGGAGCGGTCGGTGATCTGCATCGTGCCGCAGGGGTGCATGACCGCGACGTCGCCGGTGTCGAACCAATTGTCGGCGCCGACGCAATCCCCCTGCTCGTCCTGGAAATAGCGCTTGATCACCCAGGGGCCGCGAATTTGCAGGCGCCCCGAGCTCTTGCCGTCGCGGGGCTGGACCCGGTCCTCGTCGTCGACCACGCGCAATTCGACGCCGAACGGCACCCGGCCCTGCTTGGCGACGAGGTCGACCTGCTCCTCGAAGCTCAGCTCGTCCCAGTTCGCCGGCGGCGCTCCGATCGTGCCGATCGGCGAGGTCTCGGTCATCCCCCAGGCATGGCCGACGCGGATGCCCATCTTCATCAGCCGCTCGATCATCGCCCTGGGCGCCGCCGAGCCGCCGATGGTGACGATCTCGAGATGTTCGGGCGTGGCGCCGGTCTCGTCCATATGCTGGAACATGCCGAGCCACACGGTCGGCACGCCCGCCGAATGGGTCACCTTCTCCTCGTTCATCAGCCGGCACAGGACGACGGGATCGTTGACCTGGGCGTAGACGAACTTGATCCCCGCATTGGCGCCCGCGAACGGAAGCCCCCAGGCGGCGGCGTGGAACATCGGCACGATCGGCAGCGCCACGGCCTGCGGGCCCATATCGAAGCAGGCCGGCGCGATCACCGTCATGGCGTGGATCACCGAGGAGCGATGCTCGTAGAGCACGCCCTTCGGGTTCCCGGTGGTCCCCGAGGTGTAGCAGAGCATGCAGGGCTCGCGCTCGGAGCCCTCGACCCATTGGTAGTCGCCGTCGAACCCCGCGATCAGCGCCTCGAACTCGCCATTGTCGAAGCAGACATAATGGTCGATCGCCGTCCATTGCGGCTTGAGGCGGTCGACGATCGGCTGGAAGGCCTTGTCGTAGAGCAGGACCCTGTCCTCGGCATGGTTCGCGATATAGACGAGCTGCTCGTCGAACAGCCGTGGGTTGAGCGTGTGGATCACGCCGCCCATTCCGATCGCGCCGTACCAGGCGACCAGGTGGCGGTGATGGTTCATGGCCAGAGTGGCGATGCGATCGCCTCGCTTCAGGCCCATGGATTCAAAGGCTTGTGCGAGCTTCCTCGCATCGCGCGCGATTCCTGCCCAGTTGGTCCGGGTCTGGCTGCCGTCGGCCCATTGGGTGACGATCTCGCGCCGGCCATGCTCGCGCTCGGCATGGTCGATCAGCCGCGGCACGCGCAGTTCAAAATCTTGCATCCCGCCCAGCATCTGCCTTCCCCTCGTCATTCCCGCGCAAGCGGGAATCCAGCGTCTTCTGTTATACGGTACTGGATTCCCGCTTTCGCGGGAATGACGCAAGGGGGTTTAGGAAGCCTGGGCCAATCTCAGCTCTTCGAGCGGGATGACGCTCAGCGTCGCCGACGTCACTCCGTCTAGCCGCCGCAAACGCTCGGCGAGCTCCGCGTCGAGCAGGAAATCGCGGCCCAAAACGAGGTCGGCGGCGCCCTTCCCCCAGGGCGCGTTGAGCCGGAGCACGCCGGAGCCGCCATGCTCGCCCGCCACTTCGGCGGCGAGCCGGCGCACCGCCGCCTCGTCCTCGACCTCGACCGCGATCTGGAGGCGGCTCCTTTTGGCCAGCGTCTCGAACGGCTGCAGCGAGCGGATGGTGACGCGGGGCGTCTCCTCTCCGGGACGGCGATCGAGCTCGACGTTCAAGAGGGCGCACCCGCCCGCCTTGGCAGCGCCCGCGACCTTCTCGGCGACCTGGTCGTCGAACACGGTCGCCTCGAACTGGCCGGACGAATCGGAGAGCGTCGCCATCATGTAGCGGCGGCCCCGCGCCGAGGTGCGCCAGCGCACCTCCTCGACCAGGCCGGCCATGGTGGCGGGGACGCGGCCGCCCTCGGAGGAAGCCGGTGCGGCACCAAGTGTGGCGAAGCTCTTCGCGCCGTGGGCCTCGGCAAGATGCCGGTAATTGTCGACGGGATGGGCGGAGAAATAGAAGCCGAAGCTCTCTTTCTCCGCGGCCATGCGCTGGGCGAGCGACCAGCTTTCGCCGGTCGGCATGCGGATCGGGACGACGTTGGCCGGGCCCTCACCGAACAGGCCGCCCTGCCCGCTCGTGCGCGCGTCGGCGGCGCTGGCGGCGGCGGCGAGGATGGTCTCGGCCGCCTGGCTCGCCTGCCAGCGCTCGACGAGGCCGTCGAAGGCGCCGCCGCCGGCGAGGCTCTCGATCTGGCGCCGGTTGAGCAGACGCGGATCGATGCGCGCGGCAAAATCGTCGAGGCTGGCGAAGGGCCCGCCCGCACGGCGCTCATCGACCAATTGCTCCATCGCCTTGCCGCCCACGCCCTTGAGCGCGCCGAGCGCGTAGCGGACCGCCCATTCCTGCTCCTGCGAAGGCAGGAGCCCAGGCTGGGTTCCTGCCTTCGCAGGAACACTGGAAACGGCCTCGACCGAGAATTCCGCCTCGCTGGCGTTGATTGCGGGCGGCAGGCACGGGACGCCGATGCGCCGCATGTCGTCGGCGAAGATGGCGAGCTTGTCGGTCTGGGCCATGTCGAAGCACATCGAGGCCGCGTAGAATTCGACCGGATGGTGGGCCTTCAGCCAGGCGGTCTGGTAGGCGATCAGGGCATAGCCGGCGGCATGGCTCTTGTTGAAGCCGTAGCCGGCGAACTTGTCGATCAAATCGAACAGCTCGTTGGCCTTGGCGGGGGGGATGGAATTGACCCGCTGGCACCCCTCGACGAAGCCCTGGCGCTGGGCGTCCATCTCGGACTTGATCTTCTTGCCCATTGCGCGGCGGAGCAGATCGGCTTCGCCCAGGGTGAAGCCGGCGAGCACCTTGGCCGCCTCCATCACCTGCTCCTGGTAGACGAAGATGCCGTAGGTCTCCTTGAGCACCTCTTCGAGCAGTGGATGGGGAAATTCGATCGGCTCGCGGCCGTTCTTGCGGGCGCCGAACATCGGGATATTGTCCATCGGGCCGGGCCGGTAGAGCGAAACCAGCGCGACGATGTCGCCGAAATTGTCGGGCTTCACCGCCGCCAGCGTGCGCCGCATTCCCTCCGACTCCAGCTGGAAAACGCCGACCGTCTCGCCGCGCTGGAGGAAGGCGTAGACCTGCGGATCGTCCCAGGGGATGCGGTCGAGATCGACGTGGATGTCGCGCATAGCGAGCATCTCCACCGCCTTGCGCAGGACCGAGAGCGTCTTGAGGCCGAGGAAATCGAACTTCACCAGCCCCGCCGCCTCGACATATTTCATGTCGAACTGGGTGACGGGCATGTCCGAGCGCGGATCGCGGTAGAGCGGGACGAGCTGGTCGAGCGGCCGATCGCCGATCACCACGCCGGCGGCATGGGTCGAGGCATGGCGCGGCAAGCCCTCGAGCTTCATCGCCAGGTCGAACAGGCGGCGGACGTCGCGATCGTCCTTATAGTCGGCGGCGAGCTCGGAAACCCCGTTCAGCGCCCGCTCAAGCGTCCAGGGATCGGTCGGGTGGTTGGGGATCAATTTCGCGAGCCGGTCGACCTGGCCGTAGGGCATTTGCAGGACGCGGCCGGTATCCTTGAGGACGGCGCGCGCCTTCAGTTTCCCGAAGGTGATGATCTGGGCGACGCGGTCGGCGCCCCAGCGCTCCTGCACGTAGCGGATCACCTCGCCGCGCCGCGTCTCGCAGAAATCGATGTCGAAATCCGGCATCGACACGCGCTCGGGATTGAGGAAGCGCTCGAACAACAGGCCGAGCCGGATCGGGTCGAGATCGGTGATGGTGAGCGACCAGGCGACCACCGAGCCCGCGCCCGAGCCGCGGCCGGGCCCGACCGGGATGCCCTGCTCCTTGGCCCATTTGATGAAATCGGCGACGATCAGGAAATAGCCCGGAAAGCCCATGCCGGCGATGACGTCGAGCTCGAATTCGAGGCGGTCGGCATAGGCCTGGCGGTCGGCCTGGGCGAGATCCTCGTAGAGCGACAGCCGCTCGGCCAGGCCGATGCGGGCGTCGCGGCGAAGCTGCTCGGCCTCCTCCTCGACGTCTCCGGCCGTGCGCGGCAGGATCGGCTTGCGCTGCGGCGCGGCGAAGGCGCAGCGCCGCGCGATGACGGAGGTGTTCTCGATCGCTTCTGGCAGATCGGCGAACAGCGCGCGCATCTCGGCGGCCGGCTTCATCCAGGCTTCGGGCGAGGAGCCGATGCGGTCGTCGCGGGCGATCTGGCTCGACTGGGCGATGCACAGCATGGCGTCATGCGCTTCGTGGAAATGCGCCTCGGCATAGGAAGCGGGATTGGTCGCAACCAAAGGCATATCCCCGGCATAGGCCATGTCGATCAGCGCCGCTTCGGCGGCGCTCTCGGCCGCGTCGCCCCGCCGGCTGAGCTCGATATAGAGCCGGCCTGGGAACAAGGCGGCGAGCCGGGCAAGCATGTCGTCCGCCGCGGCGCCCTGCCCTTCCGCGATCAGCCGCGCGAGCGCTCCCTCCCCGCCGCCGGTGAGCGCGATCAGCCCTTCGGTGCGCCCCTCCAGCGCCGCGAAAGGGACGTGCGCCTGCTCCTCGACAGGGCGGCCGAGGTGGGCGGCGGAGACGAGCGCGCAGAGATTCCCATAGCCAGCCTCATCCTGCGCATAGAGCGGCAGCCAGTCGATCAGCGGCGGCTTGCCTTCCGGCGCGCCCGGGCGCGCGACGCCGAGCAAGGTGCCGACGATCGGTTGCACCCCTTCGGCGATGCAGGCGTCGCTATACGGCATGACCGCATAGAGCCCGTTGCGGTCGGTCAGCGCCGCCGCCGGAAAATCGAGCCGCTTCGCCTGTTTGGCGATCGCCTTGGGCTCCATCGCCCCTTCGAGCATCGTGTAGCAGGAGAAGAGTCGCAAGGGGACATAGGGGGCGGGCATGGCGGGACTATGGGCGGCACCTTCGGGGAAAGAAACCTCGGCCTGTAGCTTTTCCACAGGATTCGAAGTCAGCGGCTCGCTGAGATATCACGGATCTCAGCCATCCGGGCATCATAGGCTCGCGCCACGCAGGAGGCGTTATCGCAGCGGTCGCGATGGGCGAGAAAGCGGTCGCGCGAAGCCCTGAGCGCGCGCTGGGTGCGCGGCTCGGCTCCTGCGAGCGCCGAATAGAATTGCGAAGACATACGCCGGTCCCGAGCGGCGAGCGCGCCGTCGGTACAGACCAGCCGTTCCGAGCGGCTACGCGCATGGCGGCAGTTGAAGCTCGGTCGCGCCGACGCGCTCGCTGCGCGCGGTTCGGGCGCGGGGGCCGACGCCGCGCGGGATGGTTCCGGAGGGCGGCCGGCCGTGCGTTCGGGCGCGGGTTGGCGCGGGGCCGGCGGCGCCGCACGCGGCGGCGTCGGCGGGGTGGCTTGGGCGGACCTCAGGCCGCCGATCGTGGCGAGACGGTAGATGATCGGCTCGGCTCCCGTCATCCGATAGACCAGTCCACTGCCGTCGAGCGCCGCTTGCGCGGCATATTCGACCTCCGCGGTGAGGCGTCGCTGGCCGCTGAAGGCGCTTTCCGCCCCCGGCGGAAGCTCGAGGATGAAGCGACCCTCGCACACGGTGACGTTCAGCTGTTCGTCGCGAGATTTGACGACGGGTTCCTCCATCCGAACGACCGCGGCCGTGGACACTGCCTCCAGCGCGGTCGAATCCCCGCCCCGAATCCGGATCGCTTCGTCGAATGCGAGTTCCTTGAGCCGGTCATAGGTCGCCTGCGACGCGCAGGCCCGCCTGAGCCGTGCAGTTCCTTCAGCCGCGACTTGCCGCTCGCCCTTCGCGCCGGGTGATTTCTCGGCACCCCCAAGATCGCAGCCCGAGCAGGCCAGCGCGAGGGCGGCCGTCACCGCCATTCCCAAACCATATAAGAGCCTCATCGCTGCCTCGCCTGGGTTGGCGCGCCAGGTGACGGGGCATTTCCCTATTCCAGCACGCCCTCGTGCAAACGCAGAACCCGGTCCATCTTTCCGGCGATGCGTTCGTTATGGGTAGCGACGAGGGCGGCACTCCCCTCGCTGTGGACCAGGCGCAGGAATTCGGCGAAAACGATGTCGGCCGTGCCCTCGTCGAGATTGCCGGTGGGCTCGTCGGCGAGGATCAAGGCGGGCCTATTGGCGAGCGCGCGGGCGACGGCGACGCGCTGCTGCTCCCCGCCGGAGAGCTTGCTCGGCCGGTGGGTCAGCCGCTCGGCGAGGCCGAGCGTGCCGAGCAGGGATTCGGCGCGCTCGCGCGCCTCGGCCTTGCTCGCGCCGCGGACGAGCTGCGGCAGGATCACATTTTCGAGCGCCGTGAAGTCGGGCAGCAGATGGTGGAACTGGTAGACGAAGCCAAGCAGGTCGCGGCGTATCCGCGTGCGCTCGGTGTCGCCGAGCCGTGCCGCCTCCTCGCCCTGGATCCGGATAGAGCCTTCGAAGCCGCCCTCCAGCAGGCCGACCGCCTGGAGCAGGGTCGACTTGCCCGAGCCCGACGGGCCAAGCAAAGCAACGATCTCACCCTTGGCGACATCGAGGTCGACCCCGCGCAGCACCTCGATAGTGACGTCGGCCTGGGTGAAGCTCCTCTCCAGCCCGCGTACCGAGAGCACCGGCGTGGCGGCCTCGCCGAGCGGCCCCAAGGAATCGTCATTCATAGCGCAGCACCTGCACGGGATCGGTGCTCGCGGCGCTTCGAGCGGGGAAATAGGTCGCGAGGAACGAGAGCAAGA
>DASQLN010000043.1:0-141659 GCA_035629975.1 Allosphingosinicella sp. | reverse complement strand
GTCCGCGACGCCAAGGATTTCCTCGGCGGCCGCTCGACCAAGATCCAGCAGAAGCTGCAGGCGCTGATGACCGAGGCGTCCGACGCGATGAACTTCGAGCTCGCGGCGGTCTATCGCGCCCGGCTCCGGGCGCTGACCTATGTCCAGGGCAGCCAGGCGATCCACGCCGAAAAGCTCGGCGACGCCGATCTGTTCGCGCTCGCCTGCAAGGGCGGGACGGTGTGCATCCAGGCCTTCTTCATCCGCGGCGGCCAGAATTGGGGGCATCGCAGCTTCTTCCCGGCCCATACCAACGACGTGCCCGAAGCCGAGGTGCTGCAGAGCTTTCTCGTCCAGTTCTACGAAGAGGTTCCGTCCCCGGGCCTGATCCTGACCGACCGGGTGCTGCCCGAAGCCGAGCTGATCGCCGAAGCGCTGTCCAAATCGGCCGAGCGCAAGGTGGCGCTCAAGGTTCCCCAGCGCGGCGACCAGGCGAGGATGATTCGCCAGGCCGCGCGCAATGCCGAGGAAGAGCTCGACCGCCGCCTCGCCGAAACCTCGACCCAGGCGCGCAATTTGCGCGAGCTCGCCGAGACCTTCGAGCTGGCCGAACCGCCGCAGCGGATCGAGGTCTATGACAACAGCCACGTCATGGGCACCAATGCGGTCGGCGCGATGATCGTCGCGGGCCAGGAAGGCTTCCGCAAGAACCAGTATCGCAAGTTCAACATCAAGCGGCCCGAGACCGCGCCTGGCGACGATTTCGCGATGATGCGCGAGGTCCTCGGCCGCCGCTTCGCCAGGCTCGAGAAGGAGGATCCGGACCGGTCCAGGGGCGACTGGCCGGACCTGCTGCTGATCGACGGCGGCAAGGGCCAGCTCTCTGCGGTCTGCGCGGTGCTCGAGGAAGCCGGCGTCCACGACGTGCCGGTGGTCGCGGTGTCCAAGGGCCCCGACCGCAATGCCGGCCGCGAGACCTTCCATCTGCCGGGCGGGCGCGAGATCACGATGCCGCCCAATTCGCCTTTGCTTTTCTACCTGCAGCGGCTGCGCGACGAGGCCCACCGCTTCGCCATCGGCGCGCATCGCGCCAAGCGCGCAAAGAGCTTCACCGCCTCGCCCCTCGACGACGTCCCGGGCATCGGCCCGGGCCGCAAGCGCGCCTTGCTGATGCATTTCGGCACGGCGCGCGCGGTCCGCAACGCCGCGCTCGAGGATATCGAGAAGGTCCCCGGCATCTCCGGCACCACCGCGCGCGGCATCTACGATTATTTCCATCCGGGGGGATGAGGATGGGCGTCGCCTCGCCGTCATCCCCGCGAAAGCGGGGATCCAGACTGGGCCCGAGCCGCGCCAACGCCGCCTGGATTCCCGCTTTCGCGGGACTGACGAGTTAAGATGCACCTGAACACCCAGGCCATCATCCTCTCCGCCCGCCCCCATGGCGAGCATGGCGCGATCGTCCGCGCGCTGACCCCGGCCGCCGGGCTCCAGGCGGGCTATGTCCGGGGCGGCAAGTCGCGGCGGCTGAGGCCGGTGCTGATGGCGGGCAATCTCGTCCAGGCCGATTATCGCGCCCGCACCGACGAGCAGCTCGCTTTCCTTTCGGTCGAGCTGGTCCACAGCCGCGCCTCCTTCCTCTCCGAGCCGCTTGCCGCGGCCGGCATCGAATGGGCGACCGCCCTGACCGCCGCCGCTTTGCCCGAGGGCCAGCCTTATCCGCGCCTGTTCGAGGGGCTGGACGGGCTGCTGGCGGCGATCGAGGCGGCGCCGAGCGCGCGCGGCTGGGCCGCCGCGCTTATCCGCTACGAATTGCTGCTGCTCGGCGAGCTCGGCTTCGGGCTGGACGAGGAGGAATATCGCGCCTTTCCGCAAGGGATGCGCGAGGGCCTGCGCGCGACCGGCGACCGCCTCGCCCGCGACCTGCTCACCGACCGCCGCGCCGAGGTGCTGGTGGCCCGAGAGCGGCTGGTCGAGCGGCTCAAGCGGATGGGTGCTTGATCTTGTCCGGCCGCAAGCACAGGAAGCGGATGTGAAAGAGCTCTTCCCCCATGCCGCGACCACCGGCGCGATCACCGTCCGGGTCTCGGTCAGCTTCCTCCCGGAGCAGTCCGAGCCTGGCAAGGGCCGCTGGTTCTGGGCCTATCATGTGCGCATCGAAAATGCCGGCGGGATGGCGGTGCAATTGGTCAGCCGCGAATGGGTGATCAGCGACGGCCGCGGCACCACCCAGGAAGTCAGGGGCGAGGGCGTGGTCGGCGAGCAACCGGTGCTCGAGCCGGGCGGCTCGTTCGACTATGTCTCGGGCTGCCCGCTGGGAACGCCGACCGGGATGATGGAGGGCCGCTATTTCATGATTGCCGCGGACGGCGCCAGCTTCCCGGTCGATATCCCCCGCTTTCCGCTGATCGCGCCAGCGGTGACCAGTTGAGGCGGCTGCTGCTCGCCGCGGCGTTGCTGGCCGCGCCCGCCGGTCCGGCCGTCGCCGGCTTCCCGGTCACGCGGCAGATGACTTGCCCGATCGGCGGCGAGCGTTTCGATTTCACCACCACCGCATCCTATACGACTTTCGGCGCCCGGCCCGACGGAAAGCCCTTCGGCAGCTGGACCTTTCCGCTCGAACTGCCCGAATGCCCGGGCAACGGCCTCATCGTCTACCAGGACACGTTCGAACCCGCCGAGTTGACCAGGCTCGGCGCGCTGATCGAGACGCCAGCCTATCGGGCCCTTCGCGGCGGCGACACCTCTTACTACCGGCTCTCCTGGCTGCTCCGCGAGATGGGAGCGCCGTGGGAGCAGGTGACGTGGGCGCTGATCCAGGCGACGTGGCAGCCGGCCGACGATTCGCCGCTTAGGGCCCGCTATCTGGGAGAGCTGGCGGCCGCCGCAGCGGCGAAAGCCGACGCCCCGACCGATCTCCCCGGCTATGGGCTGCGCGCTTACGGGATCAACGCCCTGCGCGAGCTCGGGCGGTTCGAGGAGGCGGGGGCGCTGCTGTCGCGGACTCCGCTCGCGCCGCTCCGCCCGGGAGGCGGCCTCCCCGGAGCGGAAGAGCGCGAACGGAGCGGCTGGCTCGAACATTTCACTAAGCTGGAAGCGCTGCTCGCGCGGCGCGACCGTTCGGCCGACCCGGCCGGGTTCAGGCAGCGGGAATAGGCTCGTCCCGCGGCGAGGGCGCGTCGGGGCCGACCGCCTCGGCGTGCATTTTCTTGAGCCGGAGGCCGTCGGCGAACATCCACAGCCAGCAGATGGCGAGGCCGGCAAAGGCCTCGTAATATTGCATCCAGGTCGCCGCCAGGCAGCCGGCGCAGACCGCGGCCTGGAGCGCGCCCGATTTCGTGAGGCCGAGATAGAGGCGGTGGGCGCCGGCGATGCCGAGCACTAGCCAAAGCGCATAAGCGATCTTGAGCGAGCGCGGGCCGATCGGGGCGCGGGCCATAGCGGGCAGCTCCGCTTCCCTCTCCCTGCGAAGGTCGTGGCGGGCCGGCGCCGGGAACACCTCGGTCTCGGCGGCGCGGTCGCCGAGCGTGCGTTCGGAAGCGAGAAACGCCGCCCGCCGCGACTGGATCGCGCCGCCGCTCTCCTCGCTTATGCCCTTTCGTCCGAAGCTCCGAGCCGTCATCGTCCCGCTCCTGAATTCAGCGGCCGGTTCCTAGTGGCGAGGGACAAAGATCGGGTTAATTGCTTCCGGCCTGGCGCAGCAGCTGCACGGCGCGGGCCATCAGGCTGGCGAAGCGGGCCTCTTCGACGGGCGCCGCGGCATTGTTCCAGCTGCCGGTGACCACGAACCAGGCGCCGGCGCGGGTCTGGATCAGATAGGTGAGGTTGGCCACGCCCGGCTCGGAGCCGCCCTTGAAGCCCGCATAGGAGACGGCCGCCCGCGCCTGTTGAGGCAGGCCCGGATTGATGGCGAGGATCGCCTTGGCGGTTTCGTCTGCGTGGAGGCGAAGCCAATCCATGGCGCGAACGAGATCGGAGGACGAAGCGAACCATTCCACGCTGTCGATCCGTACCGGATTCCCGGCGAAGATCGAGACGTCGATCCGGGACGGGTCGATCGCCGCATAGTCGTTGGCGAGCAGCCGCCGCCGCGTCGCCTCGTCCGCCCGCAGCCAGAGGTTGAAGGCCGTCGCCGGCGCGGTCTTGAGCAGGCCGAGTTCGAGTGTCGTGAGGAGCGGCCGGTTGCGCGCCGGATCGCGCACCCCCATCCTTGCCATCATCCGCTCGACATTCTCCCGCCCGAGATGGTGAAGCAGGATGTCGGTGGCACTATTGTCGCTGATCGAGATCATCAGCGAGGCGAGCGTGTGCAAGGTGATCGGCGCGCCGCGCGGCAGGCTGCCGACGGTCCCGCCCGCGATGGAACGGCGGTTGATGGCGATTACGTCGCTCCAGCGGCGCTGGCCCGCCTGCACCTGGCGGCTCAATTCGGCGAGGATGAAGAGCTTGTAGGTCGAGCCGATCGCCAGCGGCTGGTCCGGCTCGATGCTGGTGGAGATTGCAGGCGCGCCGTCGCCGAGCCGGGCGATGGCGAAGGAGACCCGGCCGGGAAGGGCGCGCATCTCGCCGAGCACCGCCTCGATGCTGTCGTCCGCCATGTCCGCGCCCGCGAGCTGCAGGCCCTGGATCAGATGTGGCGGCGCCGGCTCGATGGCGAGCTCCATATGCACCATCGCGCGCTGGTAGCGGATATGGATGATGCCCGTCTGCGGCGAGGTAGCCTCGATGGCGCTTAGCCCCTGCACGCTTCCATATTGGGCGGAAAACTGCCGGACGACCGCCCGGACCTGGGCTTCCGGGACCTGGGCCAGGAAGGCGGGCGTGAAGAGGTCGGCCGGTTGCGCCTCGCCCTTCAGCAGCGCCACCACCCGCTCCGCGCCGGCGCGGAGCGCTGGGCTCGGCTCCGGTTGCTGGGCGAATGCCGGCGCGGCGACGAGAAAGATCAGGGCAAGGAGCAGGCGTTTGAGCATCGAGGCCTCCCGGTCTTGCACTATTTACGGGAAACCTGCGCGCCGCTCCACCGTTACACGTCCAAGCCATTCACGGGAGCATACCATGCCGGTTTCGAACATGGACGTCGTCGAGCGGATCGCGCGGGTCATCGCCGCGCGCATGGTCAGCATCAACGCGGACGGCGACGAGGCCCATGCCGGCGAGCAGATCGATGCGAGCTGGTCCAGCCATCGCGACGACGCCGTGTCGATCCTGCGCACCCTGCGCGAGCCCGATCCGGCCATGGCGGCGGCCGGCGACGTCGAGACGTGGGAGCGGATGATCGAGGCGGCGCTTGCCGGGGCCGATGCCTCAGCCGCGTAGCCCGAGGTAAGGCGCGATCAGCCAAAGCCCATAGCCCGCTGGCAGGACGAGCGCGGCGCCCATCGCCGCGTCGAAGGCGCGGATCGGCCGCATCCGCCCGCCGCGCCCGCGCGTGCGCATGTCCCAAAGCGTGATCCACAGGATCGAGGCGCCGCAGAACAAGGTGAGCAGCAGCAAGGCCGCGTAAGGATAGAGCAGGTCCGGCCAGCTCCTGAGCAGGATTCCAGCCAGCAAGGCGGCGAGGCCCAGGGCGATGCCGGTGACGGTGGCGCGCGACACCGTCCAGCCGGCCATCACGCCTTTGGGCCGCGGCGGGGCGGGGCGGCGCTTACGCGTCAATCGCTTCCTCGTCGAGTTCGGCGGCGTGATGCTGGATGAACTGGAAGCGGTGCTCCGGATTGCGGCCCATCAGGCGTTCGACCAGGTCCCGGACCGCGCTGCGCTCTTCGTAATCCTGTGGGAGGGTGATGCGGATCATGCCCCGCGTCTTCGGGTCCATCGTGGTCTCCCGAAGCTGAGCCGGGTTCATTTCGCCCAGGCCCTTGAAGCGCGACACCTCGACCTTCTTGCCCTTGAACGTCGTCGCTTCCAGCTCGGCGCGATGAGCGTCGTCGCGGGCGTATGCGATGGTGCCGCCGGAGGCGAGGCGGTAGAGCGGCGGCTGGGCGAGGAAGAGGTGCCCGTGCTGGACTATCTCTTTCATTTCGTTGAAGAAAAACGTCATCAATAGGGTCGCGATATGGGCGCCGTCGACGTCGGCGTCGGTCATGATCACGATCCGCTCGTAGCGCAGGTCGTCGGGCACGCATTTGTCGCGCACCCCGCAGCCCAGGGCCAGGGTCAGGTCGGCGATCTCCTGGTTGGCGCGAATCTTGTCGGCGGTGGCGGACGCCACGTTCAATATCTTGCCGCGTATCGGGAGGATCGCCTGGGTCTTGCGGTCGCGCGCCTGCTTGGCCGAGCCGCCCGCGCTGTCGCCCTCGACGATGAACAGCTCCGTGCCCTTGGGGTCGTCATTGGCGCAGTCGGTGAGCTTGCCCGGCAGCCGCAGCTTGCGCGAGGAGGTCGCGGTCTTGCGCTTGATCTCGCGCTCGGCGCGGCGCTGCAGCCGCTCGTCCATCCGCTCCAGCACGAAGCCCAGCAAAGCCCGCCCGCGCTCCATATGGTCGGCCAGATAATGGTCGAAATGGTCGCGCACCGCATTTTCGACGAAGCGGGCGGCGTCGGGCGAGGTCAGCCGGTCCTTGGTCTGGCTCTGGAACTGCGGCTCGCGGATGAAGATCGAGAGCATGATCTCGGCGCCGGTGACGACGTCCTCGGCCTGGATGTCCTTGGCCTTCTTCTGGCCGACCAGCTCACCGAACGCGCGCAGGCCCCGGGTCAGGGCGGTGCGCAGGCCCTGCTCGTGGGTGCCGCCGTCGGGCGTTGGGATGGTGTTGCAATAATAAGAGGAATTGCCGTCGCCCCAGACCGGCCAGGCCACCGCCCACTCGACCGACCCCTGGCCCGACGGCAGCTCGTGGCGGCCGACGAAGGGCGCGTTGGTCGCGGTCTCCCGTTCGCCGATCTGCTCCTTGAGATGATCGGCGAGCCCGCCCGGAAACTGGAACACGGCCTCGCCGGGAACCTCCTCGTCGGCGAGCTCGGCGTCGCAGCGCCAGCGTATCTCGACTCCGGCGAACAGATAGGCCTTGGACCGCGCCAGCCGGTAGAGCCGCGCCGGCTTGAACCGCGCCTCGGCGCCGAAAATCTGCGGATCGGGGGTGAAGGCGAGCATGGTGCCGCGCCGGTTCTGGGTCGCGCCCAATTCGGTGAGCGGCGAGGTCGGCAGCCCGCGCGCGAAGGTCTGGCGGAAGAGCTGCTTGTTGCGCGCCACCTCGACGATCGTGTCGGCGGAAAGGGCGTTGACCACCGAGACGCCGACGCCGTGCAGACCGCCCGAGGTCGCATAGGCCTTGTCGGAGAATTTCCCCCCCGAATGCAGCGTGGTCAGGATCACCTCGAGCGCCGACTTGCCCGGATATTTGGGGTGCTCGTCGACCGGAATGCCGCGGCCATTGTCGGTGACGGTCAGCCTGTTGCCCGCCTCCAGCACCACTTCGATCCGCGTGGCATGCCCGGCCACCGCCTCGTCCATGCTGTTGTCAATGACCTCGGCGGCGAGATGATGCAGCGCCCGCTCGTCGAGCCCGCCGATATACATGCCCGGCCGCCGGCGCACGGGCTCGAGGCCCTCGAGCACCTCGATCGAATGGGCGTCGTAATCGCCGGGCCCGCGGGGCGGCGCGCCCGGCGGGGAGGAGCCGAACAGGTCGTCATCGTCTTCGTCGTCGGACATGGAGGGGCTATAGGGGGTGGGGAGTCTTGGGGGCAAGGTTCTTGGCCTGTTCTATCCACAGATGAGGTGCAGGCGGAGGTTCACACCAAGCCGCGAAGGGCGCGAAAGTGGGTAATGGGGCATGCCGGCCATGGCCGGTCGAGCGATGCACGCCACGCGGAAGGCAGCCAGTTTCACCACTTGGAAACGCGCACCCTGATAGAAGCTCGTGAACCCGCCGGGTCGATCCTCGACGCCAGGCACGGAGAGCCGAAATGCGCTTATGGGATTCTGTAAAGGCCGCCGCTTCCGGGGTGGAGGATGACGGAAGCTTCGACTCTCCCGGCGGTCCGGACGACTGCGAGGCGCGCCGGGCCGCGGCCTTCGCAGTTACCGCCGAGGACCTGGACCTGCCCGACGATTGGGGTGCCAGGCCCTATGGCGTCGTCGTGGAGGTTGGCGGGCCCAGGGGGATCACGACCGTCGTTGCATTCGCGACGGGCGAGAGCAGTCTGTTGACCAGCGCGGGCTCCGGCATCATCGGCCGGCCGTCCCATGTTCACGTCGTCGTGCAGGCCAAGCGGCTCGTGCAGCGGGCGGCCGACCATGTCCCGCTGCTCGAGGCCACCACTAATTTCCCGTATCCGCCGGCGGGAGCGATACGCTTCTACTTCCTGACCAGGCACGGAATCCTCACTGCGGAGGAGGGGATTGGACCGCTGCGAAGTGGCCAAAGGCCATTGTCCTCGCTCCTGGAGGTCGGCGACGAACTGGTGTCGGAGTTTCTTCAATATGGCTGGGCCGATCGCGTCCCGGTCGCCCCGCCGAAACCGGTCGATCTGCTGAAGCCGATGGCGATCGTCGTCCTGATCGCCGCGCTCACTTATGCGGCATGGCTCATTCCGATCGCCTGGTTGCGCTGGCCCGCGGTCGCCATTGGCGCATTCTTCACGATCGCGGCGCTGATCGTCCCGTTCGCGATGTTGACCGCGCCCCGTCTCGCGGCCGATGGGCCGGGGGAAGGGACCCCCTCGGGGTAGATCCCGCCGCCGCGAGCGATCAACCTGGGGCCACGCGGTCGTCGAAAAGCATGCGGGCGAGGAGGGCGCCCGCCGCGGCTCCGATCAGCTGCGCGACGATGAACGGCGGGACATCGTGGGGCGCGATGCCCGCGAAGCTGTCGGAGAGGCTCCGGGCGATCGTGATCGCCGGGTTGGCGAAGCTGGTGGAGGAGGTGAACCAATAAGCCGCGACGATGTAGAGCGCCACGCTGGCCGGAACCCAGTGCGGCCGATGCCGGACCGTGCCCAGGATGGTCAGAATGAGCCCGAAGGTAGCGATGGCTTCCCCGGTCCACTGGCCCAGGCCAGTCCTGGCTTTCACCGAAAGCTGCAGCGTCGGGAGATCGAACATGAGGTGCGCGGCCCATGCGCCCAATATTCCGAAGGCGATCTGCGCGGCGACATAGGCGCCCGCATCGCGCCAGCTCAGCCCGCGCCGGGCGGCGGCGACCAGGCTCACCGCCGGATTCATGTGCGCCCCCGAGATCGGCCCGAGCATGGTGATCAGGACGAAGAGAATCGCGCCCGTCGCGATCGTGTTTCCAAGAAGCGCCACCGCGTCGTTACCGCGCGACAGAGTCTCGGCCATGATGCCCGAGCCGATCACCGTGGCGAACAGGAGAAAGGCGCCGACGCCTTCGGCCGCCAGCCTGCGCGCCAAAGGCGGCCGATCAGGCAAGATCGGCGTCCGCCATGCGGCCGATTTCGCCTGATCGGCCTTGCACGTCCGCCTTGTCGGCGCGCTCGATGGGCGATCGCGCCGAATTGCCCGTGCAGGGAAACAGGACGCCGCGGGCCCTGCTCATGCGGCCGGAGCCGAAGCCGGCAGGCAGCAACTGTCTTCGGGCAGGCTGTCGGTCAGCGTGCCAAGGGCGGGACCGTCGCCATAAACCGTCGCCTCGCCATCGGTGAGGAACGCCTCCCAGACGATGCCGTCCGGGTCGGCGATCCAGCTCTTCTCGCTCTTCGCATAGCAGCAGGTCGTGCGGCCTTCCTCGAGCACCGGCCGATCGGCGGCGCGCAGGCGGCCATAGACTTCGCTCAGCTCATCCGCGCTCTCGACCTGGACGCCGAGGTGCTGAATGCCCTTGTGCGGATGCTGGCCGGCCGAGATCGCGAAATTGACGCGCGGATCGTCGAGCATCCACTTCGCATAATCCGCCTTCCGGACGGTCGGCTCCGCGCCGAACAGGGTGGAGTAGAAGCCGATGGAGTGATCGAGGTCGTTGACGCCAAGGTGGACGTGGAGCCGCTTCATGCCGATTTCCTTTTCGCCTGGGTGGGAGCGGCTTCGGCGCCGCAAGCCTTGGCGGGAGCGCACGCCGCTCCGCTGCAGCAATTCTCCATGAGATAGCCCACCAGATCGTTCATCGCGGCATAATTGGCCCGATAGATGAGAGACCGGCTTCGACGCTCCTGCCCGATCAGGCCGGCGCGCGTGAGGTGAGCCAGGTGAAAGGAGAGCGACGAATTGGGGACGCCGAGCGCCCCCGCGATCGCCCCGGCCGGCATGCCGTCTGCTCCCGCCTGGACGAGCAGGCGGAACAGAGCCAGCCGGTGTTCTTGAGCCAGCGCGCCGAGAGCGCCGACCGCGGAGGAAGCGTCCACCATCATTCTCCATTTCGATGATTCTCGAAATACCAGAACGGACGCGCGAGTCAACGACCTTTCCACGATTATCGAAATTATGTCCTGATGAACTTTGTCACCTTTGCGCGGCGCCGTCAGGGCACCATTGTCCCCCGACGTCGATCAGGCTCCGCTTCGCGGACCTGTCGGCCGGCGGGCGCCGACTCCGCGCATGGCGCGCGCGCTATGCCCGGGGCGCCTTCGCTCTAGAAGGGCGTCACGGGACCACTGTCCCGTGACGTCGGACGGGCTCGGCGGACTCAAAGGTCCGCCGCCCCGCCGGCCGGGTGAGTAGACTCCGCGAATAGTGCGCGCACTATTCGCGGGACTATCTCACCCTCGGCACCGAATTGACCGCGCCAGGCGGCGCCTGGTCGAAGACGATCAGGCGGGCGGGGGCGTCGCCGATGACGCGGCCTTCGTGCCATTGGTCGACTGCCTCGACGATCACCTGGCCGGCGGCGAAGTCGTGGACCGTGCCCGCGTCGTGGTTGGTGACCCGGATCGCGCCGGCCTCGACATAGACGTAGCGCGGCCAGGGATGCTTGTGGGCGGGGATCGTGCCGCGCGCGGGCAGATCGACGCGGGTGACGGTGAGCGCGAACGGCGCCGGCGGCGGGCGAAGCGGCTGGCCGGTGACCGTCGTTTCCGTCCGCGTGATCGGGGTCGCTACCGGCTGGGCGGAGGCGACAGCGGCGAAGAGCGCGGTGGCCGCCAGCATCGCGCCCGCCCGCCTCATCCCGCTAACGGACTCTCGGCCCGCCGAACGGCAGCGGCGGCGGGGGCTTGCGGTCGCGCCTCGGCAGCTGGGCCTGGTAGGCGACGCCGCAATGCTCGACGCAATAAGGGAAGCCCGGATTGGCGTTGCGGCCGCAGAAGTGGAAATCGGGCTCGCCGGGATGGCCGATCGGCCATTTGCAGATGCGCTCGTTGAGATCCAGGAGCCCGGTCTTGTCGGCGACCTCGGGGCTCGGCTTGGCGGGGACGAGGCGGCGCGGCGGGGCGGGCGGGATCGGCGCCTGCTGGTCGCTCGGCCCCTGGCGGACGAAGCCGCCCGGGCCGATCGAGCGGACCACGGGCTGTGGCTCGGCCGGCCCCGCGGCCGGCTCGGCGCCCGATCCTTCGGAGGCCTCGGCGTCGGCGGGCGCGGCGTCGGCGGCCGTCTCGTCGTCCTCCCAGGGGGCGGGCGGCGCCTCGGCGGCGGGCTTGGGCTCGGACGGCGCGGAGGCGGCCGCGGTCCCGGCCTTGTCGCGCGCCTTGGTCTTGGCCTTGGGGGCGGGTTCGTTCGGCTTGACCGGCGACGGGCGCGACTGCAGGCCGAGCCGGTGCGCCTTGCCGATCACCGCGTTGCGCGAGACGCCGCCGAGCTCCTCGGCGATATGGCTCGCGGTCTTGCCCTGGGTCCAGAGCTCCTTGAGGCGGTCGATTCTCTCGTCGGTCCAGGACAGGGACATTGGTCTTCCTTAAGCTCTCGCGGGCTTGCGGGCTACGGCGTCAGCGACTAGCGACGGCGCCTGTGAGCGACCAGCCTTCGAATTGGGTACGAACCGCCCCCGGCGTCCCGGTGATCCGCAACGTCAATTGGGGCGGCCTTGCGACCCTCTATGTGAAGGAGGTGAGGCGTTTCTTCAAGGTCCAGCTGCAGACGATCTGGGCGCCCGCGGTCACCACCCTGCTGTTTCTGGTCATTTTCACCGTCGCCCTGGGCGGCTCCGGGCGGGAGGTGACGCTGCGCGGCGTCAATGTGCCCTTCGCCGATTTCCTCGCGCCCGGGCTCATCGTCATGGGCATGCTGCAGAACGCTTTCGCCAATTCTTCCTTCTCGCTGCTCGTCGGCAAGGTCCAGGGCACGATCGTCGATTATCTGATGCCGCCGCTGTCGACCGGCGAGCTGCTGCTCGGCATGGCCGGCGCCTCGGTGACGCGAGCCCTCCTGGTCGGCTTCGCGGTCTGGCTGGCTATGCTGTTCTGGCCGGGCGTGCACATCATGCCGAGCCATGTCTGGGCGGTGCTCTGGTTCGGCCTGATGGGCAGTTTGATGCTCTCCTTCCTGGGGCTGATCACCTCGATCTGGGCCGAGAAGTTCGATCATGCCGCCGCCGTCGGCAATTTCGTGGTCGCGCCCTTGTCCTTGCTCTCGGGCACCTTCTACGCGATCGACAACCTCTCTCCGGTCTTCCAGGCGATCAGCCACGCCAACCCGTTCTTCTACGTCATTTCGGGCTTCCGCTACGGCTTCCTGGGCGTCGCCGATTCGCCGGTGATGCTCGGCGCGCTGCTGCTGCTCGCGATCAACCTGGCGCTGGGCGCCTTGTGCTTCGTCCTGCTGAGGAGCGGCTGGAAGCTGAAGCCCTGAGCGGCGCTAGCGGGGGCAAAATTCCGCGAGCACGGCGGCATAAGGCGAGCCCGCCGTTGCGGGCCGGACCTCGGATGCGGGATCCAGCTCGTGCACCTTTCGGCCCTCCGCGCTGAACATGTCGATGTGCAGCAAGCTGCTGGTGCGCCGGGCACAGTCGAAGCGGACGCGCGCGACGAGGTGCGTCACGCCCTGCTGGGGCCGGGCGAAGACGGTGCGCAGGGCGATCGTGAAGCCGTCGCGTTCGCGCCGCACCGATGCGGGGTCGAGCAGTGCCTCGCCGTCCGGGCGGCGGGCGACGGACCGCCACTGCGGGCAGCCGGCGACTGGCGCGCCAGAGGCCTCGCAGGGCGCCACCTCCTGAGCCATCGCAAATGCCAGCGCCAATTCGAGCATCCGATTTCCCCTTTCCGCCCGGAACGCTAGCGCAAATGGAAATTGTGGCAATGCCTCGCGCGCAGCGGCTTGCGCTCCGTTCATCTCCCGCACAGCTTTGGCGACCTAGCCTCTGCGCAGGAGGACCGCTCCATGCGCATTGCTCCCTTGCTCGCCATCCTCATCATCCTTCCCCTCGCCGCGTCCGCCGCCGCGCAGATTGCCGGCCGGCCCAATTACGGCGACGCGCCGCGCGCGGACCGGCTCGGCAGGGCCGACAGCCGGCTCCCGCGCCCGCCGGTCCGCGGCGAGCTGCGCGACGTCCATGACCGGATCGACGACGCCCGCGACTCTGGCCGCATCTCGCCGCGCGAGGCGCGCGCCTATCGGCGCGAGGCGCGGGCGATCGGCTCGCTGGCCCGCCGCTACGGCCAGGACGGGCTCTCGCCCTGGGAGGCGAGCGAGCTTGAATTCAGGGCGCAGGCGCTGCGCAGCGCGGTCGCACGCCCGACGCCGCCCCGTCGGCCCAGAGGCTGATCTCGTTCATACAAGTTGCGACATTTATGAACGAACTCTGTCGAACACGTTCAGGAGCAAAACATCGCGCCGGACGTAGAACGAGGCTGCAATTGTGCAGCAAAGGAGTAGTTCAAATGCGTAAGTTGCTTATCTCGGTCGCCGTTGCGACCGCCACGCTCGGCGCGGCTGTTCCCGCTGCCGCGACCGCTCAGCCCCGCCCCGGCTATGGCTGGCAGCGCGGCGGCCCGACCCGGGCCATGGTCAACGACCTGATCCGCGATCTCAGCCGCGCCGAGCAGCGGATCGATCGGGCGAGGGGCATTTCCCCCCGCGAGGCCGCCGGCCTGCGCCGCGAGGCTCGCCAGATCCGGTTCAGCCTGAACCTGGCGCTCCGCAACGGCATCAACCACCGCGAGTTCGCCAGCCTGCGCGCTCGCGTCAACCGCCTCGAGGCGCGCGTGCGCCACGAGCGCAACGACCGCGACGGCCGCCGCTACTAGACGGCGCAGATCGGGGGGCGCCGCGAATTGACGCGGCGCCCCCCAAATCCCTATAGCGGCCAGAATCCGCCAATAGAGAGTGAGAGGCGGCCTGAAAGGGTCGCCTTTTTCACACGTCCTCTTCGCGCTCAGGGAGCCCCGTCATGGCCATCACGCCGCTCATGCCCGTCTATCCGCGCTCGCCGGTGCGGCCGGTGCGCGGGGAGGGGGTCTATCTCTATGGCGACAAGGGCGAGAAATATCTCGATTTCGCAAGCGGCATCGCGGTCAACCTGCTCGGCCACGGCCATCCCCATCTGACCAAAGCGATCCAGGAGCAGGCGGCGACCCTGATCCACGTCTCGAACCTCTACGGCAGCCCGCAGGGCGAAGCGCTGGCGCAGCGCCTGGTCGACCTCACCTTCGCCGACACCGTCTTCTTCACCAATTCGGGCGTGGAGGCGGTCGAATGCGCGATCAAGACGGCGCGGCGCTACCATCATCATCACGGCCACCCGGAGAAGCACGAGCTGATCACCTTCTCCAACGCCTTTCACGGGCGGACCCTGGGCACGATCAGCGCCACCAACCAGCTCAAGATGCGCGACGGCTTCGCGCCCTTGCTGCCCGGCTTCACCGTCGTCGAGTTCGACGATCTCGACGCGGTCAAGCGGGCGATGGGCCCGCATACGGCCGGCTTCCTGGTCGAGCCGGTCCAGGGCGAGGGCGGCATCCGCCCCGCCAGCCAGGCCTTTTTGAAGGGCCTGCGCGCGCTCGCCGACGAACACGATCTGATGCTGGTCCACGACGAGGTCCAGTGCGGCGTCGGCCGCACCGGCACGCTCTACGCCTATGAGCAATACGGGATCGAGCCAGACATCCTCGCCACCGCCAAGGGGATAGGCGGGGGCTTCCCGCTCGGCGCCTGCCTCGCCACCGAGAAGGCGGCGGCCGGGATGGTGATCGGCACGCACGGCTCGACCTATGGCGGCAACCCGCTCGCCATGGCCGCGGGCCAGGCGGTGCTCGACGTCGTCGCCAATGCCGAGTTCCTCGAGCGCGTGACGCGGATGGGCGAGCGGTTGCGGGGCGCGCTCGAGCAGATGATCCCCAATCACGACCATCTCTTCGAGAGCGTGCGGGGCATGGGGCTGATGCTCGGGGTCAAGATGAAGACCGACAGCCGCGCCTTCGTCGCCTATCTGCGCGAGCAGGGCCTCTTGACCGTCGCGGCCGGCGACAACGTCATGCGCGTGCTTCCGCCGCTGGTGATCGAGGAGGCGCATGTCGCCGAGTTCGTCGAGCGGCTTTCGGAGGCGGCGCGGGCGTACGAGGTGCCGCAGGCGGCCTGAGCCGGCGCCTACCGCCAGGGGCGCGGCATGACAGCCCTGGATCGGAATGTCACCGTCGGATGCCTCGCCCTTCTGATCGTGGCCGGCGGCTCCTATGAGGCGCAGCGAAATTATTGAGCTGCTACCGCTCCGGCCACGCCGCCGCGCAGCGTCGCCGAGCCGAAGTCGAGCTCTCCGATCGGAATCACCTCCACGTTCGGATATTGCGCGCGCAGCGCCTCGAGGAACTCGCTCGCCCGGCCGACGATGACGATGCTCGCCTGCGCCGGATCGATCTCGGCGGCGACCGAGGCCGCGACCTGCCCCGGCGTTACCGCCTCGAGGTTCGGGATGTAGCGGGCATATTCGCTCATCGGCACGCCCTGGACGGCAAGGGTGGAGAGGAACTGGCCGAGCCCGTTCGTCGTCTCCACCTGGCGCCCGAAGCTGCCGACCAGGAGCGTCCGCCTCTTTTGGAGGACCTCGTCCGTCAGCGGCTCCTGCGCCATGCGCCGGATCTCGCCGAGCATCACCTGGGCCACTTCCGGCGCCGCATTGTTGCGGGTCTGCGCCAGCGCGAACAGCAGGCCTTCGTCGCGATAGGCGGGCAGGCTGCTATTGGCGCCGTAGCTCAGCGCCCGGCGCACGCGCACCTCCTGGAACAATCGCGCGGTCGAGGAGCCGCCCAGAGCCGAGTTGGCGACGACGAGCGGGAAATAATCGCTGTCGCCGCGGGCGATGCCGCGCATCACCACCGACACCGCCGACTGGTCGGAATCGGGATTGTCGACCACGATCACCCGCGGCGTGCGCGCCGCGCCGGCGCGGTTGGCGGGCATTTGCGGCATCGGCTCGGCCGGCGCCGCCCATTGGCCAAACAGGCGCTCGGCGAGCGCGAAGCCGGCCTCGGCGTCGAGCGCCCCGGTGATGACCAAAGTCGCATTGTCGGGGCGCCACCAGGCCCGGTGGTAGGCGGTAAGTTCGTCCCGGGTCAGCGCCGCCAGCGAGGCCGGCGTGCCGCCCGGCGGGGCGCCGTAAGGCGCATCGCCATAGACTGCGCGGAAGGCGACGCGCTGGTTGACGAACGAGGGGTCGCGCATGTTGACGCGGAGTTGATCGAGCGCGCGCCGCCGCTCGCGGTCCAGCTCCTCCTGCGCGAAGGCCGGCTCGCGCACGATCTGCGCGAGCAAAGCGCCGGCCGCCTCGATATTGGCGGTGGGCGCCGCCACGAAGGCGAAGCTGCTGTCGTTGCCGGCCGAGCCGCCGATCCGCGCGCCCAGGGATTCGGCTCGCGCGGCGAGCTGGGGCGCGGTCATGCCCGCGGCGCCATTGTCGATGAGGCCCGCCATCATGCTGGCGACGCCCGGGCGGGCGGCGGGATCGGCCGAGGTGCCGCCGCCGAACACCAGAAGGGCCGAGGCGATCGGCACGCTGGTCGAGCGCGCGATGACCACGCGCATGCCGTTGGCGAGGCGCCGCTCGGCGAAAGCGGGCGCGTTGAACGGCTGGCGCGGCCCCGCCGCCGGCACCGCCATGCGCTCGCCTTCGGGGGCGAGCTGGTTCGGCGCCGCGGTCGCCGGCGGGAAGGTCCGGCCGAGCGTCGGGTCGGTGGGCTGCGCGGAGGGATCGGGCGCCGCCTCCCCGGTGCGCTGCGCCTGATCGAGATAGCGGATCGAAACCCGGGTCGAATCGGTGAGATAGCGGCGCGCCACGCGCTGCACGTCGGCCGCGGTCACGCGCTGCACGGCGGCGAGCAGCCGATCGCCCCAGCGCGGGTCGTTCGCGGTGGTGACGGCGTTGCCGAGCTCGAAGGCGCGGCCCTCGGGCGTCTCGCGCTGGAACAGCAATTGGGAGACGAGCTCGTTGCGCGCCTCTTCGAGCTCGGCGGCGCTGACCGGCTGGTCGCGCACGCGCGCGATCTCGGCGGCGAGTTGGGCCTCGGTTTCGGCGACGTCGCGGCCGCCCGCGACGATCGCCTGGACGGCGAAAATGCCGGCATCCTCCAGCCCGAAATCCTGCGAATTGGCGGCCTGCGCCAGCTGCCGGTCATAGACGAGCGAGCGGAACAGGCGCGAGGATTGGCCGCCGGAGAGGATCTGGTCGAGCATTGTCAAGGCGGCGCTGTCGGGATGGTTCTGGCGGGGGCGCTGCCAAGTGAACATGATCGCGGGCAAAGGCACGTTGGGGCCGTAGACGGTCATCGTCCGCGCCTCCGTGCGCGGCCGCTCGGTCGCCCGGTGGCGCAGGATCGGCTGCCGCGGCCGCGGCAGCGCGCCGAGATGGCGGTCGATCAGCCGATCGAGCCCGGCCTGATCGAAATTGCCCGACACGATCAGAACGGCATTGTCGGGCCGGTAGAAATTCGCGTGGAAGGCGCGTGCATCCTCCAGCGTCGCAGCGTCGAGATCGGCCATCGTCCCGATCCCCGAGCGCCGATAGGGATGGGCGGTGAAGCCGGTGTCGAACGTGTAGTAACGCTGCAGCCGGCCATAAGGCTGGGAGAGGACGCGCTGGCGCATCTCCTCCTTGACGATGCTGCGCTCCGCTTCGAACACCTGCTGGTCGAGCACCGAGCGGCCCATCCTTTCGGCATGCGCCCACAGCATCGCCTCGAGCTGGTTGGCGGGCACGGTCTCGTAATAATTGGTCGTGTCGGGGCCGGTGGAGGCGTTGCGCGTGCCGCCCGCCTGCTCCTCGACGATGCGGCTCAGTTCGCCCGGGGGAATGTTGCGGGTGACGCGGCTCAGGATATGCTCGAACAGGTGGGCGAAGCCCGAGCGGCCGGCGGGGTCGTCCTTGGAGCCGACATTGTACCACATCTGCACTGAGACGTTGGCCGTGCTGGTGTCGCGGATCGCGTAGACGACGAGGCCGTTGCGCAAAGTGCGGGTGGTGAAGGCGAGCGGCGGCACGGTGCTCGTCCGGGCGGCGGGCGGAGCGGCCTGGCCGAGGGCATGAGCCGGAAAAGCGGCGGTGCCGGCCAGCAGCATGGCGATGATCAAAATGCCCTTGCGTCCCACTGCTTCACTCCCAGGAAAGTTGTTCGAACCCCGCCGCTTCTGCCGCGCTGTATTATCCCTGTAAAGCGCCGGGGGCCGAAATGCGCAAGCCCGATCAACCCCGGCCCGCGCGGCCGCCTCGACGTTGACCCGGCCGCGGGGGGTCGCCACATGGCGGCCATGGCCTCCGACCGGAACCCTCCCGCCGCCGCCGACGCGATCGACGTGGCGATCGGCTTCGCGCTGCCGGCCCGCGACGCGCGCGGGCGGCTGGTGCGGCTCGGGCCGGTGCTCGGGGAGATCCTCTCCGCGCACGATTATCCGGCGCCGATCGCGCGGGTCCTGGCCGAGGCTTTGGTGCTGACCGCTTTGCTCGGCGTGACGCTGAAGGACGCGGGCGGGCAGCTCACCGTGCAGGCGCAGACCGAGAGCGGGGTGATCGACCTGTTGGTCTGCGATTTCCGCGGCGGCGAGCTGCGCGGCTATATCCGCTTCGATGCGGAGCGGCTCGCCGAGCGGCCGAGCCAGCCTTCGCTCTTCGCCTTGTTCGGCAAGGGCTATCTGGCGATCACCTTCGACCAGGCGGTGTCGGGCGAGCGCTATCAGGGGATCGTGCCGCTGGAAGGCGGCAGCCTCGCCGAGGCGGCCGAGCATTTCTTCGTCCAGTCCGAGCAGATACCGAGCCTGGTCCGGCTCGCGCTCGCCGCCGGCGGCCGAGTCGCCGGCGGCATCCTCCTCCAGCACCTGCCCGAAGGCGAGGAGGGGCGCGAGCGGCTCCACGCCCGCCTCGATCATCCTGAATGGGACCATGTCCGCATCCTCGCCGAGACGATTCGCGATGGCGAGCTCACCGACCCCGCTCTGCCGCTCGACGCCCTGCTGTGGCGGCTGTTCCACGACGAGGAGGAGGTCCGCATCCTCTCGGGCACGCAATTGAGCCGCGGCTGCCGCTGCGATTACGACCATGTCCGCTCGGTGCTCGCCCGATTCGGTGCCGAGGAGCGCGCGGAAATGGCCGACGAAAGCGGCCGGATCAAAGTCGATTGCGAGTTCTGCTCGCGGGTTTTTCCCGTGGAACTCAGCGACTTGGAGAAGTGACGCGCTACGGTCGTTGCGCCGCCGCAATATTGCTGTAATTTTCGGCGATGAAGGGAGCGGCGGCATGACCGCCATCGGGAGTGTCGATGCGTAGCTTTTTCGCCCGGCGGGCCATTGCCCTTGCCGGACTCGGTCTTTTCGTCGCCGTACCGGGCGCGAGCCAGCCCGGCGCGCCGGCCATGCTCGCGCGGCTGGAAACCGGCCAGTGGGAGCTGCGCGGGCCGGACAACGCCCGCATCACCTCCATCTGCCTCGGCAATCCGATCCTGCTCACCCAGCCGCAGCACGGCGGGATCAATTGCAACCGCGACGTCGTCGCCGCCGACGCGACCAGCATGACGGTCAATTATTCCTGCCCGGGCGTCGGCCGGGGCCGCACCACGATCCGCTTCGAGACCCCGCGCCTCGTGCAGATCGACAGCCAGGGCCTCTATCGCGGCGCGCCCTTCGCGCTGCGCGCCCAGGGCCGCCGCGTCGGGGCCTGCTCCTGACTGGGGACAGTCTATATTCTCCGACCGAGGCAGTGGGGCCGCTCAGTGCGGTGCGGAAAATATATACTGTCCCCATTTAGCGCGCTCGGAACAGCGTTAACGGGCCTTTAACCATGTCCCCCTATTGCGATGGATGTGCCGCGAGCGGCACGCTTTCCTCCCTAGCAGGCTTCGATGCCTGAACTGGGCCGCCCTTCGGGGCGGCCCGTTCTTTTTCGCAGCTCCCGCGGCTATATGCGCCCCCATGAGCGCTCCCGCCGCTATCGTCCTCCTCTCGGGGGGCCTCGATTCGATGGTCGCCGCCGGCCTGGCGCGCGAGGCCGGCTTTCGCCTGCTCGCGCTCACCGTCGATTACAATCAGCGCCACCGGATCGAGCTCAAGGCGGCGGCGGCGATCGCCGCCCGGCTGGACGTCGAACGGCACATCGTCCTGCCGCTCGATCTGTCCCGCTTCGGCGGCTCGGCGCTGACCGGCGACATCGCCGTGCCGAAAAGCGGGCTCGGGAATGATGATGGGGCTGCGCCAGCATCGCGGCAGGTTCGTCCCCCGGACGAACCAAAAAGCCGCGATGCTCCCGGATGGCGCGACGGGGCCCCCATCATTCCAGTCACCTACGTGCCGGCGCGCAACACCATCTTCCTTTCGCTCTGCCTGGGCTGGGCCGAGGCGGCGGGCGCGCGCGACATCTTCATCGGCGTCAACGCGCTCGATTATTCGGGCTATCCCGATTGCCGGCCCCAATTCGTCGAGAGCTTCGAGGCGACCGCCAACCTCGCCACCAAGGCGGGCGTCGAGGGTGGCCGTTTCACCATCCGCACGCCGCTCATCGCCATGACCAAGGCCGATATCGCGCGCGAGGCGGCGCGGCTCGGCCTCGAAGCGGGGATGAGCTGGTCCTGCTACGATCCAACCTCCGAATTCGAGCATTGCGGCCTGTGCGACAGCTGCCGCCTGCGTTCCAAGGGTTTCGCCGAAGCAGGGCTTCCCGACCCCACGCGCTACGCGGCGTCTTCCGGCCCTGCGGGGCTTGGTCGATGAGCTACGCCGTCAAGGAGATCTTCCTGACCCTGCAGGGCGAGGGGATGCAGGCTGGGCGCCGCGCCGTCTTCCTGCGCTTCGCCGGGTGCAATTTGTGGAGCGGCCGCGAAGAGGACCGGGCGGACGCCATATGCCGCTTCTGCGACACCGATTTCACCGGCATGGATGGCGAAAATGGCGGCCGCTACGAGGCCCGCGCGCTGGCGGACAAGGTCGCCACGCTCTGGGGCAAGAGCGAAAGCCCGCTGGTCGTGATCACCGGCGGCGAGCCTATGCTGCAGCTCGACGGCGCGCTCATCGCCGCGCTCCGGGAGCATGGTTTCGAGATCGCGGTCGAGACCAACGGCACCTTGCCGGCGCCGGCGGGCATCGACTGGATCTGCGTCAGCCCCAAGGCGGGCACGGAGGTGGTCCAGCGCTCGGGCGACGAGCTCAAGCTGGTCTGGCCGCAGCAGGACATGGATCCCGCCGCCTTGCTCTCTTGGGATTTCCGCCATTTCCTGGCCCAGCCGATGGACTGCGCCGACGCACAAGGGGCCCGCGCCGCCGCCATCGAGCTGGTGATGCGCGACCCGCGCTGGCGGCTCAGCCTGCAGACGCACAAAGTGCTGGGGTTGGCCTAGGCGAGTTCGTCATCCTGACGAAGGTCAGGATCCATGAACACGGACATCGAGAATGGCCGCAGTCCGTGTTCTTGGATCCCGGATCAAGTCCGGGATGACGCCTGTGGGTATGACAAGTGGAAGCCTAGCGCTCTCCCTCGCAGGCGCGGCGTTCGTTGCGAGGCAGGCCGGAGCAGTCGCGCGGGCCGAGCGCGATCGGGGTGAGCTGCATCGGGGTGCGGTTGAAGCCATAGCCGTCGATGACGGGAGTGAGGCTGCCGCGCAGCTCGCGGAACCGCTGGGTGGAGAATTGGCCGAACTGGCCCTTGGGCACGGCGAGCGCCTCCTTGCCCAGCCGCGCCGCCATCTGGCAGAAGCCGAACTGCGCCTCCATCGTCGAGAAGCCGTTATAGGTGTTGGTCGAATATTGGTCGAATATGCGCGGGCCGTTGCGGCCGTTGACCCGCCGGAAATAGCCTTCGAGCACGGTATAGGCGGCGGCGAGCTCGCGCGAATGATGGGCGAGGATCGCGTTATAGGTGGCGACCGTGCGCAGATAGGGCGAGAATTGGCAGGAGAGAGCGGCGACGTTTAGGCCCGCGCGCATGTTCCACAGGAGGTGGGCGCGATATTCCGCCGGCGTCGCGCGCGGCATGGGCAGGCCGACCAGCGGGTCGCTGCCCTCGATCGGGCCGGTGGGATAGCTGGGCTGGGTAAGGTAGATCTGCGCCGGCGCTCGGACGGGCGCCGCCAGAGCCAGCGCGGTGAGCGCGGCCAGCGGGCCCTTGCGCCAGATGTGTCCCGATCCGTTCATCCCACCCTCCGCTTCGCGAGGCCAGAGCCTTAGCCGGGGCGCGGCCGCCACCCTAGGGCCGCCACCGATTCCCGTCGCGCGGCCGGCACGCTTCGTCCGCCCGGCCGCGCGTGCGGGCCGCTTTTGCGCTCAGATGCCCGGCGTGTTGGTCTCGAGGTCGAGCGAATTGCCGCCGGTGTCGCCGCCCGGATTGGCGGCGCCGGGATCGTCGCCGGAATCGTTGGCGGGTTCCGCCGGAGGAGCGGCCTGGGGCGCGTTGTTGACGGACTCGACGGCGGTAGCGTCGGGCCCGGGCTCGATCTGGTTCTCGGTCTGGCCGACCTCGTTGGCGCCCGTATTGTTGACGGCCGCCTGGCGATTGCAGCCCGCCGCGGCCAGCGCCGTGCCGGCGAGGACGGCCATCCTGATCATCTGACGCATAAAACTTCCTCCACTGGGTTCGGTGCGTCTTATCGCGCCGGGCGCGCCCTGTGCAAGCGGCCTGCGGCGGGCCGGTGCCGCCGACGCCGCCGGCGCAAAAAAGAAGGCCGCCGGTTGCCCGGCGGCCTTCCTCCTTTTGCAATCGCCGAAGCGATTACATGCCGTTGCTGGCGTTGCCCGCGCCGTTGCCGGGGTCCTCAGCGGCCGGAGCCGCGTTTTCGGCCGGCGGCGCGCCATTGCCCTCGGCAGGCATGCCGTTGTCGATCGGAGCGGGCTCGGTGCCGCCGGTGGCGCCGTTGTCGACGGGCGCATTGGTGGCGTTGTTGGCCGCGCCGCCGCCGCAAGCGGCGACGATGAGGGCGGCGCCGGCGATCATCGCGCCGGTGGTCGCTTTCGAAAGGATGCTACGCATTGAAAAGGTCTCCCTAGATTGATGATTTGGTTTGGGTAGGCCCCTTTTTCGCCAAATCAGTTTTGCACTTTATACGGAAAGGCTACGGCCCTCAAGCCTCGCCTATTCCCCCCTCGAGTGAGAATAGAAACTCGTCGAGTCTCAGCCTCAGTGCCAGGTCGAAACGGGGCTGGGAATCAGCCACCCCCATCTCGTCGAGGCTGGTCACCGGAGAATCGGTGATACCGCAGGGCACGATCCCTGAAAAGTGCGAAAGTTCAGGCGTCATATTGACCGAGAATCCGTGCAGGGTGACCCATCGTTTGACCCTGAGGCCGAGCGCCCCGATCTTCGATTCGGCACCGTTCCGATTCACCCAGATTCCGATTCGCCCGGGTGAGCGGTGGGCGGCGATTCCCAGGTCTCCGAGCGAATCGATCAGCCATGATTCGAGGCTGTGAACGAATCGGCGCACGTCGCGGCCGCGCCGCTCCAGATCGATCATCAGATAGCCGACCCGCTGGCCGGGGCCGTGATAAGTGTAGCGCCCGCCCCGGCCGGCGGCGTGGACCGGGAAATTGGCTGGGTTGAACAACTCGGCCGGGTCCGCGCTGGTCCCGGCCGTATAGAGCGGCGGATGTTCGAGCAGCCAGACCAGCTCGCTCGCCTCGCCCGCGCGAATCGCCGCCGCGCGCGCCTCCATCCGTGCGAGCGCCTCCTCATAAGGAGTCAAACCGGGGCTCACCCGCCATTCGATCGCGTCGGCGCTCATCGCCCGTCATGTCGCCCCGCCGGCGCCTCTAGGCAAGCTTCGCTTGAAGCGGAAGCGAACCGGGAGCTATGGCGGAGCGGCGACGGCAGGGAGAAGGCGATGACATTTTCCTATAATGCGGTGTGGGACGATACCGGTCGTCTGCTCAGGGCGCACGGGGCGCTGCTGGCGGCGATCGCCGGCGTGTTCGTATTCCTGCCGACCCTGCTCGTCGGTCATTTCTTCCCGCCGCCCGAGGCGCCGGAGGGGATGGAGCTGCGCGAATATGTCAGGATATTCTTCGACCATCTGAAGGATAACTCGCTCTGGCTCGTCCTGGAGAGCTTCGTGATCATGGCCGGGAGCGCGGCGATGCTGCGGCTGGCCCTGGGGCCGCGGGTCACGGTCGCCGGAGCGATTCGCTTCGGCCTCGTCCTGCTGCCGGCTTATTCGATCCTCTCGGTGATGACCAACTTCATGGTCCTCGCGGGCATGCTGCTGCTGATCGTGCCCGGCCTGTATTTGTGGGGGCGCGTGCTGCCGGCCGCGCCGGCGATGGTCGCGGAGGAGCGCCGCAACCCGATCGATGCGCTGAAGCGCGGCTTCGCGCTCAGTGCCGGCCGCGGCTGGGCGATACTGGGCCTGCTCCTGCTGGTGATGATTCCCGGCGCGATCCTCGCCTGGGTGATCGAGAAGCTGGCCGGCATCGGGCTCATCCTCGCGGCCGGGCAGGAGCTGGGCAAGATGCTGACCGCGATCGTCTATTGCGCGCTCAATGCAGTGCTCACCATCGTGCTGGTGATGCTCTCCGCCGCGATCTATCGCGCCCTGGCTGCGCCCGAGGCGAAGGGGCCCGACCTGAAAAAGGCGGATTAGCCCTCGATCAGGGGGAGCTGCGGCGCGGCGTCGCGCGGGAGCAGGCCGGCCAGGCGCGGGTCCGGGAAGCTCTCGAACGCGCGCCGACAGGCGCGGAAGCCGGCGCCCAAATAAGCGGGCAAAGCGGCGGGATGATCGAGCGAGCAGGTGTGGACCGCGACCCGGACCACGCCCGGCGCCCAGGCCAGGCGCAGGGTCTCGGCGAGCAGCCAGCGGCCATGGCCCCGCCCGGCGAGCGCCGGGACCAGGCCGAGGAAGCGGATCGTGCACAAGGCGGGCTCCCGATAATCGAGCTCGATAAAGCCCGCATCGCCGCCGTCCGGGCCGATCACGCCATGGACCTCGGCAACCTTGGAAAGCAGCTCGGCATCGCCCATCGCCAGCCGCGAGAACCACAGCCAGCGCGCGCCGACCTGGGCGAAGAGGGCGCGGTAGCGCGCGGGGTCCACCCCGGCCCAGCGCTCGAGCCGCAATTCCGAATCGGAAACCCGCGCCGGCGCCGGCGGCGCGGTCATCTCGAGATAGGTCACCACCGCGCCGACATGGCCGGCTGGCACCGGAATGAGGCCGTGGCTCACTCCCATGTCGCCACGGGCGGAAGGCTCATCAATATCGCGTCGACATTGCCGCCGGTCCGCAAGCCGAACAACGTGCCGCGGTCGTATAGCAGGTTGAACTCGGCATAGCGGCCGCGATATTCGAGCATGCGCTTCCGGTCGGCCTCGGTGAAGGGCGTTTCCATCCGCCGCCGCACGATCCTGGGGAAGACGTCGAGAAAGGCCTCGCCGACGTCGCGGGTGAAGGCGAAATTCTCCTCGAAGGTCGCGCCGTGGCCGGGCGCCGCGCATTCGAGATGGTCGTAGAAGATGCCGCCGACGCCGCGGGAGACGCCGCGATGGGGGATGTAGAAATACTCCTCCGCCCATTTCGAGAAGCGGCCGTAATAGGTCTGGTCGTGGGCGGCGCAGGCGGCGCGCAGCCGCGCGTGGAAGGCGGCGGTGTCCTCCTCATAGGGGATGGGCGGATTGAGATCGGCGCCGCCGCCGAACCAGCGCTTCGTGGTGGCGAGGAAGCGGGTGTTCATGTGGACGGCGGGGACGTGCGGATTGGCCATGTGCGCGACCAGGCTGATGCCGGTGGCGAAGAAGGTGGGGTCCTCCTCGGCGCCGTGGATGGTCCGCGCGAATTCCTCGCTGAAGCGGCCGCCGACGGTCGAGACGTTGACTCCGACCTTCTCGAACACCTTGCCCTTCATCACCCCGCGCACGCCGCCGCCGCCCTGTCCTGAGCCTGTCGAAGGGCCGGGGGCGCCGTCCGGGTCATCGCGGTCCCAGGGCGTGTAGCCGAAGGCGGCCTCGCTCCCGGCCTCGCGCTCGATCGCCTCGAATTCGGCGCAGATCCGGCCCCTGAGCGACTCGAACCAGTCGCGCGCGGCCTGCTGCTGGTCGTCGAGCTCGATCATCGATTGCCTCCGAGCTGCCGATGCCCGCGCCCGGCGCGACTTGCAACCGTCAGGCCGGCTGCACGGCTTCCGGAACCGGGACCTGGGGCCGCTTGCCCGCCCGCCATCCTGCCCAGCTGGTCAGCGCGCCGAGAGCGAAGCCCGCCAGCACGACCGCCTCGCTCGGCAACTGGCCGATCGTCATCAGCAGCGATCTCAGCAGCGCCGAATCCGCCATCAGGCCCATCGTCAGCATCTGCGCGACGATGAAGCCGCCCGCGACCAGGAAGGGGTTCGCCTTCTCCCGGTATCTGAGCCAGATCGCCGCGATGACGGCGAGTTCGATCGCCATCGCGGACAGGATCGAGGGCATGGCCAGGTGCAGGTCGCCTGGCCCGTTTATGGTCAGGCCGGGCATGAACCCGTTGAGCAGCCGGCTGAACGGCGATTCGAACAGGATGAGCGGCGTCGTCAGCATGTAGCCGGCGTGAATCCACACCTTCCGCCTGTATTTGAGCGCGCGGTAATAGACGGTAACATAGGCGGCGATGGCGAGCGCCAGGCCGATCAGGAAGGAGCCGCCGAACATCATCCGCACCGGGCCGTCGCCGGCGACATAGCCCTTTGCGGTCACGTCGATGATCGCGGCGAGCCCGCCGATCAGGAAGGGGAAGAGCAAAAGGCTGGACGTGCCGACCGCGCGGTGCAGCGGCAGCCGCCCGCGATGCGCGGTCCAGCTCTGCGCCGCGACCATCGCGACCCAGATGCTGGCGGCGATTCCATGGGCGTGAAACTGCCAGGGAACGCTGCCCCAGGCGGCGAAATAGCTCGGCCAGAAGCCGGCGACGATCACCGCCATCACGACCAGGACGTAATAATGCGCGTGGCGATATGGCATGGGGCCCCCTCCCGTTGTTACGGGGGCGTAGCATGAAACGGGGGAGAGTGCGCGGGCGTGTTTGAGGATCCGTCACCGTCCGTTGGCGATCGGGGGTTACGTCCAGTTCCCCGTTTGCCTCAATGCCTCGGCCAGCCCGATCCCCGCCGCCACCGCGAGATTGAGCGACCGTGTCCCCTCCACCTGCGGGATGCGCACCCTTAGGTCCGCTCGCTCATGCACCTCCTTCGGCGCGCCGTGGCTTTCTGAACCGAAGACCAAGATATCCCCCGCCTCAAATCGCGCCTCCGGCAGGCGGATGGCGCCGGCGGTCGTAAAGAGGACCAGCCGCCCCGCCAACCCCGCCGCGAACGCCTCCCACCCCGCGTGCCGCGTGACATTCGCGATCGCCGCATAATCCATCCCCGCCCGCTTCAGCGCCCGGTCGCCCCAGGGGAAGCCGCAGGGCTCGATCACATCGACCGGCACGCCGAGGCAAGCGGCGAGCCTGAGGATCGTGCCGACATTGCCGGCCTGGTCGGGCTGGTGGAGCGCGAGCCGCATGCGCGGCCTCTAGCGCCAAAAATGGGGACAGTTACTATTTTTCGCCCGCCGCCGCGGAGCCGGATGGGGCCGCGTTCCGAAAAATAGCAACCGTCCCCAAGGCGGAACCGGCGCACCTCAAAATGGCTGTTGGCAAAGGCCGCCCCGCGCGGCTATCAGGCCCGCCAAGCCGCCCGGGGCCACCGGCGGTGCGGTTTGCTTATCCGGCTTCGGAAATTGTCGAAGGACGCCATGGCTGCGGTTGATCTTAGCGAGGAAGCGGCCCCCCAGGCCGAGCAAGGCGGCGTCCGCCGCCGCGACTTCATCAACATCGCCGCGGTGAGCTTCGCCGGGGTCGGCGGGGCCGCCCTGCTGGTTCCGCTCGTCACCCAGATGAGCCCGTCGGCGGACGTGCTCGCGCTCGCCCAGATCGACGTCGATATCTCCGCGATCGAATCCGGCCAGGCGATAAAGACGATCTGGCGCAAGCAGCCCATCTTCATCCGCAATCTGACCGCGGCCGAGCAGGCGGCGGCGAACGCGGTCGACGCCTCGGGCCTGCGCGATCCGCAGACGCTCGCCGAGCGCACCAAGGAGGGCCACCGCAACTGGCTGATCACGCTTGGCGTCTGCACCCATCTGGGCTGCGTGCCGCTGGGCGCGGCCGAAGGCGAGCAAAAGGGCGAATATGGCGGCTATTTCTGCCCCTGCCACGGCTCGCATTACGACACCGCCGCGCGGATCCGCAAAGGCCCGGCGCCGACGAACCTGGAAGTGCCCGAATATGAATTCCGGACCGACACGTCCGTCCGCATCGGCTGAGGCAGAGAGATATGAGCTTCCCCTGGGCTGAACATTATAAGCCGAAGCACCCCTTCATGCGCTGGATGGACGACCGGCTGCCGCTGCCGCGCCTGGTCTACAATGCGGTCGGCAAGGGCTATCCGGTCCCCAGGAACCTCAACCATTTCTGGAATTTCGGAGTCCTCGCCGGGCTCGCGCTGACGCTGCAGATCGTCACCGGCATCGTGCTCGCCATGCATTACGAGCCCTCGGCCGCGGGCGCCTTCGCCTCGACCGAGCATATCATGCGCGACGTCAACGGCGGCTGGTTCCTCAGATACCTCCACGCCAACGGCGCCAGCTTCTTCTTCATCGTCACCTACATCCACATCTTCCGCGGCCTCTATTACGGCTCCTACAAGCCGCCCCGCGAGATGGTGTGGATGCTCGGCCTGGTCATCTTCCTTTTGATGATGGCGACCGCGTTCATGGGCTATGTCCTGCCCTGGGGGCAGATGAGCTTCTGGGGCGCCAAGGTGATCACCGGCCTGTTCGGCGCGATCCCGCTGATCGGCGAGCCGATCCAGACCTGGCTGATCGGCGGCTTCGCGCCCGACCAGGCGACGCTGACGCGCTTCTTCTCGCTCCATTACCTGCTGCCCTTCGTGATCGCCGGAGTGATCATCCTCCACATCTGGGCGCTGCACATTCCGGGCTCGGGCAATCCGACCGGCGTCGACGTCAAGTCGCCGCAGGACACCGTGCCCTTCCATCCATATTACACCGCCAAGGACGGCTTCGGTGCCGGGCTCTTCCTCCTGCTGCTCGCGGTGATGGTGTTCTTCCTGCCCAATTATCTGGCGCATGCCGACAATTATATTCCGGCCAACAACATGGCGACGCCCGCCGAGATCGTGCCCGAATGGTATTTCTGGCCGTTCTACGCGATCCTGCGCGCCTTCACCTACGATTTCATCCTGCCCGCGAAATTGTGGGGCGTGATGGCGATGTTCGGCTCGATCCTGCTGCTCTTCTTCCTGCCCTGGCTCGACAAGTCGCCGGTGCGCTCGGGCTCCTACCGGCCCAAGTTCCGGATGTTCTTCTGGATCCTGGTCGCCGACGTGCTCGTGCTCGGCTATTGCGGCGGCAAGCCCGCGGAAGAGCCGTTCGTGATGATCAGCCAGGTCGCCACGATCTATTATTTCGCGCATTTTCTCATCATCCTCCCCATCCTTTCCTGGGTGGAGAAGACGCTGCCTTTGCCCAATTCGATCTCGGAAAGCGTGCTGCACGGCGAGGCGGAAGAAGCCGCTCCCGCCGACATCGGCCTCGCCAAGCCGGCAAAAGCGTAAGGGGACGACGCTCTCATGGTTCGCATCTTGGGCATCCTGGTCGGATTGGGCTTCGTCGGCGTCGCCGCCTGGTCGCTGCTGTGGGGCGCCGTCGCCTATCTCAAGGAACCCCCCAGGGAGACGGTCGAGCACCAGTTCCACCACCATGCGCGGGACATCGCCTTTTCGTTCGACGGCCCCTTCGGGCGCTACGACAACCGCCAGCTGCAGCGCGGCCTGCAGGTCTACAAGGAGGTCTGCTCGACCTGCCACAGCCTGCAATATGTCGCGTTCCGCAACTTCCGCGCGCTCGGCTATAGCGAGGCCGAGGTCCGCGCGCTCGCCGACCAGTGGCGGCCGCGCACGCCCTCGATCGGCCCCGACGGGTCGCCGGCCGAGCGCAACTCGGTTCCGGCAGACCGTATTCCGGGCCCCTATCCCAACGAAGCCGCGGCGCGGAACGCCAACAACAAGGCGCTGCCGCCGGATCTGTCGCTGATCACCAAGGCGCGCCACGGCGGCGCGGACTATGTCGTCTCCCTGCTCACCGGCTATCACAGTCCGCCCGCCAATTTGCCGCGCGAGAACCGGCCGGGGCCTGGACTCCACTTCAATCCCTATTTCGCCAATTTGAATATCGCCATGGCGCCGCCGCTTCGCCAAGACGGCCAGGTGACCTATGCGGACGGGACTCGGGCGACGCGCGAGCAGATGGCGCAGGACGTCGCCGCCTTCCTCGAATGGGCGGCCGAGCCCCATGCCGATGCGCGCAAGAACATGGGCCTGGTCGCGCTCATCTTCCTGCTGATGGGCACGATCCTCGCCTACATGGCCTATCAGAACGTCTGGGCCGGCAAGAAGCACTGAGCAATCAGACGGTCATCCCCGCGAAGGCGGGGATCCAGACGGCGTCGGGGGCGACGTGCGGAGCAGCCTGGATTCCCGCTTTCGCGGGAATGACGACCAGAGGACAGGAACTATCCCTAGCTCTTGGTCCGCGGCGGTCAGCCTCGCGGCCCCGACCGGCCGGGCCGGTGCACGGCGATGCCGGCGAAAATCTCGCTCAGCAAAGCGTCGACGAAGCCGGCGTCGATGGGGGCGTGGGCCATGGCCAGGCGGTAGAAGATCGGGCCGTAGATGAGGTCGAGAGCGACTTCGAGATCGACGCCGGCACGGATCTGCCCGGCGGCGACCGCGCGCTTCAACAGGGCGCGGCCTTCGTCGCGCCGGGCCTCGATGAAATAGAGGCGAAAGGCCTTGGAGAGCTCGGTTTCGCCATAGCCCGAGACCAGCATTGCGGCGACGTTGCGGCCGGTCGGCGAGGTGAACAGTTCGGCGAGCGCCCGCAATTGCTCGGCCAGCGCCTGCAGCGGCATATCCGCATGAAGCGGCGCCTCGGCGGCGCGCGTGGCCTCGATCAAGGCCGCCATCGCGACCTCGTAGCGATTGCTCCAATGGCGGTAGACGGTCGGCTTGCCGACCCCGGCGCGGGCCGCGACCCCTTCCATGGTGATCGACAGCAACCCGCCCTCGTCGAGCAATTCGCGGGCGGCGCGCAGGATCGCGCGGCGCGCGCTCTCGCTTCGCGGCCGGCCTCTGCGTCGGGCTGCAAGGGATTGAGATTCCATGTTGACCATTTCTATTATTTACGTAACGATACGTAATGTAAATAGCGAATCGCAGGGAGGCCACGATGATTCTCACACCCTATCTCATCGTCAAGGGCGCGCCCGCCGCGCTCGATTTCTACACGCGCGCATTCGGGGCGAAGGAGGAGATGCGGCTGACCGATCCGGCGGGGCGCATCGGCCACGCCGAAATGACGATCGGCGATTCGGCGTTCATGCTCGCCGACGAGCATGCCGAATTCGGCGCGCTCGGCCCCGCCACGCTCGGCGGCTCGCCGGTGAGCCTGCACCTCGAGGTCGCGGACCCGGATGCGGCGGCCCAGCGCGCGGTCGATGCGGGCGCCACCCTGCTTCGCCCGGTGCAGGACCAGTTTCACGGCAACCGCGCGGGCATGGTCGCCGATCCGTTCGGCCACAAATGGTTCCTCTCGGCCGAGATCGAGAAGATCGGCCCCGAGGAGATGCAGCGCCGCTACGCCGAGCTGATGGCGGGCGAGGAAGCCTGACGGAAGGAAAATAGGGACAGTATATATTTTCCGCGCTCCGCCCTGTCGCCGCGGGACGGCGTGGAAAATATATACTGTCCCTATTTTCTCCGGCTCATGCGGGCGGCCGTCGCTGGATCAGCACGATCGAGGTGAAGGTGAGGACCGGGACGCCGTCCTGGTTGGTCACCACCGTCGCCGAGCGAAAGGAGCCCAGATCGGGCCTGGAGCGCGAGGGGGTCTTGTCGACGATCCTGCTTCGGACGTGGAGCGTGTCGCCCGGGTAGACGGGCTTGAGCCAGCGCAACTCGTCAATGCCCGGCGAGCCCAGCCCCGCCTGCGGCTCGCCCGACATGAGATGCTTGACCGTCACCGCCATCACCATCGCGCAGGTGTGCCAGCCGCTCGCCGCCAGCCGCCCGAAATGGGTCCTGGCGGCCGCCTCGTCGGAGAGGTGGAAGGGCTGGGGATCATATTTGCGCGCGAATTCGAGCACCTCCTCGCGGGTCACTTCGTAGCTGCCGAAATCGCTTTCCTTGCCGATCTCCAGATCCTCGAAATACAACATGAAGGGCTCCCCAATCCGTCATTCCGGCGAAAGCCGGAATCTCCCTTCCTTTTGCAGCGGGAAGAAGGGGGATTCCAGCTTTCGCTGGAATGACGGACCGCCGGCAAAGCCTGATGACAGGCGCCGCGGCGCATGCCAAAGTTCGTTCATGCGGATAAAGATTGCGATCGCGGCCCTGCTCCTGCTGGCTGGCTGCGCGACGGTGAGGCCGGCGGCTCCCACCGCCGTCGAGCCGGTCCAGGTCCGCATCATCGCCTTCAACGACTTTCACGGCGCGCTGCAGCCGCCGCGCTTCGCCATAACCGCCACCGGACCGGACGGCGGCGAGGTCCGCGTGCCCGCGGGCGGCGCCGCCTATCTCGCCTCGGCGATGCGCCGGCTGCGCGAAGGCCACCCCAACAGCATCGCCGTCTCGGCCGGCGACCTGATCAGCGCCTCGCCGCTCGTCTCGGCCGGTTTCCTCGACGAGCCGACCATCCTGGCGATGAACCGCATCGGGCTCGATTATAACGCGGTCGGCAATCACGAATTCGATCGCGGGCGGGCCGAGCTTCTGCGCATGCAGAATGGCGGCTGCGCGCAGAACACCGCCCGCACGCCCTGCCGGCTCGACCCCGATTTTCCCGGCGCCAGCTTCCGCTTCCTTGCCGCCAACGTCCTGACCGAGGACGGGCGCACGCTCTTTCCCCCCTACGCCATCCGCCGCTTCGGCAGCGGCGCGCGAGCCGTGGCGGTCGGCATCATCGGCCTCACCCTGCGCGAGACAGCGACCCTGGTGACGCCGGCCGGCGTGGCCGGCCTCAGCTTCGCCGACGAGGCGGAGAGCATCAACGCGCTGATCCCGCGCCTCAAGGCGGAAGGCGCGGACGCGATCGTGGTGGTGATTCATCAGGGGCTCGACACCGAGGGCCGCTACAACGATCCGACTTGTCCCGGCGTCAGCGGCGATCTGCTCGCGATCCTCGCCCGGCTCGACCCGGCGGTCGATCTGGTCGTCTCGGGCCACACCCATCATGCTTACCTCTGCGACTATGGAGGGATCGATCCGAGCCGGCCGATCCTGGTGACCAGCGCGGAGCGCAGCGGCGCGGTGCTGACCGCAATCGACCTCTCGATCGATCCGGTGCAAAATCGGGTGGTGGCGCGCCGTGCCGATCAGACGATCGTGCAGAGCGAGCCCTTTCGCAATGCGAGCGGTCCGGTCGAGCTCAGCGACCATTTTCCGCGGTTCGCGCCGGATCCGGAGGTGGCCGCACTGGTCGCGCGCTATGTCGACGCCGCAGCGCCGGTCGCCAACCGCGTCGTCGGCCGCCTGCAAGGCGCGGCGCTGCGCGAGAGGGCGCCATCGGGCGAATCGGTGCTCGGCAACCTCATCGCCGACGCCCATCTCGCGGCCACCACCGCGCCCGAAAACGGGGGCGCGCAGATCGCCTTCACCAACCAGACCAGCGTGCGCGCCGACCTGATCCCCGCCGCCGACGGCAGCGTCACCTTCGGCCAGATCTTCACCGCCCAGCCGTTCGGCAACAATCTGGTGGTCAAGCGCTTCACCGGCCGGCAGCTGCGCGCCCTGCTCGAGCAGCAATTCGCCAGCGGCAGCAACACGGTGGAGAGCCCGATCATGCTTCTGCCCTCGCGCGGGGTCACCTACAGCTACGACCTCGCCCGCCCGGCGGGGCAGCGCATTCTCGAGCTGCGGCTCAACGGAGAGCCGATCGCCGACGAGGCGAGCTACCGGGTGACGATGAACAGCTTCCTCGCCACCGGCGGCGACAATTTCACAATCTTCCGGGAGGGCAGCGATGCCAGCGGCGGCGCGCTCGATATCGAGGCGCTGGAGCGCTACATCGCCGCCGGCAGCCCGCTCGTCCCGCCCGCGGCGGATCGGATCACCAGGCTGTCGCCGCGCTGAGCCAGCGGCCTGCGGCGCTCAGCGCGCTTCGAGCACCATGTTGAACGGACCCTCGGTCGCCCGCCGCACGCTGGCGAAGCCGCCGCTTTGGATGACTTCGGTCAGCCGCGCCTGCCCGGCCTGCGCGCCGAGGGCCGCGCCCACCTCCTGGTCGAGCGAAGTGGGGACGCAGATCATCGTCGAGGCATTGTAGTAGAGGCGGCCCACCGGGTTCATATTCTCCGCCGGCCTGTCGCCCGCGATCGGCTCCACGATCATCCATGTGCCGCCCTCGCCGAGGATGCGGCGCATATGCTCGGCGCAGCCTCGCGGATCGCCCATGTCGTGCAGGCAATCGTACATGGTGACGAGATCGAAGCCGTCCTCGCCAATCTCCTTGGCCTTGGCCACCTCGAAGCGGACGCGATCGCCCAGGCCGTGGCCTTCGGCGTGGCGCCGGGCTTCCTCGATCGAAGGCGCGTGGAAGTCGAAGCCGACGAAGCTGCTCTCGGGATAGGCCTCAGCCATCAGCAGCGTCGAAAAGCCGACGCCGCAGCCGACGTCCGCCACTTTCGCACCCTCGCGAAGCCGCGCCTCGACGCCGTCCAGCGAGGGAATCCACGATTGGACGATATTGTTGACATAGCCCGGCCGGAAAAACTGTCCGGTCGCGCAGAACAGGCAGCCGGCATGATCGCCCCAGCGCACGCCGGTGCCGTGGCGGAAGCATTCTTCCACCTTGGGCTCGGCCTCGATCATCGCCGCGACCAGCTCGAAGGCGCCGGCCAGATAGACGGGGCTGTCGGCGACGGTGAACACCATCGCCTGCTCGGGCGAGAGGCTGAAGCGCCCGGTTTCGGAATCGAAATCGATATAGCCGTTGGCGGTCTGCGCCAGCGCCCATTCGCGCACATAGCGCTCGTGCAGCCCGCCGGCGCGCGTCGCAAGCTCTGCGGCGGTCGCGGGTCCCCGGCCCAGCGCCTCGAACAAGCCGAGCCGCAGTCCGATCCGGACCGTCGGCACGCTCATCGCGCCGCCCAGGTCGGTGAGCATCTTGCCGATGAACTCGTTCAGTTTCGCTTCGTCGATCGCGGTAGCCATGATGGGCGCCTCCCCTGTGCTGCGGTCCGGAACGCATATCATTCCGGGCGCCGCCTAGCGAGAGCGCGAGCGGCGGTTAGACGTTGAAGCGGAACAGCAGGACGTCGCCGTCCTGGACGACATAGTCCTTGCCTTCGGCGCGCATCCTGCCCGCTTCCTTGGCGCCCGCCTCGCCGCCGCAGGCGAGGAAGTCGTCGAATGCGATGGTCTCGGCGCGGATGAAGCCTCGCTCGAAGTCGGTGTGGATCGCGCCCGCGGCCTCCGGCGCCTTCGCGCCTTTCTCCACCGTCCAGGCGCGCGCCTCCTTGGGGCCGGCGGTGAAGAAGGTGATGAGGTGAAGGAGGTCGTAGCCGGCGCGGATGATCTGGCTGAGGCCCGTCTCGACGAGGCCGAGGTCGGCGAGGAATTCGGCGCGGTCCGCGGCCGGCATGGTGGCGATCTCAGCCTCGATCGCCGCCGAGATGATGACCGCCTTGGCGCCCTCCGCTTCTGCCTTTTCGAAGACGCGCGCGCTCAGGGCGTTGCCCGAGGCGGCATCGCCCTCGTCGACGTTGCAGACGTAGAGGACCGGCTTGGCGGTGAGCAATTGCGCCCGGTCGAGCGCGAGCTTTTCCTCATGGTCTTTGGGCTCGGTCAGCCGCGCCGGCTTGGAGTCGCGCAACAACTCCAGCGCCTGGCCAAGCACGCTGGCCTGTATCTTGGCTTCCTTGTCCCCCTGCTGCGCTTTCTTGACCAGCGCCGGGACTCGCTTTTCGAGGCTTTCGAGGTCGGCGAGCATGAGCTCCGTTTCCACGGTCTCGGCATCGGCCACGGCATCGACGCGGCCCTCGACATGGGTCACGTCGCCGCCCTCGAAGCAGCGCAGCACGTGGACGATCGCATCGACCTCGCGGATATTGCCGAGGAACTGGTTACCCAGCCCCTCGCCGGTCGAGGCGCCGCGCACCAGCCCGGCGATGTCGACGAATTCGAGCTGAGTTTCGATCACCTGCGCCGATTTGGCGATTCTCGCGACCTCGTGGAGTCGCGGATCGGGAACTGCGACGCGGCCGACATTGGGCTCGATCGTGCAGAAGGGATAATTGGCCGCCTGCGCCGCCGCCGTCTCGGTCAGCGCGTTGAACAGGGTGGACTTGCCGACATTGGGCAGCCCGACGATCCCGCAACGAAAACCCATTTGATGTCCCGATGATGTGATTGGAAACGGGGCAAGGCCCGCGCGCCCGGCTCCGTTAGCCGTTGCGCTTGGCGATTGCCAGCTTAGTGTCGGCGTCCATGAAACCGCTCCTCGCCGCCCTCCTGCTCCTCTCCGCCACCCCGGCCCTCGCCATCGATCCGCCCGCGCAGGTGCTGCAAGGCACGGTGGCGCAGGACGGCCTCGTCCCGGTCCACGTCGACCGGCGTCAGGGGCGGATCCTGCTGTCGCTGCCGGCGCCCGACGCGCAGGGGATAGCCGGGCGGTTCGTCTACGTCGCCTCGCTGGAGACCGGCTTGGGCTCGGCGCCGATCGGGCTCGACCGCGGGCTTGCCGGCGGCAGCAAGATCCTCGTCTTCCGCAGGGTGGGGCGCAGGATCGTCGCCGAGATCGAGAATAGCCGCTTCCGCGCCACCGGCGCGCCCGCGGCCGAGCAGGTGGGCGTGCGCGACAGCTTCGCTTATTCGACGCTGTGGATGGGCGACATCGCCGCCGAGACGCCGGACGGCCGGCTGATCGTCGACGTGGCGGGCTTCCTCACCCGCGACGAGATCGGCATCGCCACTGCGATCAAGGATGGCGGAGGCGGCGAATTCCGGCTCGCGGCCGAGCTCAGCGTCGCCGATCCCGCCTCGGTCCGCGTCTTCCCCGACAATATCGAGCTCGAGGGCCGGCTCACCTTCACCGCGACGGTGCCGGCCGCCGAGGTGAACAATATCGCGCCCGCCACGGGCAATCTCAGCTTCGTGGTCCGCCACAGCCTGATCCGGCTGCCGCCGCCGGGCTACCGCCCGCGCCGCTTCGATCCGCGCGCGGGCACCTTCGGCAGCCAGGTGGTCGATTTCGGCCAGCCGCTCGGCCGGCCGATCGTCTACGAGCTCGCCAACCGCTTCCGGCTCGAGAAGACCGAGCCGGGCGCCGCGCGCTCGCGGGTGCGCCGCCCGATCATCTTCTACGTCGACCGCGGCGCGCCCGAGCCGATCCGCGCCGCGCTGATCGACGGGGCGGGCTGGTGGCGGGAGGCGTTCGAGGAGGCGGGCTTCATCGACGCCTTCAGGGTGGAGCTGCTGCCCGAGGGCGCCGATTCGCTCGACGTTCGCTACAACGTCATCCACTGGGTCAACCGCGCCACCCGCGGCTGGTCCTACGGCCAGGTGGTGGAGGATCCCCGCACCGGCGAGATCATCCGCGGCCAGGTCCTGCTCGGCTCGCTCCGCGTGCGCCAGGACATGCTGATCTATGAAGGCCTGGTCGGCGCCGCGCGGACCAATGACGGCAGCGCCAACGATCCGGTCCGGGTCGCGCTCGCCCGCATCCGGCAGCTCGCCGCGCACGAGGTCGGCCACGCGCTCGGCCTTTCGCACAATTTCGCCGCGAGCCTCCAGGGCCGCTATTCGGTGATGGATTATCCGGCGCCCCGCATCGCCCTGGTGAACGGCGCTCCGGACCTTTCGGACGCCTATGGCACGGGTGTCGGCCGCTGGGACCGGTTCGCAATCGCCTGGCTCTACGGCGCCGAGAGCGACGAGGCGGCCGAGCCCCTGATGCGGGCCGCGCTCGCGGAAGGTTTGCTCTATGTCGGCGACGGCGAGGCGCGGCCGCCGTCCGCCGCCCATCCCGCGGGCAGCCTGTGGGACGAACATGCCGAGCCGGTGGCGGAGCTCAGGCGGATGCTCGAGGTGCGCGCCGCCGCCGTCTCCCGCTTCGGCCCAGCCGCGCTCTATCCGGGCGAGCCGGTCGCCAATTTGCGCCGCAAATTCGTTCCGATCTGGCTGCTGCACCGCTACCAGGTCGAGGCCGCGGCCAAGCTGATCGGCGGCGTCGATTTCGCCTATGCGCTGAACGGCGACGGCCGCGAACGGGCCAATCCGGTCGCGCTCGACCGTCAGCGCCGCGCGCTCGACGCGCTGATGGCGGCGCTGGAGCCGGAGGCGCTCGCCGTGCCGGCGGCGCTGCTGCCTTATCTCTCGGCGGGCTGGTCGGGGAGCCCGGACCGGCAGGAGACAATCGAGATATTCCGCACCGCCGGCGGGCCGGTCTTCGATCCGTTCGTCGCCGCGGAGGTCGCGGCTCAGGTGACGCTGGGCAATCTGCTCGTCCCCGAGCGGCTCAACCGGCTCGAGATCCAGTCCATCGCCGATGACGAGCATCTCGGCCCCGCCGACATTTTCGAGCGGCTGATCGGGCGTGCGACCCGCATCGATGTCCCGAACCAGGCGTTGCAGCGGCGGACCGGCACAGCGATCATCCTGGCGCTGGCCCGGGTGCAGCGCGATCCGGCGCTCTCGCCGACTGTGGCGCTTGCGCTTTCGGACAGGCTCCAGCTCCTCGCCACCGAACTCTCGCGCACCGGCGGCGGCGGCGCGCAATCGGAATGGACGCGCGGCCTGGGCCGCCTGCTCGGCGACCGCGAGGCGCTCACCGCCGCGCTCGCGGAAGCGCGCCGGACGCCGCAAATCCCGCCGGGCATGCCGATCGGCGGCGCGCAGCACGATTGGTGAGAGAGCCGGGCCGCAAATTACGGGGACACTATACTTAATTCAATAATCGCACGCAATTAAGTATAGTGTCCCCGTAATTCCGACTCCCTGCCGGGTAGGCCGATCGGCGGAGCGGAGGATGACGGGTGAGACAAGGCCGCGGGTCGAGTTCGCTCTAGCCGATCCGCCAGGGCGGGAAGCGGCGGTTCTCGCCGGCGAAATAGAGACAGATGACGTTGCCCGACGGGTCGGCCAGCCGCGCCTCGCGCCAGAGCCAGCCCTGGTCGATCGGCGGGTGGATGAGAGGCAGGTCGAGCGCCGCCACGAACGCATCGACGTCGTCGACCTCGAAATAGATGGTGGTCGTCGAGTCCACCCGGTCAGCGGCGTGGATCGAGAAGGTCTCGCCGGATGGCGTCTCGAAGCGGGCGTAACGCGGCGGCGAAGCGACGATCTGGACGAGGCCGAGCCGGGTGTAGAACTCCACGGCCGCCGCATAATCGGTGACGCTGACGGTGACTTGGTTGAGCCTCATCCCCCGTCCTGCAGCCTGAGCGCCACATCGCTCATGAACCGCGCGTCCTCCCCCTTGGCGAGCCATTCCGCCTCGGCGGCGATGGCGGCGAGGAGGTCGGAGAGCGGCTCGTGCTCCGCCTTGGCGTAATTGCCGAGCACATATCTGGTGACCCTGTCCTTGTGGCCGGGATGGCCGATGCCGATCCGCACCCGGCGGAAGGCGTTGCCGATATGGGCTTCGGTCGAGCGCAGCCCATTGTGGCCAGCGGTGCCGCCGCCCGTCTTCACCTTGACCTTGAACGGGGCGAGATCGAGCTCGTCGTGGAAGATCGTGACGTCGCCGATCTCCTTCCTGAAATAGTCCATCGCCGCGCGGACCGAGCGGCCGCTATCGTTCATGAAGGTGGCTGGCTTCAGCAGGAGGATGCGCTCAGCCCCGATCCGGCCCTGCTGGGCCCAGCCCGAAAAGGCCTTCTTGGGCGGATCGAAGCCGTGCACCTCGGCGATCGCGTCCACCGCCATGAAGCCGACATTGTGCCGCTGCATCGCGTAGGACGCGCCGGGATTGCCGAGGCCGACCCAGATCTGCACGGGCGCGAAATCCCCCATATCGTCCGCCTCGGGGGCCGAGGCGGGCTGGCCCGGCGCCTCCGCCGGCTTCACGCCGAACAGGGAGCCGAGCCAGGAGACAATCGACAAGTTTATTCCTCGCCGCCGCCCTCGGCAGCGGCCTCGCCTTCCTCGCCGACCAGCGGCACTTCGGCCGTCTCCGGAGCGGCGGCCAGGGCCGCGGCATCCTCGGCGTCCATCTTGAGCCCGGACGGGGCGACGATGGTGGCGATGGTGAAGTCGCGGTCGGTGATCGCCGATTCGGTGCCCTTTGGCAGAGTGACCGCGCTGATGTGCAGCGAATCGCCGATGTCGAGGCCGGCGAGGCTGATCTCGATCTCTTCCGGAATCTCGGCCGCGTCGCAGACGAGCTCGAGCTCGTGGCGAACCGTGTTGAGCACGCCGCCGCGCTTGAGGCCCTTCGACTTGTCCTCGTCGGTGAAGCTGATCGGCACCGCGACGGTGACCTTGGCATGTTCGGAGATGCGCAGGAAATCGACATGCAGCGGCCGGTCGGTGACCGGGTGGAACTGGACGTCCTTGGGAAGCGTGCGGGTGGTCGCGCCGCCGGCGTCGATCATCACCACCGAGTTCATGAAGTGGCCGGTGGACAGAGCCTTGACCAGCAGCTTCTCCTCGAGGTGGATCGAGAGGGGCTCTTCGTTGTTGCCGTAGACGACGGCGGGGACGCGGCCTTCGCGACGCAGCACACGGGAGGCTCCCTTGCCAGCCCGTTCGCGCGTCTCGGCCGACAGCGTAAGCTGTTCGCTCATTGCATGTCTCCAAGTAGCGGGTTCATAAAAATCCCGCTCACGCCTCCAGGGATGACCATGAACGGGGAGGCGCGCCTATAGGGGAAGGGGCGGGAGGTGGCAAGCTTGGTCCCTCCCCGGCCGGAGCCGGGGAGGATCAGGGGGCTATTGCACCGTCGCATGGGGCACGCGTTCGCTTCTTATCCCGTGCGCCCCGAGCACCGCCTGGACGCTGTCGCGTCCGGCGAGATGGGCGGCGCCGACGGCGATGAACACCGTTCCGGGCCGCTCCAGGCGGTCGTGGATCCAGCGCGCCCAGGCCGCGTTGCGGTTGGTGAGCATGACCCGATGGAGGAGCGGGCTGCCGTCGCCATAGCTTTCCATGAGCCGCGCCAGCGCCTCGGGGTCGCCGGTCGACCAGGCGGCGAGCATCGGCGCGAGGATCTGGTCCGTATTATCGAGCTGGCGCAGCGTGCTGCGCAGCTCGGCGAGCTGGAGAACCTCTGGCAGATTGTCGAACAGGCGCACCTGCCATTCGAGGCCCTCGAGCTCGCCGACCGGCATGTTGCGCTCGGCGGCGGCGCGGGTGAGGACGGTCTCGACCCCGTTGGCGGCGTCCAGGCCGCTGCGCTGGGCGGCGGTCGCCGACAGCATCATGGAGGCGAACCAGGGCTCGAACCGGTCGAACACCGCCGCCGGGATGCCGAGCGGCCTGACCGCGCGGACGAGGGCCTGATTCTCCGCCGGGGTCAGCCGGTCGGAGAGCTTGCGGCCGGTCGTGTCGACGCCGTAGCGCATAATCGTCGGCACAACGGACATCGGATCGGCGGGGATGATCGCCTCCATCACCAGCGAGTCGGAGGCATCGAACGCGGTCTTGACCTCGTCGTTGAACCAGGGCCGCCCGTCGAGCAAATGGATGGTGCCGAAGAGGTAGATGGTCGTATCGGCGTCGCGCACCACCCAGAGCGCCGGATTGGCGTCGGGAAGAGGCGGCGCGGCCGGCGCCGCGGGAGCAGGCGCCGCCGCCGGGCCCACCGGCGCGGGAGCGGGGGCGGGGGCGGGCGCGTCCTGGGAGAGCGCGGCGGTCGAGGCCAGGGCCAGCACCGCCGCCAGAAAGAGTTTCTTCACGAGCATTCCTTTTTCGAGCGCGAGGTTCAACGAATCGCCCTTCACAGATAGGGGCGGGGTCGAACGACATAAAGGGCGATGCCCAAAGACCCTTTCTCAGACGCGCCAGCTCTCCCGATGGCCGCCATCGTCGAAAATATCCTCGATGCCCGCGCCGAACAGCCGCGCCAGCCGAAAGGCTACAGGCAAGCTCGGGTCATGCTTGCCGGTCTCGATCGCGTTCACCGCCTGGCGCGACACGCCGATCCGCCCGGCAAGCTCCGCCTGGCTCCAGCCATGCTCGGCCCGCAACACGCGCAAGCGGTTTTTCATAGCGACATCATGTCATGTAGGCCTGATGATATGTCATTGAAGCATGACTACATCACGAACCGACGTATGTCAATTTTACCTGACATATAGACAAGATATCGCCATAAAGGCGCCCCTGTGTTCCCTTATAAGGGAGCTCCCTTATAAGGGAACACTATGGTCCGGCGGCTTGGCGGCCTTGCGGTCTGCGGTCTGCGGTGGCGAGGATTCGTTTCTCGTTTCGCACGTCCGCGAGAGCGAGCCGCGCCGAGGCCGGTTGCTTCAGTTTGGCCGCCCGTTGCTTCAGTTGAGCCGCCGCACAACGAAGCCGCGGCTTTCAAGCATCGACTGCACGGAGACCCGGCCGGCGAGATGGCCGGCGCCGACCGCGAACAGGACTGTGCCGGGGCGGTCGAGCCGCGCCGCCAGCCAGTCGGCGAAATTGCGGTTTCGCCGCGTCACCAGCGTCTCGAACAGTTCGGGCGGGAGCGATTCCATCTGGGCGGCGATGCCTTCGAGATTGCCGTTGACCCAGTCGGTCTCGTCGGGATCGCCGGCCTCGTCGCCGCGCGCATAGGCGTCGATCGTCTCGTCGAGCATCGCCTGCTGCACCGGCAGCGGCATGCCGCGAAAGGCGTCGATCTGGTCGGCTGCGGTCTCGACGCCCGTGATCGGCCGGCCGTTTGCGCGGAATTCGGCGGTCAAGACCTCCTCGACGCCGGGCAAAGCGGCCGCGGCTGCGGCGAGGTCGGGCGCGCCTTCGCCCGCGCCGTCTCCGGCTCCGGTATATTCGCGCGCCATCTGGCCGACCCCCAGGATCACCGCCACCGCCCAGGTCTCGAGACCGTCGAGGCTGCCTTCGGGGACCTGGAGGTCGCCGAGCAGGCGGGCCAGGGCCGCTCGCCGCTCGGGCGTCACCCGCTGCAGAACCGGCACCGATTTGCCGAGCTGCATCGCCCCGAACGCTTCCGGTCCGCTCGCGGCCATCTCGGCGTCGTCCAGCTCGAGCACCAGCTCCCTGGCTTCGCGGACCACCCGGTCCAACGTCACCGAGCGCCAGCGCAGGCCGGGATGGAGGACGTGGACGGTGCCGAACAGATAGATGCGCGTGTCGGCGTCCGCGAGCAGCCAGATCGCCGGGCGCGGCTCTCCGCGCGGCGCGGCCGCGGCCGGCGGCTGGAGCGCCGGAGCCGGAGCCGGAGCCGGAGCCGCCAAGGAGGGCGCCGCGAGCCACAGAGCGGCGATCGATCCGGCCAGCTTCATCCGGCTCCAGCGCGTCGTCATGTCCTTCGAAATCCCTCTTATTTCCGGCTTCCTTGACCCATCCTGCCCCATGCGCCAAAGCGAAGCGACCTTTTGTTGCACCCGCGAAGGCGAAATTTTGGGCGCTCCTTTGTCTTTCCAGCGGCTGATCCTGACCCTCCACGACTATTGGAGCAAGCAGGGCTGCGTCATCCTCCAGCCCTACGATCTGGAGATGGGCGCCGGCACCTTCCATCCGGCGACCGCCCTGCGCGCATTGGGCCCCGATCCGTGGAAGGCCGCCTTCGTCCAGCCCTCGCGCCGCCCGACCGACGGGCGCTATGGCGAGAATCCGAACCGGCTCCAGCATTATTACCAATATCAGGTGATTCTGAAGCCGAGCCCGCCGGACCTGCAGGCGCTCTATCTGGGCTCGCTGGCGGCGATCGGCGTCGATCCTCTCAAGCACGACATCCGCTTCGTCGAGGACGATTGGGAGAGCCCGACTTTGGGCGCCTGGGGACTCGGCTGGGAGGTCTGGTGCGACGGCATGGAGGTCACGCAGTTCACCTATTTCCAGCAGGTCGGCGGCTATGACTGCAAGCCGGTCGCGGGGGAATTGACCTACGGGCTCGAGCGGCTCGCCATGTATATCCAGGGCGTCGATTCCGTCTACGATCTCAAGTTCAACGAGGAGGGGGTGACCTATGGCCAGGTCTTCCTCGAGAATGAGCGCGAGTTCAGCGCCTATAATTTCGAGGTCGCCGACACGGACAGCCTGTTCGACCGCTTCCGCCAGGCGGCCGAGGAATGCCGGCGCTGCATCGAGGCGAAGCTGCCGCTCCCCGCCTACGACCAGGCGATCAAGGCGAGCCACATCTTCAACACGCTCCAGGCCCGCGGCGTGATTTCGGTCGCCGAGCGCCAGGCCTATATCGGCCGCGTGCGGGATCTGGCCAAGGGGTGCTGCGCGGCCTGGATGGAGAAGAACGGGTGGGCGGCGTGAGGGGATCGGGCTTTCTTCCCCCTCTCCCATTTGGGGAGAGGGAGGGGCCCGCCGCGAAGGGCCTCCCATCAAAGTACTACTTTGATGGGGACCCGAAGCGGTGGGAGGGTGAGGGCAATCGCGCCATCGCCCATTCCCTCACCCTCCCAATGCTGGCGCAATGGGGCCCTCCCTCTCCCCAAATGGGAGAGGGAAATTGAGCGATTTCCTGCTCGAGCTTCTCTCCGAGGAAATCCCGGCCAGGATGCAGGACAAGGCGCGCACCGATCTGGCGCGGCTGTTCGACGAGCAACTCGCCGACGCCGGGCTGAAGGCCGAAGCCATCGAGACCTTCGCCACCCCGCGCCGGCTCGCCCTCATCGCCCGCTGCCTGCCCGAGCGGACCGAGGCGGTCAGCGAGGAGATCAAGGGCCCGCGCACGGTAGCGCCGCCGCAGGCGCTCGAGGGGTTCCTGCGCAAGACCGGGCTCACCCGGGACCGGCTCGTCGAGCGCGAGGGCATCTGGTTCGCCACCGTCGAACGCCCGGGCCGCGCCACCGCCGAAATCCTCGCCGAGGCAGTCCCGGAGATAGTCCGCGCCTTCCCTTGGCCCAAGTCAATGCGCTGGGGCGAGGCGTCGGTCTCGACCGAGAGCATCCGCTGGGTCCGGCCGCTGCAGGGCATTGTCGCTTTGTTCGGCGAAAAGGTGGTCGAATTCGAGATTGCGGGGATCAAATCCGGCGCGGCGACGGTCGGCCACCGCTTCCATCATCCCGGCACGATCACGCTCGGCGGCGCCGGCGATTATGTCGAGAAAATGCGCGTCTGCCACGTCATCGTCGATCAAGAAGAGCGCAAGGAGATCATCCGCAAGGATAGCGCGAAGCTTCAGCGCAAGACGAAGGTGGTGCCAGACGAGGCTTTGGTCGCGGAAAATGCCGGCCTGACGGAATGGCCGGTGCCGCTTAAGGGTGATTTCGACGCGGCTTTCCTCGCGCTCCCGCCCGAATTGATCCAGCTGACCATGCGGGTGAACCAGAAATATTTCGCCTGCCAGGATGAGGCGGGCAACCTTTCCAACCGCTTCGTCTTTGTCGCAAATATCGCCTCGAGCGATCCCGAAGCGGTGATCGCCGGCAACGAGAAAGTGCTCGCCGCGCGCCTCGCCGACGCCAAGTTCTTCTGGGAGCAGGACCTCAAGGTGCCGCTCGCCGAGCAGGCCGCCAAGCTCGACCAGATCGTCTTTCACGAAAAGCTCGGCACCGTCGCCGACAAGGTCGAGCGCGTCGCCAAGCTCGCCCAGTGGCTGGTCCAGGAGCGGCTGATCAAGGGCGCGGACATCGCCGAAGTCCAGACTGCCGCCCGCCTCGCCAAGGCGGATCTGGTGACCGAGATGGTCGGCGAGTTTCCGGAGCTGCAGGGTGTGATCGGCGGCTATTATGCCCGGGCGCAGGGGCAAAGCGACGCGGTCGCCGACACGATCCGCGACCATTACAAGCCGGCGGGGCAAAGTGACGAAGTGCCGACCGCGCCCGTGACCGTCGCGGTCAACATCGCCGACAAGCTCGACACTTTGGTCGCCTTCTTCTCGATCGGCGAGAAGCCGACCGGCTCGCGCGACCCGTTTGCGCTGCGCCGCGCCGCGCTCGGCTTCCTGCAGATCCTGACCAGGACGGGCCTGCGCCTGCCGCTCTCCGACGTGCTGGTCCAGGCCGCGGTGCTCAACGTCGTCTCGCGGCTCGGCGCGCTTTCATCGGTGACCTTTCCGGACCTGCTCGATTCGGACCAGCACGAGCATGAGATCACCGCCGAGGTCGGCACCTTCACCTATCGCCATGGCGACCGCGTCGTCGTCCGCTGGAAGGCGGCGCTCACTCCCAATATCGAGCGCGGCAGGATCATCGAGGAGGTCGAGGACCTGGCCGAGGCGATCCTCGATTTCCTCGAGGACCGGTTGAAGGTTCAGCAGCGCGAGGCGGGTGTCCGCCACGATCTGATCGACGCGGTCTTCGCTTTGGGCGGGGAGGACGATCTCGTCCGGCTGCTCGCGCGGGTGAAGGCGCTGCAGAATTTCGTCGAATCGCCGCAAGGGTCCGATCTCCTCGCCGGCTACAAGCGCGCCGCGAATATCCTCAAGAAGGAAGGATGGGGCGAGCATAAAGAGTCCGTTCGTCCCGAGGCTGGATATGCTCCCCAAACCGAGGAATCGGACCTGGACGACGCGCTCGACGCGGCCGTGCCCAAGGTCAAAGCGGCGCTCGAGGACGAGGAATATGAGCGGGCGATGGCGGCGCTCGCATCCTTGCGCGGGCCCGTCGACGCCTTCTTCGACAAGGTCATTGTCAACGATCCCGATCCGGCCAGGCGCGAGGTCAGGCTCAACCTGCTCGCGCGGATGCGCGACGCGGTCCACCGTGTCGCCGATTTCTCCAGGATCGAAGGGTAATGGGCGGCGTTCTTGAGGAGATCTCCTCCGCGCAAAATGGTGTTCCCCTCCTCGGAGATTCGAGATGAGCCGCTTCGTCTACCGCTTCGGCGGCGGCATCACCGACGGCGAGGCGGGCAACAAGGACTTGCTCGGCGGCAAAGGCGCCAATCTTGCCGAAATGGCGGCGATCGGCCTGCCGGTGCCGCCGGGCTTCACCATCGCGACACCGGCCTGCGCGCTCCATGACGAACGAGGGCCAGGCTTTCGCGACGCGCTCGCCGCTGGCGTCGCCGAGGGGATTGCCCATGTCGAGCAAGTGACCGGCAAGAGGTTCGGCGACGCCGCCGATCCGCTGCTGGTCTCGGTCCGCTCGGGCGCGCGGGTATCGATGCCGGGGATGATGGACACGGTCCTCAACCTCGGCCTCAACGACGCGACGGTGCGCGGCCTTGCCGCCGCCTCGGGCGACGCGCGCTTCGCCTGGGACAGCTACCGCCGTTTCATCCAGATGTATGCCGACGTGGTCCTCGGCCTCGATCATGGCGCCTTCGAGGAGGCGCTGGAGATCGCCAAGGAGGATAAGGGCGTCCATCTCGACACCGAGCTGGAGGCCGCCGACTGGGAGCGGCTGACCGCGCGCTATCACGAACTGGTCGAGGAGCTGTGGGACAAGCCCTTTCCGCAGGACGTGCACGACCAGCTCTGGGGCGCGATCGGAGCGGTGTTCGGCTCGTGGCAGTCGGAGCGGGCCAGGACCTACCGCCGCATCCACCACATCCCCGGCGACTGGGGCACGGCGGTCAACGTCCAGGCGATGGTGTTCGGCAATATGGGCGAGACCTCGGCGACCGGAGTCGCCTTCACCCGCGATCCATCGACCGGGGAGCGCGCGCATTACGGCGAATATCTGATCAACGCCCAGGGCGAGGACGTCGTCGCCGGCATCCGCACCCCCCAATATCTGACGCGGGGCGCGCGCGAGCGGGCGGGGGCGAAGGCCCCGTCGATGGAAGAGACGATGCCCGAGGTGTTCGCACAGCTCGCCCGCGTCTTCGACCTGCTCGAACGCCATTATCGCGACATGCAGGACATCGAGTTCACCGTCGAGCGCGGCAGCCTGTGGATGCTGCAGACCCGCTCGGGCAAGCGCACCGGCAAGGCGGCTTTGCGCATCGCCGTCGACATGGCCGAGGAGGGGCTGATCACGCGGGACGAGGCGGTGCTGAGGATCGATCCCGCCGCGCTCGACCAATTGCTCCACCCGACGCTCGACCCCAAGGCCGACCGCAAGGTGATCGCCAAGGGCCTGCCCGCCTCGCCCGGCGCGGCCGGCGGCAAGGCGGTGTTCGACGCCGACACCGCCGAGAAATGGGCCGCGGCCGGCGAGAAGGTGATCCTCGTCCGTACCGAGACCTCCCCTGAGGACATTCACGGCATGCACGCCGCGCAGGGCATCGTCACCGCGCGCGGCGGCATGACCAGCCACGCCGCCGTGGTCGCGCGCGGCATGGGCCGGCCCTGCGTCTCGGGCGCCGGGATGCTCGCCATCGATCACAAGGCAAGGCGCATGCGCGTCGGCGGCCATGTCATCGAGGAAGGCGAGATCATCACCATCGACGGCGCCTCGGGCGAGGTCATGCTCGGCGCCGTGCCGACGGTCCAGCCCGAGCTGGTCGGCGATTTCGGAACGCTCATGGCCTGGGCCGACTCCGTGCGCCGGCTGCGCGTGCGCGCCAATGCCGAGACGCCGCTCGATTGCCGCACGGCGCGCGAGTTCGGCGCGGAAGGGATCGGGCTGTGCCGCACCGAGCATATGTTCTTCGATTCCGAGCGGATCATGAACGTGCGGCGGATGATCGTCGCCGAGGACGAGGCCGGGCGCCGCGCCGCGCTGGCCGATCTGCTCCCCGCCCAGCGCGGCGATTTCGCAGAGATCTTCAGGATCATGGCGGGGCTCCCCGTCACCATCCGCCTGCTCGATCCGCCGCTGCACGAATTCCTGCCGCAGGCTGAGCAGGACATCGCCGAAGTCGCTGCGGCGGCCGGCGTCACCATCGACATGCTTCGGCGCCGGATCTCCGAATTGCACGAGTTCAACCCGATGCTCGGCCATCGCGGCTGCCGGCTCGGCATCACCTATCCCGAGATTTACGAGATGCAGGCCCGCGCCATCTTCGAGGCGGCGCTCGAGGTGGCCGAAGCGCCGATCCCCGAGGTGATGGTTCCGCTCGTCGCCACCAGAGCCGAGCTCGCCATCATCCGCGCGCTGATCGAGCGTACCGCCGAGGCGGTGTTCGCGGAGAAGGGCCGCCGGGTCGACTATCAGGTCGGGACGATGATCGAGCTGCCCCGCGCCGCTCTGGCCGCGGGCGCGATCGCGCAAGAGGCCGAATTCTTCAGCTTCGGCACCAACGACCTCACCCAGACCGCTCTGGGCGTCAGCCGCGACGATGCCGGGCGCTTCCTCACCCAATATGTCGAAAAAGGCATCTTCCCGCGCGATCCCTTCGTCAGCATCGACGTCGAGGGCGTCGGGGAGCTGATCTCGATTGCGGCGGAGCGGGGGAGGGCGGCGCGGCCGGGGCTCAAGCTCGGCATATGCGGCGAGCATGGCGGCGACCCGGCGAGCATCGCCTTTTGCGAGGCGGCCGGCCTCGATTATGTCAGCTGCTCGCCCTATCGCGTGCCGGTCGCCCGGCTGGCGGCCGCGCAGGCGGCGCTGCGGAACGCAGCCTAGAGCGGCCCAGGCTCGTCCCGATCGCGGCGGCGGGCCTCGTCGCGGGCCGCGGCGTCTCGGGGCGTTTCCAGATCGTCCGCATCGCGGCGGCGGGCCTCGTCGCGGGCCGCGGCGGCGCGCAGCGTATCGGCTTCGTCCGCATCGCGGCGGCGGGCCTCGTCGCGGGCCGCACCAGTGCGGAGCGTATCCGCCTCGGCGCCGTCGCGGCGGCGGGCTTCGTCGCGGGCGGCGGCATGGCGGAGCGTATCCATCTCGGCGCCGTCGCGGCGCAGGCGCTCATTCTCCGCCTCAACCGCCTCGCGCCGCGCAACCTCCTCGCGGTAGCGCAGCCGCCATTTGGGGCTGGCGAGCATCGCCATGCCGAGCACCAGGCCGAGCAGGAAGACGAGTGCCAGGATCAGCCACTGGTCCAGCGTGAAAATGGTCATGCGGCGCTCCCTGCGTGATCGTCGCAGAGTTCAACCGCGCACGGCGCGCGATGGTTCCGCCTCCGGCCCTAGTTGCCGCCGATCAGCGAGTCGTTGATCGAGCAGGCGGCGGGGCCCAGGATGACGATGAACAGCACCGGCAGGATGAACAGGATCAGCGGCACGGTCATGATCGCGGGCAGCCGCGCCGCTTTTTCCTCGGCGCGCATCATCCGCTCGTTGCGGAACTCGGCGGAAAGAACACGCAGCGCGCTGGCCAGCGGCGTGCCGTATTTCTCGGTCTGGATCATGGTGGTGACCACGCCGCGGACCGAATCGAGGTCGATCCGCTTGGCGAGATTCTCGAAGGCGAGCCGGCGGTCGGTGAGGAAGCCCAGTTCGATCGAGGTCAGGGCGAATTCGTCGCCGAGCTCGGGATAGGCGCGGCCGAGCTCGCGCGACACGCGGGCGAAGGCGGCATCGACGGTGAGGCCGGCCTCGGCGCAGATGACGAGCAGGTCGAGCGCGTCGGGCAGGCCCTTGCGGATCGCCGCGGTGCGCTTCTGGACCTTGTTCTTCAGCCACAGATCGGGCGCCTTGTAGGCGAGGATGAAGGTGCCGGCGACGAGGGCGTATTTCTTGAACGAACCCCACTCCGGGAAATAATCGACATAATAGACCAGGAAGAGGATGCCGGTGCCGAACACGACGGGCATCACGAAGCGGGCGAAGATGACGACGAAGGCGAGGTCCTTGGAGCGGACGCCGGCCTGCATCAGCCGTGCCTGCGCCTTCACCACCTGCTCTTCCTGCAGCATCTTCAGCGACGACAGCAGGCCGCGGACCTTGTCCGCCATCTCGTTCTTGTTGGTGATCGCCTTGCGGCGCTTGCTGGTCGAGGCGACGATGCCGGCCTTCAATTGCTCGCGCCGCTCGTTGAGCGCCTTCACCCTCTTGCCCATCGGGTCGCGGACGGTGGTGGCGGCATAGATGGCAACCAGCACGGCGAGCGTCGCCACGGCAGCGAGAATGCTCGCCACCATCACGACGTCGATCCCCATGATCGTCGGGCCCTGCGGGGTCTCCATCTTGATTCAGTCCCTCTCGCTCAAATCTCGAAATTGATCATCTTGGCCATGATGAACGCGCCGATCCCCATCCATACCAGGCCGACGCCGCCGGCGATCATCAGCCGCTGGTCGGTGAAGAAGGTCTGCATGTAGGTACCGTTGATGAACCAGATCAGCCCGAAGACGATGAAGGGCAGCGCGCCGATGATATAGGCCGAGGCCTTGGATTCGGACGACATGGCGCGGATCTTGAGCTTCATCTGCGAGCGCTTCCGGAGCACCTCGGCGAGGTTCGACAGGGTCTCGGCGAGGTTGCCGCCGGTTTCGCGCTGGATGGCGAGGCTGATCACGAAGAACTGGAATTCGGGCGTGCCGAGGCGCGCAGCGGTGTCCTGCAGCGCCGCGTCGAGCGTGCGGCCGATCCTCATCTTGTCGGAGACCGATCGGAACTCGGTGCTGACCGGCTCGGGCAGCTCGTCGGCGACGATCCCGATCGTCTCGGAGATCGGCAGGCCCGAGCGCAGGCCGCGCACGATCAGCTCGATCGCGTCGGGGAATTTGGCGGTGAACTGCTTGACCCGGCGCTTGATCAGATGGCTGATGACCATGTGCGGCAGCGCGACGCCGACCAAGAGGCCGACCGTGATCGCCAGCAGGATCGGCAGGCCCTGGAACAGGAGCAGCACGATCATCGCGGCGGCGAGGCCGACCGAGGCCAACGCATATTGGGCCAACGTCCAGTTCTTGCCCGTCTGGCTCAGCCGGAGCTGGAGCAAGGCCGGATTGGGAATGAAGCGCTTGGCGAAGCCTTCGCTCTTGGTCTGACGCTGTGCGAAGATCTTCCTGAGCTGCGCCTGGGCGACCGCCTCCGACGAGCGGCTGTGGCGCTCGCGCAGCACTTCGAGCCGGCGCGTCACCAGCTTGCCCGTCGCCGGCCCGGAAAGCGCGGCGAAGAGCAGCAGCAGCGTTCCGGCTGCGCCGGCCACCAGAAGGATCAAACTCACAGACGGCATTTCGCCTCCCTCGTCTCGTCGCGATACGCGGGCCGGCCGTCAGGCCGCCTGCGAGGATGCCTCCTTAGGCTTCTTCGCGAACGAGACCTTGAAATTGCCGAGCTTGCCGAGCAGCGACCCGCCGCCGCGCGCCGGTTTTTCGGGCGCAGGCTCGGCGCTATTCTGCTCGACGGTGAGGCTCAGCAGCGCGGCGAGCGGCTGGGTCAGCTTGGTCGACTTGGTGACCTTGGCCAGCGGCTGGCCGAGCTTGGCCGCCTGCGAGGCCGCCTTGGGGTCGAACGGCAGCGCGATATCGACCTTGCGCTCGATCGAATGCTCGAAATCCTTGCGGCTGACTTCCTGGACCGCCGCCTGGACCCGATTGGCGACCACGATCACCCGGGCCTGCGGTGCATTCTGCTTGAGCCAGGAGAGGATGCGGATCGCATCGCGGGTGCCTGCGAGGGTGAATTCGCACACCACCACGACGACGTGGACGTCGTTCAGGAGGTGCGGGAACTGCACCATCATGTTGCGCGGCAGATCGATCACCATGCCTTCGAAGGCGTGGCGGATCTCTTCCTGCAGCTGGTAGAAGGCCGAGCCGTCGGTCAGCATCGACTGGTTGATCGGCGCCTCGGCGGAGAGGACGCAAAGCTTGTCGTTGGCGCGGACCATGGCGCGCTCGATGAACAGGCCGTCGATGCGGCTCGGATTCTCGATCGCGTCGGTGAGGCCGCGCCCGGGCTCGAGGTCGAGCGCGAGCGCGCCGGTGCCGAAATGGACGTCGAGGTCGAGCAAAGCGGTCGAACGGCCGCCTTTGTCGCCCATTAGCCAGGCGAGCGAGGTCGCCACGGTCGAGGCGCCGACGCCGCCGCGGACGCCGATCACAGCGGCCATGACGTTGGGCTTCTCGTTCGCGGTCTCGAGCAGGCGCGGGCCGGAAATGGTCATCTGCGCATTGGCGAAGGCGTCGCGCAGCTGATCGGCCGAGAAGGGCTTGAGCAGATAGTCCTGGATGCCGCTGGCGACGAGGTCGCGATAGAGGCGGACGTCGTTGACCTGGCCGGCGGCGATCACCACCGTGCCGGGCTCGCACACTTCGGCGAGCGCGTTGATGTCGTTCAATGGGTCGCCCGACTCGCTGAGATCGACGAACAGGATAGACGGGCTCGCCGCGACCGACAGGGTCTGCACGGCATTCCTCAGGCCGCCCTTGTTCACCTTCTCCGGCGACCAGCCATGCTCGACCGCGATCGGGCGGATGAGCTCGGCCGTGGCCTCGTCGGCGACGAAGGCGGTGAAGGGATCGCGAAGACCGCTGCCGCGGTGAAAGGGCGCGTTCATTATTGTCCACCTCTCGTGGTAACGGCCGGCAGCGCCTGGCTGCCGGTCGGCGTACGTTCCCGGTAGGTCCGGATCGCCCGGCCGGCGGTCACGGACGTGTCGCGGCCGGACGCATCCTGGCCGCGCACGAGATCGTCGGGATTGGCGATCATCGCGGCGAGGTTGCTGTTGGTCGCGCAGCCATAATTGGTGCTGTTGCGGACCGGCGATTCGATGCCGGGATCCGTCCAGGTCGGGCAGCCCTCGACACGGGCGCTCGAGCGGCTGGCGATGACTCGGACGGTGCCCGCCTCGACGGCGCCCTCGGTGACCGGCGCGCCATCGCCGAGCAGCAGGCCGAAATCGGCCGCGACGCGGGCGAGATCGCCGCGCACGCTCGCCGATTCGGAGCCGCGCGGCTCGTCGACGGTGACGCGGTCGCCATAGCGCGCGCCGATCGAGCGGAACCAGGCGGCGAGCCGCTCAAGCTCGGCTTCGGGCACGCGGTCGCCCTCGACGCGCAGGTCGAAGACGAAATTGGTATGCTCGACCACCGGCTGGTGGACCGAATAGAGACTGGTATTGTTGGCGGCCGTCAGGTGGCGCGGCTGGGCCGAGCAGCCACAGACGGCGAGGCCGAGAGCGCTGACCGCTGCGAGCTTGATGAAACGAGACATGGTCTTGGTGTCCTTTCGATCCCGGGCGGTCATCTGAGGTCAAAGCCGGGCTGGGCCGAAGCGCTGCTCGACGGCCGGGCCGGGGCGGCATTGGCCCGAGCCGGGCTGTTGGGCGCGGTGACGGCGCCGACCGTGCCGACCCCAGGCGCGACGGTGCGCGGCTCGGCGGCGGTCGGGCCGGGGCGCTGCTCGCCGCTGCGGCTGCCATTCATCTGGCCGACCAGCAGGCGCTGCGCCTCGTCGGGATTGCGATGGCCGTCGGTCGGCAGCGCGATCTGGTTGGCCGAAACCGGGCGGACCAGATAGGGCGTGACGATGATCACCAGCTCGGTCTCCTCGCGGCGATAGCGCGTCGAGCGGAACAGGGCCCCGAGGATGGGGATGTTGCCGAGGAAGGGCGCCCGATCGATCGAGTTGTTGTTGTGGTTCCTGAGCAGGCCGCCGATCATGAAGCTCTGGCCCGAGCCGAGCTCGACCGTCGTCTCCACCCGGCGCGTGGTCAGCGCCGGAATCTCGAAGCCGTTGAAGCGGACGCTGCCCGAAGAGGAGAGCTCCGAAACCTCGGGCCGGACGCGGATCGAGATTCGCCCGTCCTCGAGCACGGTCGGCGAGAAAGCGAGGCCGACGCCATATTGCTTATATTCGATGGTCACCGTGCCCAGCGACTGCGGGATCGGCACCGGGAACTCGCCGCCGGCGAGGAAGGTGGCGGTCTCGCCCGACAGAGCGACCAGGGTCGGCTCGGCGAGCGTCGTCACCTGGCCGGTCGTCTCGGCGAGATCGAGCGCGCCCAGCAGATCCAGCCCAAGCAGGCGACCCGCGGCTCCGAGCGTGGTGCCCCCGGTGACAGCGGTGATGACGCTGGCCCCATCCGAGGCTTCGGTGCCGCCGGTGAAGAGCGAGCCGCCTGGCGTGTATTGGGGAGAGAAGGAGCGTCCCTGGCCAATGCCGAACTGGAAGCCCCCGCCGGGGTTGTGGCTCAGCAGGTTGACGCCGATGTCGCGGGCGAACGAGCGGCTGACCTCGGCGATCCGGACCTGCAGATAGACCTGCTGCGGCGTCGCCGTGCGCAGGCGGCTGACCACCTGGACGTTGGCGCCGACGAACGCCTGGACGAGGCGCTCGGCCTCGGCCGCGTCGGTCGGCTGCGCGACCGTGCCGGTCAAAAGGACCATGCCGTTCATCGGCGTCGCGGTGATCTCGGCTTCGGGCATGGCGAGGTCGAGCATCTGCGACACCGAGCCGAGATTCTGGCCGACGCGGACATTGGCCGAATAGACCACCCGGCCCGATTGGTCGGTCGCGTAGACGGTGGTGTTTCCCGCCGTCTTGCCGAAGATGTAGATCTGGCTGGGCGAGCTGGCATGGACGTCGGCGACGCTCTCGTCGGCGACGAACACTTCGAAGACCGAGCCGTTGGGCCGGACCATGCGGCCGGTGCCGACCGAGAGAGTGACGTCGTTGGTCGGCGCCAGCGCGGCCACGGGCTGCGCCTGAGCGGGGGCCGGCGCGGCCGCCAGGCCCATCGCCAGGGCGGCCGCGAGGGCAGTGCCGATGCCGGCCCGCCTGATCTTGCTCACTTTGGTCATCTCAACGTGCTCCCACCGGAACGACAGTGACATTGTTGCCGCGGGCGATCCGCACGACCGGCCCGACGGGCTGGCCGGACGCGGCGCTGTTCGCGGCAGGCGCGGGGCTTCCGGACGGCGAGCTATTGCCCTGACCGCCCGCCCTTCCGGGCACGCTGCGGCGCTGGAAGCGGGATACGTCGGCTCCAACCGTGTAGGTCGGGTTGCTGTCGATCGGCCGGGTGGCGACCTGCAGCAGGAACTGGCGCTCGGCGCGCGGATCGGCATTGGCCGGCACCCGCACCTCGCCCGAGGCGATTGCGCGCTCCAGCTCGGCATTGTTGTCGGCGAGCGACCTGAGCGACAGCGAGAGGTCGCCGATCTCCTGCGCGACCGCGATCTTCTCGGCGATCGTGGGCGTGGCCTCGAAGGTCACCGTGGCCGAGGGCATCGCGACCTGGTTGCCCGCTTCGTCGCGGGCGTTCAGGCGCTGGTCGACCGCGAGCACGCGGATGTTGCGGATGATCGTCTCGGAGACGCGCAAGGGCGGTCCGTCGCCGCCGCCGGCCACTTCCTGGGTCAGGACCAGATCGACCCGGTCGCCCGGGAAGACGAAGCCGGCGACGCCCGACGTGGCGGAAACGGGAACCGTGACGGCGCGCATGCCCGGGCCGAGCGCCGCGGCGAGGAAGCCGCGCTCGCCGGGACGGACGATCGCCCCGGCGCTGAGCGGCTGGCCGGCGCTGATCTCGTTGCGCACGACGGTGCCGACCAGGCTCTGCGGATCGGCGTTCGCCTCGCCGCGCGTGAAATAGGCGTCCTGCACCAAGCCCTGCGGCCAGGGCTGATATTGGAAGCTGTCGGCGTCGATGATCGTGCCGACGGGGAGGGTGCGCTTGGCGACCAGGATTTCGGGTCCCTGGGGCGGCGGCTGCGCGGGTCCGGCCTGTGCCACCGGCGCCGAGGCGCCGGAGAACATGTTCTTGGCCATGATGGCGGTTACGCCGGCGATGAGCAGCGCTCCAACGAGCAGCACGATTTTCTTGACGTCCATGGCGACAGTCGCCCCCCTTTCGGGACTGAGAAAACTTCAGCCCTTACTCTTCATCCAAACTGGTTAAGAAAACGTTCGCTAATCAGCCACAAACCGCCGAACGCGATCGCGACTCCGTACGGAATTTCGAGCTGCCCGCCGCTTTTGGCGAGCTTGTGCCGGATCAGCATGGCCAGCGTCAGCAGCCCGCCCGCGATCGACATGATGAAGAGCAGGACGAGCACCGCCTGCCATGGCAGCCACAAGGCGATCGCCGCGACGAGCTTGACGTCGCCGCCGCCCATCGCGCCGAGCGCGAAGGCGCCTGCGAAGAATGCGAACACCGCCGAAGCGACTCCGATCTGGAGCGCGATGTCCGGCCAGAGCGAAAGCCCGATCGACCACCAGAAGGGGATCGCCAGCAAAGCGACGGCGAGATTGAGGCCATTTGGGATGGTGCGCGTCCTGAGGTCCGACCAGCAGGCGACGAGCAGCATCGCGGCCAGGGCGCCGAGCAAAATCCAGGAAAGCCACATGTTCATGCCGCAAGGCTCTAGACGGCGTTGCTTTCCAAACCGTAACCGTGGGTCATGGTAAATGACCTGACAGGGAGACGCGTGCATCCGAAAGGCGCCGTCTTTCGCGCCTGGGCGGCGCCCGACGGGATGGCGCTGCGGCGGATGGACTGGCCTGCCGGCGGCCGGCGCAAGTCCCGCGGCAGCCTGCTCTTCGCCAACGGGCGCGGCGACTTCATCGAGAAATATCTGGAGGCGTTCGCGCATTGGCACGCGGCCGGCTGGCACGTCACCAGCTTCGACTGGCGCGGTCAGGGCGGATCGCAAGTCGAGGGCGCGGACGCCGCCGCGGCCGTCTCGAATTTCGATGCGATGGTCGAGGATCTCACCGCCCTGATCGCGGACTGGCGCGCCGCCGGCCCGGGCCCGCATGTCGCCATCGCCCATTCAATGGGAGGGCATATGCTGCTTCGGACGCTGGCCGAGCATCGGCCCGCGCTTGACGCCGCCGTGCTGATCGCACCGATGATCGAGGTCAACAGCGCACCCATTCCGAGCCGGCTCGCCCCCGACATTGCCGACACGATCTATCATCTGGGCCTTGGCGGTCTGCCGATCTGGGCGTCGCCGCCCGCGTTCAACGCGGTGGGCGGCCGCCGCCAGCGCAACCTCACCGCCTCGCGCGAACGCTATGAGGACGAATTGTGGTGGTGGGCCCAGCAGCCGGCATTCGACCTCGGCCTGCCCAACTGGAGCTGGATCCGCGCCGCCTTCCGCTCGGGCGCCGCCTTCACCAGGGAGAGGCTGGCGCAGGTCCGGCTGCCAATCCTGCTGCTCGGCACCGAGCATGACCGGCTGGTCAGCGCCGCCGCGATCCGCCGGGTCGCCGCCGAGCTTCCCTGCGCCGAGCTCGAGATGATGGACGATGCCGCGCACGAGATATTGCGCGAGGCCGATCCGGTCCGCCTGCGCGCGCTGGCGCGGATCGACGCCTTCCTCGCCGGCCATGCGGCCTCGGCTTGAAGTACGACGTCGCCATCATCGGCGCTGGCATGGCCGGGGCGAGCCTCGCCGCTGCGATCGGCGATGCCGCATCGGTGCTGATCCTCGAGGGGGAGGAGCGGCCCGGCTATCACGCCACCGGCCGCTCCGCCGCCTTCTGGTCCGAAACCTATGGCGGGCCATTGATCCAGCCCCTGACCAGCGCTTCGGGGCCCGCGCTCGCTCCGTTCCTCGCCCCGCGCGGCGCGATCCATATCGCCGATCTGGGCGGCGGCGGCGCGCTCGCCGCACTGGCGGCGGAGTTCGAAGGAGCCGGGATCGCGCTCGAAAGGCTGGACCGGAAGGCGCTCGAGGCGCGGCTGCCCGGGCTGCGGCCCGGCTGGGACGAAGGCCTGTCCGAGCCGGGCTGCGCCGACATCGACGTCGCCGCGCTCCACGCCGCCTGTCTGAGGGGCAGGAAGCTGGTGACGGGCGCCAGACTGTCGCGGGCGGAGCGCGAAGGCCGCTGGCGGATCGAGACCGCTGCCGGGGCCTGGGAGGCCGATATCCTCGTCAACGCCGCCGGCGCATGGGCCGACCAGGTGGCGATGATGGCCGGCGAGCGGCCGATCGGCATCGCGCCGCATCGCCGCACCATCGCCCAGCTTCGCCTCAGCCCGCCCGTGCCCGCCGATCTGCCGCTGGTCGTCGATGCCTCGGGCAGTTTCTACTTCAAGCCGGAGGCGGGCGGACGGCTGTGGCTCAGCCCGCACGACGAGACTCCGTCCGAGCCCTGCGACTGCGCGGCCGAGGAGATCGACGTCGCCGTCGCGATCGACCGGCTGGAGCGGGTGGTCGACTGGCGGATCGAGGCGGTCGAGCATCTCTGGGCGGGCCTCAGGAGCTTCGCGCCGGACCGGCTGCCGGTCTACGGCTATAGCGGCTCGGGGCGCGGCTTCTTCTGGTGCGCGGGGCAGGGCGGCTTCGGCATCCAGACCGCGCCCGCCGCCGCCGCCCTCGCCGCGCGGCTGTTGCTCGGCCGCCCGCCTGGGGAGATTGATCCGGCGCCCTATCTGGCGGCGAGGTTCGGCGTTTAGCGTCATTCCCGCGAAAGCGGGAATCCAGACTGCCTTCGGGACTGCTTCGGACGCCCCTGGATTCCCGCTTTCGCGGGAATGACGGGAGGGTGTCAGGATGACGAAAGCTAATTCCGGGCGAAGCGTAGCGCCTCCTCGCACGCCAAGGCGTCGGCGCGGTCGTTTTCAGGATGGCCGCTATGGCCCTTCACCCAATGCCATTCGACTCGGTGCGGCGCGGCCGCGTCGACCAGTTCCTGCCAGAGCTCGGCATTCTTGACCGGCTTTCTGTCCGCGGTCCGCCAGCCGTTCTTGCGCCAGCCGTGGATCCACTTGGTGATGCCGTCGCGGACATAGATGGAATCGGTGTAGAGCCGGACGCGGCAGGGCCGCTTCAGCGCCTCCAGCCCCCGGATCGCGGCGAGCAGCTCCATGCGGTTGTTGGTGGTCATCGGCTCGCCGCCGGACACTTCCCGCTCGCGCGTGCCCGCGCGAATGATGACGCCCCAGCCGCCGGGCCCGGGATTGCCCTTGCACGCGCCGTCGGTGAAGATGTCGACTTGCGTGAGCTCGGTCACGCCGCTTCCAGCCCCGCGGGAAGCTTGAAGACCATCCGCTCCTCGACCCCCTCGACCGGCTCCTCGCTCACCTCGAAGCGCTCGCTCAGCGCGTCGACCACCTCACGGACCAGCAGTTCGGGCGCGGAGGCGCCGGCGGTGATGCCGAGCGTGCGGATGCCGTCGAGCCAGGCGAAATCGAGGTCCGCGCCGCGCCCGACCAGCCGCGCCTTGGTGCCCTCGCGCTCGGCGACCTCGACCAGACGCTGCGAATTGGAGCTGTTCGGCGAGCCGATCACCAGCAAGGCGTCGCAGCGCGCCGCGATCGCCTTGACCGCCGCCTGGCGGTTCGAGGTCGCATAGCAGATGTCCTCGCTGCGCGGCATCGAGATGGAGGGGAAGCGACGCTTCAGGATCGCGACGATCTCGGCGGTGTCGTCGACCGAGAGCGTGGTCTGGGTGAGGAAGGCGAGCGCGTCGGGATCGGCGGGCAGGATCGTCTCGGCGTCGCGCGCGGTCTCGACCAGGCTCATCATGCCGTCCGGCACCTGGCCGAACGTGCCGATCACCTCGGGATGGCCGGCATGGCCGACGAACAGGATGTGGCGGCCGCGCTCGATCAGCCGCTCGGCCTGGCGGTGGACCTTGGAGACGAGCGGGCAGGTCGCGTCGAGATAGTTGAGGCCCCGCGCCTGCGCCTTTTCAGGGACCGCCTTGGGGACGCCGTGCGCGGAGAACACCACGGGCGCGCCGTCGGGCACCGCGTCCAGCTCGGGCACGAAGACCGCGCCCTTGGCTTTCAGCGAATCGACCACGAACTTGTTGTGGACGATTTCGTGGCGGACATAGACCGGCGCGCCATAGCGCTCGAGCGCGAGCTCGACGATGCGGATCGCGCGGTCGACGCCGGCGCAAAAGCCGCGGGGCGCCGCGATCAGCAGGGTGAGGGGGGGCTTGGCGGTCATGCTGGGTTCACTCGCGCGGGGCTCTACACCATTGCTTGCCTGCACCAAACCCTTACGGCATTAGGGCACGTCACCAGAGTTTTCGAGGATTTCGCCTTGCGCCCCACCATGTCCAAAGCGGCCGCCGCCGCGCTTACTAGCCTCGTTCTGCTCGGCTGCGCCCGCGAGGGCGACATCCAGCAATCCGGAATCCTGACCAGCTACACCGCCTGTCCGCCGGTCGCGGTGATCGCGCCCGCGGGCGACGTCACCACGTTCGACCCCGCCGAGAGCCGCGACGCGCGCGCGATCGACGTCGTCGCCCACATCACCAACGTGCGCTCGACCTGCACCGAGGCGGGCGAGCATATCGTCACCCAGGCGACGTTCGAGGTGCAGGCGCGCCGCCGCGACAATCGCGGCGCGCGCGACGTCACCTTGCCCTATTTCGCGACGGTCGTGCAGGGGAACAGCAACATCGTCGCCAAGCGCGTCCGCCAGGTCAATCTGCATTTCGCCGAGGGCCAGTATCGCGCGGTCACCACCGGCGCCGCCTCCTCGCGGCTGCTGCGCTCGGCGGCCACCTTGCCCGAGGACGTGCGCCGCCAGATCACCCGCGAGCGCCGCGCCGGCGATCCCAATGCGGCGGTCGACCCGATGGCCGATCCCGCCGTCCGCGCCGCGGTCGAGCGGGCGCGTTTCGAGTTTCTGCTCGGCTTCGAGCTGACTCCGGACCAGTTGCGCTACAACGCGACGCGGTAAAGCGCCAAGCTGCGCTCGCTCGGGGGTGTTGCGCTGAAATGGGTTGAGCGAGTCGAGGGGTGCCGAGCGTCCGGCGAGCATGATTGCGGATGATCGGCGCGCATGCGAAGTCGATGCCCGTGTCCAAAGCCCTTCTGGTCGCCCGCAAGGCAATGCCGATGATCATCGTCGCATTGATCGGGGGCGCCATCCTCGCTTATCGATACCTTACAACGCCTTCGCCACCCACTCTCGCGTGCGCGTTCACGGGACGGGCCGGCCCGATGCCCCCGGGAGTCCCGCCGGACAGGCGTGTCCCCGGGGATTTTCGAGTTCAGGGAATCCTCGACAACACCACCCAGGACGGCCTGCTTTCGTTCAGAGGGACGACCATTTGGGCACAAAGTGAAGCACGCGCCGGCGAAGGCGCGGTGGATGGGTTTGTGTTTTTGGCGGATGATGGCGCCGTCCAGGGGCTGGTCTTGTCTGTGCGCCATGCCGATTTCGGGCGGGACGACCTCCAAATCTTGACGCTGAATCGCTCCGGGATCCTCGATTACGACCGATCGGGGGCATTCCTCTACTTCGACGCGCGCGGGAAGCTGTCGCGTCCCGTGAATTACGTCTGCACGATCGATCGACCTTGAGAGCGACAGGTCCCCGCCATCTCTGTTTGACCGAGCGACGATCGCCCCGCGATTGACTCCCGCTTACCCCTGCGTCATGGCCGCCGGGTCCGCATGGACGCGCGGGAGAGTGTGACGGGTTTCGGCCCGGAGCCGCCGAAGGAGCAACCGCCCCGGAATCTCTCAGGCCAATGGACCGCGCGGACTGGACGCTCTGGAAAGCGTTCGCCATCGCCTTGCGCGACGGCGGGCCACCGAAGGGGTAACTCGTCACAAGCTTCGGCGACGGCGGGGAAAGCTCTCAGGTCCCAGCGACAGAGGGGGTATTGGAACCGTCCGGCCGCGCGAGCGTCCGGCCCGATACGTCCGGAGCTGGCCATGAGCGACGCCGAAACGCCTCTTCCCCTCGATGGCTGGCACCGCGCCCGCGGCGCCCGCATGGTGGCCTTCGCCGGCTATGCCATGCCGATCCAATATGAGGGGATCATCGCCGAGCATCTGTGGACCCGCGCCTCGGCGGGCCTGTTCGACGTCAGCCATATGGGCCAGCTCGTCGTTGCCGGCGCCGAGGCGGAGAAGGGCCTTGAAAGCCTGCTCCCCGCCGACCTCACTTTGCTCAAGGACGGGCGCCTCAGATATTCGCTGCTGCTCAACGCAGAGGGCGGGATCATCGACGACCTCATGGTCACCCGCCGCGGCGAGCATTTCTACGTGGTCGTCAACGGCGCGACCAAGGAGGGCGACATCGCCCATCTCGAGGCCCGGCTGCCGCGCACCGGCGTGGTCGACCATATGAAGGAGGCGGCGCTGCTCGCGCTGCAGGGGCCCAAGGCGGTGGACGCGCTCGCGCGGCTGGTACCGGGCATCGAGGCTTTGGGCTTCATGACGGGCGCGGCGTTCGAGATAGAAGGCGCCCGCGCCTGGATCAGCCGCTCGGGCTATACGGGCGAGGACGGCTTCGAAATCTCGATCCTCGCCCGCGATGCCGGCAAGGTCGCCGATCTCCTCGCCGAACAGCCCGAGGTGAAGCCGATCGGGCTCGGCGCGCGCGATTCGCTGCGGCTCGAAGCGGGCCTGCCGCTCTACGGCCACGATCTGGGCCACGACACGACGCCGGTCGAGGCCGGCCTCGTCTTCGCGCTGTCCAAGCGGCGGCGCGCCGAGGGCGGCTTTCCCGGCTGGCACCGCATCGCTCAGGAGCTGGCCGACGGGCCGATCAGGAAGCGGGTCGGGCTTGCGATCGAGGGCCGCCAGCCGGTGCGCGAGGGCGCGATCGTGGTGGATGGCGAGGGCAACGAGGTCGGCAAGGTGACTTCGGGCGGCTTCTCGCCGAGCCTCGAGGCGCCGATCGCCATGGCCTATGTGCCGCTCGCCTCGGCCGAGCCGGGCACCAGAATCTCGCTGGCGTCGCGCGGCAAGATCTTCACCGGGATCGTCACGCCGATGCCGTTCGTTCCGCATCGCTACCAGCGCAAGGGAGGGCCCCAATGAGCGTCTATTATACCAGGGAGCATGAGTGGGTCCGCGTCGAGGGCGACGCCGCCACCGTCGGCATCACCGATTTCGCGCAGGGGCAATTGGGCGACGTCGTCTTCGTCGAGGTGCCCGAAGCAGGCCGCCAGGTCACCCGGGGCGGCGAGGCGGCGGTGGTCGAATCGGTCAAGGCGGCGTCCGACGTCTACGCGCCGGTCTCCGGCACGGTGACGGAGGGCAATCAGGCGGTGGTCGACGAGCCCAGCCTGGTCAACACCGATCCCGAAGGCGAGGGCTGGTTCTTCAAGCTGACGCTCAGCGACAATGACGAGCTTTCCGAGCTGATGAGCGCCGAGCAATATAAGAGCTATTGCGAGGATCTGTGACGTCCGTCTTCACTCCTACCGTTCGTCCTGAGCTTGTCGAAGGACTTTCCTTCTCTTGCTCGCGGTTGGAAGGGAAGGGAGGGCTTCGACAAGCTCAGCCCGAACGGCATTCTCTCACCAGCGCCCGGCGTGAATTGCAGAGTCCATCACCATGGTGAACACCGCCTCCCGCTGGTCGCCGGCCGATTATGCCCAGAACGCGGCCTTCGTGCCGGCGCTCGGCGACGCGGTCCTGCAGATGCTGGCGCCGCGGCCGGGCGAGCTGATCCTCGACGTCGGCTGCGGCGATGGCGCGCTGACCCAGCGGATCGCGCAGGCGGGCGCCAATGTGATCGGGCTCGACAGCTCGCCCGAGATGGTCGAGGCGGCGCGGGCGCGCGGGATCGATGCCTTCGTCGCCGACGCCGAGGCGATGGACCTGGAGCGGTTCGGCCAGTTCGACGCGGTCTTCTCAAACGCCGCCTTGCACTGGATGCTCGATCCCGGCGCGGTGGCGAGCGGCATCTTCCGTGCGCTGCGCGGCGGCGGGCGCTTCGTTGGCGAGATGGGCGGCGAGGGCAATCTCGCGATCCTGCGCGGCGCGTTGCGCGACGAGCTGACGGCGCGCAGCTATGCGATGCCCGACCAGGACCCGGCCTGGTATGCGAGCGTCGACGCATTCACCCGCCTCTATTGCCTGGCGGGCTTCGGCGACATCCGCGCCCAGCTGATCGAACGGCCGACGCCGCTGCCGGGCGGCATCGCCGACTGGGTGAGGACCTTCCGCGCCGGCCTGATGGACGTGGCGATGGTGCCCGAATGGGAGCGGGGCGACGTCGCCGCCGCGGTCGAGGCCCGCGCGGCGCCGGCTCTGCGCCAGCCCGACGGCAGCTTTTGCGCCGATTACGTGCGGCTCCGCTTCTCGATGCGGAAGCGGGGATGATCTGGGAACGCAAACAGCATCGTCACGCCCGCGAAAGCGGGAGTTCGGACGGGGTCGGAGACCTGTAGCGAGACTGCCTGGATTCCCGCTTTTTCGGGAATGACGGGATTGGGGAGAAGTGAATGCGTTACCTACCGCTGTCCGCCGCCGACCGCAGCGAGATGCTGCGGGCCGTCGGCGCCCAATCGATCGACGATCTGTTCGCCGACGTTCCCGAGGCGGCTCGGCTTTCGGGCAAAATCGACGATCTGCCCGATCACGCCTCCGAGCTCAGCGTCGAGCGCGAGCTCGGCGCGCTCGCCCGCGCCAACATGGCCGCGGGCGAGGTGCCCTTCTTTCTCGGCTGCGGCGCCTATCGCCACCATATTCCGGCGAGCGTCGATCACCTCATCCAGCGCGGCGAGTTCCTGACCAGCTATACGCCCTATCAGCCCGAAATCGCCCAGGGCACGCTCCAGGCCCTGTTCGAATTCCAGACCCAGGTGGCGCGCCTCTACGGGTGCGACGTCGCCAACGCCTCGATGTATGACGGCTCGACCGCGTGCTGGGAGGCGATCGCGATGGCGCGGCGGCTCACGCGGCGCGGCAAGGCGATCCTCTCGTCCGGGCTCCATCCGCATTATGTCTCCGTTGCGAAGACGATGGCGCGCTTCACCGGCGACGATCTGCGCCACAGGCCGCCAGCGCTGGAGCCGGGGACCGACATCGACGCGCTCGAAATAGACGGCGAGACCAGCTGCGTCGTCGTCCAATATCCCGACATATTGGGTCGCATCTCCGATCTCACTGCGTTGGCGGCGAGGGTGCAGGCGGCGGGCGCATTGCTGATCGCGGTGGTGACCGAGCCGGTGGCGCTCGGCGCGATCCGCTCCCCCGGCGAGATGGGCGCGGACATCGTCGTCGGCGAGGGCCAGTCGATCGGCGTCGGCCTGAATTTCGGCGGCCCCTATGTCGGCCTGTTCGCCACCCGCGAGAAATATGTGCGGCAGATGCCCGGCCGTCTCGCCGGCGAAACGGTCGACGCGGAAGGCAAGCGCGGCTTCGTGCTGACGCTCTCGACCCGCGAGCAGCATATCCGCCGCGAGAAGGCGACGTCGAACATCTGCACCAGCTCGGTGCTCTGCGCGCTCGCCTGGACGATGCACATGACCCTGCTCGGGGAGAAGGGGCTCAGGCAATTGGCGGCGCTCAACCATGCAAAAGCCGTGGCGGCCGCCGAACGGCTCGCGCGGGTGCCGGGCGTCGCGCTGGTCAACGACAGCTTCTTCAACGAATTCACCCTGCGCCTGCCGCAGGAAGCGCGGCCGGTCGTCCGCACGCTCGCCGAACGCCGCATCCTGGCCGGGGTTTCGCTCGGGCGACTCTATCCCGGGGACGCGAGCCTGGAAAACGGCCTAGTCGTCGCGGTCGCCGAGACGGTGACTGAGGAGGATGTCGAGGCCTTTGCCGCCGCGCTCGAGGAGGTGCTGGCATGACGATCAACAAGAGCGGCTGGCGCCCCGAGCGTCCCGAAGCCTCCGGCGATGCCCCGGCGACCTTCACCGGCAATCGCGCGCTGATGCTCGAAGAGCCGCTGATCTTTGAGATCGGCGACACCGAAACCACGGGGGTGGATTTCGAGAATTGCGCTCCTGCGAAAGCAGGAGCCCAGCCTGGGTCCCTGCTTTCGCAGGGACACAAGTTAGGGACTCTCGAACGCACCTGCCCAATCGGCCTCGCCGGCCTCTCCGAGCCCGAGACGGTGCGCCACTACACCCGCCTCAGCCGCCAGAATTACGCGATCGATCTCGGCCTCTTCCCGCTCGGCTCGTGCACGATGAAGCACAATCCCCGGCTCAACGAGAAGGTGGCGCGGATGCCGGGCTTCGCCGACATCCACCCGCTGCAGCCCAGCGAGACGGTGCAGGGCGCGTTCGCCGTGATCCATCAGCTCGCTGGATGGCTGGTGAAGCTGACCGGCATGCACAGCGTCGCGATGAGCCCCAAGGCCGGCGCGCATGGCGAATTGTGCGGGCTGCTCGCGATCCGCTCGGCGCTCGAGGCGCGGGGCGACGCGCGCGAGGTGATCCTCGTCCCCGAAAGCGCGCACGGCACCAATCCCGCTACCGCCGCCTTCGCCGGCTACCGGGTCGAGAACATCCCGGCCACGGACCGCGGCCGGGTCGACCTTGACGCGCTCAAGGCGCGGCTCGGGCCCGACGTCGCCGGGGTGATGATCACCAACCCCAATACGTGCGGCCTGTTCGAGCCCGACATGATCGCGATCTCGGACGCGGTCCACGAGGCGGGCGGCCTGGTTTATTGCGACGGCGCCAATTTCAACGCCATCGTCGGCCGGGTGCGGCCGGGCGATCTCGGCATCGACGCCATGCACATCAACCTCCACAAGACCTTTTCCACCCCGCATGGCGGCGGCGGGCCGGGCTCGGGGCCGGTGGTCTTCTCCGAGGCGCTGGCGCCGTTCGCGCCCCTGCCGTTCGTCGAGAAAAGCGGGGACGGCTTCATCCTCGTCGAGGAGGAGAATGCCGACGCGCATCATCGCCTGAGCTTCGGCCGGATGACCGCCTTCCACGGCCAGATGGGCATGTTCACCCGGGCGCTCAGCTACATATTGAGCCATGGCGCGGATGGCCTGAGGCAGGTCGCCGAAGATGCGGTGCTCAACGCCAATTATCTGCTCAGAAGCCTCGAGGACGTGCTCGACGCGCCGTTCGGTGCGAGCGGGCCGTGCATGCACGAGGCCCTGTTCAGCGACAAGGGCTTCGCCGGGGGCCTCACCACGCTCGATCTTGCCAAGGCGCTGATCGACGAGGGCTATCATCCGATGACCATGTATTTCCCCCTGGTCGTCCATGGCGCCATGCTGGTCGAGCCGACCGAGACCGAGAGCAAGGCGGCATTGGACGAGTTCATCGGCGCGTTGAGGAGCGTGGCGGAGCGGGCGCGGGCGGGCGACCAGAGCCTCAAGGCCGCCCCGGTCCACGCCCCGCGCCGACGGCTGGACGAGACGCTGGCTGCGAGGAAGCCCGTTCTCGTATATAAGGATCCGGAGCAGGCGCAGGCGGCGGAATAGGCGCCGTAAGGGGGGCGGATGAGCACGAGCCGGCTGGACAATTTCACAGACGCCGCCTTCGCCTTCGCGGTGTCGCTGCTGGTGATCGGCGGAGCGGGCGCGCCCACCTCCTTCGAGCAGCTGATCGGCGCGCTCGGCGACATCCCCGCTTTCGCCTTCGGCTTCGCGGTGGTTGCGATGTTCTGGGCCGGCCATGTCAGGTGGCGCCGGCTGCGCGGCGACGGCGACGGGCTGTCGATGCTGCTGACCTTGCTGCTCATCTTCCTTGCGCTCATCTACATCCAGCCGTTGCGCGGCATGGCCGCGGCGGTGGGCCTGTGGTTCACCGGCAAGGGAGGCGGCTTCGGCGGCAGCATCTCCGGCCTGTTCGCGGTCTACGGCACCGGCTTCGTGGCGATGGCGCTGACCATGGCGGCCTTGTTCTGGGACGTATTGCGCAAGCCCCGCCTCACGCCTGAGGAGAGGATCGGGGCGCGGGGCGAGCGGGTCATCTGGCTGATCCTGGCGATGACCGGCCTTGCTTCGATCCTGGTTTCGATGACGCGCTACGGCCAATGGGCGGCGATGCTCTACGCGACCTTGCCGATTTCGATCGGCCTGTTCGTGTGGCGCTTCAACTGGACCGAGCAGGGCGGGGAGCCGGCGCGAGAATGAGTGGCGATTCGCGCCGCTCCGCCCCCCATGTCGCGCGCAATGCCGGGCCGATCGCACAGGTGCTGAAGGGCGTCCTGCCCGAGCGCGGGCTGGCGCTGGAAGTGGCGAGCGGGACGGGCGAGCATGCGCTTCATTTCGCGCGCGAATTTCCCGGATTGCTGTGGCAGCCGAGCGATCCCGAGCCGGCGGCGGTGCGCTCGATCGAGGCCTGGCGGGTCGAGGCGGGGCTTTTCAACCTGCTGCCGGCGCTGTCGCTCGATGCGCGCGCCGCGGAATGGCCGGTGCCGAGGGCCGACGCGATCCTGTGCATCAACATGGTCCATATCAGCCCCTGGGCGGCGACGGCCGGGCTGATGCGCGGCGCCGCGCGGCTGCTGGAGCAGGGCGCGCCGCTCTATCTTTACGGCGCCTATCGCCGGGCCGGGGTCGTGACCGCGCCCAGCAATGAGGCGTTCGACGAGAGCCTGAAGGCGCGCGACCCCGATTGGGGCCTGCGCGACCTCGAGGAGGTGGTCGCGGAAGCCGAAAAGAACGGCTTCGGGCTCGAGAACGTGACCGAAATGCCCGCCAACAACCTGTCGGTCGCCTTCAGGAGGCGCTGAGCGGCACCCGCGTGAGGCGCGCCAGAACCAGGATCCAGAACAGGCCGAACGTCCAGCCGCCGACCACGTCGCTCGGCCAATGCACGCCGAGCATGTTGCGGCTGAGGCCGATCGCGACCGCCAGCAAGGCCGCGGCGGCGATGGCAATGGGGCGGGCGCGGCCTCCGCGCACGAGCAGCAAGGCGAGGCCGAGCCAGACCACGGTCGCATTGGTGGTATGCCCGCTCGGAAAGGCATAGGATTGGACCTCGACCAGCATATGCTCCTGATCGTGCGGCCGCAGCCGTCCGATCCAGCGCTTGAGCGTTTCGACGATGATGCCGCTGGTGAGGGGCAAGGCGACCAGCAGCAACGCCGCCCGTATCTGGCCTCGCCGCGCGAGCAACAGGCCTCCGATCGCGGCGAGACTCATGACGACCGGGAAGGAGCCGAGCTCGGTGATCATCCGCGCGGCGCGGCCCCAGCCTGGATTGTCGCCCGCATAGAGGAAGGCGAGCACGGCCCGATCGCCATCGGCGCCGCCCAGCCAGAGCATCGCCGCCCAGATCAGGGCCAATGCGGCGAGGACCAGCTTCATCAGCCCGCGCGCACGGCGCGCCAGCCGGCCTGCGCGTCCGTCGGCACGATCGTGTCGCCCTCGACGCGGCCCTCGAAAGTCTCGCGGCCCTGGCCCAGATTGGTGATGAAGCGGATGCCGGCGCCGCTGACGCGCCCCTGCTCGACCCGCGCCTCGCCGGCAGTGCCGGTGACCTGCTGATAGCGCTGCGCGAGGACGAGCTGGACGCTGCGACCGTTCCGCGTCAAGGTCCAGTTGCCCGCGACCCGCGCCGGCACGATCCACAGATAGACGTTCGCCGCGCCCGCCCGACGGCGGTCGTCCCAGCGCCAGTCGCCCATGTCGAATTCGTGGCTGACGACGCGTGTGCCGGGGCGCATCTGCGCGAGGATTCGCGGGCGCAGCCTGAGATTGACCTCCTGGCTCAGATAGAGGGTGAGGATGTCGGCCTGGGCCAGCGGGGTCCGGAACAGGTCCTCCCGCCGGAAGCTGACGAGGCCGGTGACGCCGGCGGCCCGCGCATTGGCCTCGGCCTCGGCGATGCGCGCCGGATCGATGTCGACGCCGAGGCCGCGGGCGCCGTTGCTGCGCGCGGCTGCGATCAGGATGCGGCCGTCGCCCGACCCCAGGTCGATGACGAAATCCTCGGGCCTCAGCCTGGCGATGCCGAGCATGGCGTCGACCACTTCGCCGGGGCTCGCGAGGTAGGGTGCGTCGAGCTGCGGGGCCGGCCCCGCGAGCGCGGCCGGGTTGAACCTGTTCTCCTGCGGCGCGGGCGGCGCGGCCGGGCGCCATGGCGCGACGTAGAAGATCAGGATGACAAGAGCCGCCCCCGCGCCGAAGAGCAGCGCGCGGACGAACGGACGTTTGGGCATTTGGGGCTCCATTCTGGCGATCCCCCTTTCCCTCTTCGCGAAGGAATGTCACCACCAAAGCCGCAAATTCTGGAGACGCTACGTGCAGCCGGACAGGATACAGGACGAACCGAGCGCGATGACGCCGCTGGACCCGGCCCATGTCGCGGTGCTGAGGATCCGTTTCGGGCTGGCCACGGCCGCCGCCGCCGCCTTGGCCCTGCTCGCGGCGAGGGCGGACGTATTCCGGGCGCTGCCCATCCCGGCCTGGCTTCCGCCCGCCACGATCCTGCTGCTCGGCTTGGCCGCGGCGCTGCTCCTGCCGGTCCGACGCTATCGCGGCTGGGGCTATAAGGAAGGGAAGGAGGAGATCGAAATCCGCCGCGGCCGCCTGGTCCGCGTGCGCACGATCGTCCCGTTCGGGCGGGTCCAGCATATCGACGTCGCGCAGGGGCCGATCCAGCGCCCCTTCGGCCTCGGCACCCTGATCCTGCACACCGCGGGCACCCACGGCGCCTCTGTGCCGCTGCCGGGGCTTGCCTATGCGGAGGCCGAGCAGTTGCGCGATCGCATCCGCGCCAAGATGCGGCAGGACCTGGTGTGAGTGCGCCGGCGCCCGCGCCCGAGGAGAAAAGGCTCCACCCGGCGTCGCTGGTCGTCCGCTGGCTGAAGATCGTGCCACAGATGCTGGCGGGCGGCATCGGCCTCGCCGCCACCTCCGAATATGGCGGGGTGCAGCGCTTCATCCTGTTCGCGATGTTCGCGGGGCTCATTGGCGCGCTCTTCGCGCTCGTCTCCTGGTGGCGGTTTCTCTACGCGATCGGGCCCGGCGAGATCGTTATCGAGAAGGGGGTGCTGCGGCGGCGGCGCCGAGTCATACCGTTCGACCGAGTGCAGGACGTCGCTATCGAGCGCGGCCTCATCGCCCGCCTGTTCGGGACCGCCCGGGTCCGGGTCGAGACCGGCGGCGCCGCCCGGGACGAGGGCGAGCTCGACATGGTCGCGCTCGGGGAGGCGCATGCGCTGCGCGACCGCGTCCGCCTCGGCGCGCGCGCGGCCGAAGCCGCGCGCGAAGCGCCGGCGGCGGAGCCGGTGCTGTTCGCGATGGACGGGCAGAGGCTGCTGCTGTCTGGACTCTTCGGCTTCTCGCTCGTCTTCCTCGCCGCGCTCGCCGCCTTGGTCCAGCAACTCGACCAGTTCGGCATCGTCGACTGGGACGAATGGGTCACCGTCGAGCGCGCCGAGGCGGCGGGCCGCCTGGTGACATTGTGGGCCACCTTGATGCTCGCCACCCTTATCGTCCTCGCCGGCCTCGCCGCCGGGATGGTGCGGACGGTGCTCCAGGATTTCGGCTTCCGGCTCACCCGGACGCAGGCGGGCCTGAGGCGCCGGCGCGGACTCTTCACCTTGTCGGAGGTGGTGATCCCGCTCGGCCGGACCCAGGCCGCCCTGATCGAGAGCGGTCCGGTCTCCCGCGCGCTCGGCTGGTACCGGCTCTCCTTCCAGACCCTGGGCGCGGACCGCAAGGAGGGCGGCGTGCAGGTGGCCGCGCCCTTCGCGCGAATGGCGGAAATCCTGCCGATCCTCGCCGAAGCCGGCTTTCCGGCGCCGCCGCCGCCCGCCGCCTGGCGCGGCGGCCCGCGCCGGGCGCTGATCCGCTGGGGCGCGCCCTGGGCCGCGCTCGCTCTGGCGGCGGCGGCGGGCGCCTGGCTCATCGACCTGCGCGCGGCGATCGGCGCGATCGCCTTCGTCCTGCTCGGCATCGCCGCGCTGCTGCACTGGCGCGTCCACCGTCACGCGCAAGACGCCGATGCGCTCTACGTCAGCCACGGCCTGCTCAGGCGCCGGCTCGCGGTGATGCCCTATGAGAAGACCCAGATCCTTGCCGTCTCGCGCGGCCCGCTCCAGCGCGGGCTGCGCCTCGCCACGCTCATCGTCGACACCGCCGGGGCCCAGCCGATGCGCGGCATCCGCATGATCGATCTCGACCAGGACGAGGCCGATGCCGGCGCGGACGGGCTCCACGCCGCTTTCCTTGCCGCCCGCGCCGCGCGCAAGCCTCGCGCCAGGCGCAAGCGCCCCGCCAAGCGCAAGCCCCCGGCCGGCCATGGCTGAGCCGAAAAAGCGAAAGGAGGGCTTCGAGTCTTCGTGGCGTTCCGCCCAGCAGGGCTTCGAGTCTTCGTGGCGTTCCGCCCAGCAGGGCTTTACGCTGATCGAGCTGATGGTCGTGCTCGTCATCCTGGGGCTGGCGGCGACCGCGGTGGTGCTCACCATGCCGGAGCCGGGCGGCAGCCTGGCGGGCGAGGCGGACCGGTTCGCGGCGCGGGCCAAGGCGGCGCGCGACACCGCGATCCTCGAATCGCGCGCGGTCGCGGTGCAGGTCGGGCGCGGCGGCTATGAAGTGGCGCGCCGGCTCGAGGGCGCCTGGCGGACCGAGGCGCGCTACGAGTGGGCGGAGCGGACGGCACCGGACCTCGCGGGCGGCGCCCCGGCGAGCATCCGCTTCGATTCAACCGGCTCCGCCGAGCCCGCGCGGGTCGTGCTGCGGCGCGGGGACGACCAGGCGGTGATCGATGTCACAGGCGACGGGAACGTCCATGTCCGCCGCTAGGAGCACGTCCCCGTTCCCCGACGAAGGCCGGGGTCCAGCGGCGCTGAAGAAAGGCTGGGCCCCGGCCTGCGCCGGGGAACGAGTGCCTGCAGGCGACGCGCGGATCGAGGGCTTCACATTGATCGAGATGCTGGTCGCGCTCGCCATCTTCAGCCTGGCGGCGCTGGCCCTGCTCCGGCTCGGCGGGGCGACGGCTGCCAACAGCGCGCGGCTCGGCGACCAGGCGATCGCGATGATCGTGGCGCGCAACCTCGCCGTCGAGACGCTGACCGACCCGCAGCCGCCCGCCTTCGGAACCAGCACGGGCGAGGTCGCCAATGCGGGCCGGCGCTGGCGCTGGACGCGCAGCGTCGCCCGCTCGCCCGAGGCGCGAATCCAGCAGATCGAGATCGCGGTCGAGCCCGAAGCCGGCGGCCCCGGCCGCGCCGGCCTCACCGTCTTCCGGCGGGGGCCGGTATGAGGAAAAATGGGGACAGTATATATTTTTCGCGCGGGAGGCGCCGCCGGATGCCCGCGCCCGTCAACCGCGAAAATTATATACTGTCCCCATTTACGAGCGGCTTTACCCTCGTGGAGATGCTGATCGCGCTGGCGATCTTCGGCATGATCACCGCCGCCGGCGTCGCCCTGCTCAGCCTCACCGTGCGCACCCAGGAGAGCGCCGAGCGGCTGCTCGATGCGCAGGGTGCGCTCAGGCGGACCGGGGCGCTGCTCGGGGCCGATCTCGGCCAGGCGGCGCCGCGCATCCACCGCGACCGCGATGGCCGGCCGCTGCCCGCCTTCACCGGCAATGAGGGCGGCGATCCGGTGCTGCTCGGCCTGGTGCGGCGCGGCTTCGAGGATGAAAGCGCGTTCCGCTCGTCGCTGCAGCGGGTGGAATATCGGCTGCGCGAGGGCCGTCTCGAGCGCTGGCGCTACGACGCGGTCGACGGCGAGGGGCGGGCGACGGCGACGACCCTGCTCGAAGATGTCCGCCGGGTCCGGCTGCGCTATCGCGACCGCGAGGGCAATTGGCGCGCGCGCTGGGACCCGACCGATCCCGCCCGGCTGCCGGCGGCGGTCGAGATGGTCAGCGACAGCGCGGGGCAAGGCGAGGTCCGCATGCTCTTCCTGGTCGGGGGCGGGCGATGAGGCGTCCGCCGAAGCGCGAACGCGGCGCGGCCCTGCTCGCGGTGCTGCTGCTGGTCGCGGTGACCGGCGCGATCGCCGCCGCCGCCGTGGAGGGCCTGAGGCTTTCGCGGACGATCGCGGTCAACGCCAATGCGCGCGACCAGGGCCGCCTCTACGCCGACGGCGCCGCGCAACTCGCTCTTATCGCCATCGACGACCGCATCGTCCGCAGCCCCGAGCGCACGACCCTGGAGGGCGGCTGGAACGGCGCAACGCGGCGGGTGGTGCTGCCCGGCGGCGGGATCGCGGAGGTCAGGGTCCGCGACGGCGGCAATTGCTTCAACGTCAACAGCGTCGCCGACGGCCGCCCCGGCGAGCGGCTGACCCGGCGGCCCTCGGGCGTGCTGCAGCTCACCGGCCTGATGACCGCGCTCGAAGTGCCGCAGCAGGATGCGCTGCGCATCGCCGAGGCGGCGGCGGACTGGGTCGACGGCGACGCCTTGCCCGGTCCCGGCGGCGCCGAGGACGAGGCCTATGCGGCCCGCCCGGCGCCCTACCGCACCGGCAACACCCTGTTCGCCGATCCGGGCGAGCTGCGCGCGCTCGCGGGGATGACGCCCGAAATCTATGCGCGCCTCGGGCCCTGGCTCTGCGCTTTGCCGACCACCGATTTGTCGCCGATCAACATCAACACGCTGGGCGCGGACCAGGCGCCGTTGCTGGCGATGCTTGCGCCCGGCCAGCTCGACCTCGCCCGCGCCCGCCGCGTGCTCGCGCAGCGGCCGTCGAACGGCTGGGCCAACCAGGTCGAATTCTGGCGGCTGGAGGCGATGAGCGAGCTCAACGTTCCCCTCGACGTCCAGCTCCAGCCCCAGCTCAAGACCAACTGGTTCGCGCTCGACGTCAAGGTCACCCTGATGGGCAGCGAATTCAGCGAACAGGTGCTGGTCGACGCGCGCCTCCAGCCCTCGCGCATCGTGGCGCGGCGCTGGGGGGAGTGACGGAATTGGTTTGCCAGCCATAGCATCGGCGAAATGATCGGGGCGCTCTGTTCCCCGGCCAGGACTGCGCAGCGCGGGGCACTGCGCCCCTGATCATCCCGCGCAACTCGGCGATCTCACCTCCGGCCTGCCCTCGGCCGAGCTACCGATGCCCGCGCGTCAGCGCCTGCTGGCGGAGCGCGGTCTGCGGCCTCTTCGCGATGTGTGTGAATCGGGAGATCCCTCGGCGGAACCGATCAGCGCGTTGACAGCGCTCTCAGTATAAGTCAGCGGCGGCCGGTCGCGGCCAAACGCGACGGCGAGCTTTTGATGCCACGGCTGCTCGCTGTGGATGGCAGGCTTTGGCTGTCGTTCAAACGCGAGAAGTTGAGCCCTGATCAACCTGGTCACCGGAATCGCGATCAGCGCTCCGAATGAATCCTTCAGCCCGACGATCACACTCTGGACGCCCTGCAGCACGGTCGGAAAGGCTTCGACCTGGCGTAACCGTTCCGGAAGACAGGTCATCGCGTTTCCCGTCATGGAGTAGATGAGCGCCATCTTGCGGAAATGCATATCGGCAATGTCCGCCGGCTTTTCCGTCTCGATGCCCGAAGCGACCGAGTGTTTCGCACGCCTGATCATGGCCTGGTGGAGATCCGACAGCGCCACGATGAGGAAGAATGTCTGGGCGAAGCGCAGATAGCCTTCGAGAACCGCCTCGTAATCGTCCGTTTTCGGCTGCCAGACCGACATGTGGATGACCGAGACCATCAGTAGCGCGTAGGCGTCGCAGGCGATCTCCTCGATCAGATGATTGCGCTTTGCTTCATGGCTCCGGCGTCGATTGACGAGGTCGCGGCGAAGCTTCTCCAGCTCCTCGGGGCCCTTCGGCAACTCACCCCAATGTTGTGCGATGTCGGCGAAGTTCGGCTGGTTTTCGTAACAGACCTGCCCAAGAGCATATTCGAAGGCGGACTCGGCGCCCGACTTCAATCTCGTCATGAGCTCATCGGGGTGCTTCCACAGGAAATGAGCCATTTCGTGGGCGAGGAGATAGCCGTCCACGAGGGAGGATTTCCACTCGAACATCAAGCCGGGCAGGGTCGCCTTGAACGCCTGATAATGAGCCAATAGGTCGCCGAGATTGTGAAGATATTCGCCTTCCTGCGGGACCGGCATCGAGAGCAGGGCCGCGCAGAGTGCGGGGCTTTCATCGGCGACCGACAGCCCGGCGCAGGCGGCATATAGTTTGGCGATCTCGTCATAAGGCCGATCCGCCTCGACGAAGTCGAGCAGGCGCTTCAGCGCCATCGATTGGGATAGGTCATAGAGGATGACCGCTTGGTCGCCCCGATCGATCAGATAGGCGCTTTGCCGCTTGCTCGTGATCAGCTCGAACAACAGGTGAGGCGGCTTCGGACCCCGGATGGTGCGCATCAGCAATTGCCGGAGAATGTCAGCGACCTCGCTTCTGACCTCCGACAAGTCGCACAGATCGGAATGGGATGCCGCGCGTCGCTGCGACCACTTTGTGCTCCAGATGCACGGGGACCCCATTTCTGTCAGCCCGCGCCGGCCGCGCCGTCAATCGCGAGTTCAATCCCGTCGCGCCTTATGCTGAACCGAAGGCGGCGCCGCTGAAGGGTGCCGATCAATGCCGCAAGCGCCACCGAAATCTGCGGCGCATTCTCGATGACGAGCTGGACGGCCGAAGTGCCGTCCATCGCCTTGCCTTGCTCAAGGAAGGCCGCTTCCGCGCTCTCCTTTATGAAGGCCTCGAACAATTCCTGCGCCCGCGGCTCCGCTTCGACAATTAGTTCGTTTAACTTCTCCATCGCGATTCTCCCCGAGCCCCGACAAACAAACAGCGCCAATTGGCGCGGACGAGTCAATGCACTTGCTCTTACGGACGTGGGGCTTGCCTGCCGCCGGCGCCGGTCACCGGCTCGCCCTGCGATCGGAGTTATGGAGCAGTTTTGGCTGCTAACCCTTTTATTTCGCTGGTGACCCCTACGGGACTCGAACCCGTGTTTTCGCCGTGAGAGGGCGACGTCCTAGACCGCTAGACGAAGGGGCCGCTTGCGCTGCGGCGACCGCGCATATGGGGGAGCGCGGCCTGCTGTCAAGGAATGACGGGACGGCCGCCCGTGGGCCGCCCCGATCGGAGGCTTTGTCTCTATTCGCCCTCGGCCTCGCCTTCGGCGGGGGCTTCGGCTTCGTTGCCAGCTTCGCCTTCGGCGCCGGCGTCGGCGGCCGGCTTGTCGCCGGCGGCCTCATTGCCCTCGGGGGCCGTCCCATTCTCTTCCACCGGCGCCTCGGCCGGCTTGGCGGCGTTGGCCTCGGCTGCGTTGGCGGCCGGCGCGGCGGCGTTGCCGGCGCTATTGTTGGCGGCGCCGCGGTTGCAGCCGGCGAGCGCGACCAGCGCGATGGCGGCGAGCGAGGTGGTGACAAGCTTCATTGTGAGTAATCCCCCGAGGTTGATGGCGATCAAGCCTAGCCGAGGCCGAGGGCGGAAGGAAGATGCTGTTACGGCTTTGAAGAAGCGGACCCTGGTGCGCGCCCTCCCGGGGCCGGGCCTCGACATGGCGGCTTTATCGCCGGGTGAAGCTGTGCTTAGATGAAGGGGAGGCGCAGCAAAGGGGATGGCTTCATGGTAAGATGGCTGCCCAGCTTCCGCCCGTCGCAGCCGCCCGCCGCCGCCTCCGCAGCAGCAGCCCCGCACAGCGCGCCGCCGGCCGCGGCGAGCGGCGGCTTCCGGATCGAAAGCTGGTCGCGGACCCACGAGGGCTGCGTCCGCAGCCACAATGAGGACAGTTATCTCGCCCGCGACGGCGAGGGCCTGTGGGCCGTGGCGGACGGCATGGGCGGGCATGAGGGCGGCGAATGGGCGTCGGGGCGGATCGTGCGCGAGCTCGGCCGGATCGGCCTCGGCAAGGGATTCGAGGCGAGCTGCGAGGCGGCGAAGAAGGCGATCCTCGCCGCCAACCGCCAGATCCTGGCCGAGGGCAGGAAGCGCGGCAAGCGGATGGGCTCGACCCTGGTGATGCTGATCGTCGAGGGCGCGCGCTACGCCTTGCTCTGGATCGGCGACAGCCGCGCCTACCTGATGCGAGGCGGCACGCTCGTCCAGCTCAGCCGCGATCATACCCAGGTCCAGGAGATGGTCGCGCGCGGGCTGATGACGTCGGAGCAGGCGCTCGGCCATCCGATGGGCCACGTCCTCTCCCGCGCCGTCGGCGTGCAGAAGGAGATCGAGATCGAGCGCTCCGACGGCGAAGTGCAGTCGGGCGACATCTTCCTCCTGTGCAGCGACGGCCTCCACGGCGTCGTCGACGACGACGGGATCGCCGCCCATTTCGCCCGCGAGGCGCCCGAGCGCGCGCTCGACCAGCTCGTCGAGCTGACGCTGGCCAACGGCGCGCCGGACAATGTGACCGGGATCGCCGTCTGGGCGAGCGACCCGACCCTTCTCTCCTTTGCGGGTCCCAAGCCATGAGCGACGAGAAAGACAAGAGCACGCCGCAGACGCCCGGCACCCCGGACACGCCCGACGGCGGCGAGGAGCGCACGGTGTTCATGCCGGGCGGCTTCTCCCTGACGCCGACGCCGGGCCAGGAGGCCGAGAGTCCCGAATCCGCGGCCGAGCCCGCGCCGGCGCCGCCCGAACCCGAGCCGGCGCAGCCGGAGCCCGAAGCGCCGGCGGCCGCCGAACCGCCGCCGTTTCCCGAGCCGGAGCCGGTCGCGGAGACGACGACGCCCCCGCCCGAGCCCGAACCGGTCGCGGAGACGACGACGCCTCCTCCCGCGCCGGAGCCGGAGCCGGTCGCCGAGACCACGGCGCCTCCGCCCGAGCCCGAACCGGTCGCGGAGACGACGACGCCTCCTCCCGCGCCGGAGCCGGAGCCGGTCGCCGAAGCCGCCGCCCCGCCGGCACCCGAGCCGTCGCCCCCCGGGCCCGCGCCTTCGACGCCCCCGGCCGGAGCGGGCAGCGGCGGCGCCGCCTTCGTCCCGCACAAGGACGCGGTGGGGATCAAGGTCGGCGACGTGCTCAACCACATCTTCCAGGTCGATCGCTTCCTGGGGCGCGGCGGCATGGGCGAGGTGTTCGTCGGCTGCAACGTCAACACCGACGAGAAGGTCGCGATCAAGGTGATGCTGCCGGCGCTCGCCAGCGACGAAAAGGTGATCGCGATGTTCCGCAAGGAAGCGCGCACGCTCACCAAGCTCAACCATCCGGCCCTGGTCCAGTATCGCGTGCTCGCCCAGGAGCCGCAGCTCCACGTCCTCTACATCGTCACCGATTTCATCGAGGGCACCAACCTCAGCGTCGCCTTGCCCACGCTCAAGCCGTCGCCGGACGAGCTGGCCGGGCTGCTCAGGCGGCTGGCCTCCGGGCTCGCCGCCGCCCATGCGCTGGGCGCGATCCACCGCGACATGTCGCCCGACAACGTGATTCTCGAAAATGACGACATCCACGAAGCGACGATCATCGATTTCGGAATCGCCAAGGATCTGGACGCGAGCTCGGCGACGATCGTGGGCGACGGCTTCGCCGGCAAATTGAACTATGTCGCGCCCGAGCAGCTCGGCGATTTCGGCCGCGAGGTCGGCCCCTGGACCGACGTCTACAGCCTCGGCCTGCTCATCCTCGCCGTCGCGCAGGGGCGCAACGTCGACATGTCGGGCTCTCTCGTCGATGCGATCGACAAGCGCCGCAAGGGGCCGGATATCGCGGCGATCCCGGACAATCTGAAGCCGCTCGTCCACGCCATGCTCCGCCCCGATCCCAAGGAGCGGCCGCGCTCGATGGCCGACGTGCTGGCGATGCTCGACGGCGCGCGCATCCCCTCGCCGGCGACGGCGCGCGCCGACGCGGCCGCGCAGGCCGCCCAGCCGCCTCCGGCGCCGCCGCAACCGCCGGCGCCGGCGCCGGCACCGGTCGAGGAACATTATGAGGACTATCAGGACTATGATGCGGCGGCCGGGGGCGGGAGCTCGAAGCCGCTGCTGATCGTGCTGGCGGTGCTGCTGGCACTGGCGGCGGTGCTCGCGGTGATCTGGTACGTCACCGACGGCACCTTCGCCTTCGGCGGCGGCGACGTCGAGACGAGCAGCGGATCCAAAGGGAGCGAGGATCCGCCCGCTGCATCGGGCTCCCCGGCGGCGCTCGCCCGCTCGACCCTCGATTCGGTGATCCCGCAGGTGCCCTGCACCTGGCTCGACGTCGCCGAGGTGCGCGACGGGCCGCCGGTCGCGGTGACGATGCGCGGCGTCGCCGGCGATGGCGGCGATGCGCGGCGCCTGCTCGGCGAGGCGCTGGCCGACGCCCGCCTGGCCAACGTCCAGCTCGATTTCAGCGACGTCGCCCAGATCATCCCGGCCGGCTGCACCGCGCTCGACAGCTACCGCCAGATCCGCAGCACCGGGCCGCGCCGGATGGCGACCACCCAGACCCGCTTCGAGGCGGCGCCGCGCGCCGACGGCCAATTGGCGGCGCCGGCCCTGGTCGATCTCAACCTCGAGGGCGCCGCCCAGGATTTCGCCCTGCTCGGCATCCAGCCGACGGGCGAGGTGACCATGCTGCTCGACGGCCGCGTCGCCTTCCAGACCGCGCTCGAAAATCCCGAGGGAGGGGTCACCGATCTCGGTGGCGGCCGCTACCGGCTGACCATCTCGACCACCCATATCGGCTGGTCCGGCCTGATGTTCGTCACCGGGCGCGGGCCGTTCGACGCCTCCCTGCTCGCCGCCTCCGTGGACTCGCGCAATCCCGACTGGCAGCGGCAATTCCGCAGCACCGCCAGCGCCAATGGCTGGCGCGCCGAGATGGTCTGGTACGAATCGGTCGACCGCGTGGCCGACGCCGCCACCTCCGCGGGATAATAGCGGCCCCCACCTCCGATCCAGCCTAGCTCGTCATTCCAGCGAAAGCTGGAATCGCTCTACCTTCCAGGATCCAAGAAGCCACCTGATTCCAGCTTGCGCTGGAATGACGGGGTCCTAGCTCAGCCCGTCGCGCAACTGGCGCTCATAGGCCTTGCGGAACTCCTTGGAGAAGACCTCCATGAAGGCCTCGTCGGATTCCTTCTTCACCGCCACGAACTCGCGCTCGTAATTGCGCCACAAAGCGGCGTCGCGCGCGCCGGGGAGGATGCGGGCGAGCAGGCCGATATTCTCGGCGCGGCGGCGGATCGAGCCGGGCGAGAAGCGGTCGAGCGTCGAGCGCAAGGCGCCGGGAATGGCGCGCAGCGTCGCCACCTGGTGCGACTGGAGGTCGAGATAGGCGTCCTCGACAGCCTTGCCGGCTTCCATGAAGCCCGCTTCGGGCGGCATGAGAAGCTGCGCCAATGCCTGCTCCGGAGACCGGGCGAACTTGATCGGATTGTTGCCCTCGAGCTGGAGGCCGGTCATCTCCGCGCCCATCTGCGCCTTGGCCCGCGCCCGCGCCTCGACCATCACCAGGAGCCCGGCGACGAGCCGCTTCAGCAGGCTGCCCGCCTTCTGCAGCAACTCGGGCGAGCGCTCGACATTGCTGTCGGCGATCGCAGCCGCCTCGAGCATCGCCGCGACCAGCCTGTCGACCGTCGCCGCGTCGCCGCCGGTGACCGGCGCCGCCTCCGCGTCCTCGACTCCGAACAGGCCGCGCTCCCGGTCGATCGCGTTGATGTCGGCGAGCGAATCCCACATCACCGTGACATTGTCGGGCACGGGCTCGGCCGGCCCCTCGGCCGCCTGCTGGCCCATCGCCGGCTCCGCCGGCGGGGCGTCCGGGATCGGCTCGCTCGGGTGGAAAGTGATCTCGTGCTCGGGCGCGACCGGCTCCGGCGCGGGCTCGGGCAGGACCTCGGCCTCGAACGAGACGACGACCTCATATTGGCCGATGCGGATGAGGTCGCCACCCGCGATCGCCCGCTCTTCGCCGATCCGTTCGGGAGCGTCGTTGACGAAGGTGCCGTTGGTGCTGATGTCCTTGAGCAAGAAGGCCTCGCCCTCGCGGCGGATCTCGCAATGGCGCGAGGAGATGGCGTTGCGGGGATCGGGCAGATACCAGTTGCAGTTGCGCGAGCGGCCGATGACGGCGCTCGGCCCGTCCATCATATATTGCGCCGCCACGCCTTCCTGGAGCGCGTCCGCGTTGCGGATGGTGAGAATCAGGATCATGCGGCGACGATATCCCCGAAGCTGCGGCCGCGCCGGGCCTTCCCGCCGGGTCCGCGCGCCCCGGCCAGACTAGCAAGCTCGGCCCCGACCGACAACCGCGCGCCTTGCCGCTGTTTCGGCCATAAGCTACAAAAAAGCCCTGCTTCGAGAGGAAATTCCATGCGCAAGCTCGCTCTTTCGCTGTTGGCCTGCGGCGCCGTCTCGATCCCGCTGGCGGCCCGGTCGCAGGACGATGCGCCGGTCAGCCCGGAAGATTTCGTCTGCGCCTTCGCCGGGGAGTGCGGCGACGGGGCGGCGGACGAAGCCGGCGGCGGGAATGCGGCGCCGGGCGGCCGCGGGCCCCGCATCTCGGCGACGCGCGGCTTCTCGCTCGGCTCGACCGCGCCGTCCGCCAGGCCTCCGCGCCGTCCGGGCAATGCGACGACGCCCCAGCGCCGGGGCGCTCAGGTCATCGGACCGCGCCGGCCAGCGGCCGCCAGCGGCCAGCGCGTCAACCTGCGCCTCGCCTTCGAGACCGGCTCGGCGCGGATGACCCCGGCGGCCGCCGCCCAGGCGCGCATCTTCGCGCGGGCTTTGCAGATGCCCCAGCTCGCCAACATGCGCTTCCGGATCGAGGGCCATACCGACGCGGTCGGCAACCGCGTGCGCAACGTCGAGCTGTCGCGGCGCCGCGCGCAGAGCGTCGCCGATTTCCTGGTCGCGCTGGGCGTATCGCGCGGCCGGCTCGAGGTGCGCGGCCACGGCCCCGACCGGCCTCTTCCCGGCACCGGCGGCGCCAGCGCGCAGAACCGCCGCGTCGAGGCGGTCCGCATTTCCTGATATCCCCCTCCCCGGCGGGGAGGGGCAGGGGAGGGGGTTCGGCTTCCGAGGGAACGCGCCAAACGCCCGACACCCCCACCCTAACCATTGCGGCCGCAGGTTCGTCCCCCGGACGAACCAAAGGGCGGCCGCAATCCCTCCAGGGGGAGGGGATCGCTAGCCCAGCACGGTCACCCGCTCGGCCAGCGCGCCGGCGACCAGCTCGGCCAGCTCCATCGCCTGGGCGGGGTTGAGCCGCGGGTCGCAGTGGGTGTGGTAGCGGTCGGCGAGGTCGGCCTCGGTCAGCCGGGCGCCGCCGCCCGTGCATTCGGTGACGTTGCGGCCGGTCATCTCGATATGGATGCCGGCGCCCCGCACGCCGGCCGCCGCGGCCGCCGCGAAGAAGCCCTCGAGCTCGGCGAGGATGCGTTCGAGCGGGCGGGTCTTGGTGCCGGCGGCGGTGCGCAAGGTGTTGCCGTGCATCGGGTCGCACGCCCAGAGCACCGGCCGGCCCGAGGCGCGGACCGCGTCGAGCAAAGGCGGCAGGGACATGGCCACCCGGTCGTGCCCCATCCGGCTGATCAGGGTGATCCGGCCGGGCTCGCCTCCGGGATCGATCCGGTCGAGCAATCCGAGCAATAGGTCCGGCGCCAGGCCCGGCGCGCATTTGATTCCGACCGGATTGGCGAGCCCGCGGACGAATTCGACATGCGCCGAGCCCGGGAAGAAGGTGCGCTGCCCGATCCACAGGAAATGCGCCGAGCTCGCATAAGCGCGGCCGCTGCCCTCGTCGCGGCGGACCAGGGCCTGCTCGAAGGGCAGCAGCAGGGCTTCGTGGCTGGCATGGAAGACGCTGCCGTCGGCCGCCGCCAGCTTCTCGAGGTGGCTGAGCGTCGCACCCGCCTGGGCGTAGGCGCGGAACATGCGTTCGGGATCCGGCCGCCGCCCCGCCGCGTCGAAGCCGATCTGGTTGACGATGTCGCCGCGATAGACGGGCAAAGCGATATCGCCCTGCCGCTCGACCGGCGCCGAGCGCGGCTTGGCGAACTGGCCGGCGAGCCGCCCGAGCCGGATCACCGGCAGACCCGAGGCTGCGCCCAGCCGCCCGGCCATCGCCGCGACCAGGCGGAAGATCGCCGCGATGTTTTCGGCCGAGAATTCCGCGAAGCTCTCCGCGCAATCGCCGCCCTGGAGCAGGAAGGCCCGCCCCGCCTGCGCCTCGGCCAGCGCGATCCGCAACGCGTCGATCTCGCGCGGCCGCACCAGCGGCGGATAGGCTTCGAGCTCGCGCGTCGCCGCTGCGAGGGCGGCGGGATCGGGATAATCGGGTTGCTGCCGGGCCTCGAACCTTCGCCAGCTGTCGGGAGTCCAGGTCATGGGAACCCCGCGTCCGACCGCACCTTCCACAATTCGCCGATCAGTGTCCGGAGCCCACCGGCAATTTCGCACGCGTCCCGGACGACGAACCGGCTTGCCCTCTCGGTCACCAGCTCGAAGACGAAATAGGTCGCGTGATGGCAGAGCCGGATCGTCGTTTCTCCCGTTGCGGGATCGGGAACCGGCTCATCGTACGGCGGGGCCTCTGCCGGCATGCCAGCCAGGCCGGAGCCGGCGATAATATTGTCCAGGGCCCGCACGTCATCCCCGCTGAGGTTCAGGCGCCGTTGCCGCGCGATGCGGCCGGGCTGATGGTCGCCGTTTCCGTCCAAACTGACGATGTGCATCAGTCCGCCCACGGAGGATGCGTCGACGCGAATGGCGTAGCTCGGCTGGCGGTGGGAAAGGACGAGCATCCGGAACCGGCGCCGGAAACGTCCGAGGCCATTGGGCTGCGACAGGACTGGCTCGCGCATCGCGTGGAGCTGGTCCCCGAACCATTGCTCGTAGAATTGCGCCGTATTCGTCTCGCGCCAGATGCCATTGGGCACATAATCAGGGCGCGCCGGCGCAGGTCCGGCCTGTGCGAAAGCGGGGCTCGCGGTCAGGAGCAAGCCGGCAAGCAAAGCGGAGCGGCGCAGCGTCATCCGCCCGGCACGCCGAGCTCGCGCGCGGCCTGGCGGAGGCGGCCCTGGGTGGCGGTGTCGTTGGCGAAGGCGCCGAGCGCCGCGCGCAAGGCCTCGGCCGCGCCGTTCCGGTCCTCCAGGACCATGCGCGAGCGCATCAGCATGATCCAGCGATTCTCGTCGCGCGGATTGGCGCGCAGGCGCGCCGCGAGCCGCTCGACCATCTCGCGGCCCATCGCATTCTGCTGGCTCGGCGTCATCGCGCTCGCAGCGCGCATCTGCTCGGGCGTCGGCCCGGGAATGCCGGCGGTCGCCACCGATGGCGCGGGCCCGCTCGGTGCGGCGGGCGCGGCGGGCGCGGCGGGGAGGCGGCCCGTAATATCGATATTGTTGCGCTGGGCGATGGCGATCGCGGCCGTGCGGACCTGCTGCGGCCAGGCCGCGCCGGCGGGCGCGTCGCGAAGCAGCGCGATGAGGTCGTCGACCGCGCCGCGATGGTCGCCGCGCTCGTTGCGGATGGTGGCGAGGTAGAAGCGCGCCTGCGGGTTGCCCGGCTGCAATTGGAGTGCGCGGCGGAAGAGCTGCTCCGATTCGGGCGGGGGCGGCCGGTTGGCGCTGGTCGCGCCGATCAGGATCATCTCGGCCAGATAGGCGGTGTAATCGGCGTTGCGCGGCGCGAGCTCCATCGCCCGGCGGAAGGCCTGGGCCGCGTCTCCGAAGCGCTCCATGCCGCGATAGGCCATGCCGAGCAGGTACCAGCCGTCATGGTCGTCGGGATTCTCGCGCACCCTTTGCTGCAGCCGCGCCAGCAACGCCTCGAACCGCGCCAGCTCCTGTGCCGGGTCGGCCGCCGCGGCGCCGTTGACGGCGGCCGCATCGTTGCCAGCCGCCGCAGCGCCGCCGCCCCGGAAGAAAAGCGAGTAAGAGAGCGCTCCGGCGGCGACCAGTGCGGCCAGCGCGAGGGCGATCGTGGCCGGCGCCGGCCGGCGGTCCTTGGGTGCGGAGGCTGCCATCTCCCGGATCATTACCGCAAAAAAGCCAACGTCAAGTCTGGCGTCGCTGCGAGACTCTGTTAGATTGCCGAGGGGTAAGATGAGCGCGCGTTTCGGGTCCGCCGCGGCGCGGCCGCGAAACCGCCTGTCGGGGGAGCTGCGTTCGGGTGTCGGCGGCCTACAAGATCGCGATCGTCGGATCGGGCCCGGCCGGCCTGAGCGCCGGCGGGCGCGCCGCCCAGCTCGGCCTCAGCCACATATTGCTCGAGAAGACCGACCACCTTTCCGACACCATCTACAAATATCAGAAGGGCAAGCACGTCATGGCGACGCCGAGCCAGCTCGTGCTGCGCTCGGACATGGCTTTCGAGGCGGGCAAGCGCGAGAGGGTGCTCGGCACGTGGGACGAGCAGGCGGCCGGGCACAAGGTCAACGTCAAGATGAACGCCGAGGTCAAGGCGATCAGCGGCGAGAAGGGCAATTTCACGCTCACCCTGACCAATGGCGAGACCGTGGCCGCCGAGAACGTGATCCTCTCGATCGGCACCCAGGGCAATCCCAACAAGATGCGCTGCGAGGGCGGCGATCTGCCGCACATCCAGTATCAGCTCGACGATCCCGGCGAATATGTGGACGAGCATATCATGGTGATCGGCTCAGGGGACGCCGGCATCGAGAATGCGCTCGGCCTCGCCGCCGATCCGGCCCAGGCCAATACCGTCTCGATCATGAACCGAAGCCCGGAGTTCGCGCGCGCCAAGCAGGCCAATGTCGATCTGCTGATGGAGGCGGGCGCGGCCGGCAAGGTCAACATCTTGTGCGAGACCACGCCGGCCCGGGTCACGCCCGGCTTCCTCTACATGGAGACGCGGGACGGCGAGCAGAAGATCAAATGCGACCGGATCATCGCCCGCATGGGCTCCTCGCCGCCGCGCAAGTTCGTCGAGGCCTGCGGCATAGAATTCTCAAGCGAGGACAAGGACGCCTATCCGACGCTCTCCCCGCAATTCGAGACGACCAAGCCCGGCATCTACGTGATCGGCGCGCTCGCCGGCTATCCCCTGATCAAGCATTGCATGAACCAGGGCTATGACGTCATCGAGTTCATCAACGGCAATGTCGACCTGAAGCCCGCCGACGAGCCGATCCTCGAGAAGAAGTTCGCCGTGCTGCCGGGCGCGCGCACGGTCACCGAATGGCTGGCGTTCCTGCGGCGGCGGGTGACGATCCTAAACGAGCTCTCGATGTTGCAGATGCGCGAGTTCATGCTCGATTCCGAGCCGCGCGCCTATCGCGCCGGCGACCTCGTCTTCCAGCGCAACGAGCCCGGCGCCTCGCTGTTCGCGGTCGCCGACGGCTCGCTGCTGGTCGAGCTCGATGCCAAGGACCCGTCGCAAACGGTGCCGATCGCGCGCGGCTCGATCGTCGGCGAGGTCGGCCTGATCTCGGGCCGCAAGCGCAACGCCACCGTGCGCACCGCCGAGGGCGCGATCGTCATCGAGATTCCGCGCAGCGCGGCGCTGAAGCTGATCGCGACGAACAGCGCCGCCAAGCGCGAGATTACCCGCATCGCTACCGAGCGCATGCTGCTCCGCATGGTCGGCTCGGCGAGCGAAGAGGACCTCAAGGACCTGCTCGAGAGCGCCGAGATCCAGGAGATCCGCGCCGGCCAGGCGATCATCAACGAGGGCGACGAAGGCTATGACGTCTTCATCATCCGCCAAGGCTCGATGGTGATCGAGAAGAGCATCGGCGGCAAGCCGGTCTTCCTCTCCTATCTTCCGGCAGGCGCCTATGTCGGCGAGATGGCGCTGATCGACGGCGGCCGCCGCACCGCCACCGTGCGCGCGGCGATCAAATCCGAGGTGATCAAGCTCGACGGCGACGCCTTCCGCGCCTTGCTCGCGGCCAAGCCCGATTTGCTCGAGCGGATGAAGGACGAGATGGCGGCGCGCCAGCAGACGACCAGCTTCATCGAGGCGCGCAAGGACGGCTTCGGCGGCGTCGTCGACATGTATTCGTCGGTCGCGGGCTTCCTGGTCTCGCAGGGGATCGGCGAGGCGACCGACGTGCTCCTGATCGACGAGAAGCTGTGCGTCGGCTGCGACAATTGCGAGCGCGCCTGCGCCGACAGCCACGAGGGCCTGTCGCGCCTCAACCGCGAGGCCGGGAGGACCTTCGCGCACCTCCACGTGCCGACCAGCTGCCGCCATTGCGAGCATCCGCATTGCATGGCCGATTGCCCGCCCAACGCGATCAACCGCGGCCCCGACGGCGAGGTCTATATCAACGACACCTGCATCGGTTGCGGCAATTGCCAGCGCAATTGTCCCTATGGCGTGATCCGCATGGCCAAGCCCCCGCCCAAGAAGCCGAGCCTCTTCTCCTGGCTGTTCTTCGGCAAGGGTCCGGGCCCCGGCGAGCCCGACCATGAATGGACCGACGGCAGGGTCGGTTCGGAGATTCCAAAAAAAGCGATCAAATGCGACATGTGTTCTGGTATCGAGGGTGGGCCGGCCTGCGTTCGCGCATGTCCGACCGGTGCCGCGATAAGGGTATCTCCGGAAGAGTTCCTCAGCGTGACGAGGATGGGTGAGGGGGGCTGATCGAGGGTGGCGAGCAGGGGGCTGAGGACGGGACTGGGGGACGGGACGGCTCATGAGAGCTTCCTGCGCTATCGCCGCTATCGCTGGTTCAAGATCGCCGCGATTCTCTCTCTCCTCCTCGTCATCGTCTATTTGGTCGTCGACGTGCATCCGCGCCACAATGGCGGGTCGTGGCTCGGTTATGGTCTCGGCACGATCGGCGCCGGGCTGATCGTCTGGCTGTCGCTGCTCGGCATTCGCAAGCGGGCGATGACCCGCGGCCGCTGGTCGCTGAAAGCCTGGACCTCGGCCCATGTCTATCTCGGTCTCGCCCTGATCTTTTTCGGCACGCTCCACACCGGCTTCCAGTTCGGCTGGAACGTCCACACGCTCGCTTATGTGCTGATGATGCTGGTCATCCTGTCGGGCGTCTACGGCATCTCGGTCTATGCCCTGCTGCCGCAGGGGCTCTCCGACAGCCGCTCGGAGATGACCGGGCCGCAGATGATCGAGGCGGTGGGCAGCCTCGACAAGCAGATCCAGATCTCCGCCCAGCCTTTGTCCGACGAGGACAGCGCAATCGTGCTCGGCTCATTGGGCGAGGATCCGTTCGGCGGCGGGCTGTGGAGCCGGCTGACCGGATCGCATCCGCGCTGCGGCAACATGCGCGCGCTCGAGATCATGCGCGTCCGCCACGACGACAGCTCGGGCAAGGAGGAGCAGGCGATCGAGCAGGTGCTGCAGCTGCTCGAGAAGAAGGCGGCGGCGCTGCAGCGGCTGCGCGGCTATATAAGGCGGCGGGCCTTGCTCGAAGTGTGGCTGTTCGTGCACATTCCGCTGACGTTCGTGCTTTTCGCCGCGCTGACCGCGCATATCATCAGCGTGTTTTTCTACTGGTAGGGGGAGCAGGCAATGGCGTTCCTCCTCCGGAGCATCAGCCGAAGCGCTGACGGACGCGAGATCGTGCGGACCTCGAAGGTCAGCGACGATCTGCTCAAGGTCGGCCGCGACCCCGAATGCGACATCCGCCTCAACGATCTCGCGGTCGCGCTCCACCATGCGACGATCGAGCAGGTCTCGGCGACCAGGGTGGGCGTCTCCGCCGAAATGGGCATGTCGATCGAACTGGACGGCAGCAACACCCAGTTCGGCCAGATCGACCTCGCGATCGGCGGCACGATCAAGATCGGCCCCTTCCTGCTGCGCGTCATGCCGCCCGAGCTCGGCGGCGAGGACGTGCCGATCGTCATCCAGCGCGCCGATTCCGCCGAGGTGCTCGACAAGTTCGACACCCGCCGCTTCGCGCTGCAGAGCGTGATGCCGGGCAAGAGGCTGATGGCCTGGACGCTGACGCTCGCCGTGCTCGCCATCTTCCTGGTCTGGCCGATCATGTCCTTCTACCAGAATCGCGACCAGGCCGACCGCATGGCCGGCGGCTTCCACCCCGACAGCCTGTGGAGCACGGGCGCGCTCTCGCAGAGCCACGCCGCTTTGGGCTCCAACTGCCAGGCCTGCCACGTGACCCCGTTCGAGCCGGTCCGCGACAATGCCTGCAAGACCTGCCACGTCAGCGTCCACGACCATGCCGACCTCTCGCGGATGCAGCGGGCGACTCCGCAGCTCGGCGGCTTGCGGCGCATCCAGCAGTCGATCGGCACCTGGTTCGGCCAGACGCCGGGCCGCTGCGTCGAATGCCATACCGAGCATGAAGGGCCGCAACAGATGGTGGCCACGCCGCAGCAATTCTGCGCCGACTGCCACACCGATCTGCGCGCGCGCCTTGCGGACACCCGCCTCGCCGCCGCGTCGGATTTCGAGACCGGCCACCCCGAATTCCAGCCGCTGGTGCTGATCCAGTGGGACGGCAACGCGCCGCGCTTCGAGCGGGTCGCGCTGAACCGGCGGCCGCTCGAGCAGAGCAACCTCAAATTCCCGCACGCTTTGCACCTGGGGGCGCTGGGCGGCGCGGCGCAGGCGGCGCGTGCGAACCAGCTCGGCGCCCGCCTCGAATGCGCGTCCTGCCATACGCCGACGCAGGACGGCACCAGGTTCGAGCGGGTCGACATGGAGCGCAATTGCGGCTCCTGCCACAGCCTCTCCTTCGACGAGATCGGCGGCACCATCCGGCGCCTAAGGCACGGCTCCCCCGAGCAGGTGATCGCGGACATTCGCGGCCTCTACCGCGCCGGCGGCCCGGCCTTCCCGCCCGAGCTCAGCCCCGGAGCGCGCGGCCGGCCGGGCGACGCCAACCAGGTGCGCGCCGCGGTCCAGTTCGCCCGCGCCCGCGCCGGCGTCGCCGCGCGCGGCGAGCGCGCGATCCACGCCATCTTCTCGGCCCCGCGCGGCACCTGCTACGAATGCCACAACATCGTGGCGCCGCCGCCCGGCACGCTCAACTATCGCATCCGGCCGATCCAGTTCACCTCGCGCGCGGGCCCCGGCCAGCCCGAGAGCGGCCGCTATATCGAGCATGGCTGGTTCGACCACCGCGCCCACCAGCTCGTGCAGCGGCCGGGCCAGCGCCGCGAGGAAGGCTCGGCCGCCTGCCTGAGCTGCCACACCGGCGTGCGCACCTCGCAGCGGGCGGCCGATCTGCTGCTGCCGGACCTGCAGAGCTGCCGCGCCTGCCATGGCGGCGAGCGGACCCGCCTTCCGGTGCCTTCGACCTGCGCGATGTGCCACGATTACCATATGGACCGGGGCGTGCCGGCGGAGCTGCTGCGCCAGCGCACGCGCGGCCAGCGCCGGCCCTCGACCGTGGCGGCGGCGAGCGGCGGGCGACGATAGTGCTGGTCGCGCAGATCACCGATATTCACCTGGGCTTCGATCCGGACAATCCCGACGAGTTCAACCGGCAGCGGCTCGACCGGACGCTGGCGACGCTGAAGGCGATGAGGCCGCGCCCCGATTTGCTGCTCGTCACCGGCGACATCGCCGACAATGGCGAGGACAAGGTCTCCTATCAGCGCTTCCGCGACGCGATCGCCGGCCTGCCTTTCCCGGTCCGCCCGGCGATGGGCAATCACGACAGCCGCGACGCCTTCCTCGAAGTGTTTCCGCAGACGCCGGTCGTCGACGGCTATATCCAATATTCAATCGAGGATTTTCCGGTCCGCATCCTCGTCCTCGACACGCTGGAGATCGGGCGCCACGGCGGCGGCTTCGACGCGGTCCGCGCCGCCTGGCTGGAGGCGCGGCTGGCCGAGGCGCCCGGGCGGCCGACCTTGCTCGTCCTCCACCATCCGCCGATCGAGACGGGCCTCAGCTGGATGACCGAAAATCCCGAGGCGGAGTGGGTCCTGCGGCTGCGCCCGATCGTCGCGGCGCATCCCAATATCATCGCGATGATCACCGGCCACCTCCACCGTCCCTTGGTGACGCGCTGGGCCGGCGCCACGCTCGCCGTCTGCCCGTCGACGGCGCCGCAGGTCGCGCTCGACATGGTGAGGATGGATCCGGACGTCGCCGACGACCGCCCGATGATCGTCGCCGACCGCCCCTATTTCGCGCTCCATTACTGGAACGGGCGCGAGCTCATCACCCATTTCGACACGGTCGAGGAGCACGAAGTCCTCGCCCGCTACATCCCCCGCCGCCAGGGCCTGATCCGCATGCTCAACAAGGAGAGGTGGGGGGAATAGGCGATGGCGGCGCGGAAGCGGCTTACGCCGGTTGCGCGGCGGCTTAGGGCCGAAATGACGGATGTGGAGCGGCTATTATGGTCGCGGCTGCGGCGCGCGCAGCTGGGGCATAGCTTCACCAGGCAGTTTCCGATCGGGAAGGCGGTTGCGGATTTTGCGTGTCGGAGAGCGAAGCTTGTCATCGAGTTGGACGGTGGACAGCATGCGGGTTCGACCGAGGAGGATGCCGAACGCACCCGGATGATCGAGGCGCATGGCTACAGGGTCATTCGTTACTGGAACAGCGACGTGACGGGGAACATCGACGGCGTCCTGGAGGATATCCTCCGCCATCTGAGTATTGCACTGGACTGAAGTCCCTCCCCCTTAAGGGGGAGGGTAGGGTGGGGGTGTCGGGCGATCGAGATTATCCGAAGACACCGAACCCCCTCCCCCTAACCCCCTCCCCGCCGGGGAGGGGAATTCCGGGGGGTCAGCGCCCCACCCAATCCTCAAGCGTGGCGGCATCGCTGACCTGGTAGGGGAGGCGGCGGCTGTTGAGGTAGAGGCGCTCCATCTCGCTGCGGTTGAAGGGGCGCGAGCCCAGGCGGCCGAAGACCGCGATCTGGCCGCCGGTCTCGTCGACGGCGCGGTCGCGGTCGAGGCCCTTGGCGACCGACAGAGCGGGCGAGGGGGTGCGCGCCCAGGCGATCAGCTCGGGCACCGGCCGGGGCGAGAAGCCGTAGAAGTTCGGATTGCTCTCCGGGCTGAACAATTGCAGCACCTTCATCCCGTTCCGCCCGTCGGCGACATAGGCGAACAGCGAGGCGTTGGTCGAAGCGACGGTGACGTCCTGCGTGTCCGGCGTGTCGCCGTTCCAGAAATTGGCCGGGATCCGCCAATGCTCGGCAGGCTGCTCGGGGCGGGTGATGTTGTAGATGATCAGCCCGTCGCGGCCGGCGGCGACATAGGCATAGGTGCGGGCGAGGTAGACGCGGCGGGCGTCGGCGAGCCGCACCGTCGCCTGTGGCACCGCGCGCGGATTTTCCAGGGCGGTGACGTCGAACAGCTTCAGCCCCTCGGCGTCGGTCACCCACAAATAGCGGAATTGCAGCGCCGTCGCGCGGGCGTCGGTGAGCGGGATGGTGACGACGTGGCGCGGGTGAAGCGGATCATTAAGGTCGATCACGACGAGGCCCGCCGCGGCGGTGATATAGGCATAATGGCCGGCGAGCGTGATATGGCGGGCGCCGGCGAGGACGCCGCTCTCGTTCCAGGTCACGGCGCGGCGCAGGTGGTTGTTGCGCGCCTCGCCGTCGGCGAGCGTGTTGACGTTGACCAGGTACATGCCCTCCTCGAAATCGGTGACCACCGCATAATTGTAGATGGGGTGGAAGCGCTGCTCCTGATTCTCCTCGAGCAGGGTAACGGTGCGGCCGTCCGAGCGGGTAACAGGCGTGGTGTTCATGGCGTCGTTGCGGTCGGGCCGGATCGGCTGGTTGGTGGGCAGCGCCATGCAGGTCGCGTTGCGCGACGAGACGTGCGTGTCCTGGCCGAGCCCGGAGACCGGGGCCGAGACGATCCGCTCGGAAAAGCCCTTATTGGCGATCGAGGCGATGTCGTAGACGCGGAAGCCGCCGCGGCCTTGCGCCACGAACATATATTCGCCGCGATTCTGCAGGCAGCCGACCCGGTCCGGCGTGCCTTCGACGACGTTGGCGAACTGCTCGTTGGCGCGGGTCTCGCCGGAGAGGTTGCGGTCGAAGGTCCGGCCGCGGGTCCAGTTGATCAGCTCGCGCCGGTTCCTGTCGACGTGCATTCGGAAATAATCGGGATAGGCGAAGCGCTGCAGATAGGAGCCGATCACCGCCTGCGGCTCGTCCCATTCGGTGACCCTGACCGCCTCGAAGCCGCCCTCCAGGCCGATCCAGGCGTGCATGCCGACGAAGTTGACGAAATTGGTCCCCTGCAGGAGCAGCTGCGCCATGATCGCATTGTTGTCGTTCGCCCGGCTGACGTGGCAGTCGGAGCATTGCTTGGTCTCGGTGGTGCGCACCGTGTGCGGGAAATGCGGCGCGAAGGCCTGGCTCGAAAAGCCCGAGGCGGCGATCGGCGGCTGCTGGACGTAGATTCGCTCCCGGTTGATGTTGGTCGAGGAGAGGACGAGCGCCGAGGTCGAGCGGACCGGAGCGATGATATTGCCCTTGCTGGTCTGGTGGCGCCCCAATTGGAACATGTCCTCGCGCGCGACCTGCGGATTGTAGGTCGCGAAGTTGCGCGTCTCCTCGCCTTCATAATGGTGGACACTGGTGCGCCAGTTCGCCTCGATCGGCAGGTGGCAGCCGCCGCAGCTCGTCGTCCATGAGAGGTGGCAGGTGAAGCAGGCCATTTCGTTCGTCGGATGGGCGAGCTGGTCCTCGGGCACGCCGGGGCCGAAGCTGTAGCGGCCGGTCTCGGCACCGGCGCGCGACATCAGCTTGGAGCGGGAGGAGCGGACGTTGAAGCAGGGGCCGGGCCGCGCCGTCTGGGTGTCGGTGTCGCAATCGGGCAGCTCGCGATTGGCGCCGTCATTGACCTGGCTGACCACCCAGGAAAGGCTCGGATCGACGATCGAGCGCTGGATCAGGACGCGCTGGCCGGCGGTGCACCTGATGTCGGTCACCTCCTCGCGCGCGAGCTCGCAATCCATCCATTCGAAGCGGCGGCGCCCGTCCTCGTTGCGGATCAGCTCGAGATTGGTGCCGTGGGTCGGCGCGGCGGGGCCGGTGGTTCGCAGATTGGCATATTGGCCGGGCACGCCGTGACAGTCGCGGCAGCCGATCTCGATGGCGTTGGCGACCTCGCCGTAGATGAAGCCGTTGCCGTGCGAATCCTGGCTGAAATGGCAATCGGCGCATTGCATGCCGCGCTCGGCGTGGATGTCCATCATGTGCACGGCGCGGCCGGGATTGCGGCCCGCGGGCTGAAACTGGCCCGGCGTCGTCGACAGGTTCTGCGGCGAAGGCGGCCCTTCGATGATCCGGCCCTGGGAATCGAGCAGATTGCCCTCGCGGTCGCGGCGGAAGATGCCGCGGAAGTTCCAGCCGTGGCCGTGATAGTCGGCGAACTGGGTGTGGCGGGCGAGCGGGTTCACCCTGTCGAAGACTTCGCGCAGGAAGCCGGGATTGCCCCACAGCCCGCGCGGCGCCGCCGCCTCGGGGTTGCGGTCGAGCACGGCGAAGACCTCGGCCGCGGTCGGGTAATGCTGGTTGCGGAACCGGGCCTCCTCTTCCGGAGTGCGCGCGGGCAGGCGGTTTTCGGGGCCCGGCCACATCAGGTCGGCGTCCGATTCATAGTCCCACATAGTGTAGCCGAGATAGGTGTTCAGGAAGATGTTGGGCTGGTGCATGTGGCAGGTCATGCATTGCGAGGTCGGGATCGCGCGGGTGAAGGCGTGGCGGATCGGATGGCCGCTCTCGCCGACCGCGGCATGGTTGGAATCGGCCGGCGCGTGGTTGGCCGCCGCCCCCTCGCCATGACCCTCTCCGCCATGCCCGGCCTCGGCCGCCTGGCCGGGGCGGTGCTGGCCCTGGCGAAGCGGCGCGATGGTCGGATCGACCGTCGCCGTCTGCCCGTCGCGGCCATATTGCGAATAGGTCATCGAGTGCCGCGGCTCGCGGTCGTTGGCGTAGATGACGTGGCAGCCGGCGCAGCCCGAATGGCGGTAATCGCCCTGCTGGTCGTTGGTGCCCATGAACCACATGTAGGGGTCGTTGAGCCGCGTCTTGTGGATGTTGAGCACCGGAATCGCGACGCGAAGGCCGGTGCCCGGGCCGCGGTTCGACTGCCTGAGGTCGGGCCGGCCCGGCTCCTCCAGCCGCTGGATCGAGCCCGTGGGATTGGGCAGGCCGATCTCGGGGAACTGGGTGTTGATGTTGCGGCCGCCGCGCTCGAACACGCGGAAGACGTCGCCGGGCGGGATGACGTGCCAGGTCGGCAGCGGATAGAGCCCGGCGAGCACGCCGCGGGCGCGCTGCTGCGGCGTCAGGCCGCCGGGCGGGAGCGGCGAGGCGATCATCGCTGCTTCGCCGCCGCGCGTATAGGCCTCGCCGCTAATGTAATTCTTGAAGGGCAATATGCCGTTATTATAGGCCGCCCCGCCCCACAGCATCGCGCCCGAGGACATGAGCGAGCGCTCGGCCGCCTCGATCACCTCGATATGGCAGGCGCCGCAGCTGTCGCGGACGACGCGATAGTCGCTTGGATTGACGAAGCGGATGAATTCGGGCGATTCCCGGTTGAGCAAAGTGTAGGTGCGCGCCGGATTGGCGCTCGACGGGAAATGCCAGGCGCCTTCGTAGCGCGGCAGCACATGCGCCCGGTCGCGCGCGGCGATGTAGGCCGGATTGTCGTGCGGCAGATTGGAATCGCCGCTGATCCTGGGATTGCCGCCATGGCAATCGACGCAGCCGAGCACCACCGCCGGCGACCTGTGCATGGTCGGCGCGTCGGTCTGGACGTGGCAGGAGAGGCAGCCGCTTTCGCGCGCCGTACCGCTCTTGGCGTCGGCCTCGGCCTGGGTCTGGGTGCGCGGCGCGGGCGCGGCGCGGACCAGGCTGTAGTCGCGCACCTTGGCCTTCTCGCCCTCGGCGGCGCCGACCGAGGACGCGCCGACGAGGCCGGCGAGCGTCAGCGCCGCCGCCATCATCGCCACCCGTCCAAGATCGGCGAACTTCATCACCCCCCTCTCAATAGCTCACGATGGCGTTGAACAGGACGGAATAATAGATCCGGTCCCGGTCCCTGTTCTCGAACAGGTCGCGAAAGCCCGTGCCCGCATAGAGCCCGGCCGCGGAGAGGCGGAAGACAAGGTTCTGGGTGGCGAGCGGCCGCCAGATCGCCGCCGCCGAAACGTCGAAGCCGATGTCGCGCCTTATCGTCCCCTGCATGCGCAAGGCCTCGAGCGTCTCGGTACGGTGGAACCACAGGTGGTTGACGTTCGCCGAGATGCGGAATTGCGGGGTGATGTCGAAATCGGCGCCGACGCCGAGCAGCATCGTGCCGGGATTGGCGAAGTTGGACTGGCCCTGCTCCTTGGAGGAGCGCAGCGAGTTCAATATGCCGTTGCGGCCGTTGATGCCGATCGCGCGGCCGCCGCCGGCGAACGGGATGGTCTGGCGGATCCAGTAGCTGGTGTCGGCGCCGGCGAAGATCGGATTTTCGAAGATCGCGTCGAAGCCGCGCTCGACATTGTCGTAAGGGTCGCCGTCGCCGCTGGCGAACAGGGCAGCGCCGCGGATCCGGATCCAGTCCACGTCGTAGCTCGGCTCGGCGGCGAGGAAGAAGCTCTGCAGCCGCGCCGACCGGCCGGTGAAGATGTTGTTCCGGTCCGAGCCGAGCAGCGCGTAGGCGGCGGTGGTGAGGTTGATCCGCCCGATCCGTCCGTCGGTCGAATAGCCGACATAGATCGCGTCGTAATTGCGCGAGCGCAGATTGCCGAGCAGGGCCGGGCGGACCGGGAAGCCGTTGTCGTCGACCTCGATCTCGCCGCGCTCGCGGTTGATGTTCCAGGTGAGGCTCGCCTGGCTGGTGATGCCGACGAAGGGGAAATCCTGGCGGAACAGGTTGGCGTGCAGGATCCAGTCGTCGCGCGGCGTCTGCAGGATGTTGTTGAGGCCCGAATTGGTGTCCTTCTCCAGCCGCCAGGCGGCGATCAGATTATATTGGAAGCGGTTGTTGTCGCGGCTGCCGAACAGGCGGGCGCCGAGCTGCTGGTCCTGGAAGAGGAAGCCGCGGAAATCGAAGTTGAACGGCTGGATGCCGACGCGGACGGAATCGAAGTCGAAGCGGTCCGAGACGTTGCGGATGTGGTAATCGATGAAGGCTTCCTGGACGCCGAGCGCATAATCGAAGCGGTCGGTCCCTTCCGAAGGCTGGACGAACAGGATGCGGCGCTCGCCGACGTCGACATAATTGACGTTGAAGGCGAGCGTCAGCCGATATTCGATGTCGGGCGGCTTGAAGGCGGTGCTGCCCTTGATCAGGGCGACGCTGGCGATGAAGGTCTGCGAGAGCACCAGGCTGTGATTCTCGCCGAACACGTCGTTGCTGCCCGGCCGGTCGGTGGTCTGCACGCCGACCGGTATGGGGAAGGTGCGGGGCTCGATCACCGTGTCGGAGACGACGTTGGCGACGAAGAACCAGTCGTGGCCGGTCAGGCCCAGGAAGCGCGGCGTGGCGCAGCGGGGCGTGCCGGCGGCGCGGCGGCGCTCCTGCTCCTCGTCGGTGGGGATGCAGATCGGCCGGTCGCCCTTGAGCACGTTCTGATTGTAGGGATCGTACCAGCGCTGGCGGACCATTCCGAGCGAATCGACCAGCCGCCAGCGGTCCGGCACCGCGACATGCTCGGCCGGGAAGGCCTCGGGCGCCGGCATGCGGATCGCGCCCGGATTATACTGGTTCACCGGATCGGGCAGGTCGTGCTGCGGCACGCCGGGGCGGCGGCGGCCGTCGATCAGCTCCTCCTCCGAAGGCGGAGCCGGGCGCTGCTCGGGCTCTTCGGCGGGGAGGGGCTCGGCCTGCTCCTGCGTGCCGAACGCCGGCGCCTCCGCGGGCGGCCGCGTGTCCTGCATGGCGAGCAGCACCGAGTCATCCCGGCGAAGGCCGGGACCCATGAACCCGGACTGCGCTAATATTCCAAGGCCTGTGTTCATGGATCCCGGATCAAGTCCGGGATGACTCCCTGGGATGCTCGAAAGAAGCGGCCCGCCCGCCGACGCCATCAGCGACAGGAGGGCGGCCGCGACCGTCATTTTCCCTGGCAGACATTCTGCTCGTTCGTCCCGATGAACGGATTGAACGGGCAATTGACCCAGCGCAGCCTGACGCCGCCGCCCGACGCGCCGGCGACCGGCACGACGATCTGGTCCGAGCGGATGGCGGCGGGCGCGTTGCCGACCGTGCCCAGTCTCACCCCGCCATTGTGCAGGCCAAGGAAGCTGATCATATCGTCCTGGTCGATGCCGTCCCCGGAGACGCCGATGCCCCCGACCAGGGTGTTGCCGCGATAGATGGGCACCGAGCCCGGGAAGATCTGGATGCCGTTGGCGAGCCGGCCGGGATTGGGGCCGAGCGTGCATTGCTGCGCCGTGTCCGGCGGAACCCCGGTCAGGATGAAGCCGACATGCTGGAGCACCTGGTCCAGGATCAAGGCCGATTGCAGCCCGGTCGAGAACGGGTTGAACTCGGCGATCGGGCGGGAAAAGGCCCCGGGCGGCCGGCCGAGCTCGCCGTCCGGGAAATAGGGCCGCGCGGCATTGCCGAAGCCGCGGTCGGAGAAAGCGAACCGGCCGGTGAGCGCGGTCGGGTCGTTGAAGAAGGTCCGCGCGGCCGGCACATAGGCGCGCACGTCGGCGCCCCCCAGGGGCGCGGCGTTGGCGCTGAGCTCGGCGGCGGCGTGGGCGGCCGAGAAGAAGGCGGCGGTCCGCGCCTTTTGCAGCGAGACGTCGGTGCCGAAGATCGGCGCGTCGGGCGAGCGCACGATGCCGAGCACGCGTCCTTCGCTGTCGACCACCGAGATGGTGACTTCGGCGCGGCTGTCGAGCGGCCGGCGGATCTGCGCGCGGGCCGCCGCCATCACCTTGAACGCCTCCTCCAGGATGGCGCGCACTTCGGCGGCGGTGAGCTGCGCACCGACGGGCGAGGTGCCGGCGATGATCGGGAAGCGGTTGGTGCCGCCGCCATTGGTCAGGATATAGGCGTCCGGATTGGCGAATTCGCCGGGGTTGGCGAGGCGGATGCCCGACGCCTCGGTGCCGTAGGCCGTCCCGGGGAGCGCCGCCGCGCCGGCATAATAGCCGTTGACCGGGATCAGCACCCCGGTGCCGGGGATCAGCCCGGCGAAGGGCGGCGCGTTCGCCGGGTTGGTGCGCAGGTCGGCGACTGTGGCGTCGCTGTAGCGCAAGGTGGTTCCGTCGACGCTGATCCGGTCCGCCTGGATGTCGGCGCCGGCGGCGAAGCCGTGGGTCGCGGCGAGCGCGATCGCCTCTTCGTCGTCGCGGTCGACGTCCTGGACTTCGAGGTCTGCGCCGTAGACGCCGTCCGCCATCACGCCGACGCCGCCGACGACGACGCCGCCCTTGTAGAGCGGGAAGCCGCCCGGATCGGCGGAGAGGCCGAGTGGCGAGCGTTTCGGTCCGATGAAGGCGCCCGGCGCCGCCATGCCGAACCGGCTCGACAGGTCCGAGCAGGGCAATTGGCTGAACTGTACGCCGAACAGCGGGCCGCTTTCGAGGCCGCGAGCGGCGGCCGAGGGCGGGAAATGCTCCTGCACGATCATGCTCGCGGTGCGGGTCGAAAAGGCGTTGCCGCTCGAGGAGAGATAGGCGCCGGTGATCGCCTTGGAGATGGCGCCGGCGACGGCGCCGCCGGGGACGACCCGGCCCTGGAGGTCGTGGTTGATGCCGCTCGGCGAGGGCGGCACCGCGAGGGTGGTGTTGGCGCCGTTCATCTGGAAGGCGGCGAGCACGTTGCCGACCCGATCGACGACGACGATCGTGCCCGGGCGGCCGCGCGCCTGCGCCTCGGCGACGGCCTGGGCGACGACCCGCTCCACCTCCGTCTGGGTGAGCGCGAGCGGCGCCGGATCCTGGAACAGGCGGGCCGCGGCGGGCGGCACCGGGCCCGGGGTCGGCCCGCCGGTGCCGCCGCCGCCGCCCCCGCAGGAGGCAACGAGCAACGCGGCGATCGCGATGCAGGAAATGGCTTCACGCTTCATCTTGATTGCTATCTCAATCGTCTGATCGCCGCCGCGGCGCGGCCGAGGCTCGCCCTGAATCCCCCCGGATCATAGGCATTGGGGTCGCGCACGGCGCGATAGGCGCTGTTGATGTCGACGCGGATCGCGTTCGCCGCCGAGACCGAGACGCGGTCGCGGCTGACCAGGGCCGAGAGCAGGGTGTCGGTCGCCATCACCGCCTGGACGCTTCCCGCATAGTCGGTGAAGCGGTCGCGGATCGCCTCGGTGGTGATCGTGTCGATGATCGCGAAGGTGGTATCGGCGCTGACCGCGGCGGACGAAAAGGCGGCGACCATGAGGTCGAGCGTGGCGCCGAGCCGCGCCGCCTCGCGCAGCGCGCCGGGCCGGCCGGTCGCCATGGCGGTGTGGAAAGCGCGGCTCTCGCGGTCGAAGCGGGCGGCGAGGCCTGGCGCGATCACCCGCGCCGCCGCGGAGAGCATGATCATGTTCTCGTCATTGTAGGGCGGCATGCCCGCCGGGATCGGCCGGCCCGGATTGGTCGTCCGGTTCGGCCGGAAGCGCGGATCGTCCGAAATCTGCCGGTGGCAGCTGTGGCAGTCGAAGAAATAGAATTCGGGGAAGATACCCTCGCTGCCGCGGTTGGAGGCGAACAGATCGAGCGAGCGCTTGAGCGCGATCGCCTGGCCGATCGCCCAGATCTGGGTTCCGTCGGGGGGCCGCTTGCCGCGGGCGCGATAATCGTCGTCGATCGTGTAATGCTGCTGGAGCGTGGTGAAGAGGTCGAGCTCGAAACTGATCCGCGGGTGGCCGGCGGCCATGATCCGGTGGTTGACGAACTGGCCGTCGCGCGCGCTGCCGAAATGGCAGTTCAGGCAGGTTTCGGCACGCACCCTGGGATTGTCGAGCGGGACGAGGCCGTTGCGGACGTTGGCCTGGTGGGTGCCGCCGACGGTATAATGGCTCGACAGCCAGCCGCCCGCCGGGCCGTGGCAGCTTTCGCAGCCGACGCCGTCGGTGGTCTGGAAGCGGATTCCGCGCGCGCCGCCGGGGGTGGCGTGGCAGCCAAGGCACATCGGCGCGCCGGTCGCCTCGCCCAGCCCCAGCCGCTCGGCGATCGCGCGCGACCGCGGCTCGCGCAGCACCGCGAAGGCGCGGCTGTGGGCGCCGGCGGCGGTCGCCGGATCCTGCCAGAGCATGACCTCGTCCTGGCGGACGCGGGGGCCGTCGCCGTTGCTGCGGCCGTGGCAGGTGGTGCCGCCGCAGGTCGCGACGCCGACATAATTGCCGCGGGGGTCGCCGCCGGTCTGCTGGATGGCCTGCGCGTCGGCCGGGCGGAGCAGCAAGGCGAGCAATGCGGCGGCGGCCAGAAAGGCGGCGCCGAGACCGATCGCGATGTTGCGGCTGCCCCCCATTCGTCCTCCATGCCGCTTGTTTATCCGGCCAAAGAAGTCGCTTCGACTATGGGCGAGATGCCTTATCCATGCAAGCCGCAAAGACGGCCCGCAAGGCCCTGATGACAGCCGAAACAAAGCCCGGTAGGGTGTCTGAAGACGGGGGCGAGGACGCGCCGGCGGGCGGCCGGCCGCGCACCGATCCCGCCCGACCACGACCGGAGCCCAAGCGCATGACCAAAGCCTCGGACCTGTTCATCCAGTGCCTCGAAGAGGAGGGCGTCGAATATGTGTTCGGCGTGCCCGGCGAGGAGAATCTGGACTTCCTCGACAGCCTGTCGCGCTCGACGAGCGTCAAGCTGATCCTGACCAGGCACGAGCAGGGCGCGGGCTTCATGGCCGCGACCTATGGCCGCCATACCGGCAAGACCGGGGTCTGCGTCGCCACCTTGGGGCCGGGCGCGACAAACTTCGTCACCGCGGCCGCTTATGCCCAATTGGGCGGCATGCCGATCCTGATGATCACCGGCCAGAAGCCGATCAAGAAATCCAAGCAGGGCCGTTTCCAGATCCTCGATGTCGTCGACATGATGGGGCCGATCACCAAATATACCCACCAGCTCGCCTCCGCCGACAATATCCCGAGCCGGGTGCGCGAGGCCTTCCGCCTCGCCGAGGAGGAGAAGCCCGGCGCGACCCATATCGAATTCCCCGAGGACATAGCCGAAGAAAAGACGGATTCGGTGCCGCTGAAGCGCAGCCTGGTCCGCCGCCCGCATGCCGACGAGAAGTCGATCCGCGCCGCGGTCAAACGGATCGAGACCGCGAAATCGCCTTTGCTGGTGGTCGGCGCCGGCGCCAACCGCAAGATGACCAGCCGCATGTTGCTGCAGCTGATCGAGAAGACCGGCATCCCGTTCATCACGACGCAGCTCGGCAAGGGCGTGATCGACGAGGCGCATCCCAAATTCCTGGGCTGCGCCGCCCTCTCCGCGGGCGATTTCGTCCACCGCTCGGTCGACGCCGCCGACCTCATCGTCAATATCGGCCACGACGTGATCGAAAAGCCGCCCTTCTTCATGCAGCAGGGCGGGACCGAGGTGATCCATGTCTCGACCAACACAGCCTCGGTCGATCCCGTCTATTTCCCGCAGATCGAGGTGATCGGCGACATCGCCAACGCGATCTGGCAGATCAAGGAGGACATCGTCCCCTCCGGGACCTGGAATTTCGAGCGGATGATGAAGGCGCGCGCCGCCGAGGTCGAGCATACGGCGGGGCTGTGCGGCGACGAGCGCTTCCCCATTTTCCCGCCCTGCCTCGTCCAGCGCATCCGCGAGGCGATGCCCGCCGACGGCATCATCTGCCTCGACAACGGCGTCTACAAGATCTGGTTCGCGCGCAACTATCCGGCGCGCGCGCCCAATACGGTGCTGCTCGACAATGCGCTGGCGACGATGGGCGCGGGGCTGCCGTCGGCGATGGCCTCGGCGATGGTCTATCCCGACCGCAAGGTGATGGCGATCTGCGGCGACGGCGGGTTCATGATGAACAGCCAGGAGATGGAGACCGCGGTCCGCCTGGGGCTCAACATCACCGTGCTGATCCTGCGCGACGACGCCTACGGCATGATCCGCTGGAAGCAGGCCAATATGGGCTTCGCCGATTTCGGCCTGACCTACGGCAATCCGGATTTCGTCCAATATGCGCAAAGCTATGGCGCGATCGGCCACCGCGTCGATAGCGCCGAGAGCTTGAAGGAGATACTCGCCGAATGCCTGTCGACACCCGGCGTCCACCTGATCGACTGCCCGGTCGACTATTCGGAGAATGACCGGATCTTGAACAAGGAAATCAAGGAGCTGAGCGCGAAGCTCTAGCCCTTTTCCGTCACCCCCGCGAAAGCGGGGGTCCAGACTGGATTCCCGCTTTCGCGGGAATGACGATCGGAGACGTTGAATGACAAAGCTCAAGGACGTCTATCCGCTCTACCTCAACAACGAGGCGAAGCAGCCCAATTCCGACCTCGGGGTCACCGACAAGTATACCGGCGAGGTGGCGTTCCGGGTCGCGCAGGCGGACGCGGCCACGATCGACGCCGGAATCCAGGGGGCGGTCGAGGCGGCCGAGCCGATGGCGCGGCTGCCCGCTTATCATCGCCAGGCGGTGCTCCAGCATTGCGTCGACCGCTTCAAGCAGCGCTTCGACGAGCTCGCCTACGCGCTCTGCGTCGAGGCGGGCAAGCCGATCAAGGATAGCGAAGGCGAGGTCAGCCGCCTGATCGACACCTTCCGCATCGCCGCCGAGGAGAGCGTCAGGATGACGGGCGAGGTCCAGCCGCTCGACATCAGCCCCCGCGCCAAGGGCTATCAGGGGATCTGGAAACGGGTGCCGATCGGGCCGTGCAGCTTCGTCTCGCCGTTCAACTTCCCGCTCAACCTCGCCGCCCACAAGATCGCGCCGGCGCTCGCGGTCGGCTGTTCGTTCGTGATGAAGCCGGCGAGCCGCACGCCGCTGGGCGCGATCATCATGGGCGAGGTGCTGGCCGAGACCGACCTGCCTAAAGGCGCCTTCTCGATCCTCCCGGCGCACCGCGAAGGCGCGGACCTCTTCACCACCGACGACAGGCTCAAATTGCTGAGCTTCACCGGCTCGCCCGGGGTCGGCTGGGACCTGAAGGCGCGCGCCGGCAAGAAGAAGGTGGTGCTGGAGCTCGGCGGCAATGCGGCGGTGATCGTCGATCGCGACGCCGATCTCGCCGACGCGCTCGAGCGGGTGATCTTCGGCGCCTTCTACCAGTCCGGCCAGTCCTGCATCGGAGTGCAGCGCATCCTGATCCACGCCGAGGTCTACGGCGAATTCCGCGACATGCTGGTCGCGAAGACGAAGACGCTCGTCGCCGGGGATCCGAAGGACCGCGACGTCTTCATCGGGCCGATGATCTCGGAAAGCGAGGCGAAACGGCTCGACGGCTGGATCCGGGAAGGGGTGGAGAAGGGCGCGACCCTGCTTTGCGGCGGCAAGCGCGAGGGCGCGATGCTGGAGGCGACCCTGCTGGAAAGCGTCGCGCGCGACACCAAGCTCAATATCGAGGAAGCGTTCGGGCCGGTCGCCTTCCTCATCAGGTTCAACAACTTCAACGAGGCGCTCGACATCGTCAACGACAGCAAGTTCGGCCTGCAGGCGGGCGTGTTCACCCGCGATCTCTTCCAGATGTTCGACGCCTGGGACCGGCTCGACGTCGGCGGCGTGGTGATCAACGACGTGCCCTCCTACCGCGTCGACAACATGCCCTATGGCGGGGTCAAGGATTCAGGGCTGGGCCGCGAGGGCGTGCGCTTCGCGATGGAGGACATGACCGAAATCCGCAACCTGGTGATCAGGCGCCGCGACGGTGGGCCGCCCAAGAAGCATATGGGCAGCTGAATGCACTTTCCGTCATCCTGACGAACGTCAGGATCCATGAACACGGACTATGCGAATTCCCGCAGTCCGTGTTCATGGGATGACGTCAATCGAGTGCGGACCCCTAGGGCTGTTGCGGCGGCCCGCTCGTCAGATCCAGATATTCGACCCGCGCGAGCGGCGAGCGCTGCTGGATGCGGGAGCCGGTGCGGCTCTCATAGCCAGACGTATAGGTGTAGCGCTCGAGGCGGTAGGTCGGCTCGGTGCCCCCGATCGCCGCATAGCGCCGCCCGCGGATCGATTCGAGCAGTGGATCGGACCAATCCGCGCGGCCGCTGCGCCGGACGATCTGAAGGTCGGCGACGCGGCCGTCCGGCTGGATCCAGAAGGCGACGTCGATCCACATGTCGTCGAAATTGCCGACCCGCCGGGACAAGGTCGTGTCCATCTGGCTGCGGGCGGGTTGCGACCCCGATCTTCCACTATTGTCGGAGCCGTCGTGAACCGCGAGCTGATAGGGCGGGTTGACGAGCAATTGCCGCCGCGGCGGATTGTCCTGCCGCAATTGGGCGAGCAGCATCTCGCTCCGCGCCGTATCGCGGCGCTCTCCGTAGATCCGCAGCAGCAGCATCTTCGCCCCGATCGAGGAGATCCGGTGCTCCGCCCCGGTCCTGCGCGACATTTCGATCAGGCGCCGCTCGGCCGTGCCGTGCGGCACCTCGATATAGCTGGCCCAGATCGAGCGCAGCTCCGCGACCCGCGCCACATCCTCGCGGCCGGCGGCGCGGGCCAGCTGGGCGAGCCGCTCGAGCTCGCGGCGGGCCTCGCGATACTGGCCGAACGCGACCAGCGACTGGGCGATCTCCAGGCGCGCGGTGAAATGCCGGTGATCCTCGACCGGCAGCCCGGCCCGGAGCGCGCGCAAGATGTCGCGCGTCGAACGCTGGGCGTCGCCGTCGATGCCGAGATGGCGGGCGACGCGGGCATTGGCGCGGTAGAGGTCGGAGACCGGCTCGGGATAGCGGACGGCCTCGTCGCGGTTGCGGCCGAGCGAGGCGCGGATCGCCGTCCTCGCCTCTCGATAGTCGCCGTCCACGAACAGGGCCTCGGCCAGTGCCATGGTGGCGTCGATATCCTCGTTGGGTGGGCAGTTGCGCGCGAGGCAGGCCTCCAGCGCGGCGCGGTAATCGGGCACGCGCCGGCCGGTCACCACGATCGCGCCCGGCTCCTGGGCGGGCGGAGGCGAGGTCTGGACGAGCGCGGCCGAGGCGGCGGCAAGAACGACGGTGACGCCCATCTCAGCCTCGCCCCACGCTCAATGGATGTTGTCTTGCTGAGCGGCGGGCCCGTTCGAGGGCGCGGGCGAAGGCGGGACGGTCTCCCCGAGGTCGTAATACTCCACCCGCGCGCGCGCCGTGCGGTATGGAATATGCGTGCCCGTGACTCTGTGCTCGATGCCCGACGTCAGGGTATAGCGCTCGAGCCGATAGGTGGCCGCAGCGGCGGGGGCGTATCGGCGGCCCCTTATCGACTGGAGCAGCGGCGGGGCCCAGCTCGCCTCGCTGCTTTGCCGCACGATCTCGACGTCCTCGACCCGCCCGTCGGGGCGGACCCAGAAGCCGACGTCGATACGCTTGTCCTCGAAATTGCCGACCATGCGATCGGCGTGGTTGGACGTGAGCAGGCTGGACCGGCCGCCGATCGAGGCTTCGATCACCTGCTCCTGCCGGTCCGTCGATCGCCCGACATTGTCGCGTTCCGCCAGCTCGTAAGGCGGGCTGTAGAGCAATTGCCGGCGCGGGCTGTTGCGGCCGAGCTCGGCGATCAGCGCGTCCGCCCTTTGAATGTCGCCATATTCGCTGTAGATGCGGATGAGCAGCCTTTTGGCGCCGTGCGACCGGTAGGGATCGGGCGATTGCGACATCTCCACCAGACGGTCCCTGGCGCCTCCGTGCGGGGTCTGCACATAGGAGACCCAGAGCAATCGCAATTCGGCCATCGCGACGACGTCGTCGCGGCCCGCCGCCCGCGCCCGCTCGACGAGGTCGCGCAGGCTGCGGATCGCCTGCTCATATTGGCCGAAGGCGAACATCGACTGGGCGATCTCGAGCCGGGCGGTGAAATGGCGGTGGTCTTCGACCGCCAGGCCCGCCTGCAGCGCGCGCAATATCTGGCGCGTCGAATGGTGCGCGTCGTTGTCCATGCCCAAATGCCGGGCGACGCGGGCATTGGCGCGGTAGAGGTCGGAGACCGGCTCGGGATAGCGGGCGGCCTGGTCGCGGTTGCGGCCCAATGAGCCGCGCAGCGCGGTCCTGGCGTCGCGATACTCGCCGGCGACGAACAGGGCCTCGGCCAGCGCAAGCGTTGCGGTCGCATCCTCGTCGGTCGGACAGCTGCGCGCCAGGCACGCCTCCAGCGCGGCGCGATAATCCGGGATGCGCCGTCCGGTGACGACGATCGTGCCGGGCTCAGGAGGCCGCGGAGCCGGCGACTGGGCCAGGGCTGCGGCGAGGAGGATTGAAGCAACGGCCATTATCGTTCTCCTTGATCAGTTCGGCTGATTGCGCCGCGCGGCGGACCCGTCGGTGGGCGGCGGCGCGGCGCCCTCGCCAAGGTCGTGATATTCGACGCGGGCCCGCCCGGTGCGGCCCGGAATCCGCGTCCCGGTGACCCGGCGCTCGATGCCGGAGGTCAGGGTATAGCGTTCGAGCCGATAGGTGCTGGCGCTGCTCCCTGCGTAGCGGCGGCCCCTTATCGACTGGAGCAAGGGCGCGGCCCAGCCGGCGTCGCCGCTCCGCCGAACGATCTCCACGTCCTCGACCCGCCCGTCGGGGCGGACCTCGAAGCTGACGTCGATCCTGCGGTCCTCGAAATTGCCGACCATGCGATCGGCGCTGTTCGCCACCATCAGGACGGCCCGCCCCCGGCCGGGCTCGGGTCCCGGCCGGCTGAACGTGGTGGCCTCGACCGCCTGGTCGGTGCGATCCTGGCCGCGCATCGCATTGTCGCGTTCCGCCAGTTCGTAGGCCGGGCTGTAGAGCAATTGCCGCGTCTGGCTGAACCGGCCGAGGTCGGCGATCAGGGCGTCGGCCAACTGGGTCTGCCCGCGTTCGCTGTAGATGCGGATGAGCAGCCTCTTGGCTCCACCCGACCGGTAGGCGTCGGGCGAGCGCGACATCTCGACCAGCTGGCGCGTCGCGCTCCCGTGCGGGGTTCGCACATAGGAGACCCAGAGCAGTCGCAGCTCGGCCATCGTGGCCACGTCCTCGCGTCCCGCGGCGCGCGCCCGCGCGGCGACGTCGCGCAGCTCGCGCAGCGCCTGGTCGTGCTGGCCGAAGGCGAACAGCGACTGCGCGATTTCGAGGCGCGCGGTGAAATGGCGGTGGTCCTCGACCGGCAGGCCGGCCCGGAGCGCGCTCAATATGTCCCGCGTCGAACGCTGGGCTTCCTCGTCCATGCCCAGGTGCCGGGCGACGCGCGCATTGGCGCGGAAGAGGTCTGAGACCGGCTCGGGATAGCGGGCGGCCTCGTCGCGGTTGCGGCCCAACGAGGCGCGCAGCGCGGTGCGCGCGTCGCGATATTCGCCGTCCACGAACAGGGCCTCGGCCAGCGCCATGGTGGCGTCGATATCCTCGTCGGGCGGGCAGTTGCGCGCGAGGCAGGCGGCGAGCCGGGCCCGAAGGTCCGGGAGCGGGACGCCGGTGACGGTTATGTTCTGCGATGCGTCCCCCCCCGGAGGCTGGGCATGAGCAAGCGTGGGGATCGAAAGCGCGGTCAACAAGCTTGCCAATATGGGTTTGCGCATAGCGGCCTCCCTCAGCCGGCTTCCTTCTAGGCCGGCCGGTATCTCATTGAAAGGACTTGCCACAATTCAGCAACGCCCATCAAGGGCTGCCTCGGCGATGGTGCGGTTGGAGGCGCGCAGCTTGGCCTTGAGGACGGTGGCGAAGCCGTGCTCGATCGCGCGGCGGATATCCTCGTGCGTTTCGACATAGGGCCGCAGGTCCTCTGCGGGTGCGCACCAGAAGCGCGCCGGCGTATTGAGGATCACGGTCGCGCTGGCGGTCTCGCCGGACAGGACGGTGAGTTCGCCGATCAGGTCGCCGGGCCGGCACAGGCCGACCTGCTGGCCCGTGCTGAGCACGCGCGCCTCGCCTTTGGCCAGATAATAGAGATGGTCGACCGGCTCGCCCTCGCGGGTGAGGATGTCGCCGGCCTTGCCGGAGAGCCATATGCCCTGGTCGACCAGGTGGCGCGCGCGGCTCCTCGGCAATTCGTCGAACAGGGTGGCGACCATGTGCTGCTCGTCGGCGGTGAAGCGGACATTCTTGTCTTCCCACAGGCGGCGACCGGCGAAGATCAGAGCGAGGCCGCAGACGGCGCCCGCCCAGGCCGCGCCGACCATGTCGCCGGTCAGCGCCGCGCGGCCGAGCCAGGCCAGGGCGGCCGCGCCCATGGCCAGCCGGGCAAGGTGCAGGCGCGGCGCCGCCACCGCCACGATCAGCAGCAGAAATCCCAGGTGAAGCAGCAGCGCGTCCGGCCTCGGCATGGCGGGCCCCTCCCGGCCTCATCATGCGCCAATCGTGCGCGTGCGGGAAGTGGGTGGAGTGTGCGGCCGTCGGCAGGTTGGCGACGTCATCCTGACGAAAGCATGTCCTGAGCCTGCCGAAGGGTCAGGACCCATGAACACGGACCGCGCGAACTCGCCACTTCCGTGTTCATGGATCCCGGATCAAGTCCGGATGACGAAGCAGCGACGCGGCGGACTCCCTTGCGCCGGCGCCGCTCAGCGGCCCGCGCTCTGGTCCGGCTGGCTTTCGACGAGGACGTCGAGCTGGCCCTCGCAGCCATTGGCGATCAGCGCTTCCGCCACCCCCTGCACGTCGTTGAGCGGCGTGGTGAGGATGCGGAAGGTGATCCGCGTGGGCACGGCGACGCCCGGCTGGCTGAAGCTGTAGGTGGCGCCGTTGGCGAGCGCGGCGCCGCGCGGCCAGGAGCGGGTCGGCTGCCCGGCGGGCCACGGGACGGTACGCGGGGCGCCGCCGGGGCCGGCGACGGTGAGGCGGACCGGCGCGCTCGCGTCGGGACGCCAGAGCATGACGTTGGTCGTGCCGGCGAGGCAGAAATTGCCGCCCTGGGTGACGTCGACATGCCAGATGGTCGGGCCCCGCGGGATGATGCCGGCGCTGCGCACCGCCCCGATGCGGGCGATGCGGTCACCGCTCCGCGCGGTGCGCGCGCCGGTCTGGGCGCCGGCCGGCGAGAAGGTGCCGGGGCCGCGGAAGGTCCGCGTGCCGCCGTTGGCCAGGATCATGATCTGGTCGCCGGCGCGCAGCTCGAGCCGCGCATTGTCGGGCAACGAGCGCCCGGCCGGATAGGAGCGCGCCGAAGGCCCGGACGAGCGGACGACGAGGACGTTGGCGGCGGCCGACGCGGCGCCGGTGACGAGCAAAGCGGCGACCAGTGCGCCGCCGAGCCGCGCCTTATTTGGAACCCAAGACAAAGTGACCTCCCGGACCGACTTCGCGCAGCCTATAGACGAAATCCTGCAAGGCCGCATCCTCCTTATGGGCGGCGGCGATGGATTCAAGCTGAACGAGTGCTTCGGCCTCGCCCGCGTCGAAGCGGGTCCACAGCGCGGCGAGCGTGGCGCGCAATTCCTCCTCCATGTCGGGCACCGGCTCCCAGACCATCACCGGAGTCGCCCGTCCCGACAGCACGATCCGGCCCATCGGCCGGAAGAAAGCGAGCGCGGATTCCCGCTTGGCCTCGTCGCTCACCAACATGGTCGTCTTCAGCGCCTTGTTGGCGGATTCGAGCCGCGCGGCGGTGTTCATCGCGTCGCCCAGAGCGGTATATTGGATGCGCCCCTCGCCGCCGAAATTGCCAACCACGGCCTCGCCGCGGTGCAGGCCGACGCGGGTTACGCCGATCGGCGGGACGTCGTCGCCCGCAATCTCCTTCGCCATGCCGCGGAACGTCTCCCCCGCCTCGTACATCTCGCGGCCCGCGCGCACCGCCCGGTCGGCATCGTCCGGCCTGGCGATCGGCGCGCCCCAGAAGGTGACGAGCGCGTCGCCGACGAACTTGTCGAGCGTGCCGCCATGCTTGAGCACGATGTCGCTCATCAGGTCGAGATAGCGGTTGAGCAGCTTCGACAGGGTCCCCGGCGTGATCGCATGGCTCAATTTGGTGAAGCCCTCGAGATCGGTGAAGAGGGCGTAGATTTCGGTCTGCTCGCCGTGCAGGGCGAGCTGCTCCGGATTGCGCATGATCTCCCGCGCCACGTCGGGCGGGAGATATTTGCCGAGCGCCGACTGGGCGAAGCGCTTCTGCTCTGAGCCGACCGCGCGCGCCGCGGCGCCGACGCCGATGAAGGCGAGCAGCCAGCCCGTGCCCCAGCCGAAGGCGGGCAGATCCAGCGTCTCGACGTTCATCGCCTGGAGCTGGAAGGGCAGCCAGCCGATCAGGCCGATCTGGACCAGGAGGACGAGAGCGAGCCGCCAGCCGTTGAGCTCGAACGCGGCGGTGAGCCCGCCGGCGACGACGAGGCTGATGGCTGCGAGCCACAGCAAGGCGGACGGAACCGGCGTGCGCATCCGCCCGTCCAGCTGCTGCGCCAGCATGTGCGCATGCACCTCCAACCCCTTGGTGAACAGGCCGGTGAAGCCGGTCATCGGCGTTTCGAAATCGTCCGCGTCGCGGATGTCGCCGCCGATCAGGATGTAGCGGCCGCGCACCGCGTCGCGAAACTCCGCCTCCAGCGCCGCGCGCGCTTCCGGCGGAAGGCCGGGCTCTGCAAGCGCCGTCAGCCCCTCGATACCGATCTTGGAAAAGGGCGAGGTGCCGTCGGGCTGCAGGCGGAAATCGACGCTGCCCGTATAGCCGCGGAACTCGGGATGGTCCGCGGTCATGGCGTTGGAGAGCAAGGCGGGCAGGCGGTCGTCGGGCTGGCTCCAGCGCCGGATCACGCTGTCGTCGTCCGTGTCCAGCTTGATGCTCGCGGGCCGCAGCCGGCTCGGTCCGACGCGGCTGAAGATCTCCCTGAGGAACGCCTCCTGCCAGGCCTCCATCTGCTGCGGATTGGCCGCCTGGGTGGCGAAGGCGAGGTAGGTCGGCGTGCGCATCGCGCGAAAGGCCCGGACCAGCTCCTCGTCCTCGTCCTGGCGCTGATCGATGAGGATGTCGATGCCGATCGCGCGCGCCCCCAGCCGGTCGAGCGCGGTCAGCGCGCGGGCCAGCGTGCGGCGGTCGAGCGGCGAGCGCTTGCCGAGCCCCTCCAGCGTGATGTCGTTGTAGACGACCAAAGTGATCCGCCGGTCGGGCCCGGTCGCGGTGTTTGCATTGGTCTTGAACCTGAGGTCGTAAAGCCCGCGCTCGGCATCGCGGGCGAGCGGCAGGTCCCAGGCATGGCGCGCCAGATAGAGGCCCGCGGCGAGGAAGATCAGGGTGATGACGAGACGGATCAAACCGATCTGCGCGATCGACCGCTTCAGCTTCGCCCGCCCGGAACCGCCCGCATCCGCCATCCACGCCCCCGCCTTGGTGTCGGCCGGGATAGAGGGAAAGGCAAAGAGGGAAAAGCCTTAGCGCGCGCCCGCTTTCACCGCCTGCGCCCAGGCGAGCTCGGCGAGCGGCTCCAATGTGGCGGCCATGCTCGCGGCATGGGCCGAGGAGGCCGTGCCCCGGGCAACCCGTCCCTTGATGCCGTGGACGATTCCGGCCAGGCGGAACAGGTTGAACGCCATGTAGAAATCGAGGTCCTTTATGCCCTCGCGGCCGGTGCGCCGGCAATAAGCCGCGACATAGTCGGCCTCGCTTGGGATGTTGAGCGCCTTCAGGTCCCGTCCGGCGAGGCCGGTCGTGATCCCCGCGGGCATCCGGTACATCATCAGGTGATAGGAGAAATCGGCGAGCGGATGGCCGAGCGTCGACAATTCCCAGTCGAGCACCGCCAGCACCCTGGGCTCGGTGGCGTGGAAGATCATGTTGTCGCAGCGAAAGTCGCCGTGGATGATGCGCGGCACCGGCTCGTCTGGCGGCAGGTTCGCCGGCAGCCAGTCGACCAGCCGGTCCATGGCGGCGACTCGGCCGGCCTCCTGGTCCTCGCGATATTGCTTCGACCAGCGAGCGATCTGGCGGGCGAAATAATTGCCGGGCTTGCCGTAATCGGAAAGCCCGGCCGCGTCCGGGTCGATCAGGTGGAGCGCGGCGCTGGCGGCGTTCATCGCGTCGAAATAGGCCGGCCGCTCGGCATCGTTCACTTCGGGAAAGGCGGTGTCCCAGAAGATCCGGCCCTCGACCATCTCCATCACGTAGAAGGGCGTGCCGATCACCTCTTCATCGGTGCAAAGGCCGTAGGTCCGCGCGACCGGGAAGCCCTGGCCGCCAAGCGCGGTGATCACCCGATATTCGCGATCGACCGCATGGGCGCCGGGGAGCAGTTTGCCGGGCGGCTTGCGCCTCAGCACATAGCTGGTGCCGGGCGCGGTCAATTTGTAGGTCGGGTTTGATTGGCCGCCGCGGAACTGCTCGACCGCGAGCGGCCCGGCAAAGCCCTCGACATGGCGCGCCATCCAGGCCTCGAGCGAAGCGACGTCGAAGCCCTGGCCCTCACGCACCGCGCCGGTGCCGCTGTTTTGCGCGCTCCTGTCCATGACCCCTTCGTGCACCAGCAGGGCTCCCGGCTCAAGCGGCGCGAGAGGGCTGATGAGAAATGGCGGAAAACCGCCATTTTCCGCGTCAGGTAAACTATTTGTTAGGGTTACCGACATGTTTACCGGGTCTGGCGGGACTATTGGGGCTGGAAAGGTGTGGCGCCGTCCCGTGCGGGCTTCCAGACAGGCTTCGGAGCTTATTTTATGCCCGGCCTGGAAGGAGGCACACCAGCCGCCGGCGGTTTTTGGCCGAACCGAAGGCGACCAGACCTTTCCGCCTTTGTCGGGGTGCGGCAGATCAGAGGGGAAGATTACGATGAAGAAGAAGGTCGATATCCTGACCATTCCGGAGCTGGGAACCACGGTTGGCATGCACGGCTCGGTCAAGCAGACCGAGGTCGGCGGACCGCTCTGCCTTGGGGCGCTTCTCGCGCTTGCCATTGCCCTCTGAGCTTTCGGGTCCTGAGCTTTGCTTGAGAGGGGCGGGGGCGCGACGCGTCCCCGCTCTTTTCATTTTTCGCCGGGCCCGCCGAGCATTTCAGGGAGTGAACGGATGATTGCGGGCTCTGCCCTCGCTGACTGGCTCGCCGACCGCGACGCCCAGAGAAGGTCCCAAGCCGCGCTCGAGTCGATGGCGCGCGACTGGAGCCGTCACCCGTTGATGACCGACCTCGAGCGCGCCCTCGCCACGCTGCCCGAGCGCAGCGCCGCCGCCGTCCTCAATGTCGCCCGCGGCTTCATAGAGCGCGAGGACGACCTCGCCCTGCTGATGGCGCAAATGATCGCGGCGAGCCGCGCCGATCCCTTTTTCCGCCCGCCTTTCATTCCGACGTTGAGCGACATCCATTCAGGCCTCCTGCTCTTCCACAATCCGGATCTGACGATCGCGCTCGGAGTCAGCGGAGTCGATATGCTCGCCGCCAAGAAAGCGGGGCCCCGCGGCGCGACTTCGATCGGCTTTTCGGGGGTCACCACCCTGTTCCGCTACCTCAAGAGCGGCGGCGCGACCCTTTCCTTCTGGGAGGCGCCGCCGATCACCGCGGGCTTCCTCGCCAGCAAGGCCGGCAAATGCCGCCTCACCGGCCGCCGCCGGATCGAGGATGGCGAGGAGATCGTGATCGACGGCCGCTACCAGAGCTTCGTCATCGAGCATGCCTCGTCCGACATGCTCTATTTCCAGGCGATGATCCGGCCGGAGTCGGCGCCGGTCGCCGCCGAATATGACAGCAAGACGCTGACCTTCATCGGCGCCAGCAGCACCGACGAGGCGAGTTCGCGCGTGCAGATGATGGTTTCGATGCTGCGCGTGATGGAGCGCGACGACGCCTTGCCCCTGATCGCCGAAGCGCTCGACAGCCCGCATTTCTACACGCGCTGGCACATCATGCGCGAGATGCTGGCGATGGACGCCGAAGCGGCGCTGCCGTTGCTGAGGCGGATGGCGACCGGCGATCCGCACCCCGAGGTGCGCGCCGCGGCTCGCCAGACGCTGGAAATGTTCTTTGCCGACGACGAGGACGAAGAGACGGACGCGGTCCGCAGACCAGGCGCGGGAGAGCTGCAATGCCGCGCCTGATCCCTGCCGAGACAGAGGAGCGGCTGGAGCTGGCCGAATTGGTCGAAATGCTCGAAACCGGCGATTTCGACAGCCGGGACGAGGACAATTTCGTCTCCTGGGGGGTCCAGCTCAAGAAGCTCGCCAACGACCGCGACTTCCTCGCCGACATGATGATCGCCGAGCTGAAGCAGCGCTGCGACGGTCAGGTCCGCGACAATCAATATGGCGCCTCGGTGGTGATGCTGCACGGCCGTTCGTCAAAATTCTACATGCGCGCCAATTTCTGGCCGGCGTTGAAGGACAGCGTGATCCGGCATTCGGGGACGGATCCCTTCTTCTACGGCGTGCCGCACGACCATAATTTCTCGTTCCTCACGGTCGGCTATCTCGGGCCCGGCTATTGGAGCGAATATTACGAATACGATTATGCGGAGGTGGTCGGCTATCCGGGCGAAAACGTGGCCCTGCGCTTCGTCGAGAAGGCGGCCCTCGATGAGGGCAAGGTCATGCTCTACCGGGCCCATAAGGACATCCATCTGCAATTGCCGGCCGATGCGATGTCGGTTTCGCTCAACATCGTCGAGACTTCGTACAGCCCGGTCTTCCGCGACCAGTATCGCTTCAACCTCGAACAGTCGAAGGTCGACGGGATCATGAACCGAGTCTCGCTGGAGCCGATGCTGGCGCTGGCCGCCCATCATGGCGGGGGCGAGGGCGAGGATCTGCTCGCCTCCTTCGCCGCCACCCACCCAAGCGACCGCATCCGCTGGTGCGCGATGCGCGCCCGCGCCGCCGCCGCGCCAACGCTCGATGCGCGCATCGCAACGTTGGAGGAAGGGACGCGCACGGACAGCCTGCTGGTCAGCGCAATGGCGCGGCGCGAGATCGCCCGGCTCGAGGCGGGCCGCGCCTGGATCGCCGGCGCCCCGCTGCACGGCGTCGCCTGAAAACCCTCTTTCGTCGAAAAGCGTGCTCCGGCGGCCCGCTTGTGCTATAGAAATGGCCGTGGGCTATCCTCGAAGGGAGTCGACGATGATCAACAGATGCGCGCTTCTCGCCGCCGCCGCCGCCGCGGCGGCCGTCGCAATTCCGGCCTCGGCCGGCGTGGTGGTCCTCGGCAACAGCGATGCCAGGCTCTGCTTCGAGGCGGCGGATTCCGACCTCATGCCCAATTCCTCGGACGTCAGGCGCTGCGACGAGGCGCTCGTCCATGGCAATCTGATCGCCTATGAAGTCGTCGCGACCCACGTCAATCGCGGCATCTTGCGCCTGCGCCGCGGCCAGGTCGACGAGGCCGTCGCCGATTTCGACCGGGCGATCGAGCTCGATCCGAACCAGCCCGAATCCTATCTCAACAAGGGCGCGGCCCTGATCCGGCGCAACAATGCGGCAGGCGCGGTCCAATTGTTCACGGTCGCGCTCGAGCGCAACACGACTCGGCCGGCGATCGCCCATTACGGACGCGCGGTCGCCCAGGAGCAGCTCGGCAACGTCGCCGCGGCCTATCGCGACTACCGCCGCGCGAGCGAGATCGACCCGAATTGGCGCGAGCCGCGCGTCGAGCTGACCCGCTTCCGGGTGAGCGGCCGCTAGGCGAGGGAACGGGCCGCGGCCCGGGCGGTTGATTCCTGTGCGGGCCCGCGGGCCCGGAGAGGAGAGCCCCCATGCCGTTCACGCTTCCGCCGCTGCCTTATGCCAGGGACGCGCTCGGCGCGCACATGTCGGGCGAGACTCTGGATTTTCATCACGGCAAGCATCACAAGGCCTATGTCGACAAGGTCAACGCCGCGGCGGAGTCGAAGAAGGCTCTGGCCGGCGCCTCGCTCGTCGAGCTGATCCGCGCCGCGAAAGAGAAAGGCGACAGGGGGCTGTTCAACAATGCGGCGCAGCATTGGAACCACGGCTTCTTCTGGCAATGCCTCGCGCCGCCGCAGGGCCAGCGGCCGACCGGCCGGCTCGCCGAACTGATCGACGAGGGCTTCGGCGGAGTCGATCCCTTGCTCGCCAAGTTGAAGGAAGAGGCGGTCGGCCATTTCTCCAACGGCTGGGCCTGGCTGGTGCTCGATGGCGCGGGCCTCAAGGTGACCTCGCTGCACGACGCGGACACGCCGGTCGTCCACGAGGGCATGAAGCCGCTGCTCACCCTCGATGTGTGGGAGCATGCTTATTATATCGACTATCGCAACGAGCGCCCCAAATTCGCGGAAAGCGTGCTCGGCAACATCGTCGACTGGGAGTTCGTCGCGAAGAATCTGGACGGCGAGGGCGTGTCGCGGGCGGACCAGCGGGGCTGACTTCCCACTCCCGTCATTACGAGCGGAGCGAAGATGAGCAGGTCGCACCGCTCGTCCAGTCCGGCCTCCAACGCAGCCTGCGAAAAAATAGGGACAGTATATATTTTTCCAGGACCCCCGCGGATGCCGCGAGCGCCCAGCTCCAAAAATATATACTGTCCCTATTTAACCACCCTAGGTCTTCAGCCGGTATCCCGTGCGGAACATCCACCCCACTATCGCCAGGCAGACCACCAGGAAGCCCAAGGTCGCCGCCAGGCTGACCCCGACGCTGACGTCGCCCGTTCCGCCGTAGAAGCTCCAGCGGAAGCCCGAGATCAGGTAGACGACCGGGTTGAACAAGGTGATCGTCCGCCACGGCTCGCCGAGCATGGTGATCGAATAAAAGGCTCCCCCTAAGAAGGTCAGCGGAGTCACCACCAGCATCGGCACGATCTGGATCTGCTCGAAATTCTTGCCCCAGATGCCGATGATGAAGCCGAACAGGGAGAAGGTGACCGCGGTCAGCACCAGGAAGGCGGCCATCCATAAGGGGTGCTCGATCCGGATCGGCACGAACAAGGCGGCCGTGGCCAGGATCACCAGCCCGAGCACGATCGACTTGGTGGCGGCCGCCCCGACATAGCCGAGCACGGTCTCGAACGGCGAGATCGGCGCCGACAGCAATTCGTAGATGGTCCCGGTGAACTTGGGGAAGAAGATGCCGAAGCTCGCGTTGAAGATGCTCTGCGTGAACAGGGAGAGCATGATCAGCCCGGGCACGATGAACGCGCCATAATCGACGCCGGCGGTCGCCTCCCTGGCGAGGCTGCCGCCGATCGCCGCTCCGAACACCACGAAATAGAGCGAGGTGGTGATGACCGGAGTCACCAGGCTCTGCCAGATGGTCCTGAGCGAGCGCGCCATCTCGAACTTGTAGATCGCCCAGACGCCGTGACGGTTGAAGGTCATGCCGCGTCCTTCCGGTGGACGAGGCTGACGAAGATGTCCTCGAGCGAGCTCTGGCGGGTGTGCAGGTCCTTGAAGCCGATGCCGAGGTCGCTCATCCGTCTCAGCAAGGAGGGGACGCCGGTGCGCTCCGCATTGGCGTCGAAGGAATAGACGAGTTCGTGGCCCTCTGCCTGGAGCAGGAGGCTCCATTCGGCGAGCTCGGGCGGGACCGCGTCCATCACCTCGGTCAGGTTCAGCGTCAGCTCCTTGCGGCCGAGCTTCTGCATCAGCGCCGCTTTCTCCTCGACCAGGATCAATTCGCCGTTGCTGATCACCCCGACCCGGTCGGCCATTTCCTCGGCCTCCTCGATATAATGGGTGGTGAGCACGATGGTGACGCCGCTCTCCCTCAGGCGGCGGACCAGCGCCCACATGTCGCGGCGCAGCTCGACATCGACTCCCGCGGTTGGCTCGTCGAGGAACAGCAGTTCGGGCTCGTGGCTGAGCGCCTTGGCGATCATCACCCGGCGCTTCATCCCGCCCGACAATTCCATGATCTTGGACTTGCGCTTGTCCCACAGCGAGAGGTCCTTCAGCACCTTCTCGACAAAGGCCGGATCCGGCGGCGAGCCGAACAGGCCGCGGCTGAAATTGACCGTCGCCCAGACCGTCTCGAAGGCGTCGGTGTTGAGCTCCTGCGGGACCAGCCCGATCAGCCGCCGCGCGGCGCGATAGTCGCGGCCGATATCGTGGCCGGCGACCGTGACCTCTCCCGCGCTCGGCGTGACGATTCCGCAGACGATGGAGATCATCGTCGTCTTGCCGGCGCCGTTGGGGCCGAGCAGTGCGAAAATCTCGCCCTTGGCGATCTCCAGGTCGAGCGGCTTCAGCGCCTCGACGCCGGTCGCGTAGGTCTTGCTCAGGCCCCGTATCGACAACATGCCGGTCATCATTCGACCGGGGGCACGGGCGCCGGATCCGCGGGCGCGTCGTCGCCCAGGCCGTGCTTCAGCAGCATCGGTACGTTGGCGGCGGCGAACAGGAAGGTGGCGGGCAGGAACACCCACAATTTGAACGCGACCCAGGTGTCGGTGCTGGTCTGCCGCCAGACGATCTCGTTGAGGACCGCCATGACGATGAAATAGCCGATCCAGTTGCGCGTCAGCAGCGTCCAGCCGCGTTCCCGAAGGCCCGGATAGGCGGCGCCGAGCACGATCTTGAGCAGGTTGCGCCCGGTCTTGAGCCCGAACAGGAGCAGACCGGCGACCGTCGCATAATAGATGGTCGGCTTGATCTTGATGAAGGTCTCGTTGTGGAGAATGATGGTGAGCCCGCCGAAGATCACCACCATGACCCCCGAGAACCAGAGCATCGGCGAGATGCTGCGGTAGCGGATCTGCGAGATCAGCATCGCGAACATCATCGCCACCATGAAGATGCCGGTCGCATAGAAGATGCGGACCTGGTTCGGCACCGGCGCGAAGAAATTGGTCAGGAAGAAGAGCAGCAAAGGCCCATAATCGATGGCGAGAGTGGCGCCGATGCCCGGGCGCGCGGGTCCGGCGGGGCTCGGCGGCGAGGGCGGCGAGGGCGCCTTGGCGGTCTCGATGCTCATGCCGCCGCTCCAGCGATCGCTCGCGCCGCCAGCGCCGGGTCGAAGGGCCTCAGATCGTCCATCCCCTCGCCGACGCCGATTGCGTGGATCGGAAGTCCGTAGGTCTCGGCCGCGGCGACGAGGACGCCGCCGCGCGCTGTGCCGTCGAGCTTGGTCATGACCAGGCCGGTGACGCCGGCCACCTCGCGGAACACCTCGATCTGCGACAAAGCGTTCTGGCCGGTGGTGGCGTCGAGCACGAGCACGACGTCGTGCGGCGCGGCCGGATTGAGCCGCCCCAGCACCCGGCGAATCTTGGCGAGTTCGTCCATCAGCACCTTCTTGTTCTGCAGCCGGCCGGCGGTGTCGACGATCAGCACGTCGATTCCCTCGGCGGTCGCCCTCTTGACCCCGTCATAGACGATCGCCGAGCTGTCCGAACCCTCCGGCCCCGCGATGATCGGAACGCCGGCGCGGTCCGCCCAGATCTTCAATTGCTCGATCGCCGCCGCGCGGAACGTGTCGCCTGCCGCCAGCAGCACCGAATAATCCTGCTCCTCGAAAAGATGCGCGAGCTTGGCGATGGTGGTGGTCTTGCCCGAGCCGTTGACCCCGACGACGAGGATCACCTGCGGCCGCGGAAAAGCAATGATCTCGAGCGGCGTGGCGACGGGGCGCAGGATCTTCTCCAGCTCCTCGGCGACCACGGCGCGCACCGCCTCTTCGGTGAGCCCGCGCTCGAACCTCTCGGCGGCGAGGCGGGCGCGCACCTTGGCCGCGGTCGCGGGGCCGAGGTCCGAGGCGATCAGCGCCTCCTCGATCGCGTCCAGCGTGGTATCGTCGAGGCTCGCCTTGGTGAACAGGCCTGTGAGATTGTCGCCGAGCCGCTCGGAGGTCTTGCGGAACCCCGAGCGCATGCGCTCGAGCCAGGTCGCCTCGCTCATGCGGGGGCTCCGATCAAGGTGCCTGCCTCGATCCGGTCTATGTGCACTGTAACAACCTCGTTCGTCCCGAGCGAAGGCGAGGGGCGTAGCTCGGCCTCTGTGCCAGCGCCCCTCGACTTCGCTCGGGACGAACGGGTCTGGGTGATCCGCACGGGCGCGAAGTTCTCCGCATGTCCAAGGCCGTCACTCTCCACCAGCACCTTCTGCCGCGTCCCCACCAGCCCCTCCAGCCACGCCGCCTTACGGCGCGCGCAGGCCTCCCGCAGGGCGCGGGCGCGTAACTTGGCGATGGCGGGAGAAACCTGGGGCATGCGCGCGGCGGGCGTGCCACGCTTTGGCGAATAGGGGAAGATGTGCCCCATGACGATGTCGCAGTCGGCCACCAGGCGCAGCGTGTTCTCCGCCATTTCGTCGCTCTCGGTAGGAAAGCCGGCGATGAGGTCCGCGCCGATCGCTATCTGGGGCCGCCGCGCCTTGAGCCTCGCCACGGTCTCCACCGCATCGGCGCGCGAGTGGCGCCGCTTCATCCGCTTGAGGATCATGTCGTCGCCGGCCTGGAAGCTCATGTGGAGGTGCGGCATGAACCTGGGCTCGCCCGTCGCCAGCTCGAACAGTCTTTCGTCCATCTCGATGCAGTCGAGCGAGGAGAGCCGCAGACGCGGCAGCTGCGGCACGTGCCTCAGGATTCGCTCGATCAGCTGGCCGAGGCTCGGGCTGCCGGGCAGATCGGGGCCGTAGCTGGTCACGTCGACGCCGGTCAGCACCACTTCCCTGAAGCCCTCGTCGACGAGCGCGGCGATCCGCTCGATCACCAGCCCGGCCGGCACCGAGCGGCTGTTTCCCCGGCCGTAGGGAATGATGCAGAAGGTGCAGCGATGGTCGCAGCCATTCTGCACCTCGACGAACGCCCGCGCGCGCCCGGCAAAGCCGGCGGCGAGATGCGGCGCGGTCTCGCGCACCTGCATGATGTCGGAGACGCGGATGTCGGCATGAGCAGGAAACAGAATTCCGTTCGTCCCGAGCGAAGTCGAGGGGCGCCCCTCGGGCTCTGTGCAGCGCCCCTCGACTACGCTCGGGACGAACGAGGCTGGGTTGAACTTCTCGCGATTGCCGATCACCCGCCAAACCTCCGGCATCGCCGCGAACATCGCCGGCTCGATCTGCGCCGCGCAGCCGGTGACGATCACCCGCGCGCCGGGCCGGGCGTTCTTGGCCTTGCGGATCGCCTGGCGGGTCTGGCGCACCGCCTCGTTGGTGACCGCACAGCTGTTGACGATGATGAGATCGTCCTCGTCCGGCGCGAGCGCGCGCATGGCCTCGCTCTCGGCGGCGTTGAGCCGGCAGCCGAGCGTGATCGTTTCCGGGCCGCTCATGACGGGAGCTCGCCGGTGAAGACGTGGGTGGCCGGGCCGGTCATCCGGATCGTCCCGCCGGCCGTCCAGTCGATGGTGAGCGAGCCGCCGGGCAGGCGCACCTCCACCGGGCTCGCCGTCAGCCGCTGGCGGATCGCGATCACGGCGGTGGCGCAGGCGCCGGTGCCGCAGGCCGAGGTGAGCCCGGCGCCGCGTTCCCACACGCGCAGGCGGATGGCATCGCCCTCGAAGGAGGCGACATTGACGTTGACCCGCTCCGGGAAGAGCGGATCGTGCTCGATCAGCGGCCCGAGCCGGGCAAGATCGACCGCGTCCGCATCGCCCACGAAGAAGACGATATGCGGATTGCCGACATTGACCGCGGCGCCGTCCTGCAAATCCTCCCAGCCCACCGGCATCGCCGCCGTGTCCATCGCATAGGCCAGCGGAATCTCGTCCCAGGCGAAGCGGGGCGCGCCCATGTCGACGCCGTCGGCGTCGCCGGTGAGGATGCCGGCCTTGGTCTCGATCGTGGCGCGGCCGCCTTCGAGCTGCACGACGCAGCGCGTCGCATTGCCGCAGGCCTCGACCTCGCCTCCGTCGGCGTTCCAGATCCGCATGCGCAAATCGGCGACTTGCGAGCGCTCGAGCAGGATCACCTGGTCGCAGCCGACGCCGGTGCGCCGGTCGGCGATCGCGCGCGCACGTGCGGCATCCATCGCCACGTCGCCGTCGCGCGCGTCGAGGATGACGAAATCGTTGCCGAGGCCATGCATCTTGTGGAAGCGCGTCATGTCGAGGCGCGATCTAGGGGGCGGGGCGGGCCAAGTCCACCATCCGGCGCCCCGCGCGCCCTACCGTAGTCATAACTTAGTTTAATCTCGGAAACTATGCTATGGACGAAAAGGCCGGGTAGCTTTCGCTCCGCGAGTCTCCCGCCCAGGATCCGATAATGGACACCGGTACATCGCTGCTCGACGAAGCCGCCGACGGTCTGGCCCTGGCGGTGATCGGCTCGTCCAACGCTCCGGTATTGCTGCTCGACGGCCACCTCAACGTGATCGCTGCGAGCGAATCCTTCTGCGACACGTTCGAGATCGATCCGGAACGGGCGGCCGGCCGTCCGCTTGCCGAGCTTGGCGACGGCGAATGGGGCGTCCCCCAATTGGGATCGCTGCTGAAGGCCACCGCCACGGGGTCGGCGAAGATCGAAGCCTATGAGATGGACTTGTGCCGGATCGGGCGGGTCAGCCGATGCGTGGTGATCAACGCCCGCAAGCTCGACTATTTCGATGCCGACAGGGTCCGACTGGTCATGGCCGCGTCCGACGTTACCGAGGCGCGGATCAACGAGAAGCTCAAGGACGACCTTCTTCGCGAAAAGGCGATCCTGCTCCAGGAGCTTCAGCACCGCGTCGCCAACAGCCTCCAGATCGTCGCCAGCGTGCTGATGCAGGGCGCGCGCAAGGTGCGCTCCGAGCAGGCGCGCGGTCATCTGCGCGACGCCCGCAATCGGGTCATGTCGATCGCCACCATGCAGCGCCAGCTCGCCGCCTCGCGGATCGGCGACGTCGTGCTGCGCGAGTATCTCAGCGATTTGTGCGGCAGCATCGCCGCCTCGATGATCAGCGACCACGACCAGCTTTCGCTTAAAGTGACGGTGGATGAGAGCGTGATGAAGGCGGAGGCCTCGGTCAGCCTCGGCCTGATCGTGACCGAGCTCGTCATCAACGCCCTGAAGCATGCCTTCCCCCGCCACCGGAAGGGCAAGATCTCCGTCGATTACCGGTCGGACGGGAGGGCGTGGACCCTGTCCGTGCGCGACACCGGTATCGGGATGCCAACGGGCGCCGCCAAGACCAAGCCGGGCCTCGGTACCGGCATCGTCGAAGCGCTGGCCAAGCAATTGGACGCGACCGTCGAGGTCGCGGCCTCGAAGCCGGGGACGACAGTCTCCATCGTCCATGCCTGAGGCGGGGGCGCGCAGCCGGACGAGTCGCGCGGAAGCGCCCGTTCTGCTATGCGGCGACTCATGCGGACCGCCCTAGAGTGTCTCGCCAGGGCCTCCGAAATGGAGGAACGCGCCGCCCAGAGCGCATTGCCCGCCCTTCACTATCAATATCTCGACGCCGCCGTTCGCTGGCGCGATCTCGCCCGCCGGGCCCTGGTCCACGAGCAATGCGTGGCGCTCACCCGGCGCAAACGCTGATCACGCCGAGGCCGCCTGCACCCTTGCCTTTCCAGCCTCGCGAAGCTATCTGCCCTCCATCCCGATGACGGGTGAGTTTCGAGGCGTCTGAGGACGCACGCTGGCCGGCGAGGTTTCGCCCGCCGGCGTTTTTCGTTTGGCGCCTCTGGAGATGAGCATGTTCGAAAGCCTGAGCGATCGCCTTTCCGGCGTCTTCGACCGCCTCCGCGGCCGGGGTGCGCTGAGCGAGGCCGATGTTCGCGGGGCGATGCGCGAGGTCCGCATCGCCCTGCTCGAGGCCGACGTCGCGCTCCCCGTGGTCCGCGAGTTCGTCGACAAGGCGACCGAGCAGGCAGTGGGCCAGCAGGTGCTGCGCTCGGTCACGCCGGGCCAGCAGGTCGTCAAGATCGTCCATGACGCCTTGGTCGAAATGCTCGGCGCCGACCAGGCCGAGCTCCAGATCGAGGTCACCCCGCCCGCGGTCATCATGATGGTCGGCCTGCAGGGCTCGGGCAAGACCACGACCACCGCCAAGCTCGCCAAGCGCCTCACCGAGAAGGACCGCAAGAAGGTGCTCATGGCGTCCTTGGACGTCGCCCGGCCGGCCGCGCAGGAGCAGCTCGCCGTCCTGGGCCGCCAGGCGGAGGTGGCGACGCTGCCGATCGTCCCCGGCCAGGGCCCGGTCGAGATCGCCCGGCGCGCGCTCAACGCGGCGAAATTGCAGGGCTATGACGTGCTCATGCTCGACACGGCGGGCCGGCTGCACGTCGACCAGGCCTTGATGGACGAGATGAAGGCCGTGGCTCAAGTCTCTGAGCCCGATGAGGTTCTGCTCGTCGCCGATGCGATGACCGGGCAGGACGCGGTCAACGTCGCCAAGAGCTTCACCGACCAGGTCGCCTTGACCGGCGTGATCCTGACCCGGATGGACGGCGACGCCCGCGGCGGCGCGGCGCTGTCGATGCGCGCGGTCACCGGCAAGCCGATCAAGTTCGCCGGCACCGGCGAGGCGATCGACAAGTTGGAGCCCTTCCACCCGGAGCGTGTGGGCGGGCGGATCCTCGGCATGGGCGACGTCGTCAGCCTCGTCGAGCGCGCGCAGGAGACGATCGAGGCCGACGAGGCCGAGGCGCTCGCCAGGAAGATGGCCAAGGGCCAGTTCGACCTCAACGATCTGCGCGGCCAGCTGCGCCAGATGCAGCGCATGGGCGGCCTGGGCGCGCTCGCCGGGATGATGCCCGGCATGGGCAAGCTCAAGAACCAGATGAATGCGTCTGGCGTGCTCGAGGGCAATGTGCTGGGCCGGCTCGACGCGATCATCGGCTCGATGACCCTGAAGGAGCGGGCCAAGCCCGACCTCCTGAACGCCAAGCGCAAGATCCGAGTCGCCAAGGGCTCGGGCACGACGGTGCAGGAGGTCAACCGCCTCTTGAAGATGCATCAGGAAATGGCGACCGCGATGAAGAAGATCAAAAAGATGGGCGGGCTTGGCAAGCTCGGCGCGCTGTTCGGCGGCGGCGGCGGAATGGGCGGCCTCGGCGGCGCCGGCATGCCCGATCTGTCGCAGGGGCTTCCGCCCGGCGGCCTACCCGGGCTTCCCGGCGGGCAGGGCGGCATGCCCTTCAATCATCCGAACAAATTCAAGAAATGACCACAACCCCGTCATCCGGGGTGACGACTTAGCGAAAGGAATAGTGAAATGGCAGTTGCAATCAGGCTGAGCCGGGGCGGCGCGAAGAAGCGGCCTTATTACAAGATCGTGGTCGCGGATTCGCGCAATTCGCGCGACGGCAAGTTCATCGAGCGGATCGGCAGCTACAATCCGCTGCTCGCCAAGGACAATCCCGACCGGGTGAAGCTCGACGCCGATCGCGCCAAGCATTGGCTCTCGGTCGGCGCCCAGCCGTCGGACCGCGTGCTGCGCTTCCTCGACGCCGCCGGCGTCGTCGAGCGCCCGGCGCGCAACAACCCGAAGAAGGGCGAGCCGGGCGAGAAGGCCAAGGAGCGGGTCGAGGAGCGTGCCGGCAAGGAAGCCGCCGCCGCCGAAGCCGCCGCCGAGGCCGCCGCCGCGCCCGCGCCGGTCGAGGAGGCTCCCGCCGAAGAGACCGTGGCCGAGCAAGCGGCTCCGGCCGAAGACACGGCCGCCGAGGAAGCGTCGGCTCCGGAAGCCGCCGCTGAAGAGGCTCCGGCCGCTGAAGAGGCCTCCGCCGAGGAAGCGTCGGCTCCGGAAGCCGAAGCTCCCGCCGCCGAGGAAGCCGCCGCTGAAGAGGCTCCGGCCGCTGAAGAGGCTCCGGCTCCGGAAGCCGAAGCGCCCGCCGCTGAGGAGGCTGTCGCCGAGGAGGCTCCGGCTCCGGAAGCCGAAGCTCCGGCTGCTGAGGAAGCTTCGGCTCCGGAAGCCGACGCTCCCGCCGCGGAGGAGGCTCCGGCCGCGGAAGAGCCCGCCTCCGAAGAGGCCGAGAAGGCCGAGAAGGCCGAGAAGGCCGAATAGGTCTTGGCCGAAGCCCAGGTCACCCTCGCCGCCGTCGCCGGAGCCCATGGCCTCGGCGGCGAGGTGCGCCTGAAATTGTTCGCTGAAGGCGTCGACAGCCTGAAGCGGCACAAGACCCTCTTCGCGGGCGATCGCGCGCTGACCCTCCAGTCGGTCAAGCCCGGCAGCGCCGGCGCGATCGCCCGCTTCGCCGGGATCGCCGACCGCGCCGCCGCCGAGGCGCTGCGCGGCACCTTGCTGACCGTGCCGCGCTCGGCGCTGCCGCCGCTCGGCGAGGGCGAATATTATCACGCCGACCTGATCGGTCTGCATTGCGAGAGCGTCGCGGGCGAGCCGCTCGGTACGGTGGTCGGGGTCGAGAATTACGGCGCGGGCGACCTGCTCGAGGTGGAGCGGCCGGACGGGAAGAAGGCGCTGGTCCCGTTCCGGCCGGGAATAGCGGACCTGGCGGACGGCCGGATCGTTGCGGACCCGGCTTTCCTCGCTTAGCATCTCCCCAACAAGGGGAGGCCTATTCGCCGATTGCTCGCCTTTATCCTGGCCGCGGTCCTCGCCGCGGCCGGGCCTGCGCAAGCGCAGAGCGTGCCGCTGGATCACCTGCCGGCACTGAGAGGCGACTATTTCCGCCACGAGTCCGCGAGCGTCGGGCGAGCGTTCCACATCTACGTCCGTCTGCCGGCGGATTATGCCTCCCAGCCTGAACGCAATTACCCGATCGTCTACCTGCTCGACGGGGATTCGCTCTTCCCCATACTCGCCGCCAACCATCTCTTCCTCACCTATGACGAGCAACTGCCGGAGGCGATCGTCGTTGGTATCGCTTATGGGTCGTTCGATCCGTCGATCAATCGCCGCGACGTCGATTTCACCCCGCCCGGCGCGGCCGCCTTCCAGGCCTTCCTCAAGACCGAGCTCATCCCTTTGGTCGAGCGCCGTTACCGGGCGGACCCGGCGCGCCGGATCCTGTTCGGCCAGTCGCGCGGCGGATTGTTCATTCTCTATTCGGCCTTCACCGACCCCGATTTGTTCTGGGGCCGGATCGCAAGCAACCTGTCCTCCGCTCTGGACCGCGACCTCTTCTTCGGGCCGCCGCCCGTCGCCGCCCGCACCGACCTTAAGCTGATCATCGCGAGCGGCTCTCGCGACAGGGAGCGCCCGCGCGAGCTTGCGCTGGAATGGGCCAGAGCCTGGGAGCGCCGCGAGGACGCACCCTGGGCGGTACGCCTGGTCACCATCGAGGGCGGCACCCATGGCGCCGACAGCGCCCGCGCCTATCGGGCCGGCATGCTCTGGCTGTTCGGCCTGCCGGACCCGCTCAGCCCGCCCTGAGCAGCGGCCGCTCCTTCGCCAGATCGTTGCGGATCGTCGTCGCGGCGACGCCGCCTTCGCCCATGGCGTGGCTGATCTGGTCGAGGCCGAGGACGACGTCGCCGGCGGCATAGGCGCCGGGCACGCTGGTTCGCTGATGCGAGTCGACGAGGATGCAGCCGGTCTCGCCGTTGAGCGCCACCCCGATCTGCCCGGCCAGCTCGCTGTGCACGTCCGAGCCCAAAGCCGGATAGACGCTGTCGAACGTATGATGGCCGCCCGCGGTTTCGACCACGATCGCGTCCTCGAGCGCGGCGACCGCGTGGCAGGGCCCGTCGACGACGGTGATGCCGAGCTCGCGCAACCTCTCTTGGTCTTCGGCCGCGACGTCGTGCGAGTCGTGCGGCGCGATCAGGGTGATGTCGGCGGTATAGCCGCGCAGGAACACGGCTTCGGCGACGCCGTGGCCGCCGCTGCCGATCACGCCGACCTTCTTGTCGGTGACCTCATAGCCGTCGCAAATCGGACAATAGCGGATCAGGCCGCGCGCCAGCGCCTCGTCGTGCAGGCTCTCGTCCATCGCAGGGCGCCGGTTGGTGACCCCGGTCGCCAGCAGGACCGTCCGGGCCGTCGCGCGGCCCGATCCCCATTCGGCGACGAAGCCGCCTTCGTCCCGGTCGAGCCGCGTCACCCGGCCGGTCTCGATCGCCGCGCCATATTTCTGCGCCTGCGCCTTCATCCGCGCGATCAGCTCCTCGCCCGATATGCCGTCGGGAAAGCCGGCATGGTTGTGCGTGCAGGGGATGAGCGAGGCGCGGCTGGAGCCGGCGTCGACCACTCGCAGCTTCAGATGGAAGCGGGCGAGATAGATGGCCGCGGTCAGCCCGGCCGGGCCGCCGCCGATGACGAGGCAATCGAGAAGGTCTTCGCTCATGTTCTTCTCTACCGCCGCCGGCCCCGCTTGGTTCCTTGGGCCTATGCGTCTACACGAAAGGCGAGGGAGGCAGGAATGGCCGAAAGTGGGTTTGCCGTCTGGATGCGGCGCAACTGGTTCCTGCCCTTGCTCGTCCTGTTGCTTGCGATCGAATGGGCGTTCGCGCGGACGACCGATTGGCCGCGGGACGGCGCCGCCGAGGCCGTCATCCTGTTCGATCTGTGCCTGTTCGTGCCGGCGCTCCATTTCCTTTGCTACCGGCGCACGCTCGCCTGGAAGCCGCTGCTGATCCGGACCGCGGCGCTCGCCTCGCTCGGCATCTATTTCGCCTCGCTCCTTATCCCGGCCGAAGCGCAGCATTTGCTCGCCGGGCTCGGCTGGGCGCGGCTGGCCGGCTTCGCGGTGCTGGCGGCGCTCGAATTGTGGGTGCTGGTCAAGGTGATCAAGCTGGTCTTCGGCACCACCACCACCGCCGAAGAGATCAGCGCCACGAGCGGCGCGCCGCCCTGGATCGCCCGGCTGATGCTGCTCGAGGCGCGTTTCTGGAAATGGCTCTGGCGGCTGCTGCACGGGCGCTAATACCGCGGGGGGGGACGAGAGATGCGCAACAGCCTGATCGCCGCACTCCTGCTTGGCCTCGCCGGGCCCGCTTTGGCGCAGCCGTCGCCGCCGGTCCCGACCGCGCTCGAGCAGGTCCTCCCCGGCATCGACGAGCGTTTCCGAGCCTTCGCCGCCGAGGCGCATGTGCCCGGCATGGTCTGGGGCATCGTCCGGGACGGGCGGCTCATCCATGTCGGCACGTTCGGGGTGCAGGATCCCGCCTCCGATCGGCCGGTCGACGCCGAGAGCCTGTTCCGCATCGCCTCCATGTCGAAGGCGTTCACCGCGCTCGCCATATTGAAGCTGCGCGACGAGGGCCGGCTGTCGCTCGACGCGCTCGCCGAAACCTATGTCCCCGAGATGCGGCAGTGGCGCTACCCGACCGGCGACAGCCCGCGCATCCGCGTCCGCGACCTGCTCTCGCACACAAGCGGCTTCGTCACCGACGATCCCTGGGGCGACCGCCAGCAAATGCTGTCCGAGGCCGATTTCACCCGCATGCTCCAGGCGGGCGTCCCCTTCACCCGCACCCCGGGCACCGCCTTCGAATATTCCAATTTCGGCTATGCGCTGCTCGGCCGGATCGTCACCAACGTCTCGGGCCGGCCCTATAAGGACTATATCGAGGCCGAGATCATGCGCCCGCTCGGCATGGCCTCGACCGGCTACGACATCGCCGCCTCGCCGCAGCAGCGCCGCGCCATCGGCTATCGCTGGGAGAATGACGCTCATGCGCGCGAGCCGGATATGGCCCATGGCACGTTCGGCGCGATGGGCGGGGTGCAGACCAGCGCCAACGATTATGCCCGCTGGGCCGCCTTCCTGCTCGCCGCCTGGCCGCCGCGCGACGGAGCCGAGCAGGGGCCCGCCCGCCGCGCCAGCGTGCGCGAGCTCGCCCAGGGGCTGAACTTCCCCGCGGTGGCGCGCCGCCCGGGCGGCGCGCCCGAGGATTGCCCGCAGGCGGCCGCCTACGGCATGGGCTTCAGGGTCGCGGTGGATTGCGACCTCGGCCTCACCTTGGCGCATGGCGGCGGCTATCCCGGCTACGGCTCCTACCTGCTGCTCCTGCCCGAGCATGGCATCGGCCTCTTCGCCTTCGCCAACCGTACCTATGCCGGCCCCTCCGCGCCGGTCTGGCAGGCGGCGCTGGAGCTGAAGCGCGCCGGCCTCATCGCGCCGCGCACCATCCCGACCAGCGCCGCGCTCGCCGGCGCCTATACCGCCACGGCGGCGATGTGGGAGGCCGGCAATCTCGGCCCCGGCCGCGGGGGGCTGGCGATGAATTTCCTGCTGGACCGCGATGCCTTCAATTGGGCGGCCGAATTCGCCCGATTGAAGGCCCAGACCGGCGCCTGCCGCACCGACGCCCCGATCACCGCCACCGGCGCGCTCTCCGGTCTCTTCACCTGGACCTGCGAACGCGGCCGCCTGCAGGGCGCCCTCCTTCTCGCCCCGACCAACCCGCCCACCATCCAGGCGCTGAGGCTGCGGGTGATGCCCGGTCAAGCGCAATGACTTGGCTGCATTGCACTCCGTATATACAGGCTGTATATATGCTCTGGTGAGCAAGGTGACCAAGACCTTCAAGTCCGGCAACTCCGTTGCCGTCCGCCTCCCGGCATCGTTCGGCGTAAAGCCGGGCACCGAGGTGCGGGTGCGCGAGGAGCGCGGGCGCTATGTCGTGGAGCCAGTTCAGGGGAACAGGCGCAAGTTCGATATCGACAAGGTTTGGGGATGCGCCGCCGGGTCCGGCATGCAGCTCATCAAGGACGAAGATCGGCTGTTCGAGCACCGACCACTTTTGTGGGAGGATCCGACCTGGCGCGAGCGCCTCGATCGCCAACCGTGAAATTTCTGCTCGATTCCAACATCGTCATCGCCGCTTCTCTCGGAATGGGGGAATCGTTGCGCCGGCGAATGGCGGCTTGCGACGAGGGAGACATGGTCACCTCGGCCATCGCCTATGCCGAAATTGTTTTCGGCTCGGTGCGGGACAAGCCGCCGCCGCTTGATAGATTGCAGGTTTTTCTTGAAGAAGTGTCGGTCCTGGACTTCGATCTGGCGGCCGCCGAGGCCTATGCCTCGCTGCCGTTCAGACGCGGCAGCTTCGACCAGCTGATCGCGGCGCATGCGCTTTCGAAGGGGCTGACCCTTGTGACCGATAACGTTCGACATTTCCGCAAACTGGCGGACCTCAAGGTCGAGAACTGGATGAAGCCCTGATCTGGTCCGCCACCATCCTGACACTCTATCCGGAGATGTTCCCGGGCCCCTTGGGCGTCAGCCTGGCTGGCCGCTCCCTCGCCGAGGGCATCTGGTGCCTGAACACCGTCCAGATCCGCGATTTCGCGACCGATAAACATCGCTCGGTGGACGATACGCCGGCCGGCGGCGGGGCGGGGATGGTGATGCGCGCCGACGTGCTCGCCGCCGCGCTCGACAGCATCGCCGACGACCGGCCCAAGCTCGCCATGAGCCCGCGCGGCGCCCCGCTCACCCAGGCCCTCGTCCGCACGCTTGCCGCCGGCCCCGGCGTCTCGATCCTGTGCGGCCGCTTCGAGGGTATCGACGAGCGGCTGTTCGAGGCCCGCCCCCTCATCCCCGTCTCGGTCGGCGACTATGTGCTCTCGGGAGGCGAGCCCGCCGCCATCGCCCTGCTCGATGCTTGCGTTCGGCTGCTCGACGGGGTAATGGGCGCCCCTTCGAGCGGTGAGGAGGAGAGCTTCGAGAGCGGCCTTCTCGAATACCCTCATTATACCCGGCCTCAAGAGTGGGAAGGGCGCAGGATCCCCGAAGTGCTGCGATCGGGGGATCATGCGAAGATCGCCGCCTGGCGCAAGGCCGAGGCGGCGGAAGCGACACGGCTAAGGCGGCCGGACCTGATCGAGCGTCACCGGGACGCGCGAAGGCCACCGCCCTCTGGCGCGCAGGCGAAGAAGAACAAGGACGAATGAGATGAACCTCATCCAGCAGCTCGAGGCCGAGGCGATCGAGCATTTCAAGTCGGGCAAGGACATCCCCGATTTCCGCCCGGGCGACACGTTGCGCGTCGGCGTCAAGGTCGTCGAGGGCGAACGCACCCGAATCCAGAATTTCGAGGGCGTCTGCATCGCCCGCGCGAACAAGGGGCTGGGCTCCAGCTTCACCGTCCGCAAGATCAGCTTCGGCGAGGGCGTCGAGCGCGTCTTCCCGCTTTACTCGCCCAACGTCGAGTCGATCGAGGTCGTGCGCCGCGGCGCCGTCCGGCGGGCGAAGCTCTATTATCTGCGCGGCCGCACCGGCAAGTCGGCTCGCATCGCCGAGCGCCGCGACACCCGCCACCTCGACAAGGCGAAGGCCGAAGCGGCGAAGGCCGAGACGGAAAAAGCCGAAAGCTAGTCGTCATCCCGGCGAAAGGGCACCCATCAAAGTAGTACTTTGATGGGACCCAAGGCCGGGATCTCGTCGAAACAGCTGACCGAGAATAGGGCGGTCGCTTCGGCGGCCGCCCTTTTTCATGCCGGTGCGTCGCCCGACCCCATCGAAGATATATCTTGACAGGTTCTCAAACGAAGATATATCGCAGCCTATCTTTGATGGAGATCGAACATGGGCAGGCGGTTCAGAACAGGCGGTGAATGCGGGCCGCGCGGCTTTGGTTTTCCCGAGGCGATCCTCGCCATGGGCTTTGGCGGCCGGGCCGGGGGCGCCGGACAAGGCTGGGGCCGCGGCTGGGGCGATGGCTGGGGTTCGGACTGGGGCGGCCATGGCGGCGGCCGCGGCCGGCGGCGCGTGTTCGATTCGAGCGAATTGCGTCTCGTCCTGTTGAAGCTGATCGCCGATCAGCCGCGCCACGGCTACGACCTCATCCGCGCGGTCGAGGAGATGAGCCACGGCGCCTACGCGCCGAGCCCGGGCGTGGTCTATCCCTCGCTGACCATGCTCCAGGACATGGGCCTCATCGATGAGGTCAAGGCCGAAGGGTCGCGCAAGGCCTTCGCCGTCACGCCGGAAGGCGAGGCGCACCTCGAGGAGAATGGCAAGGAGGTCGACGCCCTCGTCGAGCGCGTCAAGGATCTCGGCAGCGACCAGCGCAAGGCCGGCGGCGCGCCGATCAAGCGTTCGGTCGGCAATCTGCTCTCAGCCCTCTGGCACCGAGTCACGCGCGAGGATTCGGACGAGGGCACGCTTCACAAGATCGCCGCCATCCTCGACGAAGCCGCCCAGAAGATCGAGCAGCTGAAATGACGGGCTGAACCCGTCACGACGACGCTGGTCAGGGCACAGGGCTCCGCCGCTGCCGCCCCCCGTCATGCTGGCGGATGATTCGGATATAGGCGTCGGCCAGCTCCTGGTTGACCTCGTCCCAGCCGTAGCGCTGGCTCGCGGCGAAGCCGGCCTGCCCGGCCGCCCGCCGCGCCTCGCCGTCGCTGCAATAATGCGCCAGCGCCTCGCAGAAGCGGTCGCACGCGCCGGGGCGCACGAGCCGCCCGGTGACGCCGTCGGTCACCAGGCTCTGGCTGCCGGTCGCGGCCGCCGCCACCACCGGCAAAGCGGCCGCCATCGCCTCCAGGGTCACATTGCCGAACGTCTCGGTGACCGAGGGGTTGAACAGCATGTCCATCGAGGCGACCGCCCGGCCCAGGTCCACGCCCTCCTGGAACCCCGCGAAGCAGGCGTCGGGCAGCCTCTTTTCGAACCATTCGCGCGCCGGGCCGTCGCCGACGACCAGCACCTTGTGCCGGACCTGGCGGCGGGCGAGGCGGTCGATCGTGTCGGAAAAGACGTCGAGGCCCTTTTCCATGACCAGCCGGCCGACGAAGCCGATCGCCGGCATGTCGTCGGCGACGCCGAGCTCCCGGCGCCAGGCCAGATCGCGGCGCTCTGGGTTGAAGATTTCGCGGTCGATGCCGCGCGACCAGATGCCGACGTCGTAGTTCATCCGCTGGTCGCGCAGGAGCTGCGCCATCGAATCGGACGGCGCGAATATCGCGTCGCAGCGGCGGTAGAAGCGGCGCAGCATGGCCAGCAGCACCGGCTCCAGGAACGCCATGCCGTAATAGCGCGGATAGGTCTCGAACCTCGTGTGGACCGAGGCGATGACCGGCAGGTCCCACTTGCGCGCCATCGTCACCGCGCGGTGGCCCGGTATGTCCGGGCTGGCGACGTGCAGGACGTTGGGGCGGAAGGCCCGGATGTCCCTCCTCACCCAAAGCGGGATCGCCAGGCCGAGCTTATATTCGGCACGGCCCGGGATCGGCAGCGCAGGGATCGAGACCAGATCGCCCTTGGCCTCGAAGGCCGGCTCCTTCACCGTCGGCGAATAGACGCGCACCGCCGCGCCGTTGCGCAGCAGATAGTCGGCCAGCCGGTTCAGCGCCTGGTTCGCCCCGTCGCGGACGTAATTGTAATTGCCGCTGAAGATGGCGACGCGAAGGTCGGAAATTTGCATGGAGGTGCGGAGATAAGGGCTTTACGGCCCTAACGCAAAGCGCCCCGCCGGCCGAACCGGCGGGGCGCGTTCTATTTGCGTCAGGCTCAGCTCTTCTCGCCGTCCTCGGCGCCGGCTTCGGCGGGCGCCGGAGCCTCCTGCAGATATTCGCCCGCGTCCGCGTCGGTGCCGTGGCCGCTCACCGTCACGCCCGAAAGCGGATCGGCGTCGATCGCCGCTTCCGGACCCTGGGCGAGCTCGGCCTCGTGCTCCTCGGCGGCCGAATTGGCGGCGATCAGCGATTCCTGGATCGCCCGGTGCTGGGCGCGCAGCGCCGCGTCGCGCGACGAGGCCGCGATCCGCATCCGCTTCATGCCGGCGCCGGTGCCGGCCGGAATCAGGCGGCCGACGATGACGTTCTCCTTGAGCCCCTCCAGATCGTCGATCTTGCCCTGCACCGAGGCCTCGGTGAGGACCCGGGTCGTTTCCTGGAACGAGGCCGCCGAGATGAAGCTGCGCGTCTGCAGGCTCGCCTTGGTGATGCCGAGCAGTACCGGCTTGCCTTCCGCGGGCTTCTTCCGCCCCGACATGGCCTTCAGCCTGGCATTGACCTCGTTCATCTCCTGCCGGTCGACCTGCTCGCCGACCAGGAAGGTCGAATCGCCGCTCTCGGTGATCTCCACCTTCTGGAGCATCTGGCGGACGATCACCTCGATATGCTTGTCGTTGATCTTCACGCCCTGGAGCCGGTAGACCTCCTGGATCTCCGAGACGAGATATTCCGCCAGCGCCTTGACGCCGAGAACCTCGAGGATGTCGTGCGGGTCGGGCGAGCCTCCGATCAGATTGTCGCCGCGCTTGACGAAATCGCCTTCCTGCACGTCGATGACCTTCGATTTGGGCACCAGATACTCGACCGGCTCGCCGCCCTCGTCGGGGATGATCGCGATCTTGCGCTTTGCCTTATAGTCCTTGCCGAAGGCGATCCGGCCGGAGACCTTGGCGATGATCGCATTCTCCTTGGGCTTGCGCGCCTCGAAGAGCTCGGCGACGCGCGGCAGGCCGCCGGTGATGTCGCGGGTCTTAGCGGCCTCGCGGGTGACTCGGGCGAGCACTTCGCCGGCCTCCACCGTCTGGCCGTCCTCGACCGAGAGCATCGCGCCGGGCGAAAGCATGTAGCGCGCCGCTTCGCCGCTCTTCTCGTCGAGCAGGGTGATGCGCGGGCGCAAATCCTCCTTGGTCCGGGCCGTGCCGCGGAACTCGGTGACGACGCGCTGGGCGATGCCGGTGGCTTCGTCGGTCTGCTCGGTCATGGTCTTGCCCTCGACCAGGTCCTGGAACTTCACCGTCCCGCCCTTCTCGGTGATCACCGGCATCATGAACGGATCCCATTCCGCGATCCGCTCGCCCTTGGTCACGATATGGCCGGTGTCGGACATCAGATGCGCGCCGTAGGGGATGCGGTGGGTCGAGCGCTCGCGCCCGTCCATGTCGACGATCGCCACCTCGCCGCTGCGCGACATCGCCACCCGGCGGCCGCGCGAGTCGATGATCGTCGGCAGGTCGCGGAACTCGACCGTGCCGTCCGCCACCGCGTCGAGGCTCGACGTCTCGTTGAGCTGGGCCGCGCCGCCGATGTGGAAGGTGCGCATGGTGAGCTGGGTGCCCGGCTCGCCGATCGACTGCGCCGCGATGACGCCGACGGCCTCGCCGATATTGACCGGCGTGCCGCGGGCGAGGTCGCGCCCGTAGCATTTGCCGCACACCCCATGCTCGCTCTCGCAGACCAGAGGCGAGCGGATGTGGACCGATTGCACGCCGATCTCGTCGATCAGCAGCGCCGCGGCCTCGTCGATCAGCGCGCCCTCCTTGGCGATGACGTCGCCGGTCTTGATGTCGACCACGTCCTCGGCCGGCGTGCGGCCCAGGATTCGCTCGCCCAGCGAGGCGATCATCGCGCCGCCCTGGACGATCGCGCGCATGTCGAGGCTGTTCTCGGTGCCGCAATCCTCCTCGACGACCACGCAATCCTGCGAAACGTCGACCAGGCGCCGGGTCAGATAGCCCGAATTCGCCGTCTTGAGCGCCGTGTCCGCGAGGCCCTTGCGGGCGCCGTGGGTCGAGTTGAAATATTCGAGGACGGTGAGGCCTTCCTTGAAGTTCGAGATGATCGGAGTCTCGATGATCTCGCCCGACGGCTTGGCCATCAGGCCGCGCATTCCGGCGAGCTGCTTCATCTGCGCCTGCGAACCACGAGCGCCCGAATGGGCCATCATGTAGATCGAGTTGATCTGCGCCATCCGGCCGTCCTCGCCGATCGGCTGCGCCTTGATCTTCTCCATCATCGCGTTGGCGACCTGGTCGCCGCAGCGGCTCCAGGCGTCGATCACCTTGTTGTACTTTTCCTGCTGGGTGATGAGGCCGTCCTGGTATTGCTGCTCGTAATCCTTGACGAGCGCGCGGGCGTCGTCGACCAGCCCCACTTTCTCGTGCGGGATGATCATGTCGTCCTTGCCGAAGCTGATGCCGGCCTTGAAGGCGTGGCGGAAGCCAAGCCCCATGATGGCGTCGGCGAACAGCACCGTCTCCTTCTGGCCGGTGTGGCGGTAGACGATGTCGATGACGTCGGCGATCTCCTTCTTGGTGAGGAGGCGGTTGACGGTCTCGAACGGCACCTTGTGGCTCTGCGGCAGAGTTTCGCCGAGCAGCATTCGGCCCGGCGTCGTCTCGACCCGCTTCATGAAGTGCTTGCCCTGCTCGTCGGTCTGCGGGACTCGGCTGACGATCTTGGTGTGGAGCGTCACCGCGCCGACCTCGAGCGCCTGGTGGACTTCGGCCATGTCGGCGATCATCGCGCCTTCGCCGGGCTCGCCTTCGCGCTCCAGCGACAGATAATAGAGCCCGAGCACCATGTCCTGCGAGGGCACGATGATCGGCTTGCCGTTCGCGGGCGAGAGGATGTTGTTGGTCGACATCATCAGCACGCGCGCTTCCAGCTGGGCCTCGAGGCTCAGCGGCACGTGGACGGCCATCTGGTCGCCGTCGAAGTCGGCGTTGAAGGCGGCGCAGACGAGCGGGTGGAGCTGGATCGCCTTGCCTTCGATGAGGACCGGCTCGAACGCCTGGATTCCGAGCCGGTGGAGCGTCGGCGCGCGGTTCAGCAGCACCGGATGCTCGCGGATCACCTCGTCCAATATGTCCCAGACTTCCTTGCGCTCCTTCTCGACCCACTTCTTGGCCTGCTTGAGCGTCATCGAAAGGCCCTTGGCGTCGAGCCGCGAGTAGATGAACGGCTTGAACAGCTCGAGCGCCATCTTCTTGGGCAGGCCGCACTGGTGGAGCTTCAGCTCCGGACCCGTCACGATGACCGAGCGGCCCGAATAGTCGACTCGCTTGCCGAGCAGGTTCTGGCGGAAGCGGCCCTGCTTGCCCTTGAGCATGTCGGAGAGAGATTTCAGCGGCCGCTTGTTGGCGCCGGTGATCGTCCGGCCGCGCCGGCCGTTGTCGAACAGAGCGTCGACCGCCTCCTGGAGCATGCGCTTCTCGTTGCGCACGATGATGTCCGGCGCGCGCAGCTCCATCAGCCGCTTCAGGCGGTTGTTGCGGTTGATCACGCGGCGGTAGAGGTCATTGAGGTCCGACGTCGCGAAGCGGCCGCCGTCGAGGGGCACCAGCGGGCGCAGCTCGGGCGGGATGACCGGGACGACGTCGAGGATCATCCATTCCGGCCGGTTGCCGGATTCGAGGAAGCTCTCGACGACCTTCAGCCGCTTGATGATCTTCTTGGGCTTCAATTCCGATTTGGTCGTCGCCAGCTCTTCCATCAGGGCGACTCGCTCGCCCTCGAGGTCGAGATCGATCAGCATCTGCTTGACCGCCTCGGCGCCGATGCCGGCGGTGAAGGCGTCCTCGCCATATTCGTCCTGCGCGTCGAGCAGCTCGTCCTCATTGAGGAGCTGGAACTTTTCGAGCGGGGTGAGGCCGGGCTCGGTGACGATGTAGCTCTCGAAATAGAGCACGCGCTCGAGCTGCTTCAGCTGCATGTCGAGGAGGAGGCCGATCCGGCTCGGGAGCGACTTCAGGAACCAGATATGGGCGACCGGCGCGGCCAGCTCGATATGGCCCATCCGCTCGCGGCGGACCTTGGAGACGGTGACTTCGACGCCGCATTTCTCGCAGACGATGCCCTTGTATTTCATGCGCTTATATTTGCCGCACAGGCACTCGTAATCCTTGATCGGGCCGAAGATGCGCGCGCAGAACAGGCCGTCGCGCTCGGGCTTGAACGTCCTATAGTTGATCGTCTCGGGCTTCTTGATCTCGCCGAACGACCAGGAGCGGATGCGCTCGGGGCTCGCGATGCCGATCTTGATCTGGTCGAACGTCTCGGGCTTTGCCACCGGGTTCGCGAAGTTGGTCATCTCGTTCATTTTGTCGTCCCTTTCAGGGGAAAGTCTTGGCGGGGCGGGGAGTGGAGGGGCGTTGCCGCCCGCTCCCTTATTCCGCCGCCTCCGCGAGCTCGTCATTCGCCTCGACGATGCTGTTCAGCTCGACGTTGAGGCCGAGCGAGCGCATCTCCTTGACGAGCACGTTGAAGCTCTCCGGAATGCCGGCCTCGAACGTGTCGTCGCCCTTGACGATCGCCTCGTAGACCTTGGTGCGGCCGATCACGTCGTCCGACTTCACCGTCAGCATTTCCTGCAGCGTGTAGGCCGCGCCATAGGCCTGGAGCGCCCAGACCTCCATCTCGCCGAACGACCAGCTGCGGATGCGCTCGGGGCTGGCGATGCCGATCTTGATCTGGTCGAACGTCTCCGGCTTGGCGACCGGGTTTGCGAAGTTGGTCAGTTCGTTCATTCTCTTGTCCCTTCCAGGGGAATTCGGTCAGAGGGCGAGGGGGAGGGCCGTTGCCGCCCGCTCCGTCATTCCGCCGCCAGCTGTTGCTGGTCCTCGTCATTCTCGTCGACGATCGAGTTCAGCTCGACGTTAAGGCCGAGCGAGCGCATCTCCTTGACGAGCACGTTGAAGCTCTCCGGAATGCCGGCCTCGAACGTGTCGTCGCCCTTGACGATCGCCTCGTAGACCTTGGTGCGGCCGATCACGTCGTCCGACTTCA
>DASQLN010000042.1:0-58310 GCA_035629975.1 Allosphingosinicella sp. | reverse complement strand
CGCGCCCAGCTTCTTGCGGATGCGGGTGACGAAGACCTCGATCGTGTTCGAATCGCGGTCGAAATCCTGGTCGTAAATGTGCTCGATCAGCTCGGTGCGGCTGACCACCTTGCCCTTGTGGTGCATGAGGTAGCTGAGCAGCTTGTATTCCTGCGCGGTCAATTTGACCGGCTCGCCCGCCTTGGTGACCTTGCCCGACCGGGTGTCGAGGCGGATGTCGCCCGCGATCAGCTCGGCCGACGCGTTGCCCGAGGCGCGGCGGATCAGCGCGCGCAGGCGAGCGATCAGTTCCTCGGTCTGGAACGGCTTGGCGAGATAATCGTCGGCGCCCGCATCGAGACCCGCGACCTTGTCCGACCAGCTGTCGCGCGCGGTCAGCACCAGCACCGGGACCTTAATCCCCTCCTTGCGCCAGCGATCGAGAACCGTCAGGCCGTCGACCTCGGGCAGGCCGAGATCGAGGATGATCGCGTCGTAGCTTTCGGTGGAGCCGAGATAATGGCCATCCTCGCCGTCGGTGGCGAGGTCGATCGCATAGCCGGCGCCTTCGAGCGTCGCCCGCAGCTGCCGGCCGAGATTGGGTTCGTCCTCTACGATCAGGACCCGCATTCTTGCTTCCCTTCTTGGCTTCTTGCGGAAAGGAATAGCAGGGGCGATCCGCCAACGCCACGCCTGTCGGAAAGACCCTGGGGTCTCAGCGGCCGGTGCGGCCGACCACGCGCCCGGTGCGCGCGTCGACGTCGATCCAGATCACATCGGCCCCGCGCATGAACTTCAGCCGGTAGACCATTCCGTCCAGGACCTCGACGCCGATATATTGGGCGCCGGGGACGCGGATGCGGGCGCGGATCTCGGTGAGCGAGAGCACCCGGCCCTGCTGCATCGCCCGATAGGCGCCGGCCTGCTCGCGGTCGCGCTGCAGCCCGGACGCCTGGACGGGCGTCGGGCCCGCGGCGAGAGCGGCGGCGAGAAGCAGGAAAAAAAGACGCATCAACTGAAAACTCGGCTAAATTCGGAGGCTTGGCAAGCCTTATGGCCGAGCCGCATTGAATAGCCCGTGAACGCGACTGTAGGCGTTGCTTAACGTTTCGCCGCCGCTTCCTCGTCGCTGATGCCGAGCCCCTCCTTGATCACCAGCATCGCCTCGCCTCATGCCAGGATCATGTCCTCACGCTGGGGGGCGTCTGGCCGGCAGCAGCTTCGGGTTGCGCAGCAAGGCGGCCGAGATCAGGGCGATGACCAGCCCGACCGGGAAGATTTCCAGGAATGTGAACGGGACGCGGATCAACGGATTGGCATAGCCCGCGCGCATCCACTCCATCCCGGCCAGCTCGCGCGCGATCTCGGCCGGCGGCTTGCCGTCGGCGCGGCCCTGGCTGGCGAGGTGGGCCAGATATTCGTCCATGAAGCGATAGCCGGTCGAGGCCAAATAGACCTCCCAGACGATGATGTAGACGGCGGCGGCGGCCAGGGCGATGGCGAGCCCCATCTTCAGCGCCGGCACGAACCGGATCACCCCGCCATGGTCGACGTCGCGATAGCGCTTCACCCCGACGAAGATCAGGGTCAGCGCCAGCACCATGACGAGATAGCCGAGGTAGACCGAGCCGAGCACGTGGTTCTGCCCCATCGTCATCACCGCGGCGAGCGCGGTCGCCACGATCACGAACCCGACGAGCATCCCGTAGGTCAAGGCGTAGCGCAGCATCGTCATTCTCCCCCGAAAAGTGGATCGCCCGGCATAGACCGCGCGGCGCCGCCCCGGCTATCGCCCGAACGGGTGATTCGGGCGACATCACCCGTCGGGGCCAAATCGCGCTTCAGGGGATCAGCGCCAGCCAGCGCGCTTTCTCCACCGCCTGGATGCGCCGCTGCACTTCGAGCTTCTCATAGACGCGCGCGACATGGGTCTTCACCGTATTGGGCGAGATGCCGAGCGCGCGCGCCATCTCCTTGTTCGACTGGCCGGCGGCGAGCAGCTCCAATATCTCGCACTCCCTTGGCGTGAGGCCGAGCGAGCGGATCGCCTCCCGGTTGCGCTCGAAGCCGGCGGGGGTCGGGCGCGGGGTGAGCCTGATCCCCGCCCAGATGCCGAGCGCGACGAAGCCGGAGGCGATCATCGCGATGTAGATTTCGGTCGAGAAGGCCCGCATCGCATAGCGATATTCCAGCCAGGCAAGCAAAGCCGCCCCCAGCCCGAGCGCCAGCGCATAGAGAATGACCGGTCTCGCCATTCTTCATCGCTGCCAGAAAAGCCGGCGCGCCGCCAGCGCGGGCGCCGTCAGGAGGCGAGCATTGCCTCCGCCTTTGCGAGGGCCGCGGGATCGTCGACGTCGAGCCAGGAGAGACCGGTCACGTCTAGTACCTGCGCCTTCTCCTGCTCCGCCAGGCGCTGCACGCCTTCGGAGAGGCTGCCGCCGCCCGCCCCGATCGCCTCGGCCAAAGCCGGGGTGGCGCGGAACAGGCCGGTGTCGACGGCATCGAAGCGCGCCAGCGTCTTGCCGATCCTGACGATCGCGCCGCCGGCGCCGGTTTCGACCTTGGTCGCATCGTCCATGTCGAGGCGCGGGTTGGCAAGGTCCCGGTCGACCGCCAGGACGAGCGGCGCGGCCGGCGCGGCGATCAGGGCGCGGACGATGGCGGGGTCGAACAGATGGTCCGCCATGGTCAGCAGATAGTCGCCCCGGATCCGCGCGGCGCCGGCGACGACCGAATGGCCGTTGGGCAGATCCCAGTCGGCGACGCGGACGGTGTCGATGGAAAGGCCGTCCAGCGTGGCGAGGAAGGCCTCGACGCGCGCCGCCTCATGGCCGGTGACGACAGTGAAGCCGGTCGCCCCGCCCGCCGCCGCCGCGCGGATTACGCGCTCGATCAGCGGCACGCCGGCGACGGGCGTCAGCGGCTTGGAGGGAGAGATATCGCGCAGCCGGCTGCCATGGCCGGCGGCGATGATCAGGCAGTGCATTGGGATGCTCCCCCGTCCAGTACGAAGTGTCCGTCATTCCAGCGCACGCTGGAATCTCACTTCCTGCGGGCGCGGGACACAAAAGAGATTCCAGCTTTCGCTGGAATGACGATTGGGGACTATTCCGCCGCCAGGGCGTCGCCGGCGATGAACTCCTCGGTCAGCTGGGCGGCGATATCGTCGCTGAACTGCTGCGGCGGATGCTTGCAGAAGAAGGCGCTGGGGCCGATCAGCACGCCGCCCAGCCCACGGTCCAGCGCCACCTTGCAGCAGCGGATGGCATCGACCACGACCGCGGCGCTGTTCGGGCTGTCCTCGACCGACAGGCGCATCTCGAGGTTCATCGGCACGTCGCCGAACAAGGCGCCTTCCATCCTCAGGAAGCACAATTTGTTGTCGTTGAGCCAGGGGATATAGTCCGACGGGCCGATGTGGATGTCGTCGGCGCCGAGCGGATCGGCGAGGGTGGATTGCACCGCGTCGGTCTTCGATTCCTTCTTCGAGGCGAGCCGGCCCCGGTCGAGCATGTTCAGGAAATCGGTATTGCCGCCGGTGTTGAGCTGGTAGGTGCGCGCATAGCTGACGCCGCGGGCGCGGAACAGGCTGGAGAGGACTCGGTGGACGATGGTCGCGCCGAGCTGCGCCTTGATGTCGTCGCCGACGATCGGCAGGTTCTTCTCGCGGAAACGGCGCTCCCATTCGGGTCTGCTGGCGATGAACACCGGTATGCAGTTCACCACCGCGACGCCCGCCTTGAGCGCGCATTCCATGTAGAATTCGACCGCCTGCTGCGAGCCAACGGGGAGGAAGTTGACCAGCACCTCGGCGCCCGTCTCCCTGAGCATCGCGACGACCTCGTCCTCGCTCGCGTCGGGCAGATCGGCGCGCTCGAAGCCGCGATCGCCATGGTCCTCCATATGGTCGGCCATGCCGTCCAGCACCCGGCCCATGCGGACCGGGACGCCGGTGACCGGAATCTCCTTCTGGAATACGGTCGTGCAATTGGGCGCGGCGAAGATCGCCTCGCCGAGATCCTTGCCGACCTTGCGCGCGTCGGTGTCGAGCGCGAGCACGAAATCGATATCGGACAGCCGGTAGCCGCCGATCCTCTCGTGCATCAGGCCCTCAGCGGACCTGCCGCCTACGTAGAAGTAACGGCCCTGAACCAACGAGCTCGCGCAATTGCCGACCCCGATCAGCGCCACCTTGATTCTATTCATGCGTCTCCGGTTTTCTCTGGTCGGGCTGGCGCCCGAGAACATGTCATACGCTCGTCACAATCCGCGAGGCAAGTCAAGCGCCTATGCCGCCCGATGCGAGGCGCGCCGCAGCGGAAACGAGGTGGCCAGAACATAGAGGATCCAGACGGTCCCGACGCCCGCATAGATGGACAAAGCGGTCCGCTCCAGGCCGGTGAGGATCAGCACCATGAACAGGAAGGCGAAGCAGTCGCGGCCCGTCAGCGTCTGCACGGCCCAGTAGATCAGGTCGACGGGGCCCCGGATGCGCCTGCCAGTGCGCTTGAGCAGATCGAAGCCGATCGGCCCGCCGCGGGCGCGCGTGCGCCAGGCGATCAGCATTCCGCCGAAGATCGAGAGCGTCACCGCCCAGGCGCCGATCCAGCCGATCGCATCATGGTCGCGCAGCGCCAGATTGACCGTCAGCGCGGCCACGAAAAGCAGGTTGGTGGCGATGTCGATCACCGAATCCATCGTCGCGCCGGCTGCCGAGGTGCGCATGGTCGCGCGCGCGATCTCGCCGTCGACGCCGTCGAGGATCGAGGCAGCGTGGAACAGGATGCCGCCGAGGATCAGCCCGGTCTGCCCGCCGCCGAGCAGCAGCACGACCATCGGCACGGCGAGCAAAGCATTGAAGATGGTGACATGGACCGGCCGGATGCCTCGGATCGCGAGCACGAGCCAGGTGACGCGCTGGGAGATCGGGCGATTGAGCCAGCGCGAGACCAGGCCGTCGCTCGGCTTGCCGGTGGCGCGCACCACCTCCCAGGCGGTGGGCAGGGCCGGCGCCGGCCCCTCGCCGCGCCCGACCGCGACGCTCGCCGGGCCGCGCAGGCGCTCGATATCGGCGAGCGTCTCGCGCGCCAGCGGGGCGCCGTCGCCGATCGCCAGGCGGACCTCGCTTGCACCTGCGTCGGCGAGCGCCTTCACCGCGCGGGCAGCCGCGGCGACGCCGGCGATCCGCCGGTCGGCATCGGCCGCCGAAGCGAAAGCGGCCACGGCCGGCCCGGATTTTTCGCTTCCCAACATGCGGGTCCTTACGCAAGGAGCGTCACAAATCTTGTCATTCTTCAGAAAGGAGGCCGGATCATGGCAACGGCGAACGCCGCCGACATTCGGCCCCAGACCCGCCCGCGCGAGCTTGAGGACCCGCTCAACCATTTCCTCTATCATCCGCTGGCGGCACGGCTCGCGCGGCTGCTGAGACCGACCGGCATCTCTCCCAACATGGTGTCGGTGATCGGCCTCGTGGCGCTGATCGCCGCGGCGCTCGCCTTCAGCCTCATCGCCTGGCCGGGCAACGCCTTGGCCGGCCTCGCCTTCATGCTCGCCTGGCACGTCGTCGACGGCGCCGACGGCGACCTCGCCCGGATGACCGGCCGTGCGTCCGCGACCGGCGAGCTGGTCGACGGGGTCTGCGATTATGCCGGCAACGTCATCCTCTATTTCGCCCTCACCTTCATGCTCGACGACTGGATCGGCGTCTGGGCCTACGTTCTGGCCATCCTCGCGGGGGCCAGCCATGTCGTCCAGACCAATCATGCCGAGACCCAGAGGCGGCTCTATCTGTGGCGGGCCTACGGCGTGCCCTGGCTCAGGAACGCCGCCGCGTCGGGCGACGCGGTGTTCCGCAGGGAGAATTGGTTCACCCGCTATTTTGGCTTCTGGGCGGTCGGCTATGTCTGGCTGTCCAACCGCATGACTCCGAGCGCCAACCCGATCGACGCCGCCTTGGCCGGGGCGGAGGGGGCTCCGCAGGAGACCGAGCGCATCCGCCAGCTCGTCCGCCGCGCCTTCGGCCCCGGCCTCTTCCTGCCCAAGGCGCTCGGCGCCAATCCCAAGACTTTCCTGATTGCCGGCAGCATACTGCTCGGCAGCCCGCTTTACTATTTCCTGGCGATGATCCTCGGGGTGAACCTCATCCTGCTCGCCTCGATCGTCCACCACCGCAGGGTCGCCGCGCGGCTCGCCGCCGCGCTCGGCCAGGGTCAGTCGTCCTCGTCCTCATAGCCGACGAGGTTCAGCTCGCGCGCCTTGATCTGGCGGGTCATGCACCAATGCTTGAGCGCGTCCTCCCGGCCGTGGGTGATCCAGACCTCGCGGGGGCTGAGCTCCTGGATGGTCCGGGTCAGTTCGTCCCAATCGGCATGGTCGGAGACTATCAAGGGCATTTCAATGAGGCGCTGGCGGGCGCGCTGGCGGATCCGCATCCAGCCGGACGCCATGGCGGTGATCGGATCGGGCAGCCGGCGCGACCAGCGGTCGTTGAGCGCGCCCGGCGGGGCGATCACGATATGGCCCTTGAGCTCGTCCTTCGGGACCCCGGTCGCCGGGCGCAGCTCGCCGAGCGGCACGCCGAATCCCGCATAGAGGTCGCAAAGCCGCTGCAGCGCGCCGTGAATGTAGATCGGCTCGTGATGGCCCCTGCCCCTCAATTCCATGATCAGCCTTTGCGCCTTGCCGAGCGCATAGGCGCCGACCAGGATGCAGCGCTCGGGATTGTCGTGCAGGCGCACGAGCAGCCGGTCGACCTCGCCCGCGGTCGCCGGATGGCGAAAGACGGGGAGGCCGAAGGTCGCCTCGGTGACGAAGACGTCACAGGGGATCGGCTCGAACGGCGCGCAGGTCGGATCCGGGCGGCGCTTGTAATCGCCCGAGACGACGACCTTCTCGCCCTGGTGCTCGAGCACGATCTGGGCCGAGCCGAGCACATGGCCGGCGGGGACGAAGGTCACCTCGACTTCGCCCAGTCGGATCGATTCGCCATAAGCGACCGGGTTGCCCGCCTGGGGCCCGTAGCGGCAGTCCATGATCGCCAGCGTCTCGGGCGTCGCCCAGACGGCTTCGTGGCCGCCGCGGGCATGATCGGCATGGCCGTGGGTGACGAGCGCCCTGGGCTTGGGCTGCGAGGGATCGATCCAGGCATCGGCCGGGGCGACGTAAATGCCTTCGGGGAAAGGCTTCACCCAGGAACCGAGACGCGCCATGCTCGCTATATGGGGCGCGAGCGGCAACCGGCCAAGCTCATGGGAGTGAAGTGATGGATGCGAGCGGATTATTCTGGGTCCTGATCAAATTCGGAGGGCCCGTGCTGTTGCTGGCCGTGCTTGGCTGGGCGATCTGGCGGAACAAGAAGTCCCGCATTCCCGAGGAAGTGACCGAGGCGGGCACGCGCCGGGTCTATCGCGAGGAGGAACAGGCGCGGCGCGAAGGCAGGGACGGCGACGAAAACGCCTGATCGGGTCTATGGGGGCAAGATGACGGCTCCCTTGCCCCCGCTTATCGCCGACTGGTTCGCCGCCAAAAGCTGGGCGCCCAGGCGGCACCAGCTCGAAATGCTGGCGGCGGCGCGGGCCGGACGGAGCGCGCTGCTGGTGGCGCCGACCGGAGCAGGCAAGACGCTGGCCGGCTTCCTGCCGACGCTTGCGGAGCTGGTCGAAGCGCCGTCGGAAGGCCTGCACACGCTCTATATCTCGCCGCTGAAGGCGCTCGCGGTCGACGTGCAGCGCAATTTGCTGACTCCGGTCGCGGAGATGGACCTGCCGATCCGGATCGAGACCAGGACCGGCGACACCCCTTCGGATCGCAAGGCCCGCCAGCGCGTGCGGCCGCCGCACATCTTGCTGACCACGCCCGAATCGCTCAGCCTGCTCCTCTCCCACGAGGACAGCCTGCTGCTGTTCCAGGGCCTCAGGACCGTCGTCGTCGACGAGATCCACGCCTTCGCCACGGGCAAGCGCGGCGACCTGCTGGCGCTGTCGCTGGCCCGGCTGCAGGCGCTCGCGCCGGCTCTGCGCCGGGTCGGCCTCTCCGCCACGGTCGCCGACCCCGAAGCCTATCAGGGCTGGCTCGCGCCCCATGGCGATGTCGATATGGTGGACATCGTCCAGGGCGATCCGGGCGCCGAGGCCGAAATCTCGATCATGCTGCCCGAGGACGAGAAAATTCCCTGGTCCGGCCATTCGGGGCGCTGGGCGGCGGCGAACGTGATGCGGGAGATCGAGCGGCACAAGACCACGCTCGTCTTCTGCAACACGCGCAGCCTCGCCGAGCTGATCTTCCAGGACCTGTGGGCGGTCAACGACCAGAATCTCCCGATCGGCATCCATCACGGCTCGCTCTCGATCGAGGCGCGGCGCAAGGTCGAGGCGGCGGTCGCGTCGGGAAGGCTGCGCGGCCTGGTCTGCACCGCAAGCCTCGACCTCGGCGTTGACTGGGGCGACGTCGACCTCGTCGTGCAGATGGGCGCGCCCAAGGGCTCGTCGCGGCTCCTTCAGCGGATCGGCCGCGCCAACCACCGGCTCGACGAGCCGAGCGAGGCGATCCTCGTGCCCGGCAACCGGTTCGAATATCTCGAGGCCCGAGCCGCTTTGGACGCGATCGGCGAGGGCGAGCTCGATCCGGAGGTCTTCCGCCCCGGCGCACTCGACGTGCTCGCCCAGCATCTCATGGCCGCCGCCTGCGCCGCCCCTTTCCAGGAGGAGGCGATGCTGGGGGAGGTGCGCGGCGCCGCGCCTTATGCCGCCTTGTCGGAAGACCTCTTCCGGCAGGTCCTCTCCTTCATCGAGAGCGGCGGCTATTCGCTGCGCGCCTACGACAAGTTCAAGCGGCTGACCCGCGCTGCCGACGGCATTTGGCGGGTCTCGCACCCCCGCTTCGTCCAGCAGCACCGGATGAACGCCGGCATCATCGTCGACGTGCCGCTCTACGACGTCCGTTTCCGGGGCGGGCGCAAATTGGGCACGGTCGAGGACAATTTCGCGGCGACCCTCTCACCCGGCGACACCTTCTTCTTCGCCGGCCTGGTGCTCGAGGTCGAGAAGATCGACGGCATGGACCTGATCGTCCGCGCCTCGTCCAAATCCGCCCGCATCCCAACCTATCTCGGCGCGCGCATGGCGATGTCGACCAACCTCGCCGAGCGCGTCCGCCACTTCCTTCACGACCGCGACCAATGGCCGCGCTTCCCCGACGACGTGCGAGACTGGCTGGGCGTGCAGGACTATCGCTCGAAGCTGCCCGCGCCGGATGAGCTCCTCGTCGAGACCTTCCCGCACGAGCATCGCCATTATATGGTCGCCTACAGCTTCGAGGGCTGGAACGCGCACCAGTCGCTGGGCATGCTGATCACCCGGCGGATGGAGAGCGCGGGCCTCAGGCCGCTGGGCTTCGTCTCCAACGACTATGCGCTCGCCGTCTACGGGCTCGATCCGATCACCGATCCGGCTTCGCTCTTCTCAGCCGACATCCTCGAGGACGAGTTCGTCGACTGGGTGCAGGGGTCGAGCCTGCTGAAGCGCGCCTTCCGCGAGGTGGCGGTGATCGGCGGCCTGGTCGATCGCCACCATCCGGGCAAACGCAAGTCCGGGCGGCAGGTCAGCTTCTCGACCGACCTCATCTATGACGTGCTGCGCCGCTTCGAGCCCGACCACCTGCTCCTGAAGGCCGCCTGGGCGGACGCCCGCGCCCGCATGACCGACGTCGGCCGCCTCGCCAGCCTGCTCGACCGCGCCGCGGGGACGATGGTCCATGTCGCGCTCGACCGCGTCTCGCCGATGGCGGTGCCGGTGCTGGTCATCATCGGCCGCGAGCGCACCGCCACCGGCACGGTCGACGACAGCCTGCTGATCGAAGCGGAAAGCCTCGCCGAAATCGCGATGCGGGTGGACTGAGCGCCGAGCGGGTGCGAACGCTTAGACGAAGATGGCGGGATGCGCGGTCAGATCGGCGAGCGAGGAGCCGCCGATCGCGATGACATAATCCTGGCCCGATTGATAACCCGCGACGCCATTGCCGTCGACGATCAGGAAGATTGTGCCGGCAAGGTCGCCGCTGTTCGGTGCGAACCAGCGGGCCTGGTTGGCGCCGAGGCCGGACAGCGCGGCGGCGAGATCGCTGTCGAAGCTGGCCTCCGAGAGCGCGCCGCCGTCGATCGCGTCGCCGAAGCTCGGCGTTTTTCCGCGAAGGTCGATACGGTCGGAGGCGGCATCGAAATCGGCGATGACGTCGTAATTCGCGCCGGTCGAATCGCCCGCGGCATAATAAGAGAAGATGTCGCCGCCGGCGCCGCCCGACAGCACGTCGGCGCCGCCCAGGCCGCTGATCAGATCGCTGCCGCCGCCGCCGAAGATGAAATCGCCGCCGCCGCTGCCATTGACGAAGAAGCGCCCGTCGGCCTCGGCGCTGCCGTCGAACATCAGGCTGTCGGCCGCCTGACCATGGACCAGCAGCCACTGGCCGGGTTTGACGAAATCGTCGTCGACGGCGAGGACATAATCGTGGCCGGACGCGAGCTCGATCTGGCCGATGTCCACGCGGAGCGCCGACAAGGTGAAGCCCGCCGAAAAGTCTCCCGACAGCAACAAGGTCTCGATGCGCGGATGGAAGGGGGACGAGGATTCGCTGGGGAGTCCGGCCGCGCCCTCGCCGAGCTCGGACGGCGAGACGGCGGCCACGCCGGCGAACTCGCTGTCGTCGAAGCTATATTCAGGGAAAAGCGGACGCTCGTTGAGCATCTGGAAGGTGTCGACCCAGCCGGCGCGGGTGTCGTCCGGCCGTTTCTCGGTCTCGACCTCCGAATCGGTGATCAGCTTCTGCGTCGCCAGGAAGGGTGCCGACGTCGTCCCGACCCGCAACATGTATAGCCGGGCATCGTCGGCGGTCGCCCCCAGCTGGGGATCGCCCGGGTCGGACGCGGGGACGGCCGTCCGCTGCACGATCTCAGTCACCGTGGCAGGCGCCAGGCTCGCGAGATCGAGCGGCGCCGGCGTCTCGGCGACGGCGGGCCTCTGCGTGCCGCGGGTGGACGACTCGCTGCGGTCGGAAATGCGGAAGACCTGCTGCAGGAATCCGCTCATATCGCCAATGCGCGCGCCGAAATCGGAATTCGCGATCGCCTCGCGAACCTGATCGATCGTTATATCGGCATTCTTGCCGAACAGCCTCAGCCAGAAAGGTCGCGCCACTCGAATCCGCCCTCAAAAAACTCGTTTGTCGGCAGAGCGGTAACACAAGGCCCGGGGGCCGTCCACACCCCTATGATCGCGCGTAAGCCCTTGAGGCACCGCCCCTGTTTCTGCCATGGCCGGTCCATGGACGTGACCGTCGAGATCAATTGCGAAGCCTGCGGAAGCGCCAATTACAGCCTTCCGGCCGGCGCGACCGAGGAGGCGGCGATCCTGTGCAACGATTGCGGCGCCGACCAGGGCTCGCTCGCCGAGCTCAAGGCGGCGATGGCCCAGCGCGTGCTCGACCAGTCTGCGGAAGCCCTTCGCGGCAAGCTGGCGACCCTGCGCGGGACGGACACGGCAGCCTGATCCATTGACGCAAGGCGCCGGGCGGCGCCAGAAGAGCCGCATGCGCATCCTTCTCCTCCCCGCTCTGGCGCTCCTGCTCGCCATCCCAGCTTCGGCCCAGCAGCCCCGGGTCGGCGCCCAGGACCGAAGGGCGCATCAGCGCATGCTGGTGCTCGACACCCATCTCGACATCCCCTCCCGCTTCGACGACGGCCGCTGGGATTTCTCGCGGGCCCATCGCTACGAGGAAGACGGCAGCCAGGTCGATCTGCCCCGGATGGCGGCGGGCGGTCTCGATGGCGGCTTCTTCGTCATCTACACGCGACAGGGCGAATTGACGCCCGCGGGCTATGCCGGGGCGCGCGATGCAGCCTTGGTCCGCGCCGCCGCGATCCTGAGGGTGATCGGCGAGAATCGCGCGCGCATGGGGCTGGCGCTCACCGCCGACGACGCCGAGCGGCTGCATCGCGCCGGCCGGCGCATCGCCTTCCTCTCCATGGAGAATGGCTGGCCGCTCGGCGAGGATCTGACCCTGCTCACCACCTTCCACCGGCTCGGCCTGCGCATGGCCGGCCCGGTGCACAGCCGCACCAACCAGTTGGCCGATTCGGCGACCGGCGAGGCGCGCTGGAACGGGCTGAGCCCTTTGGGCCGGCAATGGGTCGCGGAGATGAACCGGCTCGGCATCGTCATCGACGCCAGCCACAGCTCGGACGCCACCTTCGACCAGATGCTCGAATTGAGCCGGGTCCCGATCGTGCTCTCCCATTCGGGCCCGAAGGCGATCTTCGACCATCGCCGCAATCTCGACGATGCGCGGATGCGGCGGCTGGCGGAGGCCGGCGGGGTGATGTTCATGAACTCGATCTACCTCGTCCAGCATGACAGCTCGCCCGAGCGCGACGCGATCAACGCCCGCCACGAACGCTGGGCCGAGCTCAACGCGGCGGAGCGGCGGCAATTGGTCGCGGACACCGCCGCCCTGAACGCGCTCAGGCCCTACACAACCGCCGATTTCGACCTCTACATGCGCGCCTTGCTGCACGCGATCCGGGTGATGGGGGTCGACCATGTCGGGCTCGGCGCCGATTGGGACGGCGGCGGCGGGGTGATCGGGATGGAGGATATCGGCGCGCTCCCCCGGATCACCGCCCGGCTGCGGCGCGAGGGCTATGGCGAGGCGGACATCGCCAAGATCATGGGCGGCAATCTGCTGCGCGTGCTGCGCCAGGTCCAGGCGGGCGCGGGACCCGCGCGCTAGGCCCCGGGGGCTTCCTTCGCTCCTCGCGCGCGTCTAGTTTGCCGGGCAGGTGGCGAATTCTGTCACGGAGTCAGGCTTAAAGTGGACCGGATCGCAAATCAGCCCGATCATGCGCGGCCGGCGCCGCTGCCGGGCCTGGCGGGCGGGCAGGATTGGGCGGCGACGTCGTTCGGCCCGGTCGAAAGCTGGCCGCAATCCCTGCGCACCGCCGCCTCGATGGTGCTGGGATCGGCGACGGCGATGTTCATCGGCTGGGGCCCCGACTTCCGGATGCTCTACAACGACGCTTATGCCGACCTGTTGGGCGACCGCGGGCCGGCGCAGGGCAAGCCCGGCCGCGAGATCTGGGCCGACGTCTGGGACCGGATCCAGCCCAATGCCGAGCGAGCGCTGGCCGGCGAGACTCTGTTCTTCGAAGCCGAGCCGCGCACGCTGAGGCGCGGCGGGCTCGAGGAGCGGGTCTGGCTGACCTTCGGCTACAATCCGATCCTTGGCGAAGGCGGCGCGCCGGTCGGCGTGTTCGGCACGGTGACAGCTATCGGCCGCGACGCCAGCGCCGAGGAGCGCATCCGCGAAAGCGAGGAGCGCTTCCGGCTGATCGCCGATTCGGCGCCGGTGCCGATGTGGGTGACCAGGCTCGACCGCAAGAGGAGCTTCGTCAATCGCGCCTATGTCGACTTCATGGGGGTGAGCTACGAGGACGCGGTCGATTACGACTGGCGGCACATCATCCATCCGGACGATCAGCCGGGCGTGCTTGCCGAATCGCTCGCCGGGGAGGCCTCGCTCCAGACCTTCGTGCTCGAGGCGCGGTTCCGGCGCGGCGACGGCGAATATCGCTGGCTGCGCTCGATCTCGCAGCCGCGCTGGGGGCCGAACGGCCAGCATGTCGGCTTCATCGGCGTTGCCCACGATATCACCGAGTGGAAGCTCGCCAACGAATTGCTCGAAGGCCGGGTCGAGGAGCGCACCGCCGATTTGCGCGCCGCCCTGGACCGGCTCCAGGCCGAAGTCGGCGAGCGCGAACGCGCCGAGGAGGCGTTGCGCCAGGCGCAGAAGATGGAAGCGGTCGGCCAGCTGACCGGCGGCATCGCCCACGATTTCAACAATCTTCTCACCCCCGTGATCGGCGGGCTCGAGATCATCAGCCGCTCGCTCGACGAGCCGCGCCTGAAGCGGATCGCGGAGGCGGCGCTCGAATCGGGGCGGCGCGGTGCCAAATTGACCTCGCAATTGCTCGCTTTCTCCCGAATCCAGCGCATCCGCATGGTGCCGGTCCGCGTCAACCGGGTGATCGAGACGATGAAGCTGATGCTCAAGCACAGCATCGGCAGCGCCATCACCATCCGCACCGAGCTCGACCCGGATGCGGACCGCGCCTTGTGCGACGAGAACCAGCTCGAGAATGCGATCCTAAACCTCGCCATCAATGCCCGCGACGCGATGCCCGACGGCGGCATTCTCACCATCTCCACGGGAATCATCAGCGAGCCGGACGGGCTCGACCTCGACGCTGGCGACTATGTCTGCGTCGCCGTCGCCGATTCGGGACAGGGCATGACCGCCGAGGTCGCGGCGCGCGCTACCGAGCCGTTCTTCTCGACCAAGCCGCTCGGCAAGGGTACCGGCCTTGGCCTCGCCCAGGTCTATGGCATCGTCCGCCAGGCGGGCGGGACGATGCGGATCGAAAGCCGCGAGGGCGAGGGCACGGTCGTGCGGCTGCTGTTGCCGCGCGCCCCGGCGGACGCCGAGGACGAAGCGCTCGGCGAAGGCCGGGAAGGCGCCATCGGCGTCACCGTAAGCGGCGGCGCGCGCATCTTCGTGGTCGACGACGACGAGGACGTGCGCGACTTCCTCGCCGACGCTTTGCTCGGCCTCGGCCACCGGGTCGAGACCCTGGCGGGCGGCGCGGAAACGCTGGCGGCGCTGGACAAAGGCGCGCCCGACCTCGTGCTGGTCGATTTCGCCATGCCCGGAATGAACGGCGCCGAGCTCGCCCGCGAGGTCCGCGCCCGCCTGCCGGACCTTCCGATCATCTTCGTCACCGGCTTCGCCGAGAGCGACCAGCTCGAGAACGCGCTTGGCCCGGACGTGCCGGTACTGCGCAAGCCGTTCGGGATCGACGATCTCGCGGCGATGTTGGCCAGCCAGCTGGCCCGGTCTTGAACCGCCGGATTCCCCTCCTAAATCGCTGCCGCCGGAAGGCCTGAGTTCGGCTTCCGGTCGGTATCAGCGGGTCGGCCCGTCACGGCGGCTCGTACATCGATGTTGCTCAAATGGAGGACATGCACATGCGTGGATATGATTTCTCGCCCTATCGCCGTTCGACCGTCGGCTTCGACCGGCTGTTCGATTTCCTGGAGAGCGCCAGCCGCGCCGAGCAGGACAATTATCCGCCCTTCGATATCGAGAAGCTTTCCGACGACAGCTATCGCATCACGCTCGCCGTCGCCGGCTTCCGGCGTGAGGAGATCGAGATCGTCGCCCACCAGAACATGCTGACGATCACCGGCAGCCGCGGCGAGGAAAGAGGCCGAGACGGCAGCTTCCTGCACATCGGCATCGCCAATCGCGCCTTCGAGCGCCGCTTCGAGCTCGCCGACTTCGTGTTCGTGACCGGCGCGGACCTGAAGGACGGCCTGCTCTCGATCGAGCTCGCCCGCGAAATCCCCGAGGCGATGAAGGCCCGCAGGATCGCCATCGGCGGCGAGGCACCGGCGACGATCGAGACCGGCGCTGCAGATTCGCACGCGAAGGCCGCGCAGACCGCGGACGCCTAAACCCCCGATGAACCGGCGCCGGATCCGTTCCGGCGCCGGAGCTTTCGTCGCGGGATTCGTTCGGTTGGTACGATAATGCTGGCGAGTTCACCCTTCGTTTAGGAATGCGGGACCAGGTTCGAAGCCAACCGAACGAAGGATGGAAAGCCCGTGAAAGTCTGGAACAAGCTGCAAAACCCCTTCGCCCTGGTCGTCCAGGGCTTCGTCGTGGGCGGGCTGCTCTTCTGGACCACGCAGGGCCAGGCCGGCCAGCCCGCGCCCACCGCGCCTGTCGCCGCTACGCGCTGAGCCGTCAGCTTCCCTTGCGGGCGATCTGAAGCTCGATCCGCTTCAATTCGCGGATCACGCGATTGGCCTCCAGCGCCGGCATCATCGCCAATTTGACCATCGTCGCCATCAGCAGCAGCACCGCGGCCGGCAGGCCCCAGCGCAACTGGCTGACCGGGTCACTCGCCTGGAAGAAACGAATCGCCATCAGCACGCCGGCGATGAAGGCCACCGCCTGAACCACCGCCAGGATGATGTTCACCCAGCCGGTGCGACCGCCGAACAGGCCGAACACCTGGGCGAAGAAACCAGGCTCCTCGCCGATCCGGCGCAATAGGTCGCGCTCCTCGTCGCCGAGCGCCTCGTCGATCATCGCATCGAGATCACGCATCATCTTCTCCTTCGAGCGCCGCGCGCAGCTTTCGCCGCGCATGCATCAGGCGGGTCTTGACCGTGCCCGCCGGAACGTCGAGCGCGACCGCCACTTCGGCGACGCTCATCTCCTCGAGGTGGAACAACGAGACCGTCGCCCGCTGCTCCGCCGGCAGCGACGCGATGGCGCGCCGCAACCGTTCGATATCGCCGCCGGCCGTTTCCCCTGGCGCCGCGGCCTCGGCCGGCTCGGCGGCCACGGCGGCGTCGAGGCGCCGCCGCCTGTGCGCCTGGCCGACCAGCTTCGCGCAGCGCCGCGAGACGATGCGATAGGCCCAGGCCGGGAAGGCCCTCGTGTCGGCGAGCCGCTTTAGGCCCGGCACGATCTCCGCCCAGCCGTCCTGGACTGCTTCGCGCGCCTCCTCGGTATTGCCGAGGAGCCTCCAGGCATGGGCGAGGAGCCTGCCGTGCCACCTCTCGACCAGCAGTCGGAAGGCCTTGCGGTCTCCGATCCGCGCCGAGGCGACGAGATACTCGTCGAGCGCGCGCCCTGCCGGTCCGTCCCTCGCCACGCGCCGCCCCTTTTCGGTCGTTCACCCTATAGGTGGCGCGGATGCGGCTTGTGGTTCAATGGCCTGTCTTGAATCTCGGCTTCGCCCCGGCCATAGCGGGGCATGGTTCGCTTTTCGTTCTGCGGTCATGAGTTGATGGCGCTCCCCCAGGGCGCCTTGTTCTGGCCCGCGCGCCGGGCGCTGCTGGTCGCCGATCTCCATCTCGAAAAGGCCAGCTGGTTCGCCGCGGGCGGGCAGATGCTGCCGCCCTATGATTCGCTGGCGACGCTCGCCGATCTGACCGCGATCGCCGCCGCAGCCGAGCCCGCGGAAATCTGGTGCCTGGGCGACAGCTTCCACGACCGCCACGGCTGCGACCGCCTTCCCGCCGAGGCCCGGGACCTGCTCATCTCGCTGACCGCCGCGACGCGCTGGACCTGGATCACCGGCAATCACGATCCGGGCTTTACCGACCCTTGCGGCGGCGAGATCGTCGGGGAAGCCGAGGTGGACGGCCTGCTGCTGCGCCACGAAGCCGACCCGGCCGAGACGCGGCCCGAGCTATCCGGCCATTTCCACCCCAAGCTCCGGATCAGCCATCGCGGCCGCCTGGTCTCGCGCCGCTGCTTCGTCGCGACGGAGACGAAGCTCATCCTCCCCGCCTTCGGATCGCTGACCGGAGGCCTCGACGCGCATCATCCAGAGATCGTCAAGGCCGTCGGCGAAGGCGCCCAAGCGCTGGTGCCGGTTCAGGACAGGCTGCTGAGATTCCCGGTCGCGGCCTGAAACCAACACCGTTCGCCCTGAGCCTGTCGAAGGGCTTTCCTTCTTCCTGAAAAGGAAGGGCAGGGCTTCGACAGGCTCAGCCCGAACGGCTGGGGTGACTCCCGATTCCCGCCTACCCCGCCCTAAACGTCATCGCGACGCCGTTCATGCAATAGCGCAGGCCCGTGGGGCGGGGGCCGTCGTTGAAGACGTGGCCGAGATGGCCGCCGCAGCGCGCGCAGAGCACTTCGGTGCGGCGCTCGAGCAGGCTGTTGTCGGCGCGGGTGACGATCGCCCCGGGCAGGGGCCGGTAGAAGCTCGGCCAGCCCGTGCCGCTGTCGAACTTGGTCGTCGAGGCGAACAGGCGGTTGCCGCAGCCGGCGCAGGAGAAAGTGCCGCGGCGATGCTCGCGGTTGAGCGGGCTGGAGCCGGGACGCTCGGTCGATGCCTGGCGCAGCACCGCATATTGGCCGGGATTGAGCCGCCGGCGCCACTCGGCATCGGTCAGCCGATAGGGGAAGCGGCCGGGCTGGGCGTCGGCGCCGCGGCCCGGCATGGTCACCGCGACTCCGATGATCGCGGCGGCGCCGCCGCAGGCGAGAAAGGTGCGTCGGTCGATCGTCATGGCGCGGCTATCGCGCTTCCGACCTTAACCGCGCGCGAACGAGCCCGCGCACCGCATTGCCGATATAGAAGCCCAAAGCGAGGTCGGCTTCGACGAGCTCCCCCTCCTCGGCGCGGCCTTCCTCGATCAGGCGGCCGCGCAGGATGCCGGGGAGCAGGCCGCGGCAAAGCGGCGGCGTTACCAATTTGCCGCCGCGCTCGACGAACAGGCTGGTGAAGCTGCCCTCGGTCAGGAAGCCCTCGGGATCGCGGAACAGCGTCTCGAACGCGCCGGCCGCCGCGCGCGCCTCGTCATAGAAGGCGCGGTCGCTGGTCTTGTGGCGGAGGCGGAAATCGCCCGCCGGGACGGGCAAGGGCGCCAGCGCGACCTCGACGGGCTCCTCGGGAAGCGGCTCCAGCGGCCGCATCTCGATGGCCAGCGCGCCGGTCCGGCCGAGCATCATCCGGATCCGGCTCGGTCCGGCCCGGAAGGTCGCGGCCTGGAGCTCGTTGCGCGCCTCGTGCCGGTCGAACGGGAAATCGAGCGCGTCGGCGCTCGCCTTCATGCGGGCGAGGTGGCGATCGAGGTCGATGACGCCGTCCTGCGGATCGAAGCGCATCGTCTCGATCAGGTCGAACCGCCTTGCCGTCTCCACGAACGCCCCTTTCGCCAGACATTCGCGCCATTCCTCCTCAGGCACGCTGTCCGCCACGATCCCGGACCCGAGCCCCAGATGGGCGACGCGCGCGCCGTCCCGAAGAGTCAGAGTCCGGATGGCGACATTGAACGCGGCTTCCCCGTCCGGTGCAAGCCTTCCGATCATCCCGCAATAAGGGCCGCGCGGACTCGCCTCGAGCGCGTCGGTGATTTCCATCGCCCGGATCTTGGGCGCGCCGGTGATCGAACCGCAGGGATAGATTGCGCGTATCAGGTCGATCGCGCCGAGCCCCTCCTCCAGCCCGGCAGTGACGGTGGAGGTCAATTGCAGGATGGTCGGATAGGTCTCGACCGCGAACAATTCGGGCACCTCGACACTGCCTGGCTTCGCGACGCGCGACAGGTCGTTGCGCAGCAGATCGACGATCATCAGATTCTCGGCCCGCTGCTTGGGGTCGGCGGCGAAGGCCGCGGGATCCGCGTCGCGCGGGGCGGTGCCCTTCATCGGCCGAGTCGTGACGCGGCCGCCTTCGAGCGTGAAGAAGAGCTCCGGCGAGAGGCTCAGCAGCCAGTGCGTGCCAGTGAAGACGATGCCGCCATGGCCGGCGCGCGCCCGCGCCCGGAGCGCCGCATAGAGCGCGAGCGGATGGCCGGCGACCGGCACTTCGGCGGCAAAGGTCAGGTTGGCCTGATAAACGTCGCCGGCCAGGATATGCGCCTTCACCGCCGCCAGGGCCGACTGATATTCTGCCTGGCTGATCAGCGGCCTCGCCCGGCCCGCCCAGGCCCCGGCGGGATCGGGCAGGAGCGCCTCGGCGTCGACCTCTTCCTCGGCATCGAACAGGCCGAACCAGAGCAAAGCCGGCGCGTCCGGCGAGGGCGCGGCGCGCAGCGGCGCCAGCCTTGCCTCCAGCGCATGGCCTGCCTCATAGGCGAGGAAGCCCGCCGCCGATCGCCCGCGCAGCCGCTCCAGGCAGTCGCCCACCGCTTCCGGATCGCGCGTCTCGATCGTCTCGCGCAGGCCCGTGAACAGCCGCGCCTTGCCGCCTGGCCGGGCATCGTCGAGCAGCACGAAGGGGGCGCTCAGCCTTGCCATGCAGCCGCTCGGGGCCCATCTGCCCCGGAGTATTCGTTGGGACCAGGATTCACGGATCGCGCCCTGCCGGGTGCGAACCGAACCAGGTCCAGGAGAGAATCATTGGTCTGCAGCGTCTTCGACCTCTTCAAGATCGGGGTCGGTCCATCCTCGTCGCACACGATGGGACCGATGACGGCCGCCTGCCGCTTTGTCGAGAGGCTGCGCGGCGCCGGGCGCCTCGACGCCACGGCGCGGGTCGAGGCCGACCTCTACGGCTCGCTCGCTCTGACCGGCAAGGGCCACGCCACCGACCGCGCCGTCCTGCTCGGCCTCAGCGGAGAACGGCCCGACCGGATCGATCCCGACGCGGCCGACATCCTCGTGGCGCGGATCCGGGAAAGCGGGCGCCTCAATCTCGGCGCAGAGCGGGAGATCGCCTTCGACGAAGCTCGCGACCTGCATTTCCTCCAGCGCGAGCGGCTGCCCCACCACAGCAACGGCATGCGCTTCACCGCTTATGACGAAGCCGGCGCGACGCTCGACCGCGCCATTTCCTACTCGGTCGGCGGCGGCGCCGTGGTCGAGGAAGCGGACGTCGCGCGCAACGCCCCGCCCGAAGGCGCATGGGACGTGCCCTGGCGCTACAGCTCGGGCGACCAGTTGCTCGCCATCGCCGCGCGCGAATCCTTGAGCATCGCCGAGATCGCGCTGGCCAACGAACGCGCAGGCCTTCCCGACGACGAGATCCAGACCCGGCTCGACGCCATCACCGGTGCGATGTCCGCCTGCATCGACCGCGGCATGGCGGCGCACGGCATCCTGCCCGGCGGCCTCAACGTGAAGCGCCGCGCGCCCGCCTTGTACCGGCTGCTGACCGAGCGCGCCGAGCGGGCGCTGCAGGACCCGCTGACCGTGCTCGACTGGGTCAATCTCTGGGCGCTGGCGGTCAACGAGGAGAATGCGGCGGGCGGCAAGGTCGTCACCGCGCCGACCAACGGCGCCGCGGGCATCGTCCCGGCGGTACTGCGTTATTACGAACGCTTCACCCCGCATTCGAACCGCGAGGGCGTGCACGTCTTCCTGCTGACCGCCGCGGCGATCGGCTCGCTGTTCAAGGAGAATGCCTCGATTTCGGGCGCCGAGGTCGGCTGCCAGGGCGAGGTCGGCGTCGCCTGTTCGATGGCGGGGGCGGGGCTGACCGCGGCATTGGGCGGCACGCCGGCGCAGGTCGAAAATGCCGCCGAGATCGGCATGGAGCACAATCTCGGCCTCACCTGCGATCCGGTCGGCGGTCTCGTCCAGGTGCCCTGCATCGAGCGAAACGCCGTCGGCGCGATCAAGGCGATCGAGGCCTCGCGCCTCGCTTTGGTCGGCGACGGCTCCCACCGGGTCAGCCTCGACCAGGTGATCGAGACCATGCGCAAGACCGGCCTCGACATGAACGAACGCTACAAGGAAACCAGCCTCGGCGGGTTGGCCGTCAACGTGGTGGAGTGCTGAAGCTTGCCAATGTTAGCGCAAAATTGTATGGATGGCTGATGGCACAAATGAACATTTCCCTGCCCGATAAGCTGAAATCCTGGGCCGATACCCGAGTCGCCGAGGGGCGCTACAGCAGCACCAGCGACTATGTGCGCGACCTCATGCGCCGCGATCAGGATCGGGCCGAGGCCATCGCGCAGTTGCAGGCCGCGATCGACGAGGGTCGAGCCTCTCCGCCCAGCGAACGCAGCCTCGAAGACATCATCGCCGCCCGGCGTGGCTGAACCTTGGCTCCGCGCCGCGGCCGACGCCGATTTCGTCGACATTCTCGATTTCAGTATCGCGCGGTTCGGGGTTTCTGTCGGCGAAGATTATATTCGCAGCTTCGAGCAGCCCTTCGCGCTGCTACGCCGGCATCCCAAGGCAGGGGAGTTGCGAACCGATCTCAAGCCACCGCTTCGCTGTCTCCATCATCGGCAGCATCGCATCTTCTACGATGAAGAAGACGATGTGGTGTGGATCGTGCGCGTGCTTCATCGTGCCATGGACGCCGAGGCCCTGCTGAGGAGCTGACCTCAGAAGATCACCGTCATCTCGTAGAAGAACCAGGCGGTCAGCGCCGCGGCGGGGATCGTCAGGAACCAGGCGACGACGATGTTGCCGGCGACGCCCCAGCGCACCGCCGACGCCCGCCGCGCGGCGCCGACGCCCATGATCGCGCCCGTGATCGTGTGCGTGGTCGAGACCGGGATGCCGAAGGCGGTCGCGCCGAACAGCATGACGGCGCCGCCCGTCTCCGCGCAAAAGCCCTGATGCGGGGTCAGGCGGGTGATCTTCGAGCCCATCGTGTGGACGATCCGCCAGCCGCCCATCAGCGTGCCGAGCCCCATCGCCAACTGGCATGAGATGATCACCCAGAACGGGATGGCGTCCTGACGCGCAAGCAGCCCTTGCGAGATCAAAAGGGCCATGATGATCCCCATCGTCTTCTGCGCGTCGTTGGCTCCGTGGCCGAGCGAGTAGGCAGCGGCGGAAATGAGCTGGAGGCGGCGGAAGGAGCGGTCCGCCGTGCTCGCGGCGACCGGCCTGAACAGCCAGGAGGTGAGGATCACCAGAACGATCGCCATCAGCATCCCGAAAATCGGCGCCAGGAAGATGAAGAGCGCGGTCTTGATCACGCCCCAGGCGACGATCGATCCGAAGCCGGCGGCGGCGACGCCCGCGCCGACCAGGCCGCCGACCAAAGCGTGGCTGCTGCTCGACGGGATACCGAGGAACCACGTGAGCAGGTTCCAGCTGATCGCCCCCATCAGCGCCGCGAAAATCACCGCCGGGGTTATGATCGCCGGATCGATGATCCCCTTGCCGATCGTGCCCGCGACGGCGAGGCCGAAGAAAAGAAAGGAGATGAAGTTGAAGAAGGCGGCCCAGGCGACCGCCATCGGCGGGCTGAGCACGCGGGTCGAGACCACGGTGGCGATCGAATTGGCGGCGTCGTGGAGGCCATTCAGGAAATCGAACAGCAGAGCGACGCCGATCAGGGCGACGATGATGAAGGTATAGCCGTCCATCAGGCGTGATCGATCACGATGCCCTGGATCTCGTCCGCGACGTCTTCGAGCCGGTCGAGCACCCGTTCGATATGGCTATAGACCTCGCGGCCGACGATGAAGCCCATCGGATGCCGGTCGCCGTGCCCCTCGAACAGCGCCCTGAGGCCGGAATCGTAAAGCTCGTCCGCTCTGCCCTCGAGCCGGACGATCTGCTCGGTGATGTCGTGCAGCCGGGCGGCGTTGCGGCCGATGTTGCGGAGCAGCGGCACCGCCTCAAGCACCAGCTTCGACGCCTGCGCGGCGAGCACCGCCATCTCCTGCATCTGCGGTTCGAAGCGCTCGACGCCGTAGAGCGTGATCGCCTTGGCGGTATGCCACATTTCGTCGAGCGCATCGTCCATAGCCGAGGTCAAGGCGGTGATCGCGCTGCGGTCGAACGGGGTGATGAACGACCGACGGACCGCGACGAGCACGTCGCGCGTGACATCGTCGGCGGCATTTTCATGCGCCTGGATCTGCGCGCTGGAATCGGGGATTCCCTCCGCGCCCGAGAGCATCTTCTCCATGGCGTCGGCGCCGGCGACCAGGATCTGCGCATGGCGTTCGAACATGTCGAAGAAGCGGTCCTCCTTCGGCATGATCGCGCGAATGAATCTGAGCACTCTATACCCCCAGGAGAATCGGTTAACGCCCATAACAACCAGGGACGCGCGCGGAAAGAGCGCGTCCGGGTTCGTGGAGAAGCCCGCGATCAGCGCCTTGAGCTCGGGCTCCTCGACCGCGCCGGCCGCCTCGTCGCTCCCGAACCAGCGCCGTTCGCGCTCGCGGCGCTCGGGCCAGTCCGCCGCCTCGCGGGTGACCAGCAGCGGATAGACGGTGACGATCGCCGCCGCCTCCCCGCCCGAGCGCCGCCGTTTCGCATAGCGGTAGCTGCCCGCCGGCAGGGTCGCGATCCGGCCCTCGATCCCGGCTTCCTCGAACGCCTCGCGCGCCGCCGATTCGTAATTGAGGAAAAAGGGGATCGGATTGCCCTTGGGAATCACCCAGCGCCGCCGCTCCTTCGAGGTGATCAGGAGGATTTCGACGCCGCCAGCCTCGTCCGCCCTATAGGGGAGCACGCCATATTGGGTCAGCAAGGGTCGATTCCCGGATTCATCACACTTCTGTTGACGCATCCAACGCGCAAAGGCCAGATCGCGCCCCACGTGCCGAATCGGACCTCAAGGGGAAATCCATGCGCCTGACGCTCGCCATCGCCCTCGCCGCCCTGCCGCTGAGCGCGGCCTTCGCCCAGGAAGGGGCCGCGCCGCCGGCGGTGGAGAAGCCCGCGGCGCTTGTCGCCGACGGCATCCCGCCGGTGCCGGCCGAGCTTGCGGCCCAGACCCGCCCCTATATGGAGTTCCGCACCGCGGGCTTCGCCGGCTGGAACGCGCGCGACCGATCGATGCTGATCACCACGCGATTCGGCAACACCGCCCAGCTCCACCGCGTGGCCGTGCCGATGGGCGCGCGCGAGCAATTGAGCTTCGAGGCCGAGCCGGTCCAGGGCGGCTGGTCGCCCAATGGCGACGTGATCGCCGTGCAGAAGGATATCGGCGGCAGCGAGTTCTTCCAGCTCTACACATTGGCCAACGGCCGGCTCACCCTGCTCACCGACGGCCGCAGCCGCAACGAGATGAACGCCTGGAGCCATGACGGCCGCTGGATCGGCTATACCTCGACCCGGCGCAACGGCACCGACTCCGACCTCTACGTCGTCGACCCGCGCAACCCCGCCAGCAACCGGATGGTGGCGCAGGTCCAGGGCGGCGGCTGGGGCCTGGCCGATTTCTCACGCGACGCGTCCCGCGCGGTCGCGATCAACTATATCTCGGTGACCAAGTCCAACCCCTTCCTGGTCGACATCGCCAGCGGGACGATGACTCCGATCGGCGACCACAGCCGCCAGATCTCTTATGGCGGCGCCGAATTCGCGCCCGACGGCACGCTCTGGATAACCTCGGACGAAGGCTCGGAATTCCAGCGACTCGGGCGGATCGACGTCGCCACCGGCCGCTTCACCCCCGTGCTCCCCGACGTCAATTGGGACGTCGATACGTTCGACATCGCCGAGGACGGGAGCTTGGTCGCTGTCGTCACCAACGAGGCCGGGATCAGCCGCCTTCGCCTGCTCGATCCGCGCACCGGCCGCGCCCGGCTCGTTACCGGTTTGCCGGCGGGGACGATCGGCTCGCTCCAGATCGCGCCCTGGGGCGCGGTCGGCTTCAACCTGAGCTCGGCGCGCAGCCCCTCCGACGCTTATTCGGTCGATCCGCGCACTCTCGCCGTCACTCGCTGGACGCGGAGCGAGACCGGCGGCCTCGATGCCGGTGTCAATGTCGAGCCCGACCTCATTGAGGTGCGCAGCTTCGACGGCGAACGCGTCTCGGGCTTCCTCTACCGGCCCGATGCCGCCCGCTTCCCCGGCCGCCGGCCGCTGATCGTCAACATCCATGGCGGCCCCGAGGGCCAGTCGCGGCCCGGCTTCCTTGGCAGGAACAATTATCTGCTCAACGAGCTCGGCATCGCCATCTTCTATCCGAACGTGCGCGGCTCGACGGGCTTCGGCAAGCGCTTCGTCAGCCTCGACAACGGCCCGGCGCTGCGCGAGAATTCGGTCAGGGACATCGGCGCCTTCCTCGACCATTTCGACCGCGATCCGGCGCTCGACCGGAGCCGCTTCGCGGTCACCGGCGGATCTTATGGCGGCTATATGTGCTACGCTTCCGCGATCGCTTACGGGACAAGGCTGCGCGCCGCCAATTGCGTCGTCGCCATCTCCAATTTCGTCACCTTCCTCGAAAATACCCAGAGCTACCGGCGCGACCTGAGGCGCGTCGAATATGGCGACGAGCGCACGCAACGCGCCGAATTGCTGCGGATCAGCCCGATGACGCGGGTGAGCGAGCTGCGCATCCCGCTTCTTGTCGTGACCGGCGGCAACGATCCGCGCGTGCCGGCGAGCGAGGCCGACCAGATGGTCCGCGCCGTCCGCGAGGCCGGCCGCACCGCCTGGCATCTGCTCGGCCAGAACGAGGGCCACGGCTTCGCCAAGAAGGAGAATCAGGATTATCAATTCTGGGTCGGATTGATGTTCTGGCAGGCGAATCTGCTCGGGGACGCGAGATAGGGGGACGCGAATGGCGGTATCGGTCATCGAAGGCACGCTCGAGGGAGCGGTGGTGAAGCGGATCCGAGGCAAGACGCGGATCTATCAGAGCCTGCAATTCCGGCTGCGCGACGGCAGCAGCCGGTCGATCGCCAAGGCGATCGTGCACGAGGACGTGGCCGCTTTGCTCGAGCCCGGCACAAGCGGCCGCTTCTACCTCTATACCGCCATCGACCATCGCGGCATCCACGGGGTCCGCGACGATCGCGGGCGCGAGGCCTTCGGCATCTCCAGGGTCAATGAATATGCGATGCTCGCGAGTGCGGGCATCGGCATCGCCTTGACGGGTCTCTATCTCACCGACAACAAAGTCTCGTTCTGGGGCCTGCTCTGCATTGTCCTCGGCATTCCCGGCTACTTCCTCTACCGCCAGGTTCGCCTTGACGCGACGCGCCAGTTCGAAGCGCATGGCGGGCGGGCCGTGACGCCGGCGTGAGCGACGAGCGTGCCGGCGCTGGCGGCCAAGGCGCGCTGGCGAGCGCGGTGCGCTGGCTGCTCTGGGCCAATGCCGCCATCGCCGCGATCGCGATCGCCATCGTCATTCTCTGGCTGCGGGGTTTCGATTCGTTCGGGACCGACGCCGCCGAGCAGGCCTTCGCCTGGGCCGAGTTCGGCCTTTTCGTGGGAACGGCGATCGCCTTCCTGGTCTGGCTCTACCGCGCCAAGGCCAATGCGCGCGCGCTCGGCGCCGGCGATATGATGGTGAGCCCGGGCTGGGCGGTCGGCTGGTATTTCGTGCCGCTCGCCAATCTGGTCATGCCCTTCACGACGATGCGCGAGCTCTGGCAGGCGAGCGCGCGCCCGCGCGACTGGCAGCTGGCGCCCGGCTCGCCGGTCATCCCGGTCTGGTGGGCCTGCTGGCTGGGCTCGTCGATCACCGGCAATGCCGCCTTTCTGTTCCGTCTGCAGCAGGACAGAGAGGCCCTCTTCGTCGCCGATTTCATGGCCCTGGTCTCGACGGTGCTGACCATTCCCTCGGCGCTCGCGCTCGCCTGGATCGTCGGGCGCATCCAGGCGATGCAGGAGAGCCCGTCCCACATCGCCAAGCATTTCAGCTGATCAGGACAGGCGCCGCGCCCGCCAGCCGCCCTCGCCCGCAATCTCGGCATCGCCGACCGTGCCCGCAAAAGGGCGTCCGCCCGCGGTGAAGCGGAGCGCCGTGCCGCGCAGCATCGCCTCCTGCAGCTCCAGCACCCGGCCGCCGCCGGTCAGCGTGCCGGTGACTTCCTGGAAGCGCTGCTCGATCTCGAGCGCATAGGGAGCGCCTTCGGCGTCGGTCAGCGCCCAGCTGCCGCCGGCGACCGCGGGCACGATCCACAGGAAGATCCGGCGGTGATCGAGCACCTCCTCGGCCTCCGGGCGCCAGTCGCCCATGTCGAAGGCGTGGCTGACGACGCGGCTGCCCGGCCGCAATTCGGTGAGCAGGCGCGGGCGCAGCCTGAGGTTGACGTCGGGCAGCAGATAGAGGGCGACGACGCTCGCCTCGTAGATCGGCGTGCGGAACAGGTCCTGCCGGCGAAAGACGGTGCGGGCCTCGACCTCGGCGATCCGCGCCGCCGCCGCCGCTTCCTGGATACGCAGCGGATCGAGGTCGACGCCCAATGCGCGGGCGCCGCGCCGCGCGGCCGCCACCGCGATCCGCCCGTCGCCGCAGCCCAGGTCGATCAGATAGTCGCCGGCGCCGACCAATGCGAGGTCGAGCATCTTCTGCACCAAAGCGTGCGGCGTCGGCACGAAGGGCACTTCATACTCACGCTGGGCGAACCCGGCCAGCAAGGGCAAGGCGGCCGTGGCGGCGAGCAGCTGGCGGCGGCTGAGCTCCATGGCGAGAGCATAGCTTGCAACGCCGCGCCGCCAAGGCCATTTGCGAGGCCATGGCCAGCTCTCCCCCCGTCCCCCCGCTTCGCGCCGCGATCATCCCGGTGACGCCGCTGCAGCAGAATTGCTGCCTGATCTGGTGCACGAAGACCATGCGCGGGACCTTCACGGACCCCGGAGGCGACCTGGACCGGCTGAAGGCGGCCGCCGCCCAGCACGGCGTGACGATCGAGAAGATCTTGCTCACCCACGGCCATATCGACCATTGCGGATCGGCCAAAATCCTCGCCGACGAGCTCGGCGTCAGGATCGAGGGACCGCACGAGGACGACCGCTTCTGGATCGCCCGGCTCGAGGATGACGGGCGCGCCTACGGCATCACCGGCAAGGTCTTCGAATCGGACCGCTGGCTGGTAAACGGCGACACGGTCACGGTGGGCGAGCTCATATTCGACGTCTATCACTGCCCGGGCCACACGCCCGGCCATGTCGTCTTCCACCATCCCGCATCGAGGCTCGCCATCGTCGGCGACGTATTGTTCCAAGGCTCGATCGGCCGCACCGACTTCCCGATGGGCAATCACCAGGACCTGATCGACGCGATCACGACGCGGCTGTGGCCGCTCGGCGACGACACCGCCTTCGTCCCCGGCCACGGCCCGATGAGCACCTTCGGACAGGAGCGGCGGACGAACCCGTTCGTCGCGGATCGGGTGCTGGCGCGCGCCTAGGCTTTCCTCAATGCGCGTCATCCCGGACTTGATCCGGGATCCATGAACCCGGAAGACGAACCTTTGCACAGTCCGTGTTCATGGATCCTGACGTTCGTCAGGATGCCCCGGACAGGCGGACGTCCGCGTCTCCCATTCTAGGCCTTGCGGCCCGGCGAGATCTGGACGCCCGGCGCGCTTGCCGGCGCGGCATCGCGATAGGCGAAGCTCAGCGCCCAGCCGGCGAGGCCGAGCAGGACGAGCCAGCTCAGCGAAATGCCGGAGACCCGCATCCAGTTCGCGCCCGGCCGGTCCATGCCGAAGGCGTGGAGGAGCCGCGCGAGGATGAAGGCGATGGCAGCCGCCCACAGGATGGTTCTCTCGCCGCCGGCGAGCTCGAGCAGGGCCAGCAGGATGAGGAAGATCGGCATGTTCTCGGCGAAGTTGCCGTGCGCGCGCATCCGCCGCAGCAGGGTCTCGTTGCCGCCGTCGCCGAAGCCGATCTTGAGCGGACGCCGCAGGCGCGAGACGCGCAGGCTGAGCCAGATATGCAGGATCGCGGCGGCGCCGGCGATGGTGAGCGTGATCGGCAGGATCATGGCGATGGAGTCTCCTTTGCCGCCTGGGTAAGCACGGCGAGGCCATGCTTGCAACCGCACGCCGAATCGCTATAGGCGGCTCCCTTCATGCGAGAGCATCGGGCCGCGAGGCCAGCGGCCGATCCGCCGCTGACCTTCGCAGCCGGCATTCGCCACATCATTTGAACTGGAACAGGTGCCAAAATGGCGGTCCCCAAAAGAAAGACCTCGCCCTCCAAGCGCAACATGCGCCGCAGCCACGACGCGCTGAAGCCGACCGGCTATCAGGAATGTCCCAATTGCGGCGAGCTTCGTTTGCCCCACAATCTGTGCCAGAGTTGCGGTCATTATAAGGGACGTGATATCCTTAAGACCGAAGCGTAAGACGGTCCGGCTGCAGCACGGGAGACGCCGGTGGGAAGAGGGCCGCGGATCGCAATCGACGCGATGGGTGGCGATTCCGGCCCGGAGGTGATGGTCGCGGGCGCCGCCGATGCGTGGCATCGCCGCGACGATCTCAGCTTCATGTTGTTCGGCCACGAAAACGCGATCCGCATCGAGCTCGCCAAGCATCGCAGCCTCGCCGACGTCTGCGAGATCGTGCATTGCGAGGACGTCATTTCGGGCGACGACAAGCCGACCCAGGCGATCCGCCGCGCCAAGACCAGCTCGATGGGCCGCGCCATCGCCGCGGTGAAGGAGGGCGAGGCCCAGGCGGCGCTCTCCGGCGGCAATACCGGCGCCTTGATGGCGATGTCGAAGCTCGCGCTCAGGACCATGCCCGGCATCGACCGGCCGGCGCTCGCCGCCTTGCTGCCGACGCTCGGCGCCAACGATTGCGTGATGCTCGATCTCGGCGCCAATACCGAGTGCGACACCAACAACCTCGTCCAGTTCGCGGTGATGGGCGCCGCTTACGCCCGGGTCGTGCTCGAGCTCGAGCGGCCGCGCGTGCAATTGCTCAACATCGGCACCGAGGAATTGAAGGGCACGGACGAATTGAAGGACGCCGCCGCGATCCTGCGCAGCTCGCATCATCTGCACATGCGCTTCGACGGTTTCGTCGAGGGCGACAAATTGTCGCGCGGCGACACCGACGTGATCGTCACGGACGGGTTTTCGGGCAATATTGCGCTCAAGTCGCTGGAGGGGACGGCACGCTTCGTCACCGACCTTCTGAAGCGCGCGTTCAGCAGCTCCGCCCGCTCCAAGATCGGCTTCCTGATCTCGCGGCCCGCCACCGAATTGCTCCGCCACCATCTCGATCCGAACAACCATAATGGCGCGGTCTTCCTCGGCCTCAACGGCCTCGTCGTGAAGAGCCACGGCAGCGCCACCGACAAGGGAGTCGCCAATGCGATCCGGGTGGCGGCGCGGATGGTGCGCGAGGATCTGACCCGCAAGATCACCGAGGACCTCGCCAACGTCTCCGCGCAAACCGCCCAGCTCGCCGCCGCCAAATGAGCCGCCGCTCGATCATCGCCGGCACCGGCTCCGCGCTGCCGTCGCGGCGGGTCACCAACCAGGAGCTGGCCGCCCGGGTCGACACCACCCACGAATGGATCGTCGAGCGGACCGGCATCCACGCCCGCCACATCGCCGGCGACGGCGAGACCACGGCGACGCTGGCGACACAGGCCGCGCGCAAGGCGCTCGAAGCGGCCGGGATCGGGGCCGAGCGGATCGGCCTCATCGTGCTCGCCACCGCCACCCCCGACCAGACCTTCCCCGCGAGCGCGACGCGGGTGCAGACCGCGCTGGGCATCGGCGACTGCATCGCCTTCGACGTCGCCGCGGTCTGCACCGGCTTCCTCTATGCGCTCTCCGTCGCCGACAATATGCTCAAAGGGGGGATGGCCGATCATGCCCTGGTGATCGGCTCCGAGACGTTCAGCCGGATCCTCGACTGGGAGGACCGGGCGACCTGCGTCCTCTTCGGCGACGGCGCGGGCGCGGTGGTGCTCAGCGCCGAGGAGAGCGAGGATCGCGGCATCCTCGCCACCAGGCTCCATGCCGACGGGCGATATAACGACATGCTCTACGTCGATGGCGGCGTCTCCACGACCGGCACGGTCGGCAAGCTCAGGATGAAGGGGCGCGAGGTCTTCCGCCACGCCGTGGTCAACCTCGCCGCCGTGCTCGGCGAGACGCTCGGCGCGGCCGGCCACGGCGTCGAGGAGATCGACTGGGTGGTGCCGCACCAGGCCAATAAGCGCATCCTCGACGCCACCGCCAAGAAGCTCGGTCTCGATCCCGCCAAGGTGATCGTGACCGTCGACCGGCATGCCAATACCTCCGCCGCGTCGGTGCCGCTGGCGCTCGACACCGCCGTGCGCGACGGGCGGATCAGGCAGGGCGACCTCATCGTGCTCGAAGCGATGGGCGGCGGCTTCACCTGGGGCGCGGCCGTGATCCGCGTCTGACCGGCGCACCGGATCATCACACTATTTTTACGAACCCGTAACAAACCCGCAGAGTCCGATTGCGCTCGCGCTAAAGCGCGGTTAAGGTTCCGAATTCTCGATTGAGAAGGGGGACGGCTTGATGGCCGATTCAGGTGCGATCCGCAAACCGTCCGTCGGGACGCTCACCCGCGCCGATCTGGCGGACATCGTGCATCGCGAGATCGGGCTGTCGCGCGCCGAATCCGCCGGCATCGTCGAGGGCGTCTTGCACCATATGTGCAGCGCCCTGGCCGACGGGCAGAATGTCAAGATTTCCGGCTTCGGCAGCTTCATCCTCCGCGACAAGGGCGAGCGGGTCGGCCGCAACCCGAAGACCGGGATCGAGGTTCCGATCGCGCCGCGTCGCGTTCTCACGTTCCGCGCCAGTCAGATCATGCGCGAACGGATCGCTCGCAGCGGCTGATATGGCCGAGCCGATCCGCAAGAGCGAACTCGCCTTCCGGACGATCGGTGAGCTTGCCGGCGAGCTTGGCGTTCCCCAGCACATCCTGCGTTATTGGGAGACGCGCTTCCCGCAACTGAAGCCGCTGCAGCGCGCCGGCAACCGCCGCTATTACCGGCCCGACGACGTCGCGCTGGCGCGGCGCATTCATCGCCTGCTCAGCCAGGACGGCTATACGATCCGCGGTGTCCAGCAATTGCTCGGCAAAGGCGGCGCGGCGGCGTCCGACGAAGCGGCGGTGGCCCCGGCCGGGCCGACGCCCGCCAACCAGCATGCCGCTTTCCCCGCCGATGATTTACGCGCGCTTCGGCAAATTCTCGCCGACGCATTAGAGGAGACCACCCTGTGACCCACCGCTTTTCCGCTCTCCCGCTCGCCGCTTTGTGCGGCGCCGCTTTTGTCATCGCCGCGCCCGCCGGCGCCGCCGATTCGCAGAGGCCGCTCACCGAGCTGCGCTGCGACCTCATGGAATCGACGCCCCAGGGACGCATGTCGACCATCGAGGCGCCCAACCTCCACGTGCTCCAGCAGACCTCGGCGGCCGGCCGTTTCTCCGCCGATATTCCGGAGGGCACGGCAGGGATAATGTGCGGGCGCTCGAGCATCCTTCCGGCCGCGCATGACGACGAGGTGATCTACCTGGGTGTGCCGCTGTTCATCGCCGAAACCGGCTCGCCCGGGCGGCTCGGCGTGCTCGAGATCGATCAGGGCCGCTATCGCTTCCGGATGCTCGAAGGCCGGCTCAGCGCCGACGAGCAGACGGCGATCGACCGCCGGCTGGACGAATTTCAGCGCCGGATCATTGCCCAGTCCTCGAGCTAGTCGGAATGCCTTCTCATCCCTGCCCTCGAGGGGCAGGGCAGGGAGGGGGTGGCGGGCGTTCGAGGTCTCTCGCCCAGACCGAACCCCCTCCCCCTGCCCCCTCCCCGCCGGGGAGGGGAGACTTTCGGCCACGAGCCCCCTGAATGTCGATGCGGCCTAATCCTCCGGGCCGAGCCCGGAATCGAGATCGCGAGGGCGGATGAAGTGCTCCAGGCACCCGGCGCCCGCGTTGATGTCGCGCCAGCTTTGCGCCTCGAAGCGGATCTCGGCCAGCGCGCCGGTCGGATATTTGGCGGCGATCGCGTCGCGCAGGGTGCCTTCCCGGGCAAGCAGCAGGGCGAGCTGCTCCATGCCGGGATTGTGACCGACGATCAGCAGCCGCGCTTCGGCGTCGTCGGTCGCGCGGACGAGGTCGAGCAGGGTCTCGGCCGAAGCGAGATAGACGCGCTCATCCTGTTCGGCCGGGAGCGCGCCATAATCTTGCTCCAGCCCGTCGATTGTCTCGGCAGCGCGCGCCGCCGGCGAGGCGATGACGCGGTCGAAAGCGAGCTGGAGCCGCTTCATCTCGCGGCCCATCGCCCGCGCCGCCTTGCGGCCGCGTGGCGACAACGGCCGATCGAAATCGCGCGCGACCGGCGCGTCCCAGCCGGATTTGGCGTGGCGCAGCAAGGTGAGCGTCTTCATTCGAGACCTTCGGTCCTTTCCAGCGCGCCATCATGCATGAGCCCCGCGTCCGGCGCCAGCCGCGCGCGCACCCGCCGGATCGCTTCGTCGAGCGGCACGCGCGAGACACGCACACCGGCCGGAAAGGCGTCGAGCAGCCGTGACGGCGTCGCCGCCGAGAGCAGGACGAACATGCCCTGATCCCGCTGCCGGCGTATCAGCCGGCCGAACGCCTGCGCCAGGCGCGCGCGGACCACCCTGTCGTCATAAGCGGTGCCTCCGCCGGCGGCGCGGCGGGCGGCGTGGAGCACGGTCGGCCGCGGCCAGGGAACGCCCTCCATCACCACTAGCCTCAGCGAATGGCCGGGCACGTCGACGCCGTCCCTGAGCGCATCGGTGCCGAGCAGGCTGGCATGGGGATCGTCGCGGAAGATGTCGATCAAGGTGCCGGTATCGATCGGATCGACATGCTGGGCGTAGAGCGGAAGGCCCGCCCGGGCGAGCCGGTCGGCGATGCGGGCGTGAACCGCCCTGAGCCGCTGGATGGCGGTGAACAGCCCTAATGTCCCGCCCGAAGCGGCCTCGATCAGCCGCGCGTAGCCGCCGGCCAGCGCGGCTAGATCGCCCTTCCTGACGTCGGTGACGACCAGGACCTCGCTATGCGCGGCATAATCGAACGGGCTCGCCGCCTCGAAGCGCGCCGCGATGCCGGCGAGATGGAGCGCGCCGGTGCGCGCCTCGGCGGCCGGCCAGTCGGCGCCGCCGCGCAGGGTGGCCGAGGTGACGAGCACGCCGTGGGCGGGCTTGAGCACTGCCTCGGCGAACGGCCGGGTCGGATCGAGCCAGTGGCGGTGCAGGCCCGCATCATATTCGCGCCCCTCGACCCGCTCGACCGCCAGCCAGTCGACGAAATCCGGATCGGCCGGCCCGCCGATCCGCGCCGCCAGCGCGATCCAGGCGGCGAGCGCCTGGACTCGCCAGGAAAGCCCGCCGATCGCGCCTTCGACCCGGGCCCGCGCCTGCGCATCGAGCCAGTCGGGCGCATCCTCGAGCACCGCCTCGAGCCGCTTGCCGAGCGCCACGAGGGGGCGGAGCAATTGCTCCAGCGCCTCGACCGCGGGCGCCGCCGCCTCGACCAGCACCGGGTCGGGTTCGGCCAGCTCGGTCTCGAGGCCGTAGCCCGCATCCTGCGCGGTGGCGCGGGCATAGACGGTGCCGCGCACCGCGGCGAGCAGGGCCTCGACCGGACCGAAGGCCTGCCCCTCGGCGACGCGCTGCAGCCAGCCGTCGCCGGGCAGCGCGCCCGCCATTTGCACCGCCGTGTCGAGCGCCAGCGCGCCGGCCTCGTCATAGGAGGCGACGTCCATCAGCCGCGCGGCGAGGCCGCGCCGGCGACCGCGAGCCTTGCCTTCCGGCCCGACGATCCAGCGGCGCAGCTCGATCGCCTCCTGGCCGGTAAAGGCGGCGGCGAAGGTCGAATCGGCGGCGTCGAAAATGTGGTGGCCCTCGTCGAACACGATCCGGGTCGGCGCCCGCCCCTCCTCGCGGCCGCGGGCGGCGTTGACCATGACGAGCGCGTGGTTGGCGATGACCAGGTCGGCGTCCTGGCTCGCGCGGGAGGCCCGCTCGATGAAGCAGCGCCGGTAATGCGGGCAGCCGGCATAGACGCATTCGCCGCGCCGGTCGGTCAGCGCAGCCGCTCCCGCGCGGCGGAAGAGGCTGGTCAGCCAGCCCGGCAGGTCGCCGCCGACCATGTCGCCATCGCGCGTATAGGCCGCCCAGCGCGCCGCGAGCTGCGCCAGGATCGCGGCACGGCCCGCGAACCCGCCCTGCAGCGCGTCCTCCAGATTGAGCAGGCAGAGATAATTTTCCCGGCCCTTGCGGATCACGATCCTGGTCTTGCGCTCGGCGGCGTCGGGAAAGAGCCGCTCGCCTTCGCGGTCCAATTGCCGCTGCAGCGCCTTGGTGTAGGTCGAGATCCAGACCGCGCCGTCGGCCTTCTCCGCCCAGAGCGAGGCGGGGGCGAGGTAGCCCAGGGTCTTGCCGATGCCGGTGCCCGCCTCGGCGAGCAGCACATTGGGCTGGTCCTCGACGCGGCGCGGATCGAAAACGGAAGCCGCGGCGGCGGCATAATCGCGCTGGCCGTCGCGGACCTCGGCCCCCTCGCCGACCAGATGTTCGAGCCGAAGCGCCGTGTCGGCGAGATCGAGCCGGACCGGGCGCGGCTGCGGCCGGCCGCCCGTCTCCTCCCATTCGGGCAGGCGGGCGAACAGCCAGCGCTCCTCGCGTTCGGGCCTGGCCAGCCGCTCGGCGATGGCACCCGCCCAGGTCCAGCGCAGGCGGTAGAGCGCCTGCGCCGAGGCCCAGGCGCCCTCGCGTTCGGGCCAGTCGGCGCCGAGCGTGCCGAGCAGCTTCGCCGCCGCCCGGCGCAGGAACAAGGTGGCCGCTTCCTCGTCCTCCGGCGCTTCCAGACCGAGCGCGTGGGCGAGTCCCTTGGGCGTCGGCACGGCGAAGCGCGCGGGATGGACGAAGGCGAAAAGCTCAAGCAGATCGAGGCCGTTCAGGTCGGGATAGCCGAGCCTGTTGCCGACCAGGGGCGCGTTCAGCATGATCATCGGCGTTTCCGCCGCCCGCGCGATCGCCGCGCCGCGCCCGACCGCCTCGACCCGGCCGTCGCCATGCGCGATCCAGATGCCGCCATGGGTTGCGTGCAGCGCGGGATAAGGCAAAGAGGCCGCCATTCGCCTGCACATGGATCAGGCGGAACGAAAGGGCAACTCTTGGGCGTCGATCCCGAACTGCGCGCAGCCGCGAAGGTCAGCAAGGCCTGGCCTTATGAGGAAGCGCGCAAATTGCTGAAGCGCTATCCGGACGGGCCGGGCGAGAAGGCGATCGTCTTCGAGACCGGCTACGGGCCGTCGGGCCTGCCCCATCTCGGCACCTTCCAGGAAGTGGCGCGGACGCTGATGGTCCGCCACGCGCTTTCGGAGATGGTGGACTGGCCGAGCCGCCTCATCTCCTTCTCCGACGACATGGACGGGATGCGCAAGGTCCCGCCCGGCGTGCCCCACCAGGACATGATGCATCAGCATCTGGGCCAGCCGCTCTCCCGCATCCCCGATCCGTTCGGTTGCGGGCACCAAAGCTATGCCGATCACAATAACGGCCTGCTGCGCCAGTTCCTCGACCGGTTCGGCTTCGACTACGAGTTCCTGGCCTCGTCCGATTGCTACCAATCGGGCCGCTTCGACGAGGTGCTGCGCGAGGTTTTGCGCAATTACGACGCGATCATGGGCGTGATGCTGCCGACGCTCGGCGAGGAGCGGCGCTTGACCTATTCGCCCGTCCTGCCGATCAGCCCGAAAAATGGGGCGGTCCTCCAGGTGCCGATCGAGATCGTCGATGTCGAGGCCGGGCTGGTCGCGTTCGAGGATGCCAGTGACGGCAGGGGCGAGCGGATCGAGCAGTCGATCTTTTCAGGCGGCGCCAAGCTGCAATGGAAGGTCGATTGGGCGCTGCGCTGGGTCGCGCTCGGCGTCGATTACGAAATGTCCGGCAAGGATTTGATCGACAGCGTCACCCAGAGCTCGAAGATCGCCCGCATCCTTGGGAGCAGGCCGCCCGAGGGCTTCAATTTCGAGCTCTTCCTCGACGAGAATGGCGAACGCATCTCCAAGACCAAGGGCAATGGCGTCACCCTCGACGAGTGGCTGAGCCATGCGCCGGAGGAGAGCCTCGAATTCTATCTCTACCGCGAGCCGCGCAGGGCCAAGCAGCTGAGCGTCTCGGTCATCCCCAAGGCGGTCGACGAATATGACCAGTTCCTGGCGGCCTATCCCGACCAGGCGTGGGACAAGCGCCTCGGCAATCCGGTCCACCACGTCCATGCCGGCGACGTGCCGCAAGCGCGGATGCCGATCAGCTTCGCGCTGCTCCTGAACCTGGTCGCGGTCGCCTCGACCGACGACAAGGACCTGCTCTGGGGCTTCGTCCGGCGCCATGCGCCGGACGCCTCGCCGGAGACGCATCCCGAGCTCGACCGGCGGCTCGATTTCGCGCTCGCTTATTTCCGCGACTTCATCGCCGATTCGCTGATCCACCGCGCCCCCACCGCAATGGAGGCCGCGGCGCTGCGCGACCTCGACGCGCGGCTCGCGGCGCTGCCCGGCGATGCGGATGCCGAGACCATCCAGACCGAGGTCTACGAGGTCGGCAAGGCGCACCCGTTCGAGAGCCTGCGCGACTGGTTCAAAGCGCAATATGAGACTCTGCTCGGCACCAGCCAGGGGCCCCGCATGGGCAGCTTCATCGCGCTCTACGGGATCGAAAACAGCCGCAAGCTGATCGCCGACGCATTGGCGCGGGAGGCCTGATCAGGCGGCAGGCTTCGGCACCCGGACGATCATCGGCGGGACCGCCGGCAGAGAACTCTCCGGCGGATCGAGCAGCTCGCTGTCCCACAGCACCAGCACCCGATATTCGGTGGCGGTTTCCTCCAGGATGGTGATCGATTCGGGATTGGCGCCGCGCGCAGCCCCTGCCAGCCGCCCGAGCAAAATCGGCTCGGAGCCTTGGCGCCAGAGGAAAAACTGCGGATTGGCTTCGACGCCATAGCGCCGCTCTGGACCCGACAGGACCAGCAGCCCGCCTTGCACCGCCGCCAAATCGCGCACGCCCTGGCCCGGGCCCAGCCTGAGCGGGTAGCTTTCCGCACTCGCGCCGTCGCCGCCGAACAGAGCGGCCGCGCTGATCTTGAGGACGATCGCCCGATCGCCCCCCAGCGGACCTCGAAAGCCGATGAACATATCGTCGCCCACGACGGCAATCCCTTCGACATTGACGCCATGGGAGGGCTGGCTCTGATCGCGTGTATCGCCTGGCGGTTCCAACAGATGATCCCGGAGGATTGGATGGGCGGCGATAATCGCATCCAGCGAAGCGCGGGCGGCGGGCGCCGCCGAAGCCCTCGTCCCGATGTCCCCGGCCGGAGCGGCCGTCATGTCGCCCGGAATACGAAAAACGAAGTGCCTCGACGCCTGGGCCTCGCCGCTTTTCGAGCGGCTGTGCGAGCCGACGATGTAGAAAGCGCCATTGGCGAAGGCGACGCCTTCGCCGTCGCTTTCGTCCATCTCGGCCCCGTTTTCGGTGTCGGCAAGCAGAAAGAAGCGGTCCGTAGGCCGGAGAGTGTTGCCCTGGAGCGTGAAGAAACGGGCATAGCGTTTCTCGTCGCTGATCAGCAGGCACACGCCATGCGCGTTGCAAGCGGCGCCGCTCACATTGTATCGTTCCTTCATGTTTTCGATTTGGGGGTCGACGGCCAGCTGCTCCGGCTGCAGGATCGGCACATTCGCGCCGGCCTGGGCGGCCATGCCATTGCCGGGGGCCGTCACATTCCCGCCCGCTACCGTGTTTTGCGCCGCGCCCCCGCAGGACGCGCAAAAAATTGACAGTCCCACCAGGGCGGCGCCAGCGCCGCGCCCCCGCATGGGATCGATATGCCGATGCCAGGCCATCCCGAATCTCCCAAGTCAAAGGGTAGACCGGAGAAAGTATAGCTCCCTTCTCGACAATGAATACGGGACAAATTCGCGGAGAGATAATCGCCGACGCGACTGCGCGCTAGCGCCCTTGGATCAGATGCTCCTGCCGGCCGACCGCATAGGCCTCCCGTGCATGGTCCTCAAGCGCCTCCACCTCCGCCGGATCGTCGAGCCGGAACGCGTGGAGGTGGTTGCGCGGGGAGAGGGTTTCGACCTTCGTGAACAGCGGGTCCTCGACGCGGCGGGCGAGGACGAGGTGGCCGAGCACCCAGTCGCGGCGGATGGTGAGCTGGGCGAAGGACATTCGGACCTGGAAGGCGATGCGGGTCTTTTCGGGCAGGACGGTGACCGGGCCGAATTCCTCCAGCATCGCCAGGAAGGCGTCGTAGATCGCCCGGACCTTGTCGGACCGGCCCTCGAAATGCGGCTCGAGCTCGTGCCGGCCGCAGGCGTGGCTTTGGTTCCGGTTGGCGAAAGCGCGGCCGCAGGCCGGGCAGGCCCAGAGGACGCGCCTCAACGGATCGGGCGGACGGCGAGGCCGTGGCGGCGCAGGATGCGAAGCGTGTCCGCCGGAACGAAGCCCGGGAACCATGTTGGCGGCTCCGCGCCGACATAGATCAGGCCGCGCATGCCGCGAATCATGTCGCCGGCGCCGCAAACCGACCCCGGCAAGCCGCGCATCCGATATTCCTGGCCGACCCGCACCGGGCCCTTGTAGACGCGCACCACGCGGGCAGTGCCGGCTCGGTCGTGGCTCGAATCCGCGGTCACCTCGATCTCGACCAGGGCGCTGCTGAGGCGATGGCTCTGCCGCACCTGCCGCTCGATCTCCTGCGGCGGCAGACGTGACCTGGGCACCAGAGTGCAGGCCAGAGCGGGCGTGGCGGCGAACATGGCGGCGGCGGCAAAGGGGGCGAAATGCAGAAGGCGCATGGTTCGATCTCCCTGTGACGGCGCCCCTTTAGGCGCGTGACATGTCGCGCCCGGCCGCTTTATGCGCCCTTAACAGCATGGGATCAGCCCCGTCGCCGGCTGGCGATCCAGTCGTCGATCTTGCGCTCGAGCACGGTCAGGGGCAGCGAGCCCGTCATCAGCACCTGGGCGTGGAAATCCCTGATGTCGAAGCGCGGCCCCAGAGCGGCCTCCGCGCGGGCGCGCAACTCGAGGATCTTGAGCTGGCCGAGCTTATAGGCGAGCGCCTGGCCCGGAATGGCGATGTAGCGCTCGACCTCGGCGACCACTTCGGTGCGGCTCATTCCGCTATTGTCGAGCATGTACTGGATCGCCTGGTCGCGGCCCCAGCCCTTGGCGTGGATGCCGGTGTCGACCACGAGCCGCATCGCGCGCAGCATCTCGTCGTTCAAACCGCCGAAGCGCTGATAGGGGTCGGTCTCCATGCCGAGCTCGTCCCAGAGCGTCTCGGCGTAGAGCGCCCAGCCCTCGACGAAGGCGGTGTTGCCGCCGAAGCGCATGAAGGCCGGCAGCGCCTCGTTCTCGGCCGCGAGCATGATCTGGAAATGGTGGCCGGGCGAGCCTTCGTGGAGGTAGAGCGTCTCCATGCCCGAGGTCCGCCGCGAGGGCAGGTCGTAGGCGTTGTAATAGAAGGTGCCGGGCCGGCTGCCGTCCGGCGTGCCGTCCTGATAGGAGCCGCCCGCCTCGTTGCGCTCGCGGAAGGCCTCGACCTCACGAATCTCGAGGCGCGAGCGCGGGATGGTCGAGAAAAGTTCGCGGATGCGCGCGTCGACGCGCCGGCCGATCGCGTAATAGCCCTCGCGCAGCGCCTCGCGGCTCGCCGGCTCGAAGCGGCGGTCGGTGCGGATGAACTCGAAGAACTGGGCGAGCGTGCCGGTAAAATTGGTCTGGCGACGAATCGCGTCCATCTCGCCGCGGATGCGCGCGACTTCGCGAAGGCCGAGATTGTGGACCTCGTCGGCGCTGAGCGGAAGCGTCGTATTCTTCTCGATCAGTCGGGCATAGAGCCGGTCGCCGCCGCGCATGGAACTCAGGCCGACGCCCTCGCGGGCATGGGACAGATAGTCGTCCCTGAGGAAATCGCGCAGGCGGCGATAGGCCGGGAAGATGTCGTCGCGGATCACCGCGAGCAACTCGGCGCGCAGCCGCGCCCGCTCGGCCTCCGGAACGCCTTCCGGGAAATTCTGCGCCGGGCCGAAATAAGGCGAGGCCTCCGGCGCGTCGCGCAGCTGGGTGTCGAGCTGCTCGATGACGTTGCGGATGGTGAGCTTGGTCTCGACCACGCCCGAGGCGAGGCCTTGGCGGAAGCGGCCGATGCCGCGATCGATCAGCGCGGCGAACTGGCGGTGCCGGCGGATATTGTTCTCGTAATCCTGGACGTTGCGGAACGGCGCCGCGCTTCGCCCGGAAGCGAGCACCGGATAGAAGGTGTGGAAGCCGGCGAAATGGTTGAGCGGGCGGACCGCGGTCAGCGCCAGCATGTCGGGCTGGACGTCGGCCAGATCGACCTCGCGCTGATATTTGAAGACGTCGTAGGCGAGCCGGTCGGTGGCATTGAGGGCGTCGCGGTCGATCGCCCGCAGGGCGGCCAGATCCGCTTCGGCCGCGGCGCGCTCGCCGGCATAATATTCGTCGCTGACATAATCGCCGAGGCGGTCGGCATAACGGAAGTCGCCACGGAACAAAGCGGTGACGGGGTTGCGGCGCAAATTCGCTTCGTCGCTCTCGTGGAACAGGCGCCTGAGGCGCGCGCCGGCTTCATTGTCGGCCGGCTGGGCCGCGGATGCCGCGGGGACGGGCGCGGGCGGCGCGGTGGTCGCGGCGCAGGCGGCGGTGGCGAGCAGGGTGGCGGCGAGGAGCGGGGTTCTGAGGGTCATCTGGGTCCGTTTCGATAAGGCGCAGCTGTATTGCGTCTCTATGACGCTCCGGGGCCGTCGGCAAGGGCTGCGCACCCTAATAAGAGGGGACGTCAGTCCAGACCCAGGTGCGCTCGCGATACCATTTGGTGATGATATATTTCGTGCCTGCGGTGACCGGCAGGCCCTGGTGGATCGCATATTCGTTGGGATGGCCGTCGGCGTTCATATTGTTCCAGGTGAGCAGATTGCCGCGGCGCGGCGTGATCTTGACCGCGGCCCGCTCGAAGAAGGTCTCGCCGCCGCCCTCGACGTCGTTGAGAAAGACCATCGCCGTCCAGGTCCGCTGACCCCCGCTCGTCGCCATCTCCTCCCAATAAGGCTCGCCCTCGTGGAAGAAATCGAAATGCGGCTTGAACTGCTGGCCGATCGCGTAGCGCTGGCCCTGGATGGTCTCGCCCTGGGCGGGGTCGATGCCCATCAAATCGGTGATCTTGCCCTCGGCGCGGATGACGGCCTCGTCATCGGGATGGAAGTTGGAGCTTTCGCTGGTGCGGAATTCGGGATCCTCGTGCGGCGAAAGCAGCTTGGAAGGCTCGCGGACCGAGTCGATCAGCGCGATCAGCTCGGCGCAGTCGCGCTCGTCGAGAACGTCGCGGACGATGAAGATGTCGAGATAGCTGCTCGGGATGCGCAACGCCTTGGGGTTGCGCTCCAGCCGGTCGCCGATCCAGGCGCGCAGCGTGACCCGATAGTCGAGCTCGTTCATCGCGCTCAATCCGCGAACCGGCCGCGGACCATGACGAATGCGACCTGCTCGAGCGCGCTTATGTCGGCGAGCGGATCGCGCGCGACCGCGATCAGATCGGCCGAATAGCCAGGCGCGATCCGGCCGATCTCATTTTCCAGGCCGAGCAGGCGGGCGGCGCCGGTGGTCGCCGAAGCGAGCGCCTCGGCCGGGCTCATCCCGGCATATTGGACGAGCTGGGCAAATTCCTCGGCATTGCGGCCGTGCGGATAGACGGCGGCATCGGTTCCGAAGACGACCGGCACGCCCGCCGCGCGCGCGGCCCGCGCCGCCTCGCCGAGATGGGTGATCGCCTCGCGCGCCTTGGCGGCGACGGCCGGGGTGAAGACGTTGCGGGCGAGCCCCTCGCGGACGCCGGTGAACGCCATCAGCGTCGGCACCAGCGCGGTGCCCGAGCGGCGCATGGCGGCGATCGCGGCGGCATCGGCGAAGGTGCCGTGCTCGATCGAATCGACTCCGGCCCGCGCCGCCGCCTCGATGCCGCGCGCGCCATGGGCATGGGCGGCGACCTTGAGGCCCAGCGAATGGGCGGTGACGACGATCGCGCGCATCTCCTCGTCGGTGAAATGCGCCTCGAGGCCGCGCGCCTGCTGCGAAAGCACGCCGCCGGTGGCGGTGAACTTGATCACCTGCGCTCCGGCGCGGGCCGCCTCGCGCACCCGCTCGGCGCATTGCACGGCGCCTGTGCAGGTGTTGCCGCCTGCGAGCGCCCGGATCACCTCGGGGCGGAAGCCGCTGACGTCGCCATGGCCGCCGACGATCGAGATTGCGGGGCCGGAGGCGATGATTCGCGGACCGGGAAACAGCCCCTCGCTGGTGCCGCGCGCCAAGGCGAAGCCGACCTGCGGGCCCGAGCCAAGGTCGCGCACCGTGGTGAAGCCCGCGCGCAGCGTCCTCGCCGCGTTGTGCACGCCCTTCAGGGACGCATATTCGTCGGTGTCGACCGCTTCATCGCGATAGTCGCCGCCGGGGTTGCCGGAAAGGTGGACGTGCATGTCGATGAGGCCGGGCAGCACGATCTTGTCGCTGAGGTCGATCAGCCGCGCTCCCGGAGGAGGAGGCGTCAGGCCGGCGGCGACGCTCTGGATTCGTCCGTCGACGATGGTGATGGTCGAGGGGCCCTGCGCCGGTCGCGACGCATCGGTGATCAGCCGGCCGGCATGGACGACCAAGGTTTCCGCCGCGGCAGGGCCCGCGACGAACAGCAGCAAAGCGGCAAGCAGGCGAGCGAGCATCGGCGAATCCCCTATCGGGCCGCTTCATGCGATAGCGGCGGCGGCCCTGACAAGCGAAAAGCCCGGAGCGGCTGGCGCTGCTCCGGGCTTCCCGTTTCCCCTCGCTGGGAAAGCTCGCTTCCTGGCCGGCTTACCAGAAGAAGTCGTGGATCACGTCCAGGACCTCGCCGGTGTAGATATCGACCAGGAGGACGTCGTTATAATAGCGCACCCACTGGGTCCCGTAGGCGGCCGGCGGCAGCCGGTATTGCCAGGGGTCGCCGATCCAGTAGCGATTGCTGTAGAAGAGCGGCTCGAGGAACAGGCCGATCGAGAAGCGCGAATAGCCCCAGTTCCGGTAGGGCGAATAATAAGGCGACAGATGGAAGCGATGGCGGTTGCCGCGCCGCCAGCTGTTCCAGTCGTAGCGCCGGTCGTTGCGCCAGCCGCGATTCCAGTCGCCCCGCCGGCCGTCGCCGCGGCGCGCGTCATTGTCGCCCCGATTGCCGCGCCAGTTGCGGCCGTCATCGCGGCGATTATCGCCCCGCCGATAGCCTTCCTGCTGGTTGCGGCGCTCGAGCCGCTGGTAGTTGCGCAGGCGCGGATCGTTTGGGTTGCCTTGCCAGGCTTGGGGATAGATGCTGGGCTGGGTGCCTCGGCCACCGCGATAGCCGTCTCCGCCGCCGCGGTTGCCGCGGCTGGTGTTGGTCTGGCTGTTGTCGTTGCCGCGCCAGCTGCCGCGATTGCCGCCGTCGCCGCCGCGCGAGCGCTGGACGACCTGTTGCTGCTGCTGTTGCGGCGGTTGCTGCGCCTGTTGCGGCGCCGCCTCGTTGCGGGCCGCGCGGGCTTCGTTGCGCGCCTGAATCCGCTCCGCGCGGCTTTCGCCGCTGCTGCTGCTGCTCGATCCGCGGTCGCCGCGATCGCCTCCGCGGTGCCCGCGCTGCGCTTCGGCAGCGATCGGCGTGATCGCCGTCGCCGCCAAGATCATTCCGATCAATGCCTTACGCATCGAAATACTCCTTTGTCCCCGGCAGGTTGGCCGGCCCCGTGATAAGACGGCTTGTGCCGGTTCGCGGATGAGCGGTTGCTGAACCGCCCGGTAAGCAAGCCGACAGAAATCCTCATGTTCGAGGCCGCCGCGAGCCGCGCGGCGGCGCCCGCAGCGCCGGCACCGTGCGCGCCGCTTCCTCGGGCGCGATGCCGGGCGCCGGCGCTCCGGGCACCTGCTCGCGCCCGGTCTTGATCCGGATCGCGCGGCGGATCGCCTCGCGCAGCCGGGGATAGATGCCGCAGCGGCAGATATTGGTGATCGCTGCGTCGATCTCTCCGTCTGTCGGGCTGTCGTTGCGGTCGATCAGGGCGGCGGCGGCCATGATCACGCCCGGTATGCAATAGCCGCACTGGACCACCATGTCGGCGATGAAGGCCTGCTGCACGGGATGCGAGCGGTCGCGCGAAAGGCCCTCGATGGTGGTGACGTGGCTGCCTTCGATCGCCGAGATCGGCACCCGGCAGGAGCGCACCGCATTGCCGTCGACATGGACCATGCAGGCGCCGCAATGGCCGGTGCCGCAGCCGAACTTGGCGCCGGTCAGATTCTGCGCGTCCCTGAGCGCCCAGAGGAGGGGGGTCGCGGGGTCCATCCGATAGTGGACGGGCTGGCCGTTCACGGTAAAGCTGCTCATGGCGCGCGACCTTAGATTCCGCACGCCTCGTTGCAACCGTCATTCCCGCGGACGCGGGAATCCAGGCGGACTTGGAGCAGCGCCGACGTTGGTCTGGACCCCCTTTCGCGGGGGTGACGGAGAGGAGCAGGGACCATGGGAAGCGAGCGAATCGCGGTCGGGATCGAGGGCGGAGTCGCCCATGTCGAGCTGGCCCGGCCGGACAAGTTCAACGCGATGGACAGGGACATGTTCGCCGCGATCGGCGACACCTTCCGCGCGCTCGGCCGCGACCCTGCGGTCCGCGCGATCCTGCTCTCCGGCCAAGGCAAGCATTTCACCGCGGGGCTCGACCTCGAATATGCCGCGGGCCAGTTCGCGCCCAGCGCCGATGCCGGGCGCGCGGTGGAGGCGAAGCTTCGGCATATCGAATGGCTGCAGGACGCGTTCAGCGCCGTCGAGCAGGCGCGCGCGCCGGTGATCGCGGCGGTCCATGGCGGGTGCATCGGCGCCGGAGTCGACCTCGCCAGCGCATGCGATCTGCGTGTCGCCTCCGCCGGCGCCTTCTTCCAGATCGCCGAGGTCGACGTCGCGATCACCGCGGATCTCGGGACGCTGCAGCGGCTCGGCTATCTGATCCCGCAGGGCGTGCTGCGCGAACTGACCTATACCGGGCGGCGGATGGCGGCCGACGAGGCGGCGCGCTACGGACTCGTCAACCGGCTCGCGACGGACCGCGACGCGGCCATCGCCGCCGGCCTCGAGATCGCGCGCACCATCGCCGCCAAATCGCCGCTTGCGGTCGCCGGCGCCAAGAAGAGCCTCAACCACAGCCGCGGCCGGCCGGTCGAGGAGGGCCTGCGCGACGTCGCCTTGTGGAATGCCGGGACGCTGGCCAGCCAGGACATCGGCGAGGCGGTGCGCGCCCGGCTCGGCAAGACCGAGCCCCGCTTCGCGCCGCTCGACGATTAGGCCCACGCGGCCGCCTCGCCTCCGGCCGGAATAAATTACGGGGACACTATACTTAATTCCATCGCCGCAAATGGTGCGGGATCGCCGCAACCGTGCCGCGGGTAATTAAGTATAGTGTCCCCGTAACCCCGCGGCACCGACAGAAAGGCTGGGCCCCGGCGTTCGCCGGGGAACAGAGCTTGGCCGGTGCGACGCAGGGGATGCGCGGCACCCGCGGGACGCGCATCTAAGCGCTTGTCCCCGCGCGTTCGTTTCGCCACTGTCCGGGCATGACCGAACAGCCCGGATCGGCCCTCTCGCCCGAAGAGCCTCTCGAGGACGCGACCGTCGCCGACCTGATGTCGCCGGCGCTCGGCGTGTTCCGGCCGGAGATGACGGTAGCCGAAACGGTCGAGGAATTGCGCGAGCTGACCCGCTCGGCGATCATCACTTATTGCTACGTCACCGACGAGGAGGGCAAGCTGGTCGGCGTCGTCGTCATGCGCGACATGCTGCTGGCCGATCCCGATACCCGCCTCGACGCGCTCATGATCAAGGACGTTTTCGCCTTCGAGGGGGACGTCAGGCTCGAAGAGGCGCTGAAGACAGCGGTCGCCAAGCACTTTCCGGTCTATCCGGTCACCGACGGAAACGGCGTGCTCAAGGGGCTGATCCGCGGCGAGGAGCTGTTCCGCAACCAGGCGATCGAGATCAGCGCCCAATCGGGCAAGATGGTCGGCGTCGACAAGGAGGAGCGCCTGGCGACGCCCTTGTCGCGCAGCCTCAAGCTCAGGCATCCCTGGCTGCAGATCAACCTCGTCACCGCCTTCCTCGCCGCCGCCGTGGTCGGCGCCTTCGAGCAGACGCTGGAGACGCTCGTCATCCTTGCCGTCTTCCTCCCTGTCATGGCGGGGCAGACCGGCAATACCGGCTGCCAGGCGCTCGCGGTTACCCTGCGCGGGATGACGCTCGGCGAGCTGCAGCCGAGCCTGGTCAAGAGGCTGGTGGCCAAGGAAGGGCTGCTCGGCCTCTGCAACGGCCTGCTCGTCGGCATCACCGCGGGGCTCGGCATGATGGTCTATGCGACCATGCAGGGAGAAGCGCAGCCCTGGCTGATGGGCCTCGTCGTCCTCTTCGCGATGACGGTGAGCTGCACCGTCGCGGGCATCGCAGGGGCGATGATCCCGCTGACCCTGAAGCGGCTGGGCGCCGACCCTGCGACCGCGTCGAGCATCTTCCTGACCACCGCGAGCGACGTGGCGAGCATGGGGATCTTCCTGTCGCTGTCGACGATCCTGCTGCTCTAGGCGCGGCGCGGAACTATACAAACCATACACGAAGAGGGCCTTGAAACTCAGTTGCAGTGCAACTGGTATTCCCGGCCGTGGCCCTCGGTTTGTAAAGCGTGCGCCGGCTCAGCGCCGCCGCCGACGCCGCATGTCCGCCTGGATGGACTCGCGCCAACTGCCGCCGGCCGGACCGACGATGTCGTCGACTCGCCAGCCGGCCGCCGTTTTCTTCAGACGCAGCGTGAGGAGCGCCGTCTGGCCAAAATTCGAGAAGGATATGCGCGCATCGGCACGCTCGCCCTCAATCGCCACGGACTGGATGGCATAGCGCACATTCTGCCAATCCTGGCATTCGCAGAAGGGGTCGGCGGCCAAGCCATCCTCGCCATAGGCAAGTCGCTCGAGCCGCCTGAGTTCGGGCGTGAGCACATCAAGGACGGTGCCGCCATTTTCGCCCGGATCGCGCAGATAGGGATCGTAGATGGAAGCGAGCAAGGACCGGATCCGGGCCTCGTCCGCCCCCGCGCCGGACGAGGGCCGGGGCGCGGCCCCGGCCGCTTCCGGCGCACCGCCGCTGCAGGACGCCAGCGCCGCGCGGATCGCGCGGGTCGAGCCGGTCAGCGGCACCGCGCTCCAGCTCCGTTCGCCGGACATCAGGCCGACGCTTTCCGCGGGACCCGTCAGCAAGGCGACCGTCTCGCCGTCGACCGGATGCGCGACCCACACCCGGCTCTCCCCCGCCCGGCTCATCGCCACGCTGTGGTCGGCCGTGCTTCCCTCGGGAAGGCCCGGCAGCGGGAACATCGACATGCGGATATCGCGCTGCGCCGGCAGGTCCCTGCGGAACTGCATCAGAAATGCCGGCCCGCCCCCGACGCAGGCGACGCTCACGCCTTCGACATTTCCGGCCGGAAGGTCGATCGCGGCTGTGCCGGCGTTCTGCCTCCAACCCTCAGATCCACTCATCCACAAGGCGCCCGTCACGCCCCGCGGCATCGGCCGGTCGACGACCCTGCCGCCGGTGAATGCCAATTCTCCATAGCAGACATCGGCGCCGACGCGTCCGCAACTGCTGCCATGGGCCACGGTCCGCAGGCGCGGCGGCGCGCCGGGGACAAGCTCATGGGCTTGCAAATGGCCCTGCCAGGCGAGGCGATAGCCTCTTGGGCCGGACAGGTGGATCGCCACGCCGCAGCCGGCGCTGCCGCAAAGCAGCGACGCGGCCCCGGGGCATGAAAGCCCCGCGTCGTCGACGACATAATCGGGCCGGCCATCGCCGTTGAGGTCGGCACGCTTCACATAGATTTCGGGATCGAAGGTCATCCGCCCGCTCGCGGCTTCACGGCAGCTCGCCGCGGCCTCCTGAAAGGATGCCCGGACGGTGGCTGGCCATTCCGATTGCGGAACCGGCTGCGCACGGACGACACCCGCCTGCGCGGCGAGGCAGAAGCCCGCAAGGACCGACAGCCGATGCCGAAACCGCATAACTCCCTCCCCCTCAGGGACCAGCAAGGCTAGCACAAGGCCCGTGACGCACCAACCAGCTTGACTTTTTGCACTGCAGCATGCATATGCCCGCTCAGCGAGGCGCCATGCAGCGTGATCGGGCGGTATCGCCCCGGCTCCGCTTCGTACTTTCCCCCAAGGTTTCCCTTTTCACGCGGGTCACCAGAAACCCGCCGCGTATCCGCGCGCCATTTGGGCTGCGCGGGCGCCGCACATGCAAGTGAGTTTACCAATGTCATTCCAATCGCTCGGGCTGTCGCAGCCCCTCCTTCAGGCGCTCGCGCTCAAGGAATATGCGCATGCGACCCCGATCCAGCAGCAGGCCATCCCGACCCTTTTGAAGGGCCGCGACCTGCTCGGCATCGCCCAGACCGGCACCGGCAAGACCGCGGCCTTCATGCTGCCCTCGATCGACCGGCTGCGCGCCACCGACAAGCGCGCGGGCCCTCGCGCCTGCCGCATGCTCGTGCTCGCACCCACCCGCGAGCTCGCCAGCCAGATTGCCGAGAGCGCGCGCGCCTATTCGCAATTCTCGCAGATCCGCGTCGCCACCGTGTTCGGCGGCACCTCGGTCGGCAAGAACCGTCAGGATCTGGCGCGCGGCGTCGACGTGCTCGTCGCCACGCCCGGCCGGCTGATCGACCTGATCGAGCAGCGCTTTCTGACGCTGGCCGAGGTCGAGATCCTCGTCCTCGACGAGGCCGACCAGATGCTCGATCTGGGCTTCATCCACGCCCTCAAGCAGATCGTGCGTCTGCTGCCGGTCAAGCGCCAGACCCTGTTCTTCTCGGCGACCATGCCCAAGACGATCAAGGATCTGGCCGACAAGTTCCTGACCGATCCGGCCCAGGTCTCGGTCGCGCCCGCGGCCACCACCGTGGAGCGCGTCGACCAGTACGTCACCTTCGTCCAGCAGGCGGAGAAGCAGGCCCTGCTCACCATGATGCTGCGCCACGGCTTTTCCGAGCGCGGCAACATGGACCGCGTGCTCATCTTCACCCGCACCAAGCATGGCGCCGACCGGGTCGTGAAACTGCTCGCCGGCAACGGCATCGCCGCCAACGCAATCCACGGCAATAAGAGCCAGCCGCAGCGCGAGCGGGCGCTGGCCGAGTTCAAGGCGGGCAAGGTCAAGATCCTGATCGCCACCGACATCGCCGCGCGCGGCATCGACGTTTCGGGCGTTTCCCACGTCATCAACTTCGAGCTGCCCAACGTCGCAGAGCAATATGTCCACCGCATCGGGCGGACCGCGCGCGCGGGCGCCGCGGGCGTCGCCATCGCCTTCTGCGCCGACGACGAGAAGCCCTATCTCAAGGACATCGAGAAGCTGACCCGGACCCGGATCGCAGCCGAGCCGCTGCCGGCCAATTTCGTCGCCGAGGCGCACCGCATCAAGACCACCCGGACCGCGCCGCCGCCGCCGTCGCGCGAGGAACGGCGCGAGGAGGATCAGGCCCGGCGCCGCTTCCCGCCGCAGCGCGCCCAGCGCGGCCGCGGCCGCTACGCCTCTTCGGTCAAGCCGATGGGCGGGGGCGGGCGCCGCGCCGCAGCGCGCTGAGCCTTGCGCCAAGGGGCCTGCCCTGCTAGGGGCACGCCCCTGCGCCGCGGGCTCCGTCTCGCGGCGAATCCATTTTTTGAGTTTTCGGTCAAACGGAAAGAGTGACGAGCTTTTATGCAAATCATCGTTCGCGATAACAATGTCGACCAGGCGCTGCGGGCGCTCAAGAAGAAGCTGCAGCGCGAGGGCGTCTATCGCGAGATGAAGCTCAGGCGCCACTATGAGAAGCCGAGCGAGAAGCGCGCCCGCGAGCGCGCCGCCGCCATCCGCCGCGCGCGCAAGCTCGAGCGCAAGCGGGCGGAGCGCGACGGAGTCCGTTAAAGGCCCGTCACTCCACCTGCCGCCACCCCGCGGCGGCGACCGAGCTTCACATCCCGACCGGGCGGCGATAGACCGAGCGCCGCCCGTTTTCGTTTGGGGGAAGCCGCACATGTCCGCCGTCACCGCCGTCCCGATTCGCCCGATCGCGCGCGGCAGCCTGCTCAAATTGTGGATCGGGCTGGCATTGCTGCTGGCCGCCGGGGCCGGCCTCGCCTGGCTCGGCACGGCGCCGGTGCAGCGCACGGCCACCGCCTCGGGCCTGCAATATCAGGTCATCCGCGAAGGCGAGGGCGATGCGATCACCTCGGAGGACATGGTCCTCATCCACTTCGTCGGCCGGCGCGAAAATGGCGAGATCTTCGCCAATACGCGTACCGGCCGGCCGATGGAGACGGCGACCGACAGTTTCATCCCGGGCTTCGGCGAGGGCCTCAAGCTGATGCGCAAGGGCGCGGTCTATCGCTTCTGGATCCCGCCCATTCTCGGCTATCAGGGCCAGGTGCCGCCCACCGCGCCCTTCGGCCCGGAGGAGACCCTGGTCTTCGAGATCCAGGTGATCGAGGTCGGCCCGGGCATGGCGGCCATCCAGCGCCAGCAGCAAATGCAACAGATGCAGCAGCAGATGCAAAGCCCGGGCGCCGCTCCGCCCGCCGGCCCCAATCCGCATGGCGCCACCCTGCCGCCGGACGCGGGTGCGCCGCCACCGCCACCGCCACCGCCGGGCGGCGGGCGCTAGGGAAGACCACGCCCGAGCCGTCATTGCGAAGGGCGGAGCGACGCGGCAATCCAGCCCCGCGTCCAAGGCCGCACTGGATTGGAGCCGGCGCTAGCCCGCGCGCGGCTTCCTGCGCAGGAAGGGGAAGCGCCGTTTGGGCGGCGGAGGGGGCGGAAGTTCGGCGAGGGCTTCGGCCTCGGCTTCTGCCTCGGCTTCTGCTTGTGCCTCCGCTTCGGCCTTCGCCTCGTTGTCGTCGGACTTCTGCTCGAGGCCGGTCTTGATCATCGCCACCATCGGATCGGCGAGCATCAGCCCCATGATCCCGAACAGGGCCCCGGCGAGAAGCTGCGCGCCGAGCACCAGAGCTGGCGCGAGATCGACCGTCTTCTTGGCGACATAGGGAACGATCAGGTAGCCATCGACGGTCTGCACGATGAAATAGACCGCGATCGCCCACAGGCCGTGATTGACGTCGACCGAGAAGCCGGCGAGGATGATCAGCACCCCCGAGACGATCGCCCCGATATTGGGCAGGAAGGCGAGCAGCCCGGTCAATATGCCGAGCAGGGTCGCCATCGGCACGCCGCCGATGAGCAGCAGAGCCCAGGTGCCGACGCCTTCGACGAACATGCCGACCAGGCGGCCGGCCATCAGCCGGCGCAGGGTGAAGCCCATGCGCTCGGCGGTCCGGTAGAAATGCTCGCGGCTGTCGCGCGGCAGCATCCAGGCGACGCCGCGCTGGTAGAGGCGCGGCTCGACCGCGATGAAGATGCCGATGACGAAGATCATCACCGCGCTTGTGATCACGCCGACCGCGCCCGACACGGCCGAGCCGAGCCGTCCGAGCGAGCCCATCAGCTGGCCGGTCAGCTGCTCGGCCCCGCCGCCGCCCTGAACCAGGCCCATGTCGCTGGCCCAGGCGAAGATGCGGTCGATCTGGCCGCTGATCGTCTCCTTCAGCCGCCCGGTCTGGGCGACGAGCTCGGTGCCGGCATAATAGAAGGTCCAGACGATGAAGCCGACCGCGGCGAGGGTGACGATGGTGAGCCGCCAGCCGCGGCCGATCGGCAGCACGCGTCCGAGCAGGCGGGTGCCGCCGTCGAGCATCGAGGCGAGCACGATTCCGGCGAAGATCAGCATCAGCGGTTCGGCCAGCACGATCACGCCCATGATCGCGAGGACGACGCCCGCCCAGACCATGGCGCGCTTGAATTCCTGGCGGATTACGGGATCGCGGAACTCGATCGGGCCGGCCTGCTCGGGCTTCTCGCCGGCCTGCGGATCGGCGGCGCTTTGCGGAGGGGTGATGGTCATGGGCGCGGCGCTCCCTGTCGGGGCGGCCCGCTCGCCGGGTGGAGCGAGCTGCCCGCGCGGCCCCCGCGCAAAGCGGTGAACCAGCTGACCGGATTCCAGTAGGAGGAGCTGCCGTCAAGGCTGAAGGTGATGAATTCCGCGCGGCCGCCGATATTCTCCCAAGGCACCGGCCCGCCCAGGCCCATTGTTTTCCCGCCCGCCGCGAAGCGGCTGTCGGCGCTGTGGTCGCGATTATCGCCCATCAGGAAGACATGCCCCGCGGGAATCCTGACGGGAGCGGGTCCCTCGCGCGGATATTCGTCGCCCGGCGACGGCCCGGTATTGATGGTGTCGTAATAGCGCCCGTCGGGCAGATATTCGCGGACGACGGGCAGCTGGCAATACCAGCGGCCGTTCACCTGGCGCCGGAACCTCTGGGTATCGATATCCCGCTCGTCGCCGCAGGTGACGTTGGCGTCCATCGGGATCATCGCCGGCGGCCGCGGTTCGGTCGTCAGCGCGCGGCCGTTGAGGATGACTTCGCCGTCGACCACCTGGATCGTGTCGCCCGGCAGGCCGATCACCCGCTTGATATAGTCCGAGCTCTCGCCCGGCGGGGTGACGATGACGATGTCGCCGCGGCGCGGCATCTCGCCCCAGATCCGCCCCTGCCATTGCGGGAAAATGTGGAAGCTCGGGCTCACCCACGACCAGCCATAGGGATATTTGCTGACCACCAGCCGGTCGCCCTTCAAGAGCCCCGGCATCATCGATTCGGACGGAATGTAGAATGGCTTGGCGACGCAGCTGTGGAAGGTGAGCACGGCCAGGATCAGCCAGAGGATCGCCTTGAGGTCGTCCAGCCAATGCCCCTTCTTCTTCGGCGCCTTCGCCTTGCCGGCTGGAGTCTCCGCCTCCGCCTCGCCGGGCGCGGCGGGCTCCTCGCCGACTGGCGCCGGCGTCTCCGCCGCGCGCTGGGCGGTGGGGTTCTCGGTCTTTTCCAGTCCGACCGGCGCGGCGACGACCTCGCTCGGGCCCTCGGCAGGGGTGTCGGCCGCCTTGTCGCGGTCGCTGTCGGTCAAGTCTGGGGCTCCTGCGGCACGGCTTCGATGATCACCACGGCCATCGCGAAGGGATGGTCGTCGGTCATCGTCAAATGAACGGTCGCGGCGTGGCCCGGCGGGACCAGCGCGTCAAGCCTCTCCTTCGCGCCGCCGCTGAGCGCCAGCGTGGGCTGGCCCGAGGGCAGGTTGACGACGCCGATATCCTTCATGAAGACGCCGCGCTTGAAGCCGGTGCCGACCGCCTTGGAAAAGGCCTCCTTGGCGGCGAAGCGCTTGGCATAGGTGCCGGCGCGGGTGAACGGGCGGCCTTCGGCCTTGGCGCGCTCCGTGTCGGTGAAGACGCGGTTGGTGAAACGCTCCCCGAAGCGGTCGAGCGAATTCTGAATGCGCTCGATGTTGCACAGGTCGGAGCCCAGGCCGATGATCATATTTCCCTCTCCCTTTTGGGGAGAGGGAAGGGGCCCAAATCGAAGATTTGGGAAGGGTGAGGGCATGACGGTGTCAGGAATGTCCGACATTCCCTCACCCTCCCACCCGCTTCGCGGGCGGGCCCCTCCATTGCGGCGACTCTTTGGACCGTCCGGGGGACGGTCCTGTCGCCGCAATCCCCAAGTGGGAGAGGGGTCATCCGCGCGCCTCGTCCATGATCGCGCGCATCCGGGCGACGCTTGCCTCGAAGCCGGTGAAGATCGCCTCGCCGACCAGGAAATGGCCGATGTTCAGCTCGGCGAGCTGGGGGATCGCCGCCACGGGCGCGACATTGTCGAAGCTGAGGCCGTGGCCGGCATGGGGCTCGATGCCGTTCTTCGCCGCCAGGGCGGCGGCGTCGGCGAGGCGGCGGAGCTCGGCGGCCCGTTCCCCGCCGCCCAAATGGGCGTAGCGGCCGGTGTGGAGCTCGACGACCGGGGCGCCGAGGCGGATCGCGGCATGGATTTGGGCGGGATCGGGCTCGATGAACAGGCTGACGCGGATGTTGGCGGCGCCCAGCTTGTCGACATAATAAGCGAGATGATTGTGCTGGCCCGCGGCGTCGAGCCCGCCTTCGGTGGTCCGCTCCTCGCGCTTTTCCGGAACCAGGCAGGCGGCATGGGGGCGATGGCGCAGCGCGATCTCGAGCATCTCCTCGGTCGCCGCCATTTCGAGGTTGAGAGGGATTTCGAGCCTGGCCATCAGCGCATCGATATCGGCGTCGGTAATGTGGCGCCGGTCCTCGCGAAGGTGCGCGGTGATGCCGTTGGCGCCCGCTTGGGCCGCGGCGAAGGCGGCGCGGACCGGATCGGGATGCGCCCCGCCGCGCGCGTTCCGGATCGTCGCGACATGGTCGATATTGACGCCCAGGCGGAGATGCGCGGTCACGCGGCCCCTTCGACTCCGCTCAGGACAGGCTTGCGGCTTCCGGGCTTTTCGGCGGGGATGGCGGCGAGCTCCGCGGGGAGGGCGTTGGCGGGATAAGCGGGGAAATCCACCGTCGCCAGCGCGAGCAGGGGCACGCCGAGGTCCGCGCGGCCGCCCGAGCGGTCGATCAGGCAGGCGGCGCCGATGATCTCGCCGGGATGGAGGCGGACGACCGCGAGGCATTCCTTGAGCGACTTGCCCGTCGAGACGATGTCCTCGACGACGAGGAGGCGCGCGCCCGGCGGGATCCGGAAGCCGCGGCGAAGCTCGAAATCATCGCCCTCGCGTTCGACGAAGATCGCCTTGCAGCCGAGCGCTCGCGCCGTCTCGTAGCCCGGAATGATGCCGCCGATCGCCGGGCTGACGACGAGATCGATGCGGCCGAAGCGAGCGCGCGCCGCCTCGGCCAGCGCGCGGCACAGACGCTCGGCCCGCGGCGGATCCTCGAACACCCGCATCTTTTGCAGGAAGACCGGCGAGCGCAGGCCCGAGGACAGGATGAAATGGCCCTCGAGCAGCGCGCCGGCGGCCCGGAATTCGGCCAGAACCTCCTCGTCGGTCATCTTTTTCCTCAAGCCCTTCCGGCCGCCCGCCTGATAGGGAACATGGCCGGAGGCATCAAGCGTTCAGCAAAGGCGCGCAACATGCTTGAGGGAGCGTATCGGCCTGCCTATAAGGCCGGCGCGGAGCGCCCCCGGGGCGGCCGATTCCATCCGCCGCGAGGCGGGTCCAAGGGGTCTAGATGAAGACAATTTTCAAGCTCGCCGCCGTCGCCGCCGCTTTCGGCCTGGCGCCCTCGGCCGCTTTCGCCGCCACGGCGACAGCGCCGGCTCCGGCCGCCGCGCCCGTTGCCGCGCCAGCTCCGCTGCCCGCTCCGGCGGTCGCGGCGCCGGAGCCCGCGGCCAATGAAGCGGTGCCGGCCGCCGCCAACGCCGCCGCCCCGGCGCCCGCCGCGCCGCCGCGCACGGCGCCGACGCCCGGCATCGGCCAGCCCGACGGCGGACTCGGCCTCCAAGAGCAGGTCAGCCCGATCGGGCAGGAGGCCGCCTGGTTCCACGACGTGATCCTGATGCCGCTGATCACCGTGATATCGCTTTTCGTACTGTTTCTGCTCGGCTGGGTGATGTTCCGCTACCGGCGCGGCCGCAATCCGGTGCCCTCTCGCAACACCCACAATACCACGCTGGAAGTGGTGTGGACTTTGGTGCCGGTGCTGATCCTGGTGGTGATCGCGGTGCCCTCGATCCGTCTGCTCGCCCACCAATATGATCCGCCCCGCGCCGATCTCACGATCAAGGTGATCGGCATGCAATGGCGGTGGGGATATGAGTATCCGGATCACGGCATCACATTAATCGCGCAGATGCTCCCCGACGCGCAGGCGGACGCGCGCGGCGAGCCCAGGCAGCTGGAGGTCGACAATCGGGTGGTGGTCCCGGTCGGCGCGACCGTGAAGCTGCTCGTCACCTCGAACGACGTCATCCACGCCTGGGGCGTCCCCGCTTTCTGGACCAAGATCGACGCGGTGCCGGGGCGCATCAACGAGACCTGGTTCCGGGCCGACCGGACCGGCGTCTTCTACGGCGTCTGCTACGAATTATGCGGCGCCCAGCACGGCTACATGCCGATCGCGGTCGAGGTGGTGACGCCGGAGCGGTTCCGCGCCTGGGTCGCCTCGCAGGGCGGCCAGATGCCGGGCGCCCGCCCAGCGGCCGCGCCCGCGGCGGCCCCCGCCCCGGCCGCCGCTCCGGCCGGCGGCAATGTGATCGCCGGCGCCGAAACGCCGGCCACGACCAATCAAAGCGCGACCAGATAAGGCGGCAGACGCACCATGACCGACACCACCGCAGAAGCCGTCCATTTCGAGGCCGCCGAGCATGACGCGCACCACGACGCGGACCACAAGCCGGGCTTCTTCGTCCGCTGGTTCATGTCGACCAACCACAAGGACATCGGCACCCTCTATCTGATCTTCGCGGTGTTCGCGGGGATCATCGGCGGCGCCATTTCGGGCATGATGCGCCTCGAGCTCGCCGAGCCCGGCGTCCAGTATCTCGGCGCCTGGGCCAATTCGATCCACACGCTGGTCGGGGCCGAGGCGGCCAAGTCCGATGAGGTGCTTCACCTTTGGAACGTGCTGATCAGCGCCCACGGCCTGATCATGGTGTTCTTCATGGTGATGCCGGCGATGATCGGCGGCTTCGGCAACTGGTTCGTGCCGATCATGATCGGCGCGCCCGACATGGCGTTCCCGCGCATGAACAATGTCAGCTTCTGGCTGCTGGTCCCCGCGTTCATGCTGCTGCTGGGATCGACGTTCGTTCCGGGCGGCACGGGGGACGGCGCGGGTACGGGCTGGACCGTGTACGCGCCGCTTTCCACCAGCGGCTCGGCGGGCCCGTCGGTCGACATGGCGATCCTGGCACTCCACCTTGCGGGTGCGTCCTCGATCCTAGGCGCGATCAACTTCATCACGACGATCTTCAACATGCGGGCGCCGGGCATGACGCTGCACAAGATGCCGCTGTTCGTGTGGTCGGTGCTGGTCACTGCCTTCCTGCTGCTGCTGGCGCTGCCGGTGCTGGCG
>DASQLN010000041.1:0-43812 GCA_035629975.1 Allosphingosinicella sp. | reverse complement strand
CCGGGCCCGTGGACGTAGCGGCGGGTGACGTTGGAGCCGCTGTCGAGCTCGGCCACGATCGTCTGGCCGTCCATCAGGTAGTAGGTCGCGCCCAGGGCCGGCGCGTAGCTCACGAAGAGCCGGCCGAGCGGATCGGGGATGAACGCCGACCCGCCGGGGCCGTGCACGAGCCCGTTCTCGGCGTAATAGTCGTAGGTCGCCGCCGACCCCGTCGGCGAGGCCGCCGCCGGCACCGCAATCACGTTGCCGCGCGCGTCGTAGGAGAGCGAGCTGCCGCTCGTGGCGGTGACCTGGTTGAGGCCGTTGACCGTGTTCGTCACGTTCGCGTTGGCGAGGGCCGTATAGGCGTAGCCGTCGTTGTCGCGCGTCCTAGAGGCGATCCCGCCCGCCGGGTCGTAGGCATAAGCGAAGGTGACGTCGCTGGCCGTGCCCGCGAGGCCGTGGCTGAGCCCCGTCAGCCGCGAGACATTGTCGTAGCTCCAGCTCGTCGTCGCGCCGTTGCCCCGGGTCAGCAACGTGCGGCGGCCGAGATCGTCATAAACGTAGCTGCCAAGCACGCCCGCGCCGGTGGTGGCGCCGTTCTCGCGGATCGCGCTGACCTCGCCGGTGACGAGCCGGTCGTAGTCGACGTAGAGCGCGCTCCCCGGCCAGCTCAGCCGCGTGCGCCGCCCGGCAAGGTCGTATTGATAGGCGACCGTGCCGAACGTCCCGGTCTCGCTTGTGGTGCGGCCAAGCGCGTCGTAGGCAAAGGTCACGCTGAGCGAGAGCGAAGCCTGAACGGCCGAAGTCAGCCGGCCCAGATTGTCGTAGCCATAGGCCGTGGTCGCGTCCGTGCTCACATTGGAAAGCTCCGGCGGGTCGCGCTCGACGAGCCGGCCGAGCGCGTCATAGGCAAAGGCGAACGAATTGCCGTCGCGAAGGCGGCGGCCGGCGACCAATGGCGTCGCGACCGTGTTGCCGCCCACGGTGGCGGTCAGGTAGGTCAGTTCCTCAAAGTCGGTGGTCGAGCTCGTGCCCGGAGTCGAGGGATGCGGCATGCGCGTCTGGCTCAGCCGGTCGTGGCCGTCATAAACGTAAGTGGTCTTGTTGCCGTTGGCGTCGGTCACGGTCTCGACCCGGCCGTTCGCCCTGTAGGTCGCGATCATCTCGTCCGCGGCGACGCCGCTGACGCCGTAGCCGGTCTCGACCTTGGTGACCTGGCCCGCGGCGTCGTAGGTCGTCCGCGCGATCCGGTCCGGGCCGAACGATCCGGCCGTGTCGAGCGTGCAGGCGTCCGAGGGAAGCGAGGCGAACTCGGCGGAGTTCATCCGCTGCGCGGCGCATTGCACCCGGCCGAGCGCGTCGTAGCTGGTCTGGGTGAGCGCATAGGCGGTGCTCCCCGACATCAGCCGCTGCACGACCGGCCGGGCATTGGCGTCGTAATCCTGCTCGACGCGCTGCTGCGCCGCGAAGTTCGCCCAGTCGCCGTCGGACTGGCTGTCGACATTGCCCTGCTCGACGCTGGTCGGCAGGTCGTTGGCATAGGTGGCGCGCATCGCCCGGTGCTTGCGCGCCCCGCCGCCGTCCGGGTCCGGCCCGACCACGCCGACGATCTGGCGCGCCGCATTGTAGCGGTAGCGGATCGTGTCGGCGCTGCCGGAGAGCGGGCCGTCGACGGTCAGCAGATTGCCGAGCGCGTCATAGGTCATGGCTCGCGAAGCGCTCAGCGTCCCGGTGCCGTCGCGCTGCTCGGTGCTGGTGAGGTTGCCCCGGGCGTCATAGCCGATCACCGTGCGAGTCTCGTCTGCCGTGCCGACACAGCTTGGTGCGGCTCCCGCCGCGCAGGCCGAAACTCCGGTCAGGTGATATATTCCGCTGAGGGCCGTGTAGCTGTAGCGGGCCTCCGGCCGGTCGCCGCTTCCCGCCGGCGCAGGTGCCGTCACCGTGAGAACCTGGCCATGGGTCGCGTCGTAGGTGTAGTCGGTGACGTTGCCGCGCGTGTCGGTGACACTGTTCGGCCGGTTGCATTCGAGCGGGTTCGAGCAGGTCGCATCGTAGGTCGCGGAGGTGACGATGTCTGGCAGCCCCGTGCCCGACTTGGCGACCGCGCGAGTCTCGGTGACGTTGCCGCGCGCGTCGTAGCTATACTGTACATAATTGCCCTCGGGCGCGGTCACCCGCTCCAGCCGGCCGTAGCCGTCATATTGGTAGCCGGTGGTGCGGTTCAGCGGGTCGGTGACCGAGGTTACCTGGCCGATTGTGAGGTCCGAAACCACGGTCGTTGTCTGGCTGAGCGCGTCGGTCACCGTCATCGTCGCGATGCTGCCCGAGACGCTGCGCGCATAATTGGTGGTGACTCCATCCCGGGTGACCGAGGTGACGGCGGCCGGCGTGCCGGTGATCGCAATGGTGTCGGAGGAGGCGCCGGGGCGCCGGATCGCGCTGATCCCGTTCACGGTGCCGGTGACCCGCCACACCCGCCCGCCCATGTCGGTCACCTCGGTGACCCCGGCCGAGGGGTAGGAATAGCTGACGCTGCCCAGGGCGGTGCCGCCCGATGCCGGGACGTTGTGGAAGGCCGCGCCGGTGCGCTGGTACCAGCTGCTGGGCGCCGCCGCCGTGGTCCCGCCGCTGCCGTTCGAGGCGTAGGTGAAGCGGATCTCGTAGCCGAAGCCGTTGGAGATGCTGGCGATGCGCGCCGCATAATCGTAGTCCGGGTTGCCGTCGCCATCGGAGTCGCCGGGCAGGTTGCGCACCCAGATGTCCCAATTGAGCGTGAGGGTCTTGCCGTCGGGCGAGGTGATCGCGGCGGGGAGCAGCATGCAATAGTCCTGGCCCGCGCTGCCGTTGCAGAAATTGGAGACCGGGCCGGTGCTTCCGGCCGGATCGGCGAAGGTGACCACCGCGCCGTCCGCCGTCCGATAGTCGATGCTGCCGCCGCCGCCGCTCAGCGACGAGCCCGTCCTCGGCGAGATCACGCCCGTGGAGGAGAAATGCTCGAATCGCTCGCCGAGATTGACGGTGAGCGTCGAGCCGCCGCCGCCCGCCGGCTGCTGGCCGAGCCAGATGCGGTCCCATTGGTGCCCGTTGCTGTTGACTCCGCCGGTCACCCAGACGCCCTGGCGGATCAGCGCCAGCTCCGCCTCGCCCGAGCCGATCGAGCCTTCGGGGACGGCGGGGGCCACGAAGTCGCCATGGGTGAGGTCGACTCCATTGGCGTCGAGCGCGCGATGCTCCTGCGCCGTCTGCGCCATTGCCGGCTGGGTGAGGGCGGTGGAAGCGAGCAGAGCGCAGGAAAGCGCGCCCGCGCGAAGCAGGGTGTTGGTCATGGTCTTGTCTCCGGTTCAGCGGGCGCCCGGCGCCCGGTCTATGTCACGCGATCGGCGGCGGCGGTCAGGGAGCGCCGCTCACGTTCCTGAGCGTGCGGTTGTCGGCCTTGTCGTAGACGTAATTGACGATTGCGCCGTTATTGACGTTGCCGGCATGATCGACGCGGACCAGCCGGCCGCGCGCGTCGTAGCCGTAGGTCACCGTCTCGCTCGCCAGCGCCGCCGCCGCGGCCGCCAGGCCCGCGCCGGCAATCAGGATCATCTCGGATTTCCTCATCTCGTCTCTCCATTCGTTCCCCCGCCGGGCAAGGGGGGACCCGGCGGGGCGGCGGCATCCCATCGCTGAGTCGCCGCCGTTGAACAAACAAAGAACATCTGAAATCCTACAATGCAAGCCCCCGGCGCGGCCGCCGCTCAACGCGCCGAAAATGCGCGCATTTTCGGCTTGAGCGCGGACTCGCGCCGGGCCGGCCGACGGGTCGGCCAGGGGCCGAGCCCGATCGACGTCACGGCACAATGGTACCGTGGCGCTCCTCCCGCGCACCTAAAACCCCCGCACCTTTGGCTCCCGCCGCCCGCCGGGCATCAGCTCGGCCATCGCCCACACCATCGCGTCGGCCCGATCCGGCGACACCCCCGGCCCCTCATAACCCCCGCCAGCGATCATCCCCGCCAGCTCGTCCTCCAGCTCCGGAAAGCGGCCCGCGAACTTCGCCTCCCCGCTCTCGAACAGGGCCGCCACCGGCTCTGCCCGCGCACTCTTCCCCCGGCTCGCCCGCACCAGCTTCAGCGGCAGCCCCGGCGCCACCGCCTTCAGCACCTCGCGCACCATGTCGCCGCCATGATTGGCCTCGGCCACGACCCGGTCCGCTCCCCACTCCTCCGCCGCCTTCGCCACCGCCCGCGCCCACCCGTTCGGGGAGAGGCCCCCGGCGCTCGCGTCGGCCAGCACGTAGAGCGTCAGATCATGCCCCTGCCCGCACACCGAAATCCCGCACGTCCCCGCCGCCGTCCCCGGCGGATCGACCCCGACCACCACGCGCCGAAGGGGACAGTTACTCGTAACTGTCCCCATTCCCGCCACCCGGCACGCCTCGATCATCGCCCGCGTCCACAGCGCCCCCTCGACATCCTCGATCAGCTCGCCCTCAAGCTCCTGCCGCCCGAGCCGCGTCCCGCCATAGGCCGCGTCCATCCCGGCCAGCACTTCCCGCGCGAGGTGAACATTGTCCCAGGACCGCCCCCGCGTCGTCGCCAGCCCCTCCAGCCCCATGATCCGCCGCAGCAGCGGCACCGGCCTGGGCGTCGTCGTCACCAGCACCCGCGGCCGCTCCCCGCCGCGCAGCCCGAGCATCAGATTGTCCCACGTCGCGTCCGCGCGTCCCCGTCCCGAGCTTGTCGAAGGGGCCCATTTGGCGAGCTCGTCGCACCAGGCGAACTCATGCTCGGGCCCGCGCAGCGCCTCCGGCGCCGCCGCCGAATAGGCAACAGCCTCCGCCCCCGACGGAAAGCGCAAGGTCCGCGCCGTCGGCAGCCACAAAGCCGCCTCGTCCGACCCGGCGGTGGCGATCAGCCCGCTCCGCCCCGTCACCATCACCCGCGCCACCTCGCCCAGCGTGCCGCCGACCAAGGCGATCCGCGCCCCCGGCGCCTCGCGCGCCCGCGCCCACACCCATTCCGCCCCCGCCCGCGTCTTGCCGAACCCGCGCCCCGCAAGGCTCAGCCAGATCCGCCAATCGCCTTTGGGCTCGCGCTGCCCGCCATGCGCCTGCCAGAACCACTCCTCGGCGATCGTGCGGAGGGCGGGCTGCGGCAGCTCGGCCAGCGCCAGCGCGCGCTTCTCCGGCGGCAGGGAGAGCAGCATGCGCAGCAGCGCCCACGCCTCCTTCCTAGTCATCGGGCGCCTCTTCCCCGCGCTCGATCCGAAGCCCGAACGCCTGCAGCCTCTTCTCCAGCGCCTGGAACGCCTCCTCGAAGCTCCACTTGGTCAGCGCGAAGCCCCCCTTCTTCACCCCGGCCCCGCGCTTATGCTCGCGCAGCAGCTGCAGCACCCGGTCGAACTCGGCGGCCGCGTCGGCGTCCGCCGCCGTCGCCACATCCTTGCCGAGCCGAACCTTGAGCGCCTCCATCGCCTTGATCCGCTGCGCCACCGCCTCGGCCTCGAGCCGCGCATAACCCTGCTCCAGCGCCTCCTCCCAGGCCGCCGCGAAGGCCGGATCGCTCCGCCGATGCTCATAAACCGTGCTCTCGCAAACCCCCGCCGCCGCCGCCGAAGCCGACGCGTCGCAAGTCGCCGCGAAATGCGCGAGAAACGCCTCCTTCCTCTCCCGCGAAAACCGGTTGCGCCGCATCCTCTGCGCCTGCCACCGCCGCCCCCCGCGCGGCGCCACCAGCATCGGCCGCGAGCTCTCCTCCACCGCCGCGTCCCAAGCCTCCCGAAACACCGCGCAGCGCGCGCGATGCGTATACAAAGTCTGCACACAAAACCCCGCCGCCTTCGCCGCCGCCGCCACGCTCGCCCCGCCGAGCAGCGCCTTCACCACCACTGCCTGATCCGCGGCCCCGAACCGCCTGTTGCCCTTCGCCATCCGCCTCTCCATCGCGCAAAGAGAAGGCCGCCGGGAAGGCGACCGAAAAGACCAATCCAAAAAGGGTACGCCGAGCCGAGCCTGCCCCGGACCCGATCCGGGGGCGGATGCCGCGCGGCCTGATTCCCTCTCCCATTTGGGGAGAGGGTTAGGGTGAGGGAACGCCCGCGCACGAACGGGGCGCCGCCTCACCAACTTGCTCAAAAAATATCCTGAAAGGGTCCGCTTCCGCAGCCCCGCCCCCAACGCCCGCGCAGAGGGAAAATCCCACCCCAATCCGCGCGACTCGCACGTGTCGAGCCTGTCTGGACTCTACCCGATCAGCGTCGCGCTGTCAAGAACATAAAGGGAACACAACGCAGCCTGGAGTTTGCAAATTCACGTGGGATCATAGAAACTTTGGAAGTGGCAAAACGACCAGGGAAGATGGAGCAAGATTCAGGTCAAGCGGACGAGCGTGAGCTTGAGCGCTTGAAGTCCGCCTATCTGGCGCTCGCGCGGGAAGCGCTCGATCGGGCCAAAACCCTGCTGACGGAAAACGACAATAGCCGATTGGTGTATGCGGCGCTGGAGCTGAGGCGCGCCTTCGAAGCGCTGGTCTACGAGAATGCGCTGAGATTTACGGATGAGCTGGTTGGGGAGGACTATGCCGTTTGGCAGCCCCTCCAGATTCTGGAGCGGTTGATTGAGATCGATCCTGTCGCCGACGCCACATTAGAGATGAAGCTACAGGATCCGGGCACGGGAGAATGGCTTAGCCTGGGCCACCAACGGCGGATCAGCTTGAAAGCGCTGCGAAAGCGCTATTATGCGTTGGGCAACTATCTGCACACGCCAGCGCTCGCCCAGATGATGCGCGGGAGGCGCCAGAATCGGCGCTCTCTTTTGAAGCTTTGCGGCGAATGCGTGGAGCTGATCGACAAGGATCTTGGAGCGCCGTTGCGGATAGGGCGCATGGCCATCTTCGGACACGTCGATATTGTCTGTCGGGGATGTGGCGCCACCATAAGGCGACGATTGAACGCCCTTCGAACCCCTCGAAACAACGGCCCCGGGACCAAGGAAGTTATCCAAGCAAAGTGCTCAAAATGCCCAGCCAGCTATGAAATCCACGCCGATGGCGCGGATGGCGTGAAATGGAGGGAGCAACGCTGGGACGGGAATTGCCCCTATCCAAATTGCGAGGGCGTCCACACAAAGCGGGCGAGAGAGGTCAAGGATGGGATGGTCTCGGCCTGCCCGTCCTGCGGCAAAAGGGCCCAGTTCACGAAGACATTCTCGTTCTTGCCTGAGGCACTTATCAAGCAACTAAGAAGAAAGGGCCGGTCCCATTGACATTACCCTTCCGCGATACCGGTCCCTCGGCCTTAAGAAGTGAGAACTGCTTGGGAAATCAGTGACAGGTACGTACCTGGGTACGTACCTGCCACCTACTTGTCCCTTTTTACCTCCGCAGGCTCCGCGTCTCCGCGCGAACCGTCTCCTGCCTGGAGTGAATTGGTGACAGCTACGTACCTGTCACCGCCTACCCGCCACTAAGCCCCCCCCCGCCATCCTCCCCCATCGCAAACCGCCGGCTCGCCTCCGCGATAAACGCCGAGCGCGTGAGCTTGCGTTCCCCGGCCGCCCGATCCACCAGGTTCAGCACATTCTCGTCCATCGAGACGTTGACGCGCAGCGTCCGCCCGGCGGGATAAATGACGCGGAACATGACGAAGGCGTCGGCCTCGTCCCACTCGCTCTTGATCTCCTTCACTTTCTCCAGCTCGTCGGGCGAGCGGGCGGCGGGCACCTCCAGCCCGGCGTCGACCATCGCCGCGATATGGTCGGTCAGCACCCGCTGCGCGGTGTCGACCGCGGCGGAAATGCCCCCGGTCTCGGCATGGGCGGTGAATCCGGGAATATCGGGAACGGTGACGCCGTAGCCGCCGCCCTCATCGTCGCTGAACAGGAAACCCACATAATGCATGTCCGGTCGTTCCTTCCTTGGCGCGCGGCGACGCCTTAAGCGACCAGTCGCCGGGGCGGCGGAACCGCCCGCCCCATTTCCCGCGCGCCCTCGATCCAGCAGGCGATCGCATCGAAGACATTGTCGAGCGCCTCCTGGGGCGTGGCGCCGTCCGACATGCAGCCGGGCAGCTCCGGCACCGTCGCCAGATAGCCGCCGCCCTCCTCCGCGGACAGAGGACGGATGTGGATCTCATAATCCTGGGCGCTCATTCCCGGAAGCGTCGTGCCGTTTCCGGCGCCCGTCAAGCGCCCGCCTCCGCGTCCCGCGCAAAGGACCACTCCGACGCGCTTGCCTCGCCCGCGTGGAGGACTCGGCTAGACCGCCGGCCGCGTGATCCGCTCGAGGCGGTAGGGGAAATAGCCGTCCTTCTCGATCGCCGCGATCACCGCGCCCACCTTGGCCATTGTCAGCACCGAGATGCGCAAGGCGCCCTTGACCGGCTGATAATAGGACCAGGAGCCCTGACCCTCGGGAAGTCCGCTGCCGTTTTTGTCGGCGGTGAGGGCGAACAGGCGGGAATCCCGGCTGTTCCTGAAGCTGTGCATCATGACCTCATCCCTTCTTTGATATTTGGTGCCCCGCACGAAGGGGGCGCCGTTGGCGATCTTCGTGTTCTGCACGCTCACCCGATAGCCTTGGGCCTCCATCACCTGCCGAGCCATATGCCCGCACATTTGCTTCACCCGAAAGTCGAGAATGCCCTGTCCGAAGCGCGCCAGCAGCGCCTCCTCGATCCCCTCGACAGCCGGCCGGCCCAGCGCAGTCGCCGTGGTCATCATGAGAACCCCATCGGGCTCATTGAGAAACACCCACAGATCCTGCCCGAGCCCCGTCGCGTACACGCTCGCATAAACCCCCGCTTTATACTCCAGCATGACAATCTCGCCTAGTTCAGACCAGTCTAATTTGACTGGTCTGAACGCCCTATACTAATCGAAGCCATGGTGCAATAGGGTCATCCGCCACCCCGCCGGATCGTCAGCCGCCGCCGCCGCGCCGAATTCCACATGACCGCTCCGCTCCCTCCCTCTATAGACCGCTCACCGCCGAAGCGGCGGGCGCGGGAGCAAGGGCAAGGTGAGCATCGGCACGCAAATCGACCGCTATCTGGCGCGGCTGATCTTCGTGCCCCTGGTCGGCACGCTCGCGCTGGCGGCGATGCTGCTGCTGATGGACCGGATGCTGAAGCTGTTCGATTTCGTGGTCAGCGAGGGCGGGCCGGTCTCGATCGTGTTTCGAATGCTCGCCAATCTCATCCCCGAATATATGGGGCTCGCCATCCCGCTGGGGCTGACGCTCGGAATCCTGCTCGCCTTCAGGAAGCTGGCGCTGTCCTCCGAGCTCGATTCGCTGCGCGCGGTGGGCCTGAGCTACGGGCGGCTGCTGCGCGTTCCCTTCATCTATGCGGTCGCTTTGCTCGGCCTCAATTTCTTCATCGTCGGCTACGTCCAGCCGCAGGCCCAATATGAATATCAGAGCCTGCGCCACGAACTGCGCTCGGGCGCGCTCGGCGCCTCGATCAGGGTCGGCGAGTTCACCGATTTCGGGCGGCGGATGACGATGCGGGTCGAGCGCAGCGAGAACAGGGGGACGGACCTGCACGGCATCTTCCTCCATCTCCAGCAGAGCGGCGGGCGGACGATCACCGTGAGCGCGGCGCGCGGGACCTTCCTCGCCACCGACGATCCCGACACCATATTGCTGCGGCTGACCAACGGCCGGATGGTCCGCAACGGGCCCGGCTATCGAGTCCCGGGCGTGCTGAGCTTCGTCCAGCACGATCAGCCGATCGACCTGCCGACGATCGAGGCGTTCCGCGGGCGCGGGGACGGCACCAAGGAGATGACCATGGCCGAGCTGGTGCGGACCGGGCAGGATGTCTCGGTCCCGCAGAACCGGCGCAACGCGGCGATGGCGCATTTCTACTTCCGCATGGTCGAGGTGCTGATGATGCTGCTCGTGCCGTTCCTCGCGGTGGCGCTGGCGGTGCCGCCGAAGCGGAGCACGTCGGGGCTCGGCATCTTCCTCGCGATCACCTTCGTCGTGACCTATCACAAGCTCAACCAGTCCGCCGAGCAGATGGGCGCGCTCGGCAAGCTCGATCCGCTGATCGCGGTGGGCACGCCCTTCCTGATCTTCTCCGGGCTGATGATCTGGATGTACTGGACCCTCGCGCACAAGCCCGGCGGCCAACCCATCGGCGCCCTCGAACGCCTGTTCGCACGCATCTCCGGGCGGGTGCGCCGGCTGTTCCGCCGCCGCGCGCCACTCGATTCCGGCGCGGATGCCGCTGTCGCATGATCAACCTGCATTTCTTCCCGTCGAAGCGGATCGCCTTCTATATGGCGCGGCTGTTCCTGACCCGCAGCGCCGCGGTGCTGGTGGCGCTCGTCGCCGTGCTGATGATCCTCGACCTGCTCGGCAACAGCGGCAAGGTGCTGGCCCATCCGGAAAACGGCAATGCGGAATTGTGGCGCTATGTGGGCCTTCGCGTGCCGCAGCTCATCCAGCGCTTCCTGCCCTTCTCCGCTTTGCTCGGCGCGCTCATCACCCTGGTGGGGCTCAACCAGAATAGCGAGATCATCTCGATGAAGGCGGCGGGAATTTCGGCGCACCAGATCATCGCGCCCCTGATCCTGGCGGCGGTGGTGATCGGCGCCGCCCACTTCGTCTTTTCCGAGCGCGTGGTGACGCGCGCGACCGCGGCGATGAGCGCCTGGGAAGCGGTCGAGTTCGGGCGGGTTCCTCCGGACAATGACGTGCGCGCCAACGTGCGCGTCGCCAATGGCGATGAGATCATCATCGCCCGGCTGGTCATGGGCCGGGATGAGGCGGTGCGCCTGACGGACATCGCGATATTCGGCCGCGCCGGCGGCACCCTGCACCGGATCACCTCGGCGCGCGGCGGCCGCCGCGCGCCCGGCGGGGGCTGGGAGCTGACCGACGTCACGCAGTTCGACGTCGATACCGGCCAGCAGCAGCGCGTGCCGAGCATCCGCTGGGGCCGCGATGTCGATCCCGACCAGTTCACTTTGGCCCAGATCGACCCCAATCGGCTCGATTTCTGGCAGCTGCGCGAGACGATCGCCGCGCTCTCCGCCGCCAACCGCTCCACCGCAACGCTCGAATCGAACCTCTGGCACAAATTCGCCGCGCCCTTCTCGACCGTGCTCATGCCCTTGCTCGCCGCCATCGCCGCCTTCGGCCTCGCCCGCTCGGGCCACCTCTTCATGCGAGCGGTGATCGGCATGGCGCTGGGCTTCGCCTATTTCGTCGCCGACAATTTCGCCCTCGCCATGGGCAATCTCGGCGCTTACCCGCCCTTCCTCGCCGCCTGGGGGCCGTTTCTCCTGTTCCTTCTGGTCGGCGAGGCCGTGCTGATCCGGACGGAGGAGTGAGCGAGCCGGCGGCCCCACGCGCTGCTCCACCCGCCGTCACCCGCGGCGAAGTCGCGCGTGGTGCCGGGCTCGCGGGGCTCTCACGCGCGGGCGCGCTGATCGAGGCGCTGGCGCAGCCGCTCTATACGCGGCTGTTCGGGCTCGAGACCTACGGCATCTATGTCGTGCTGTGGGGCGTGATCTCGCTGATCACCAACCTCATCCATCTCTCCATGCCGATGGCGCTGCAGCGGATCGTGCCGACTCGCGACAATGAGGAGGGCGTGCACGGCGCGGTCAAGCTCGCGCTGATGGTCGCGGTGATCCCTTCGATCCTGATCGCGCTCGTCGTCACGCTGAACGCCGGCGCGGTCGCGAGCGTCTTTTCTGCCGCGCCCGACGATAGCGAGCGCCTGCCCACCGCCATCGCCCTGTTCGTCTGGGCCTTGCCCTTGTGGACCTTCATCGAGGTGGCGACAGCGGCCGCCCGGGCGCGCCGCGCCTTCGGCCCCGAAATCCGCCTGCGCATCTTCTGGGAGCAGATAGCGCGCATCCTGTTCGCGGTCGGCTTCTTCATGCTCGGCGCGACCAGCATCGGCCTGATGGTCGCCCATCTCTGTTCGCTGGTGCTGACGGCCATGCTCTGCATCCCCTTGCTCGGCCGCTACTACAATCTGAAGCTGCTGATCCGCGCGCCCCTCCCGGCCGGGCTGGTCCGCGAGCTGCTCGTCACCGGCCTCGCCCTGCTGCCCTCGAACCTCTCGCGCCGCGCCCTGATCGATGCGCCGCCGGTGGTGCTCAATCTGATGCTGCCGGGCTCGCGCGGCGCCGCCGCGGCCGGCCTGTTCGAGATCGCCCGCAAGATCTCGACCGTGCCTCTGATCGTCCGCCAGGCCTTCCAATATGTGCTCGGACCCTTGTCGTCGGCCCAAGCCCATGTCGACCGCGCCCAGGTGGCGCCGCTCTATCATTTCGCGAGCCGGGTCTCGACCGCTCTGGTGGTGCCGCTGGCGGGCCTGCTCATCTTCGCCGGCGTGGAAATCCTCAGCCTCTACCAGCCCCGCGCGGCCGCCGCCTTGCCGTTGCTCTACATCCTCGTCGCGGCGCGCGCTCTCGAGGCGATCGTCGGGCCCGCCTCGACCATCGTCGAGATGATCGGCCATCGCGGCCTGCCTTTGCTCAATTCCGCGCTCGCGGTCGCGCTCTGGATCGGCCTCGCTTGGTGGCTGGCGCCCGAGTATGGCGCGCTCGGAATGGCCGTGGCCGTCGGCGTGGCGACCGTCATTTCGACCTACGCCGCCACCCTGGAGCTGCAGATCAGCGACCGACTGTCGCCCTTCGACCGCAAGCTCTTTCAGAACCTGGTCCTCGCGCTGACCGGCGTGGCCTTGATGGCCGGCGCCGAGTGGCTGCTCGACGGACCGGCGCGCTTCGCCGCGGTGTTCGCGCTCTGGGCGATCACCTCCTGGCTGACCCTGCGCTACGGCCTTACCCGCGGCGACCGGGAGGCGCTGGGTGGGCTATCGCGCAAGCTGCGGCTGGTGTGACCCGCTGAGCCGCCCAATTAAGTATAGTGTCCCCGTAACTTATTCCCCATAACCTATTCCGGGGACACTATACTTAATTGCCATTGCGGGCAGGCGCGGCTATCACCCTGGCATGGCCCGCCTCTCCCGCCTCGTCGTCCCGAATGTCGCCCATCACGTCACGCAGCGCGGCAATCGTTCCCAGCCGGTCTTCTTCAGCGACCAGGACCATGTTTTCTATCGCGATCTCGTCGCCGAGGCTTGCGCTACCCATGATGTGCGCTGCCTCGCCTGGTGCCTGATGCCCAATCACGTCCACCTGATCCTGACGCCCGCTGACAGCGACGGCCTGCGCGCCGTCCTCGCCGAGGCGCACCGGCGCTATGCACGGCGGATCAATGCCGCCAATGGCTGGACAGGCTATCTGTTTCAGGGCCGCTTCGCCTCCTATCCGATGGACGAGGCGCATCTGGTGGCGGCGGTGCGCTATGTCGAGTTCAATCCGGTGCGCGCTGGGCTCGCCGGGCGGGCGGAGGATTGGCGCTGGTCGAGCGCGCGCGCCCATGTGACGGGCCGGCCGGACGGGCTGACCGACCTCGCCGCGCTGGCGGGCGTGCACCGCAACTGGCGCGCGATGCTGACGCACGGCCTCGAGGCCGGCGATGCGGGCGAGGCGGAGGCAGCCGCGATCGAGGCCCATGTCCGCACCGGCCGCCCGCGGGGCGGCGAGGCCTTCGTGGCAGCGCTGGAGGCGCGGACCGGGCGCGCCCTTCAAAAGCGCCGTCCCGGGCCCAAGCCAAGAGCGAATTAAGTATAGTGTCCCCGAAATAGTTACGGGGACACTATACTTAATTCGCGATTGCGGCGGCGGCTGGGCGCCGCGCTTGCCTTCAGCGCGAAAACTGCTTCCATAGGCAGTCCTTCACAGGAGGAGTCGACGATGCTCCGGTCCGCGCGCCCGTTTCTCGCCCTTTTCGCCGGCCTGGCAGCCCTGCTCCCCAGCAGCGCGGTGCCGCAGCCAGCGCCGGGGACGCCGAATCTCATCCGCGAGCGCGGCCCGCTGACTGCGATCGAGCACGTCCTGGTGATCGACGGCACCGGCGCCGCGCCCCGGGCGAACCAGACGATCCTGATCGACCATGGCCGCATCATCGCGATCGGCCCGGACGGCTCGATCGCGATCCCGCAAGGGGCGTCCCGGATCGACGGGCGCGGCCGCACTGCCATTCCGGGCCTGGTCGGCATGCACCAGCATATGTTCCGCACCTCCTCGGGCGAGGGGCCGTTTAGCGTCATCCAGGCGCCCTTCACCTTCCCGCAGCTCTATCTGGCGAGCGGCGTCACCACCGCGCGCACCGCCGGCTCGGTCGATCCGCACGGCGATCTCGGCATCAAACGCGAGATCGAGGCGGGGCGGCTGGTCGGCCCCGACCTCGATCTCACCGCGCCCTATCTCGAAGGCGCGCCGCCGGCGATCATGCAGCTATATCCGCTGCGCGGCCCCGCCGAAGCGCGCGCGGCGGTGCGCCACTGGGCCTCGCTCGGCTTCACCTCGATCAAGGCCTATATGAACATCTCGCCGGCCGAGCTCGCCGCTGCGATCCGGGAAGCGCATCGGCGCGGCATGCGGGTGACCGGCCACCTCTGCTCGGTCGGCTTTGAGGAGGCGGCGCGGCTCGGCATCGACAATCTCGAGCACGGGCCGTTCGCCGCCCCTGACGGCGGCCTCGATCCGCGGCGCGCCGCCGGCCGTTGCGGCCGCGACGGCGCGGAAGCGGCCCTCGGCGCGGGCGCGGTGGTGCGCCACGTCATCCAGAACGTCGCGGTCGACTCCCCCGAGGTCCGGCGGATGATCCGCACCCTGGTCGCGCGCCGCGTCGCGATCACCTCGACCCTCGCCGTGCTCGAAGGCGGCGACCGGCCGGATCTCGAGGCGATTCCGCACCTGCGCGCACTCTTCCCGCCCGACATCTGGGCGATCCAGCTCGGCCGCAACGCCGCGATGCGTCCGGCCGCCGCCTTCTTCGCGATGATGCTGCGCAAGGAGATGGCGTTCGAGCGCGCCTTCGCCGCCGCCGGCGGCCTGCTGATGGCCGGGGCGGACCCGACCGGCGACGGCCATGTGCTCGCGGGCCTCGGCGACCAGCGCAACATCGAGCTGCTCTACGAGGCCGGCTTCACTGTGCCCCAGGCGATCCGCATCGCCACTCTCAACGGCGCCATCTTCCTGCGCCGCGCCGACCGGATCGGCAGCCTGGAGGCCGGCAAGCGCGCCGACATCGTCCTCCTCGACGGCGACCTCATGCGCGACATCCGGGCGATCACCCGGCCGGTCATCGTGTTCAAGAACGGCATCGGCTACGATTCGCAGGCGATCTACGCGAGTTTGAGGGGGCAGGTCGGGCTGCACTGAGCCCATGGCCTTCGCCGTGGCTCAATAAGCGACATCCAGTTTGAACCGGCCGTCGGCATCGACCGTAAACACGCAGGTCGACCACCGCTGTCCGGACTGCCGGGCCATCTCCTGCCAGATGGCATCGAGGCTCTCGTGAATTTCGGCCGCCGCCACGGCCGGAAAGTCGGCTTCGCCGGCCTGATCGCCCGGCATGATGTAGACGATCTTCATCTGGGCCCAGTCGTCGTCGATTTCCGCTTCGAGAACCGCCTTGGCAAAGCCCGGGGGGCATTGCTCGATCACCAGATGGCCGAGGTCCTGAAGTGGGTCGGTGGGCATTGGCGCGCTCCCGGAGGCTCCTGCGTTCCGGTCGAGCCCAGGCTGTCTCATGACCGCATCCTTGTCCATGGCCGCCGCCGGGCTGTCGCGTGCGACAGGCTTGGTTTAGAAACGCCGCCATGGAGACCAATCCCGTCCTCGCTTATGGAAGCTGGCTCGCCGAAACGCCCGCCGACTGGCCCGAGGCGGCCTGGACGTCCGCCCACCGCGCCTTCATCGACATCGCCGCGGTCGCCGTCCCGGGCGCCGCCGAGCCGGTCACCCGCAAGGTCTTCGAGACCGTCAAGCATTGGGGCGCGGGGCCGTCCGCCGCGATCGGCCAGGGCGCCCGCCTCGCCGCGCCCTGGGCGGCTTTAGTCAACGGCACCGCCGCCCACGCGCTCGACTTCGACGACAATTTCGATCCCGCCAAGGCCCATGCCAGCGCCGTCCTCGTCCCCGCCATCCTGGCGCTCGCCGAGCAGGAAGGCAGTTCCGGGCGCCAATGCCTCGACGCCTATGTCGTGGGCCTGCAGATATTGGGCCGCGTCGGCCAGGGCGTGAACCCGGCGCATCGCAACCGCGGCTGGCACGCCACCGCCACAGTCGGCGCGATCGGCGCCGCGGCGGCGTGCGCGCGCCTGCTCGGGCTGGACGCCCGCCGGGCCGCCTATGCCGCCTCGATCGCAACCAGCATGGCGGCGGGCTTCATGGCGCAGTTCGGCACCATGACCAAGCCGCTCCACGCCGGCCTCGCCGCCAAATCGGGCGTGCTGGCGGCGAGCCTCGCCCGTGCCGGCATCGACGCCGGCCTCGCCACGCTGGACGGCCCCACGGGCATGAATCGCCTCATGGTCGGCCCGGACTATGAAGAGCTGCGCGACACGCTCACCCATGTCGAGCACGGCCAGAATTTGCGCTTCGAGACGAGCCAGGTCGGCGAGCCACTGCTCATCCTGTCGAGTGGCCTCAAGCTTAAGCGCTTCCCCAATTGCGGCAGCGCGCACCGCGCCATGGACGGCCTGATCGCGCTCAGGGAGGCGCACGGCTTCGCCGCCGGCGACGTCGCGGCGATCCACGTGCGCGCCCCGGTCACTCACCTCAACAACCTCATGTACCAGGTCCCGCAAGACGCGCTCCAGGCCAAGTTCAGCCTCGAATACGCCCTCGCCACGATCCTCGTCACGGGCAATGCGACGCTCGCCGATTTCACCGGCGAGGCCGTCGCCCGCGCCGATCTCGCCGCTCTCTACCCGCGCATCCACCGCCACCCGGTCGACAAGGCCGAAGGGGAGTTCCCGACGGAGGTCGAGGTGATCCTGAAGGACGGCCGCGCCTTGGAGACCCCCGTGCCCTGGCCCGCCGGCAGCCTCGCCGTCCCCTTCACCGATGCCCAGCTCTGGGCGAAATATGACGGCTGCGTCGCGCCGATCCTGCCGCCGGCCCGTGCCGCCGCCTTGCGCGCCGCGCTCGAGGCGCTGTCCGACCTTGCCTCCATTGCCCCGCTGACCGAGCCGCTCTACGGTCGCTTGGCATGACGCAAAGGCGCTATACGGCGCTCGTCCTGGCGGCGAGCCGCGGCAATCTCGATCCGCTGGCGCAGGCCGGCGGCGTCTCCCACAAATGCTTCATCGACATTGCCGGCCAGCCGATGCTGCGCCGCGTCGTCGGCGCGGTGCTGGAGAGCGGCCGCGCCCAGCGCACCATCGTCGCCATCGAGCCCGAGTCGATCGAGGAGGCCAGGGCGATCCTCGCCCCGCTCCCGGGGGCGGGCACGATAGAATATGTCCCCAGCCGGGAGAATATCGGCACCAGCGTCGCCGCCGTCGCCACCGCCGACCACCTGCCCCTGGTCATCACCACCGGCGACAACGCGCTCCACACCGCGGAGATGTTCGCCTTCTTCTGCGATGCCCTCGCCGAGGTGAAGGAAGACGCGGCCCTGGGCCTTACCCCGGCCAGCTACGTCCTGGAGAAATATCCCGAAGGCAACCGCGCCTTCCACCGCTTCCGCGACGGTGCCTTCTCCTCGTGCAACCTCTACGCGATCCTCACCCCGGCCGGCCTCGACGCCGCCCGCGTGTTCAATTCGGGCGGCCAGTTCGGCAAGAAGCCGAGGCGGCTGATCGGCGCGTTCGGAATTTTCGCCTTCGCGCTGTACAAGAGCCGGTTGTTCACCCTTCGCACCGTCCTCAAGACCCTCTCGCGCGGCATCAAGGTCCGCACCGCGCCCGTGCTCATGCCCTTCGCCGAAGGGCCGATCGATGTCGACCGCCCCGTCGACTGGGACCTCGCCAACCGCATCGTCGCCGCGCGCGAGAAAGGGGACAGTTACTCGTAACCGTCCCCCCACCGCCCAAAAACCGCCTCATTGCGAAATTAGCGGCCGTTCCCATATCGATAGCGAAAGGCGCTCCCCTTCGAAGGCGGAGCGCGCTACAAGGAACAGCCGTGAAGACTGCCGAGAGCCCCGCCACGCCGACCCTCCGCCCCGCTTTCTGGCGGCGCGAGCATCATCTCGACAAGATGACGCTGAAGGAGCTGGTCGTCGCCTATTTCACTTATCCCGCGATCATCGTCTACCTGGCGCTGAGCGCGCTTTCGATCGCCGCCTGGATCTGGCAGCCCGCCGCCGCCGCGCCGACGCTGATCGCGATCGGCGCCGCCGCGCTGGCCTACCCGCTCATCTGGTACCTCATCCACCGCTACATCCTGCACAGCCGCTGGATGTGGCGCCATCGCATGCTCGCCAAAACCTGGAAGCGCATCCATTACGACCACCACCAGGACCCGAACCACCTCGAGGTCCTGTTCGGCGCGCTCCACACCACGCTCCCCACCATCGCGGCGGGCGTGATCCCGATCGGCTGGGCGATCGGCGCCGCCTTCGACGGCAGCTGGACCGGCCCCAGCGCCTGGGGCGCCGCCTCTGCAGCGCTCGCCGCGGGCCTGCTCACGACCTGCTTCTACGAATTCGTCCACTGCATCCAGCACCTCGCCTACAAGCCCAAGAACAAGACCCTGGCCGACATGAAGCGCCGCCACATGGCGCACCATTTCCACGACGAAAGCGGCAATTACGGCATCACCACCTTCTTCTGGGACAAGGTCTTCAAGACCTATTACGACCGCCCCGAGCGGCCGGTGAAGAGCGCCACGGTGTTCAACCTTGGGTATACGGAGGAGGTCGCGGAGGTTTATCCGTATGTCGCGGATCTCAGCGGCGGGGTTGCGACGGGGCATCCGCGGCAGCGGGACAGCGTCCGAAAGTAGTCCGTGGCGGGCCCATCTCCCGACTTGATCGGCGTCAACCCGCAAGAGACTGGAATATTACGAAGAGCGCCTCGCCCGCCGCGAGGTGGAATGGCCCGCTCACCAAACGCTCAGCGTGCGATAGGCGGCTCGTCGTCGGCTGCCAAATAAGGGCCTTCTACAAGGCGTTGCCTTATCTACCTGCCGCACTATTCTCATAAGAGCAAAGGGGGCGGGGCATGACCATTAACGCAAATACGAAGGCCGTCGCCAACCCTACCAAAGCGTTTTTCGTCACGATGATCACACGCGATATTACCCTCGAGGATTGCATCTTGGACCTCATCGACAACAGCGTCGATGGAGCTTGGCGTAGTGAGGGAAGCCGACCGGTAGGGCTCGCAGAGGGAGTCGATCTCTCAGCGTACAGTATCGACATCAACGCCACGCCAGACAGCTTTTGCATCAAAGACAACTGCGGCGGAATGACACTCGATGACGCGATTGACCATGCATTCAGCTTTGGTCGGCCGGCGATGGCGGAGCACGACGACTACAGTATCGGTGTGTACGGCATAGGGATGAAGCGGGCAGTCTTTAAGCTCGGCACGGAAATCCGAATCCGGAGCACCTACCTGCGGGAAGACGGCGTCCGGGAGTCTTTCGCCGTACCAATCAACGTTACGGATTGGCTCGGGGACGATCAACCACCTTGGGATTTTGACATCGTAGAAGACGAGTCGCTCGCTGAGGACGGGGTTAACATTCAGGTGACCGAACTGACGCCTGGAGCAAAAGGCGCCTTCGATAGTCCAGCGTTCATCCAAAACCTTCGGCGCACGATTGCAAGGGATTATTCACTCCACCTCAACAGAGGCCTAGTTATTTCCCTAAATGGAACGGCCATTCCGGGATGGCAGATAGAATTGCTGCAGGGAACAGATTTTGCCCCCATGCGCGTCGAGTATCCCGATGAAGTCAACGGCGATGAAGTTTCCGTGGAAATTATTGGAGGCATGGCTGCTCCGCCGCCGGAGAGTGCGGACCCAGACATAAGCGATGAAGGAGAAAAACGATTTGGCTGGTATGTGATTTGTAACGGGCGAATAGTCCTGGCGGCAGACAAAACTGCTGTTTCCGGATGGGGATCCGACGAGTGGCCCCAGTGGCATCGGCAGTATTCTGGCTTTGTGGGCATCATTCTCTTTACGGCGGCCAACGCGGCTGCCTTGCCTATGACTACCACCAAGCGGAGTGTAGACACCTCCTCTGAGGTGTATCGTCGGGCCCGTCCGCAAATGCGCGAGGTGACGAGAAAATGGATCGACTACACCAACATGCGGAAGCAAGCCTTAGAAGAGGCGCGTCGCGTCGAGGCCACCGCAGGTCCGGTCTCGCTCTACGCAGTTCGAAAGCAACAGACCGTCACTCTTCCGAGGTTGGTCGCTAGGCCCGTAGAACCTGTTGCAAATGTTAATTACGCGGTGCCGGTCGCTCGGCTCAAGCGGCTCGCAAAGGAATTAGGAAGTATTCGAATGCCTTATCGCGAGGTGGGTTTAAAGAGCTTTGACTATGCCTACGACGATCTCGTCGGAGACGAGTGATGCCTTCATTTGATGCGGTAAATTACAGTCTGCGACCCAGCAAGAGCATTCAGAGACACATTGTCTTTGAGGCGGTGAGGACATTGCAGAATGACCTCGACCTGGACAATATGGTCTACATAGGGTTCGGGTCGATTTGGTTTACCGATTATGTCATGGCTCACAAGATACTCGGCATTAATGAGATGGTTTCAATTGAGGCAAGCGATGTCGGCTTCAGGCGGGCCGAATTTAATGCCCCTCTCGCCACTGTGCGCGTCATCCACGGCCACTCTAGCTATGTCCTGCCCACGCTATACGAGGACGAAAAAATCCGGGCACGCCCTTGGTTCGTATGGCTTGATTACGATTATGAGCTCAACGAGACATTGCGGGACGACATTAGATCGGTCATTGAGAATGCTCCGGCGAACTCCCTGCTGCTAGTGACATTTAATGGAGCCGAGACCCGCTACGGGCAGGCGTCTGATCGACCGGGACGGCTACAGGAATTACTGGGAGATGTGGTTCCTGACGAACTCTCGAAGAGAGCATGCAAGGATGATCGCATGCAGGAGACCCTTGCCGACCTTGCGCTGGATTTCATGACTTCGGTCGCAGCGGACCTAGCGCGACCCGGTGGATTTATTCCGTCATTCCGCCTTATCTACAAGGACGGCGCACCTATGGTGACAATTGGGGGCATTATGCCCTCTAAGGGCGCAGCAAGGATCGCCGGCGATATCACCTCAACTGCGGGGTGGCCGTGTAGGCCTGAACGTCCAATCAGAGCTCCCCATCTGACGATAAGAGAGGCAGCAACGCTCCAATCCCAGTTGCCAAGCATTGATCGTTTGACGCGAGAAGCGGTTAGGAAATTAGGATTCGATTTAGAAGACGAGCAGATTGAAGCATTCGAAGCCTACTACCGACATTACCCGGCTTTTGCCCAGATAGTTGCTTAATTCACATTCATCAGTTCTACGTCAATTCGAATTTCGTCCTATGACGGGCAAGAAAGTCGAGTGAGGGTCGGAACGTCGGCTCCTTAGGCAAAGAAGCGATACGGCCAGGGACGGCTAGGCTTTCGGGGACGCGCACCCGCGGAGAGACCAACAGTCGAAAGTGGTTCGTCAGCGAGATCATGTGGTGGTCGAAGAGCCAGTGGAGCGTGCCCGACAAGGCGATGCCATTCTGAACCATGTCGGGTCCGCCGTCGGACACCGACCAAATATGAGCAGCTTGGACCTCCGGCCGACCTAATCGATCAAACAGTCTCAGCCCGCTTATCGCGCAGCGGTGGTCGTAGGCCAGCCGCACCGCCTTTTTGAAATTCTCGTCCCTCAGCTTCCGGTTGACCAAACGCTCTACGATGCGCCGAGTTCTTTCAGCAGGATCGACCGGAAGCCTTGATACCAGAAGTGCAAGAGCATCATCGTCGACGCCCGCTTCCCGCGCACCGTCGGGTGCCCAGAGGCCCGCAAAACCGTGCTCGACGATCGTCGCGAAATCCGCCTCGCCCAAAGGGCGAACCGATTTTCCGCGGAGATAGATGCCGACTTGCGGAACGTTCACGATCTCGCGGAGCGCCGCTTCGGCATATCGGCCGTCCTGCCGCCAAGGGGTCGGCCGGTCGAACGGCAGATAGTCCTCGACGATAGCGTAGTGATGACCGGGCGTGTCGGGGTCGGGTTCGATCCGGGCAATCCGGGCAGTGGCGAAATAGGCCAAGCTGCCGCCTGCCGCGCGAGGCTGCCTAAAAACGACCCAGTCGCCCACGGCCGCCGAAAGGTCCGACAGATATCGAGAGGGGAAATGATAGCGGCTAGCGACATCGTCGTCGTAGGCGGACTCGACCTTTGTATCCAAGACCGCCTTCAACAGGAGACTCCCCATCCGATATCGCCGGATCGCCGCCATGGTCGAACATTCGGCGTAGCAACGCAACCAGATCGAGTCCCACTTTGGTCTCACATTCCCAGATCGTTCGGGCACTCCAGCCCAACAACTCAAGTTCACGCGAGACCCGAACGTCCCGATCAACGTTGGCTCTAAATTTCGCTTCCCAGTATGGGGTGCGAGACTTGGGAGTGGATGCCTTTGAGCATCCAGGATGCCGGTGCCAGAAACAGCCGTGCACGAAGAGGGCCACTCGATGTTTGGGGAACACGAGATCGGGCTTTCCGGGGAGGTCCTTGCGGTGGAGACGAAACCGCAGCCCCAACGCATGGGCCGCGCGCCGCACTCTCATCTCCGGCGACGTGTTTTTGCTTCGAACCCTGGACATGAGCCAAGAGCGACGCTCTTGGGAAATGTGGTCCACCACGGTCTATTCCGCAGCCTCCGCCGTCGATAGTAGCCAGGGCATGTGCGCGGCCACGCGTCCGAGCACCTGGCTGGCAACGAAGGGCGACACGCTGTTTCCGATCATCCGGAAACTGTGCCAAATCGTGGGATGGAACAGGTGATAGTCTGGGAAGCCCTGCAGGCGTGCCGCCTCGCGCACGGTAATGACGCGATCCGCTTCGGGATGGACGGGGCGAACCGACTGGTAGGAACCGCGATCGTTGCCGGTGCCGGCCCGTAGCGTCGGGCACAACCCGCCCCAGCTCAGTCGCGGGAACCTGCCGATTCGATCGATCTCGCCGGGCTGGAGCTTAGAGAAGCGCTTAAGGACTTCATATGTGTGCTGGGTGCGAAGATTGCCGGTAAACGTTCCGTCGGCAGAACGAAGGCCGCTCGCATAGCGCGACGGTCGTCCCCGGGAAGCAATCTTCCATCTATCGAAGCAGTCGCTGGATCTGAGTTCCCGTAGGAGTTGGAGATCGCCGATCGCAGCCCGAACGTTTGCGGGACGCGCACTGCTCGCTGTCAGCGCATCTTCGTCGAGCGCTTTGGCATCCCCCTTTCGAATACCCGCGAGGAACGCGCGGCGCCGAGTCGTGGCAGCTCCGAAGTCGGCGGCGTTCAATGGCATCAAATCCGTAAGGTGATAGAGCGGTCTAACCAGCTCCAGGCAGGCATCCACCAGCGGCCGGTTGCCGAGTTCCAGTAGGCCGAGAACGTTTTCCATTACGAAGAATGAGGGTCGGACCTCGGCTACCAAGAGAAAGTAGCGGTAAAGGAGCTGTCGGCGGACGTCCTCGGGGTTTCGGCGCCCAATGGAACTGAATCCTTGGCACGGCGGCCCGCCTACTATCCCATCGATCTCCACGCCGGCCAGCGCTCGGATTTGTTGACCAGATGCTAGCGACAGATCAATACGATGCAGCTTCGTTTGCGGGAAATTCTTTGCATATGAAGATGTTAGGATGGGGTCGATATCGAAAGCCGCCGCCACGTCGAAGCCGGCCTGATGCGCGCCCAGGGAAAACCCCCCGCAGCCGGAAAAAAAATCGACGACTGCCATGCGCTTCGGCGCTCCCGCGTGTACGCGCGGAAGCCTAGCCGGAGGTTGGCGAATAGGGAACAACAAAGTGTAGAATTTTTCTGCACTCTACTGGACTCGGCACGAACTATTTTGGTACATTTCATTGACAGCGCGACGCTGATCTGGTACTAATCTCGAACATCCAGAGGTGCGAGTCTCGCTCGGCCTCTGTGACAGGCACCGAAGGCCGGAGTGGAAACGCTCCGGCCTTCCGCATTTCGGGAGACTCAGATGATTGTTCGGCATGATCGGAGCGGAAGCGCGCGAGGCGCTTGCCGGGCACCGGCCGCTCGACCCCTCCACCCGCCTCCGCCTTCGGCTTCGGCGGGTCCCCCTCCCCGTTCCGGGGAGGATTTGGTGGCCCCCCGCCCAGGCCCTTCGACCCCGGATCGAGGTCCGGGGCAGGCTCCGCCCCGCCCAGGCCCTTCGTCTCCGCCCAAGACAGGCCCTTCGTCTCCGCTCAGGACAGGCCGCGGCTGGCGCAAGGGCCGCTGGACCGCGTTCGACGGGTTCGCGATGGCGCGGTTCGTGGCGGCGGTGCGGCGCGGGGCGCTGGTGGTGGAGGCGGCGGGCGAGGCGGGGGTGACGGTGGCGACGCTCTACCGGCGGCGCAAGGCCTGCGCCGGCTTCGCCGCGGCCTGGGACGAGGCGGCGGCGGCGAGCGCGGGGCCGCAGCTGGTCTGCGCGGTCAATGGGCGGACGTGGCAGATGGTGCGCGGGGGGCGGCGGCTGCGCTTTTCGCGGGGGCGCAAGCAGGCGTTTCTCGACCGGTTCGCGGCGACCTGCAACCTCGCGCTCGCGGCGCGGGCGGCGGGCGTGCATCCGAGCACGGTGCACCGGCATCTGGCGCGCGATGCCGCCTTCGCCGCGGGCTTCGAGGAGGCGCTGGCGAGCGGCCATGCCGCGCTCGAGGCGGAGGGGGTCCGGCAGGGGATCGCGGCGCAGCAGGCCTATCGGATCGGGCGCGGCACCGCCGATGCCGAAGCGCTCGCGGCGCAGAGCTTCGAAAGGTCGCTGGCGCTGCTGCGCGAATATAAGCGCGGGCACGGGCGGATCGGGCGGCGGCCGACCGACGCGCGGCTGACCAAGTGGAGCTTCCAGGACGCCTTCCAGGCGCTGGAGAAAAGGCTGCGGGCGTTCGGGCTCAGGATCGAGCGGGGCGAAGAGGCGCCGGAGGATTGAAGCGCGGGCCGCCGTCCCTCTGAAGCTCTCCAGAGACAGAAGCCCCATTTTTGGACGCCCCGCGAACACATTTTGGCCGCATGGGGCGCCGATGGGCCGTTCGCATATGGGGGCATGAGTCAATCGGCCGCCGGCTTCGTCCGGGCCGGCCAGAGTTCAGGAGTTCCCGCGTCATGTTTTCCACGTCCATTTTCCCCAGGGCGGTTCTCGCCGGCGCCGCTTTTGCCGGTGCCGCCTTCGCTTTCGCCGCGCCCGCCTCGGCCCAGCTCGGCCCGGACGCCGCCGCCTGCCGCCGCGGCAACGCTTCGGCGGTGCTCGTCACCGTCGACGGCTTCCGCCAGCGCACCGGCAATATCCGCGTCGCGATTTATGGGAGCGACCCGAGGCGCTTTCTGGCTCGGGGGCAGACGCTCAGGAAGATCAACGTGCCGGTCACGCGGGCGGGGCCGATGCGGATCTGCGTCGCTCTGCCCAATGCCGGCCGCTATGCGGTCGCGGTGCGCCACGACGTCAACGGCAACAACCAGTCGCGCGACTGGAGCGACGGCGCTGGCTTCTCCCGCAACCCGCGCATCTCGATGACGAATTTGCGGCCCAATTACAACAATGTGGCGATCAGCGTCGGCCGCGGCGTCATGCCGCTCAGCGTCGTCCTCAACTACCGCTTCGGCCTCGCCATCCGCCCCGTGCGGGCAGGCTAGGGGCGGCGATGGCGTCGGTCGCGCTCCTTTCCAATCCCAAGTCGACCGGCAACAGGTCGCTGCTGCCGCGCGTCCGCGCGTTTTGCGCCGAGCATAAGGACATCTTCCATTACGAGGTGGAGGACGTCGGCCAGATCGGCGAGGCGCTGCGGACGATCGCGCAGGTGAGGCCCAAGGTGCTGGTGATCAACGGCGGCGACGGCACCGTCCAGGCGGCGCTGACCGAGCTGCACCAGGGCGGCCATTTCACCGGCCCGGATTATGGCGGGGCGCCGCCGCCGGTCGCGGTGCTGCCCAACGGGAAGACCAACCTCATCGCCCACGATCTGGGCGCCGACGGCGACCCGATCGAGGCGCTGGAGCGGGTGCTCGCGCTGGTCCGCGGCGACATGGTCCCGCACATCGTCTCGCGCGAGCTGATCGCGCTCAGCGGCGGCAAGGCGCGCGCGCTCGGCGCCGACGGCAAGGAGCGGCCGGTGCTCGGCATGTTCTTAGGGGGAGCGGGGCTCGCCGACACCATCCTCTATTGCCGGCACAAAATCTATCCGCTGGGCCTGCCCAATTGGGCGGCGCATTTCGTCACCTTCATCATGGGCATGATCTCGGTGATCGTCGGCCGCAGTTCGCGCCTGCTTCCGGCCAAGTGGGCGCCGCTCAAGGTCAGCGTCACCAAGAGCGGCGAGATGTCGGGCAAGTTCGCCTTCGTGATGGTGACGACGCTCGAGAAACTGCTCCTGAACGGCAACGTCGCCGTCGCCGGCCAGCGGCAGGGCGCGATGCAATTGCTCGTCATCGAGCGCAATCTGCTCTCGATCCTCGGCGCCCTGTTCGCGGCGGTGCGCGGGCGGCTCGGCCTGAGGCGCATCCGAGGCGTTCACCTCGAGCGCGGCGACGAAATCCGCATCGCGGGCCACCATTCCAGCGTCATCCTCGACGGCGAGATGTTCCAGGCCGAGAACGAGCGGCCGATCGTGCTCAGGCCGACGGCGCCGGTATCGTTCCTGAGGCTCGCGGCCTGAGCTCCTTTCTGGTTCGCCCGTTCACGGACGATGATGCGCCGGCGCTGGCGGCCCTGTTCCACGCCGCCGTCCATTCCATCGCCGGCAATCATTATTGCGAAGCCCAGCTGCGCGCCTGGTCGCCCGAGCCGCCCGATCCGGAGCGCTTCCGGGCGCGGGCAAGGGACGGGCGGCTGGTGCTGGTCGCGGCAGGCGCCGACGGCACGCCGCTCGCTTATGGAGACCTCGAGCCCGACGGCCATATCGACCATCTCTATTGCCGTCCGGATGCGGCCGGGACGGGGGTGACGGCGGCGCTCTATCAAGCGCTCGAAGCGGCGGCGCGGGCGCGCGGGATCGCCCGGCTCCACACCGAAGCGAGCGAGCCGGCGCGGCGCTTCTTCCTGAAGCAGGGCTTCACCGTCGTCTCGCGCAACGATTTCGAGGTCGCGGGCGTGGCGATCCATAATTGGCGGATGGAGAAGAGGCTGGCCGCGCTGGAGGACTGAGCAAGCGGGCAGCCGGTATCCTGAGGCAGAGCGGGGGACCTCCCTACTTAGCTGCCATCGGCCGCGATCAACGTCATCCTCGACGGCGAGATGTTCGAAGCCGCCCACGAACGGCCGATCGTGCTCAGGCCGACGGCGGCGGTGCCTTTCTTGAGGCTGGCAGCCTAAGTGCACGTCGCGAAGTGGTGCTTCGCGCCGGGTCGGGTGTCAGCGCGGACAGCCCCGGCGTCCCAGGCCAAATTGAAATGACATGCAGGGCTCGAAAGCTGGCCACGGTCACCACATAAGGGCCAAGGCCCCCCATTCCCGCTCAATCGTCCTCGACATGGACTGTCCGGCAATTCCTTCGTGACGAACATATCTGCGCGGCCGCGTTGCCGCATGCCAACAAGCGTGATCGGTGTCAGCGCGGTATTGACTCGCGGTTGTCGCCGTCAGCAAATACAAGTCATTCAGGGGGACATCAGACATGAGACAAGAGACGACAATCCCGGCGGCATTGTCCGTGCCATCTTATGTTGAGCTGGCGAGGCTGGCGGCAAGGGGTCCATTTACCGCGTCGACACGAAAGCTTCAGGGAATCTGCGTCGGCGCGCTATCCGTGTTCTTCCTTGGCTATTTCAACCTGGTGGCGCCCGAGGGCGTGGAGATCGGGCCGCTCAAGTTGAAAGCCAGCATTGTCGTCATAACGATAACGTCGCTGGTCCTGGCCTTGTATTTCTACACTCGCTTTATCACCGAAGCCCATGTCGAGCGCCGGCTGTTCAAGCTGGAATCGATGCCGAGGATCGATGCGGCGAAAAAGGACCTGCGGGAGAATGGCGAGAAACTGAGGGAATGGCAGGATCAGATCGCCGCCGAAAATGCCGTGCTGCAAAAGAAAGTCGAGGAGAACCGGATTTTCCTGGCAAAGCGCGAGGCGCAGATCGCCGCCATCGAAGTGCCGCTGAAGGCCCGTCGGGACCAACTGGACAGTGAATTCTGGGAGACATTCCGCCTGTACGAGAAAGCCGAACCCGGACCGGAAAAGTCCGCCCTCGCCGACAAGCATGAAGCCCTCTACCAAGAGTTGTCGGACCTGTGGGAGCAGATCAAAGAGAAGACCCAGCACCTGCGCGACCGCCCCGTCCCCCACCCGAATATCTCGGTGGACGGCTTGCTGGAGCGTGCTCTTTTCGGCTTCGACCATAGTGGCACCGCGCGGATCCTGAACGCTCTGACCCTTGCCGGGACGCGAGGAAAGCTGACCGCCGTGCTGGACTTGGCGCTGCCGTCCGTGATGCTGGCTCTCGCGATCGGGCTCTCCCTCAAATGGGCCGTGGTCGGCTAACCGGCCATCGCCCCTGATGGGCCCGCACAGGGGTGCGCTTGTAGCGCACCGTCCGCCCTTACGCCTGACTGCCGCGGCTCAGGGTCAGCCGGTCCCCTTCGATCCGGAACGCGCGGTCATGATCGGTGCCAATGAAGATTCAATCGAAGCGTTCCAGCTCAACTTTGCTTCGGCACGCGCCCCCTTCTTTCAGCCAGCTTTGCTGGCGCCGTTGCGCGGCTCGCAGGCTGATACCCATCAGGTACGCAACGGCGATCGGGGTCTTGCCGAGGTCGAAAATGCGATAGCAAATCTCAACGCCGCGTTTGGTGAGGTGTCCGGAGTCAGCCCCCTCGCGGTTATTGCTGTGAAAGTTGTAGGGGTGGCGTGGATGGAACTCATCGACGAGCTCGGTCCCGTCCAAATTCAACTCGGCGTTGATCGCCTTTGCCCTGTCCATCTCTCGCCTTATCTGAGTTTGAATGAGCCTATCCAGCCGTTTGAGGTCGACTTCATAGACTTGCTGTGCCGTCTCAAAAAGCAGGCCGTCCATAGATAGCATACGTGTCATTCCGCTGGGCATCCGTTGCCAGAGGGATTGCTGGTAATCTCGCAGGCGATCCAACGCGTCCCCCTTATAGAGGGGAGCTTGAAAATAGAGGTGATCCGACGCCCAATAATCGCGGCTTACGTCATACATCATCAGATGAATGCGATGGGCAATGTCGTTCCGATAGCCGAGAAGGTCGTGGAGTTCGTCAGCCTCAGTGGCAGCGAACACACCAATCTTTATGGCATAGCCGAAGGCAGTCCGGAGGCGCCTCCCACTCTGTTGATGACTGTGCAGAGATTCCCGGAGTTCACGAGCCTCCTCGGGCGCGATCCTCTCTGCACGTTCGGCATCGTTCACCAAGGAGAGCAGTGAACGATTAAGCCGCTCCGCTTTCGTTGGCTTCCAGGAATAGCCGGTGCCTGCCTTCACTGCGCTCGGTAGGATATTGCTCAACAGGAATTTTCGGATTTTCTCCGTGTAGAAGAGATACAGCGAAACCTCTGTTGCCCGATATCGCAGTATGTTGCGTTCGAGTGCGGGAAGCCGTCCTCCTCGTGGATCGTCATAGCGACTGTGAGGAAATGCTCGACCGTACCGTTCCTTGGTTGGTTGTCGCTGCACACCGGGCATGTGAATTGTCTACCGCAGCTTGCTTTCCACTACCAACTTTTCCGAAAATGTGTTCGCTTTTTGTTCTTGACGCGCGAGGCGCCGGCCTGGGCGTTGAACTCGCGGGCGGCCGCGACCCACGGGCCTTGGGGCCGGCGCGCCTGCCAGTCGGGGCTCAGCATCGCCCAGGCCTCGCCGTAACGCCCTGCGTCCCGCGCCGTGAGATAGGCGTCGGTGGCGGCGCGCACCGCCTGCTCGGCGGCGGCGTCGGGCGCCGGGGCGCTGACGACGGGAGGCGCGGCCGGCGGCGCGGCGGCCTGCAGGGCGAAGGCGGCGAGGACGCTCAGCATGGACCCATCCTAACAGAAGCTGCGGGGCCGTGAGGTTCGCATTCGCGGGACGAAATTGTGGGGCAATCGGTGTCAGCTACGTACCTGACACCTACCTGTTCTTGATCAAGCGGGTCCGGCTTGCGCCGCATGTGTGAATCACATATAGGAAGCCATGATCGTCGATTTCGATCCGGCGAAGGACGAGGCGAACCGGGCCAAGCACGGCGTGCCGCTGGCATTCGGCGTTCGGGTGTTTGAAGATGCGGACCACATCGTGCTTCCCTCGCTTCGCCCGATCGACGGTGAGGACCGCTACAAGGCGGTCGGCATGGTGGACGGGCAGCTATGGACCGCCGTCCACGTCTGGCGCGACGAGACGATCCGGATGATCTCGGTGCGAAGGAGCAACGCAAGTGAACAAAGAGACCATGATCGCGATCCCGAAGGATCCTGACGATCCGGACGATTTCGACGTCAGCGTGGCCGGCCTGGAGCGGGCGCATATGGGGCGGCGGATCCGGCGGCTCAGGAACCGGCTCGGGCTGAGCCAGGAGGCGTTCGCGCGGACCTACGGCATCCCGCTCGCCAATATCCGCCAATACGAGATCGGCCGCCACATGCCGCCGCCGGCGGTGCGGGCTTATCTGAAGGTGATCGGGGCGGAGCCGGAGATGGTGGCGAAGGCGGTGGGGGAGGAAGCCGCTTAGGCGATCGGATCAAAATGCCGCTTTGATCCGAGGCGGGATGGGACACGAGGCGGGTTGGGGACACGCACGGCGCGTCATTGCGCAGGCGGCGCCGCGGCCGCCGCGGCGGTCTCGTCCATCTGCGCCAGGAAGCTCTGCCAGTCCTCGTCGCCGATCAGGTTGCTCGCCTGGACGACGAGATGCTCGTCGAGGAACAGATAGAAGGGCGCCTGCCGCCGCGGGTTAAGGCGGCGGCGGGCCGGGCCGTCGAGCTCGAGGACGTGGCCGAGCAAAGCCGCGGCCCCCGGCAGGAGGGCGATGTCGTGGGTCGCATCGGCGGGAACGATCCACAGGGCGATGCCGGCCTCCTCGATCGCCCGAAGCGCGGCCGCGAGCGCCGCCGCCGCCTCGGCGCAAGCGGGACAGCCGGGCGACAGGAAGGCCAGCACATTCGGGCGCCCGGCGAGGTCGGCGGAGGCGAGGCTGGCCCCGCCGGACCGGCGCTGCCCCTCGAACGGCGGAACCGGCGCGCCGATCGGGACGGTGAGCGGCGCCGCCCACAGGTCCGGCCGCACGATCGCCGCCAGGCGCAGGGTCAGGAACAGGTTGAGCCCCGCCGCCAGCGTCAGGACGATCAGTGCGATGCGGATGAGGCTGTCGTCCACCTTGGCCCTTCGCTCAGCGCGCGAGCAGCGCGATCCGGTTGAGATTGGTCGAGACGAGGAACAGGATGAAGGCGACGCCGGCGAGGAGCAGCCAGGCCGCCGGATCGAGCGCATGGCCGAGCGGGCCTTGGCTCAGATAGATGGCGCCGGCCGCGATCAGGATCAGGTTGCGGACCAGGTCCCAGACGGAGAGAGGATGGCCGCGGCCGCCGAAGCAGCTGCAGACCACCGCCCGGCGCTGGACCAGAGCGAGGAGGATGAAGCCGGTGAAGATCGCGAACAGCCCCATTGCCGCCGCCATGGCCGGCCGGCTCCAGCCGCCGCCGGCGAGCAGGAGCAGCGCGAGCAGCCCCTCGGCGCCCAGGACCAAAGCGGCGCCGGCGCGGGCGGCCCGCTCGGGGACGCGGACCAGATCGGCGATCATGTCCGAGAGATCGCGCCGGGCGGCTGCATTGACCGCCTTGCCCGCCACCGCCACCGCCAGCACCAGCACGATGGTGAGGCGGCAGGCCTCGGCCATATAGGCCGCGGCCGGGATCATTCGATGCCTCCCGCTTCCCATCTGGGCGCCAGCCCGCTTGGGCTTCGCCGCCGGCGCATCGACCCGGCGGTCGTCGCCAGCAAGGAGTCGAACCAATCGTCCTCGGGCTTCCGGCGGGCGCCGCCGCCGAGGCCGCCGCGCAGGCCGCGGGCGACCTCCCAGGCGATGGCCTCCGCCGCGGCGTCGTCGCGCACCGGCAGGCCGAGCTTGCCGAGGTCGTCGCGGGTCAGGGCGAAGCCGTGCGAATGCTGGCGGTGGAGGAGGATTTCGACGATTTCCGCTCTTACCGCCGGCTGGGCAGCCGGAAGGCCGAGCGCGATCAGCTCGGCGCAGATCGCCTCGACCTCGAGCATCGAGCGGTAAAAGCTGGTCAAGGTCGTGGGAAAGATGCTCTCGCCCAGCACGGCCAGCGCCTTCGCCTTCGCTTCGCCTTCCGCAAGGCCGAACCAGTCCTGCGCCATCCGGGCGAACAGCCGCACGTCCTGCGCCGAAACCGCCTGCGGCCCTTCGCCCGACCCCGACGGCGTCTCCAGATGCGGATCGACCGGCGAGAAGATCGCGGCCGGCCCGGCGACCAGCTCGTGCGCGGCGAGCGCCGCGATCATGCCCGAGGACAGGCAGCGGTCCGGCACGATGAAGGCGAGGTGGCCGGTGAAGCCGTGCAGCATCAGGGCGATCCGCCGCGCCGCGTTCACCATGCCGCCGCAGCAGTGGAAGAGGACGTCCAGCCGCTGCGTGTGGCCCATGTCGGTGAGCGCGTCGTAAAGCACGGGCAACAGGTCGAGCTCGAGATGCGACGTCCCGATGAGGAGCACCCGGCTCCCGCGCGACCGCTCCAGTTCCTCGAGCCGCTGCTTCACCGCGCCGCCTCCGCGCGGGCGCCCGCGATCAGGCAGGCGGCGAGAGCGCCGGTCATGTCCAGCTCGGGAACGAGCTGCTCGACGAACAGGAACTGGCCGACCGGATTGTTTTCGAGAAAGACATAGTCGCCGGCGGGGGTGACGATGAGGTCGAGCGCGCCATAGGTCAGAGCGTAGCTGTGCACGAAATCGAGGCAGCGGCGCTCGATCGCGGCGGGAAGCGTCTCTGCCTCAAAGCGGATCTCGGCCGACATGTCGCGCCAGTCGGTCGCGGTGCGCGGGTCGTCCTGGGAATGGATTCGCGCCGCGAACACGCGCTCGCCGATCACCGTCGCGCGCACCTCGTGCCGCTTGGCGACGTGGTGCTGGAAGAAGCACGGCATCTCGGTCACCGAATCGAGGATATCCTCATGCGCGCCGGTGATCCGGGTCGTCGGCACGCCGCTCGAGACCCGCTCGTCGGGCGCGACCTCTCTCGCCGCCAGCGACGCCGACGACAGGGACTTGAAGACGATGCCGTCCGCGGCCGAGCTCCGGAAGGCGTCGATGCCGGCACGGCGATTGGCGATCAGGGAATCGGGCACCGAAAAGCCCATCCGCGCGGCGCGCTGTATCTGCTCGACTTTCCAGAGCGCGCCGCGAAGCGCGGCGGGATGGCTCATCCAGTAGCAGTCCATGGCATAGAGCAGGCCGAGCAGGATATGATCGGTCTCGGCGTCGGCATGGGCCTTCTCCTGCCCGGCCAGCGGACCCGACGGGTAGCGGAAGTCCGCCTTCTTGCGCATCCACACCGCGCCCACCCGCGCCAGATGCAGCTCGTCCCCGCTCGGCAGGTGGCGGAGCGCTCCCTCCCAGCGGCCGCCGGCGAAGGTCAGAGCGACTTCGTAATCGGCGGGATAATCGTCGAGATTGAGCCGGAAAGGGGGGCCGTGCCCGGCCGCGATCCTCGCCGCGACGACATCGGCATGCAGGTCATCGCTATTGGTGACGATCAGGATCCGCTCGCGCACCTAAAAGCTCTCGGTGTGAGGCGCTCCGAGGCACAAGGGGCTCCCGGCGGCACCGGGAGCCCCCTGCAGGCTTGCGCTGGCTAGCACCAGGCGCCGGTGTCGTTGCCTCCGACGTTGAATTTGAAAAAGCCCAGATCGGGCCGGGCGTCCGTGCAGCTCGCCAGCGCCACGCCCTCGCGGGCCTGCCATTTGCCGGTGTCGCGCGGGCTCTTGTCGGCCAGCCTGAAGGCAAAGGTCTTTTTCTCCATAACATCCTCCATACACGTCATGACTCCTTCATGGACCGCATGGTCCATGAAAACATGACCAAATCGGCGAGTCGATCCCGCCGCCTTCCTGGATTGCATTTGAATCTTCCTTTATCAAGGACGCTACAGCCTCATGATCGGGAAGTTGCGATGCAGCGGTTTCCTGCCGAGGCGAACGCCGTGACTCTAATGTTAATACAGTAGAATCCCCGTATCCCAGGCGGACCTGATGATGTTGCTTAATGTAATGCTCGCGTTTCTCTGCCTCGACTGTGACGCCCCGGCGCCGGCCGTCCCGGTGTGATACCCCCCGGCTCCCCTTCGAGCGCGCCTTCCGGCCAGGCCCGGGTCATGGGGCGGCGGCTGCTTGCCCTGCTGTGGCCGCCCGGCGAATCCGCTGTGAAGCTGCGCGTGGCGGGGGCGATGGCGCTGATCCTGGCCGGCAAGGCGATCAACGTCGCGGGGCCCTGGCTTTACAAGCAGATCATCGACGCGCTCTCGGCGCCCGCGGCGGTGGCGGCGGTGCCGGTGGCGCTGATCCTGGCCTACGGGCTAGCGCATGTCGCCTCGCAGGCGGTCGGCGCCCTGCGGCAGCTGGTGTTCATCACCGTCGCCCAGCGCGCGATCCGGCTGACCTCGCTCCAGGCGTTCAACCATCTCCACGCGCTGTCGCTCAAATTCCACCTCGACCGGAAGACCGGCGGGCTCTCGCACATCGTCCACCGCGGCACGGCGGGGATCCAATATCTGCTCGAGCTGGTCCTGTTCAACATCATCCCGACCCTGCTCGAGCTGGCGCTGGTCGCGGCGATCCTGTGGACCTTCTACAGCGCCGGCTTCGCGTTGCTCGTGGTTGCCACCCTCCTCGTCTACGGCGCCTTCACCATTGCCGTCACCCGATTGCAGGTCCGCTTGCGCCGCGAAATGAACGCGCGCGACGTCACCGCCATGGTCAAAGCGGTGGACAGCGTGCTCAATTACGAGACGGTCAAATATTTCGGCGCCGAGACGCACGAGGCCGAGCGCTACGAGCTCGCCAGGCGCGCCTACGAGAAGGCCGCGGTCCGCAGCGAATCGATGGAATCCCTGTTCACCCTGGGGCAGGCCGCGATCGTCGGGGCGGGGCTGATCGCGGTGATGATCATGGCCGGGCGGGGCGTTGCCGCCGGCACCATGACGGTCGGCGATTTCGTGCTGGTCAACGCCTATCTGCTGCAGCTCTTCGTGCCGCTCGGCATCCTGGGCACCGTCTACAGCAGCGTCAGGCAATCGGTGACCGACGTCGAGGCGATGACCCAGCTGATGGCCGAGCCGGCGGAGGTCGCGGACCGGCCCGGCGCCCCGGCACTGGCTGCCCCGCGCGGCCATATCGACTTCGACAGCGTGGTTTTCGCCTACGATCCGCGCCGGCGGATCCTCGACCAGGTCTCGTTCGAAATCCCGCCGGGCCGGACGGTGGCGCTGGTCGGGCCGAGCGGCGGCGGCAAGTCCACCGTCGCGCGCCTCCTGTTCCGCTTCTACGACGTCGATGCCGGCGCCATCAGGATCGACGGCCAGGACCTGCGCGCGGTGACCCAATCGAGCCTCAGGCGGGCGATCGGGGTGGTCCCGCAGGATTGCGTGCTGTTCAACGAAAGCCTCTATTACAACATCGCCTACGGCAAAGCGGGCGCGAGCCTGGAGGAGGTCGAGGCGGCGGCGCGCGGCGCGCGGCTCGACGATTTCATCCGGCGCCTGCCGGACGGCTACGACACCCAGGTCGGCGAGCGCGGGCTGAAGCTTTCGGGCGGCGAGAAGCAGCGCGTCGCCATCGCCCGCGTCGTCCTCAAGAACCCGCCAATCCTGATCTTCGACGAAGCGACCAGCGCGCTCGACAGCCATACCGAGCAGGAAATCCAGGCCAGCCTCGTCGCGGTCTCGGCCGAGCGCTCGACCCTGGTCATCGCCCACCGCCTGTCGACCATCGTCGACGCCGACGAGATATTGGTGCTCGAGCACGGCCGCATCGCCGAGCGCGGCCGGCACGCCGAGCTGCTGGCGCAAGGCGGGATCTACGCGGCGATGTGGCGGCGCCAGCGACGGGGGAGGGGGCGGGGGTCCGGAAATTGACCACTCACGTCATTCCAGCGAAAGCTGGAATCTCCCTTCTTTCCGGCCGTTGTTGAAGGCAAAGAGATTCCGGCTTTCGCCGGAATGACGGCGGGGCGCTGGAATGACGGATTGAGCATCGAACCTTCCCTCCCTACCCTCGTCGCCGCCGAACTGGCCGAGCCGGTGGATCCGCGCGTCTCGGCGATGGCGGCGGCGATCGCGGCGGAGTATCCGGGGGCGGCGCGGGCGGTGTTGTTCTACGGGTCGTGTTTGCGCGAGGCCGGGCTGGACGGCCTCATGCTCGATTTCTACCTGGTCGTTTCCTCCTATCGCGCGGCTTATGGGCGTGGGTGGTTCGCCTTCGCCAACAAGCTGGTGCCGCCCAATGTCTTCCCGTTCGCGCACCAGGGGCTGGCGGCCAAATATGCGGTGCTGAGCGAGGCGGACTTCCTGCGCGAGAACGGGCCGGAGGCGGGGACGGTGTCGGTGTGGGCGCGGTTCGCGCAGCCGTCGCGGCTGGTCTGGGCCGCCGACGAGGCGGCGCGGGAGACGGCGGTGGCGGCCGTGGCGCGGGCGGCGCCGACCCTGCTCGGCTTCGCGCTGCCGATGACCGAGGGGGCGGGCGGCGACCCGCTGGCGGTGTGGCGGCGCGGCTTCGAGCTTACCTACGACAGCGAGCTTCGGGCCGAGCGCAAGGGCAGGTCCGGCTCGATCGTCGATACGGATCCCGAGCGCTACGCCCGCTTCGGCGCGGCCGCTTCGCGGCTCGCCGTGGCGGCGCCCAATGCGGACCGGCGCTGGCGCCGGTTCCGGCGCAAGGGCAAGGCGATGAGCCTCATTCGCCTCGCCAAGGCGACGACCACCTTCGCCGGCGGGGTCGATTATCTCGCCTGGAAGATCAACCGCCATGCGGGGACCAAGCTGGTGGTCAAGCCGTGGCAGCGGCGCTGGCCGATATTGGGCGCGCTTACTCTGCTGCCTCGTCTGTGGCGGCGGGGCGTAATCCGTTAGTTTCCTGGCCGCTGATGGCCTGGCCGTTGGATTCCTGGCCGTTGACGCCGCCGAGCGCGGATTCGACCGCGGCGGACAATGCGTTGACGGTGAAGGGCTTCCTCAACACCGCGTGGCCGGAAAGGTCGCCGGCATCTCCCGCCTCGCCGACATAGCCGGTGACGAAGAGGATGCGCATGCCGGGGCGGCGGCGCTTGACCTCGGCGGCGAGCTCGGTGCCGGTCATCTCGGGCATCATCACATCGGTGACGACGAGCGCGATCTCGGCCTCCCGCTTGAGCATGGCGAGCGCTTCCTTGCCGCTCGCGCACGGATAGGGCCGGTAGCCGAGCTCCTCGAGCGCGGCCACGGTCGAGCGGCTGACCCTGGGATCGTCCTCGACCACCAGAATGGCGGCGGCGCTGCCGCTCCGGACGGCGGGCTCGGCATGGCGGAGGGTCGGCGCGATCCGGCCCGAGGCCTGCTCGGCGGCGGCGGCCGAGCGCGGCAAATAGATTGAGACTTTGGTGCCCCGGCCGAGCGCCGAGGCGATGGCGACGTCGCCGCCCGACTGGCGCGCGAAGCCGAAGATCTGGGAGAGGCCGAGGCCAGTGCCCTTGCCGACCGCCTTGGTGGTGAAGAAGGGCTCGAACACCCGGTCGAGATGCTCGGGCGCGATGCCCACGCCCTTGTCGACGACGCACACGCGGACATAGTCGCCGGCGGGAAGCTCGGCCGTCTCGGCCTCCTTGAGGGTGACGTTGTCGACCTCGATGGAAAGATCGCCGCGCCCGCCCATCGCGTCGCGGGCGTTGACTGCGAGGTTCAGGATCGCATTCTCGAACTGGGTCGGATCGGCCCAGACGTGCCAGTTACCGGCCGCGAAGCGGGTGTGGACGGTGATCCGCTCGCCGATCGCGCGGTCGATCAGCTCGAGCATGTTCTCGACCAGCTCCGCCGGCGCCACCGCCTCGGGCAGCAGCGGCTCGGCGCGGGCGAAGGCGAGCAGGCGCCGGGTCAGGCCCGCGGCGCGGGTGGCGCCCTCCATCGCATTGTCGAGGTGGAATTCGACTTCGCGGCGCGAGCCGTGCAGCTTGCGCCTCGCGAGATCGAGCCCGCCGACGACGACCGCGAGCATATTGTTGAAATCATGCGCGATGCCGCCGGTGAGCTGGCCGACCGCCTCCATCTTCTGGACCTGGCGCAGCTGCGCCTCGGCGGCGGCGCGCTCGGCCGCCTCCTGCTTGAGGCGCGCGTTGGCGTCGCTCAATTCGCGAGTGCGCGCCTGCACCGCCTGCTCCAGGTCGAGCGCGTGCCAGCCCGCCGCGTCCGCCTCGCGCCGCGCCTGCACCCCGTCGATGAAGGCGCGCCAGGCGAGGATGGCGAGGCCGACCGCGCCGAGCCCGATCAGCACGCCGAGCCAGCCGAGCCAGTCGGTGTAGGTGTCGGCGCGGGTGACGAGGCCCTGGGTTGCCGCCATCCGCCTGGCGAGATGGGCGCGCTCGGCGTCGGCGATCTCCTCGAGCCGGCGGCGCATCGCGGGCAGGAGGGGCGAGGCGACGATCCGCTCGAGCAGGTCGCGCACGCCCGGGCCGTAGCCGGGCTCGCGGCGGGCGATCGCGACCGCGCGGGCCAGCTCCTCGCCGCGCCGCTCGAACAGGGTCCCGAGCTCCTCGACGCGGCGGGCCTGGGCCGGATCGTCGGTGATCTGCTGCCGGAGCTGGCCGATCTGGAAGCCCGCATTGCGGCGCTCGCTATAATAAGCGGTGCCGGTGCTGCGCCGGCCGTCGAGCACGTAGCGGCTGAGCGCCGCCTCCGAGCGGGCCATGGCGGCGTCGATCTGGCGGATCACGAGGACGAGGTCGTTGGTGCGGCGCTCCCAGCCCAGCGCCTCGTCGCGGGCACGGTTGGAGATGGTGATCATGACGATGAGCGCGACCAGAGCGAGCGTCGCCGCCAGCGCGCCGGCGCTCACCCACAAGGCACGCCAAGAGGGCGGACCGCCCTCCTCGGCCGCCGAAACGGTCGCCTCCTCCGCCATTGTGGGGAGAATACGGCATCGGCACGGGCGTTGGAATGGCGGCGGCGGGCCGTTCGGCCCCCTTTGCCCATCGGTTCGCCGCAGTTAACCCTGGTCGTTCAGGAGTTGGAGGCGCGCCGCGGCCCTACATGGCGTTGGCCGCCATGTTCTCCGCCGGCGGCGAATAGGCGTCGGGCACCGGCACCGCGCCCGGGGGCGTGGGCTGGGGCACCATGACCGTCGGGGGCGGCCCCAAATAGGGACGCGGCGGCGTGCAGGCGCCGATGCGCCGGCCGGTGACCCGCACTTCGACGCTGCCGTTTTGCGCGCCGATCCGCATCTCGCCCCCCGCGGTGAAATCCATGCTTTGCGCGGTGTAGCTGCCGTTCATCCGGCCGGACATCGACATGGTCCGCGACCCCGGAATCATCATCCCCTCGCAGCTGAGCTCGCCGCGGATCCGGCCGCCTTCCATCGACAGCTCGGCGATTCGGCAGCTCGCCTCCGGCCGCCCGGGCTGCGGGACGGTCATGCGGAGATTCTGGATCCGGATCACGTCGGCGGTCACCCTCATGCAGTCGCGCGAGGTGCTGGTCTCGTTGGCCCGCATCCCCCGCATCTGCTCGCGCATCTCGGGCGGCATATTGTCCATCCGGACGCTGGTGACGCGCATCGTCATTTCCCATTGGCCGGGCTCCAGCGCGACGACCGCGCCGCCGCCGCCGCCGCAGCTCCCGAGCATAAAGGCAGCGACGAGCGCCGTGCCCGCTTGAACATGGATTCGTTCGATCATCAGGCTCCCCCCGGCTTCCCGCCGTGCCGAGCCTAACGGCAATTCGGCGGTGGCGCTATCGTCATTGCCTTTCAGCACGGACGGTTTTTGCGGCTATTGTGCGAGGAGGATGGCTCGATATCTCAAGAAAGCCGTTGCAATATTCGCGGAGAATGCTCTCATGTGCAGGCTCGGCGACTCGACCGGAGAGCATTCGGCAAGGAGGCGGGATGAAACGCGCAGAAATCGTCGTGTTCGCGTTTGCGGCGCTGGCGGCTGCCGCGGCCGCGACGGCCAGCGAAACCGTCACCTATACTTATGACGCGCGCGGCCGGCTGGTGAAGGTCGAGCGGGCGGGCAGCGTCAACAACAACGTCAAGGCCGAGTATAAATATGACAAGGGCGATAATCGCACCAACGTGAACGTGGTCTCGCCCAATTAATCCCCTTTGAGGGGACCGCGGCCAGCGGCAGCTGGGGAAAATGGGGGCAAAGCATGCCCAGGACTGCAGGGACATTGCACGCAGCGGCATTTGGCGCGCTGCTCTTCACGACCGCGGTCACCGCGCCGGCTGTCGCGCAGACGGCCAGGCCGCACCGGGCGCCCGATGCGAACGGCGTCGATCTCACCCACGGCGATTTCCTGATGTCGATGGTGGAAGGCTCGATCGGCTCGGGGATGGCCGAGCTGTCGTTGGTCCGCAACGGCGTGTGGGTCGCCAGCGGGATCAATGTCAACGGCCATCAGTGGGACCGAATCGGATTTCAGCAAACTCCCGTTTCCGGGGGCCTCCAATATGCCGTGACAATCGGGCAGCGATACGAAATCTTCACCGCCACCGGCACGCTCCCGAGCGGCTCCTCGCTGACCGGCAGCGCCAACAACTACGTCTATCGCAGCGCGGACGGCACAGCGATCGAATTCACCGACGCCGGCAATGGCGGGTGGGGCACCGACTCCAATTTTTGCACCGGCGCCATCGGGCAGGGCGCATGCGTCCTGATTCCGACCGCGATCAACGAGCCGAACGGCAAGACCGTGTCGCTCGGATGGGAGATGTGGACCGATTGCTGGGGCGAGATCGACAGCGAGACCCTGCCCTGCCACTTCACGCCCCGCCTCTCCGACGTCTCGAACAGCTTCGGCTATTCGATCCAGTTCGCTTATGCGTCCGGCAGTGGCGGCGGCAGCGGGGGACCCCCGTCAAGTTGGCACCAGCGCACCGGCGCGACCTTCCACAATGCCCAGGTTTCAGGCAATCCGTCGCAGGGCAGCGTCAGCTATTCCTATCCGTCTACGGGGGTCACCCAGGTCACCGACATGGGCGGCCTCGTCTGGCGCTTCGCCGGCACGATCGTGGGCGTGACCGGCATCCGCCGCCCCGGCGCCTCCTCCGACACGACCACGATCAGCTACAGCGGCTCCGTTGTGACGTCGGTGGTCAACGAGGGCGTGACCACCGCTTATTCGCGCAGCGTCTCGGGCAGCACCGCGACGATGACGGTCACCGCGGTCGACGGGGATTCGGGGACGACCGATCCGGTGACGACAGCGGTCTCCAACCTCACCACCGGCCGGCTGACCTCGATCACGGACCCGCTGAGCCGGCAGACGCAATATCAATATGACGGCAACGGCCGGCTGACGCGGGTGACGGCGCCCGAGGGCAATTACGTCCAATATACGTATGACGGGCGCGGCAACGTCACCGAGGTGCGGCGGGTCGCCAAGTCGGGCTCGGGCCTCGCCGACATCGTCGTCAGCGCGAGCTTCGATTCGACCTGCTCCAATCCGCTGACCTGCAATCAGCCCAACAGCGTCACCGACGCGTGCGGCCACACGACCGATTACACATACGACGCCACCCATGGCGGCGTGCTGACCGTGACCGCGCCCGCGCCCGCGGGGAGCGGCGACCGGCCACAGACCCGCTATACGTATACGCTGACCAACGGCGAGTATCTGACGACCGCCATATCGAGATGCGCGTCCGGCACTTCCCCGGGCTGCGTGGGCACGGCGAACGAAACCGTCGTGACGATCGTGCGCGACGCCAACGGCAACGTCACCTCGACGACCACCGCGGACGGCACGGGCACGCTCACCGCGACGACGGCGCTGGCCTATGACGCGCTTGGCAATCTGCTGACGGTGGACGGGCCGCTCTCCGGCAGCGCCGACACGGTGCGCTACCGCTACAATGCGGCGCGGCAGCCGGTGGGCGCGGTGGGGCCCGACCCGGACGGCGGCGGCAGCCGCGTCCACGGCGCGCGGCGCACAACCTATACGAACGGGCTTCCGACCAAGGCCGAAATCGGCACGGTGAACAGCCAGTCGGACGGCGACTGGGCGTCCTTCTCCGCGGCCGAGCGGGTCGAGCAGGACTATGATGCCAACGCCCGCCCGGTCCAGCGGCGGCGGATGTCCGGCAGCACCACCTATGCAGTGGCGCAGACCGGCTACGATGCCTTCGGACGGGTGCAGTGCCAGGTCCAGCGCATGAACCCGTCCGAGTTCGCGTCGCTGACCTCCGATGCCTGCGCGCTCGACACGCAGGGCAGCGGCAGCGGCGATTACGGGCCGGACCGGATCAGGCGCACTTATTATGACGCGGCCGGCCAGGTGAGCCAGGTCCGCACCGCTTTCGCGGTGAGCGGCCAGGAGGCGAATGAAGCCAGCTTCACCTACAGTAATAACGGCCGCGCGCAGACCGTGACCGACGCCAACGGCAACGCCACGGCCTATCAATATGACGGGCACGACCGTCACACCGCCACCTTCTACCCCAATGCCAGCGGCGGCGGGACCAGCTCGAGCGATTACGAGGCGTTTGGCTACACCGCGAACCTGGTGACGTCGCGCACCAATCGCGACGGCACGGTGCAGACCTATGGCTATGACGACCTCGACCGGCTGACGACGCGCGACCTGCCCGGCTCGGAGCCGACGGTGAGCTATACTTACGATCTGATGGGGCGGATGCTGACGGCCTCGACCTCCGCGCAAACGCTCACCAACACCTGGGACGCGCTCGGCCGCAATCTCACCCAGGTCGGTCCGCAAGGCACGGCGACTTCCGCCTATGACGCGGCAGGAAGGCGGACGAGCCTCACCTATCCGGGAAGCGGGCTGGCGATCGGCTACACCTATGATGTCGCCGCGAACCTCACCGAGATTCGCGAGAACCCGTCCGGCTCCAACACTTTGCTCGCCACCTATGCCTATGACAGCCTCGGCCGGCGCACCTCGCTGACTCGCGGTAACGGCGCGACCACCAGCTACAGCTACGACAATGTGTCGCGGCTCAGCCAGATGGTGCACGACCTCGACGGCGGCGCCACGACCAACGACCTCACCCTGGGCTACAGCTACAATCCGGCCTCGCAGATCGCGCAGACCACCCGCTCGAACGACGTCTACGCCTGGGGCGGCCATTATGCGGTGAACCGGAGCTACGCCGCCAACGGCCTCAACCAGTACAGCGCCGTCGGCGGCAATACGCCGACCCATGACAGCAAGGGCAACCTCACCTTCGCGGGGCCGTCGGGCACGCCGACCTACACCTACAACAGCGAGAATTTGCTGACCTCGACCTCGACCAGCGTGAGCCTCAGCTACGATCCGGCGACGCGGCTTTACGAGACGGTGGGCGGCTCGACAACACGCCGGGCTTATGACGGCGACAATCTGATCGCCGACTATAACGGCTCGAACACGCTCCAGGCCCGCTATGTATTCGGCCCCGGCGGCGAACCGCTCGTGCGCTACGACGTGCCGAACAGCTCGGCGCGCTATTATTATCACGAGGACGAGCGCGGCAGCGTGATCGCCCAGTCGAACAATTCGGGCGCGATGGCGAGCATCAACGCCTATGACGAATATGGCATCCCGGCGAGCGGCAATACGGGCCGGTTCCAATATACCGGCCAGCAGTGGCTCCCGGAGCT
>DASQLN010000040.1:0-14710 GCA_035629975.1 Allosphingosinicella sp. | reverse complement strand
CGTTCTGGATCGTCTGCGTGGCCAGGTTCCCGTTGGCGTCATGGGTGAACGCCGCCGTCGCCGCGCCGCTGCCGGTCTGGCTGTACTGGTTGAGCCCGTTGGTGGTGTAAGGCCGCTGCACCCCATAATGGCCGGTCCAGGCGTAAGCGTCGCTCATTCCCCACTGGGTGGCGATCTGCCCCGCCGGATTGTGGGTGAACGCCCAGTAGGTGTCGAGCGTGAACGACGGGCCATTGTAGTGGGAGAGGCTGATCAGTCTGCCGTCCGGCGTCGTCCAGCGCCCGCTCGCCCCACCGATCCGCACGATCCCGCTCACCGGGCCCCAGGGCTCGTAGAGATGGTTCAGCGCCAATGATGGGTCGTAAAGGCCGGCCGGCCGGTTCAGCGCGTCATAGCTATAGTCGAACTGGACGCCGTCCGGATGCGTGATCCGGGTGCGGTTGCCGCTGACGTCGTAGCTGTGGCCGAGCGTTCGGGTAACTCCGCCCATGTTGGTGCTGCTCGAAGCGAGCCGCCCGAACCCGTCATAGACGTTGGTGATGCCCTCGCCCGTCGCGGAATCGAACCGGGCAAAGAGCGGCTGGTTCCTGAGGTCGTAGCCGTAATATACGTCGCGGGTCTGCGCCGCGCTGAGCGGATAAGGATGCGGTGCCGGGCGTTCCGGCACTGTCTTCACGATCATCCGGTTCAGCGCGTCGTAGCCGTAGCCCAATATCGTGCCGTCGCGCTTGCGCAAGCTGGTGCGGTTGCCAGCGGCGTCATAGCCGTATTCCTCGTAATCGGCCGCGTTGACGCTCCCCGCCGTGGCGAGCGCGGTGGCCTGGGTGGCGTCATCGTAAGCACCGGCCCCAGCCGTCGAGGGGAAGGTCCAGCGGTCCTGCCGCATATGGCCGTCATAGCGAAGCTCGGCACGGTTGCCGTTGCCGTCGATGACGGTCGTGACCTGGCCGTTGAGGTTATAGTCCCAGCTCGCCTCCGCCGCCTCGATCGCCGTGCCGACGCCTTCGCGCAGCTGGAGGCGCTGGCCCGCCGCGTCATAGACGTTGCGCGCGATCCGGTCGGGGCCGTGGCCACCCTCGGTACCGAGGGCGCAGGCGTCGGCCGGAAGCGACCCGCCCGCTCCGTGCAGCGGGAACAATGCCGCGTTCATCCGCTGCGCCTGGCAGATCGCCCGCCCCTGATCGTCATACGAGCGGTCGACGACGCTGGTCGTTCCCGATCCTTGTCCTGAACCTGTCGAAGAGGCGGACAATGCCTGGCGGATCGGGTTGCGGCGGCCGTCATAGGCGATATCGGTACGGCGGAAGACGGTGAGGCTGGTGCCGTTCGCGTCTGGGATCGTGCCCGTTTCGCTGTACAGGAGCTTGTCGTCGGAATCGCGATAACTGTGCCGCGTCGCGATCCTGAGGCCGTTCGGAGCGCGCGCGCCGATTTCCCAGGTCCGGCGGCCATGGGAGTCGTAGCGACTGTAAGTTGCGTCGTCCGTGCCCGCCAGCGGCCCGTCGCTCGAGATCAGCCGGCCCACGCCGTCATAGCCGTTCACCGTCTCGAGCACCGCGCCCGTCGCCGGGTCCACCCGTCGCTCGCGCGTCACCAGCAAGGTGTCGCCGAGATACTCATATTCGGTGCGGTGCTCCTGGTTGGTGCCGCAGGTCATGCCGCCCTGTCCTGAGCCTGACGAAGGGACGCCGCAGACCCGGACCACGCTCCGCCGGCTGATCCCAGCCTGGGGGGAAGGTGCATATTCGACGATCGTGCGCCGCCTCACCCCTTCTGCGTCGGCGGGCTCGGTCTGCTCGGTGAGCTGGCCGTTGCCGTTGTAGAGATAGTCGGTCTGGCGGTTGAGCGCGTCGCGCGACCAGTTCGGCCGCCAGCAGGAGAGGTTGCACAGATTGGGCAGGCTGGGCAGCGTGTAGCCGGCCGTCTGCGCGATGTCGGCGAGGCCGCTGCCGGGCCTGGCATGCCGGGTGCTCGAGACGATGTTGCCGGCGGCGTCATATTGGACGCTCACCGCATTGCCCTCGGGAGAGGTCACCCGGGTGACGCGCATCGTCACCGGCTCGATCTGGAAGACGCTCGCCCGGCCGAGCGAGTCGGTGATCCCGGTCACGAGGTTGAACCGCGACTTGGCGGGGCCTCCCTGCATGGTCTGGTAGGTCTGGTTGAAGCCGTTGGGGCCGGTCACCGTCACCGCGTCGAACAGCCAGTTCAGATTGCCGGTCTCCTGGCGCAGATTCTGATAGCTGTAGCTCCACTGCACGCCGTCGCGCGTCACCGAGGCGACGACCTGCGCATTGGGGTGCGCGAACGCCTGCAGCGAAGGCGAGGTCTCGCCGGGAAGCTGCAGCGTCGCCGACGCCGCCTCGACCTCGACGCCGAGCGTGCCGCCGCAGCCCGCGCAGCCATAGACCCGGTCGTCGCTCGTGTCGGTGACCGTGGCGCCGCTGTCGGTGACGGTGCCGCTGCCATAGGTGAGCCGCCTCAGCGCCGTGCCGGACGGCGAGCCCACATGAAGCGTCGCCGACGCGACCGTGGCCCAGCTCGTCGGGTCTCCGGCGAAGTCGTTCCCCTGGTATGTGAGCGCGATCGCATAGCCCATGTTGCTGGTGAGCGTGGCCGGGCGGTAATAAGTGAGGCCGCCATGAACGATCGCGTCGTAGGCGTAGCCGAGCGTCTCGCCGTTCGGCCAGGCGACGCTGCTCGCATAATATTGGATGTTCCTTGGCGACCCGGTCGAGTTCACATGCTTGAGGTTGAAGGTGTAGATCGCGCCCGAACCCGCCTGCTGGTAGCGGTAGGAATTGAGGCCCACGGGCCGGAAGGTCGAGCCCGTGCCGGTCACGCTCTCGCAGTCGATCGTGTCGCTGCACAGGAAGGATTCCGATGCGGCGCCCCCGGCGTGCACCGAATAATTGCCCACCGGCAGATCACCCGGCCCGCCCGACACCCGCCCCCTCACATAAGGCGCGGCATTCTGCACCCGGTCGAACACGAGGTTCGGCGCGGCCGGCACGGAAAGCACCGGGCCGCCGGGCGCGGTCTTGCCGGTCGCCATGTTGACATCATTATGGTCGGTTTCGACCCGGAGCGGCGAGATGACCTGGGGAACGTCCTGCGCGTGGGCCGCGGTGCCCGCCGTCGCGAGGGCGGCGCCAAGCAGCGCCCGGGTCAGGCGCCTCGCGTTCAATTGGGCGAGATCACGTTGACGTTGGTGCGGTTGTCGCCCTTGTCATATTTATATTCCGCCTTGACGCCGTTATTGACGCTGCCGCTTCGCTCGACCTTGATGAGCCGGCCGCGCGCGTCGTAGGTGTAGGTGATCGTCTCGCTCGCCAGCGCGGCCGCCGCGGCCGTCAATGCCGCCGCCGCAAGAACGAGCTTCCCGCCGTGCCCCGTCATGGCCTCCCCTTCGCGGCCGATTCGAGTCGGCTCTCTTCCTATTCGTAAGGAATTTGCGTGGCATAGGCCACTTTTTCTTTCGTCCTACTTTGAGAATGCGTAAGTCTTGGATCCGCAACTTACCGCCATTTCGGATCATGAGGGTGGAGCCAAAAGCGGTAATATTGCGCTGCTATCCTGCAAGCGGAGGCGGATCGCGGCATAGCCGTCGTTGGTCTGGCTGCGGCTCCGATCTGGCCCGCGGGATTGTGCGTGAACGTCAGCGTGCCGTTGGCCGGGCTCCAGTTGAACGCGTCGGCGATGCTGGTGAGCCGCCCGATCGCGTCATAGCCGTAGGCGAGGCTGCTGCCCGGCCCTTCGGTGCGGCTCTGCGGCAGGCCTTGGGAGTTGTAGGCGAACGAGGCGAGCGGCGTCGCCAGGCCCGCGCCCTGGTAGACGCCCGACAGCCGGCCCAGGGCGTGATAGGTGTAGGTCACTCCCGGAGGATAGATCGGCTGCTCAGGCGTGTGCGATGTGCGGAAGGCGCCCGCCCCCAGTTTAATGCACTGTAACCGTAATTAGTAAATCAACCACACGCCGAGTTTGTGCCCGCTGACCAACATCGCAGTTCCGATCTACTCCGTTACTATTCTAAATTTCTCCATGGAAAATGGGATCGTCACCAATTCACGGCTATTGTCTACTTCTATAGAATCAAAAGGCAGTATATTGGAAACGAAGCGGACGAAATCTCCTATGTCATCACCTGTATCAACATCAGTTACAATAAACCGCGCAACACCGTCTTTTTTCATGCAGTAGGCATATGGCTCAAATTTAGAGGAATACCGCTCATCATCAGAGAATTTGGACGTAATTAGGCCACTAAATAGTCCATCGGCAATATGATAGAACTCGTCATATTGGCCCACGTTTTTCCATCGAATCCCTGATCGATCAAAAATAGGCACGAGGGTCCGGAGAGCGGTAGCAAACAGATCAAAGTCCTGGGTAACGTCTACCATAAGGCTTCAAAAGCCTCTCCATATCAACCATTCTTCTCGCGTCAGGTTCAACCTGGGCCCAACGGTACCCCTTCCGGGAACAACCTCAAAAGCGCGAGCGCGGTCTCCGGTGAATGTCAAATCTCGTACTACCTGCCCCCTGGAATTAGTAAACCACAAGCCATTTCCAGCCGGCTTTCCTACGACGCTGTTGGGTGGTCCGACGAGATTTCCGACGTTTCCTCCCGATCTACCGCCGCTCCCAATACGGGCTGTCCGATTGACGGTTAAGCCCATTCGCGCTGCTGCTCGATTGGCTATGGATGTCGCTATCGGCCTAAGAGCTGACGCCAGCGCCCCTCTGTGGCCGTCTACATCCCTAGATATATATCTGTTGCCTCGTCTAAGGCGTGTGCGATGTGCGGAAGGCGGTTCTCCCTATATTGGTGCAGTGTCAACGTAATCTCAGTGTCCCGTAATCAATTCTCAGATTTCGTAGTTCAGCTTCCAGTGCCGATACTGGCGCACGATCTCCGCGGCGACCAATGCCAGGAACACAATCGCGATATAGGTTGGGCCGATCACGTCGAGCAGGCCAACCACGTGGCTGCCGATGAGGAACATCGTAAGGATCAGTGCCGCCCAGCAGCGGGCCAGCACCCAAGCCCTGGTCTCGCTTTTGGCCCTAAACAGAAAAGCGATGGGCGAGATGGCTAGAGCCGCCAGTGCGGGATAAAGGACGTGATATTGGACGCCCTTATAGGCATCCACATAGCCATAAACGCCCCACACATGGTCGATGACGGTGATGATAATCACCGAGCAGAGATACATGATTACGGTCGAAATCTGGCTGGACCTGTAGAGTCCCAGCGTTCCGATAAGAAGCCCGAGCGAAGCGGCGATGAGAAGGTACTCCGAATCTATCATCCCCTCATAGCGGAACGGGCCAACCCGGAAGGTTGTGCTGGTGATCCAGACACACGCGATCAGGGCGAGGGACAATATGAACTTCAACAGGAGCGATCCTGACCGCTTCATCGGACGCATCGGCTATTATCCTGCGTCATTGTGCAAATACGACTTCTCCCCGGAACTCTGGACCCTGTAATGGTCTCGGTAAGCATGACATTGCGCGTCGTGGCATTGTAGGTGAGGGTCTGCCCCGGACCGAGCACGGTCATTGTTCCAAAGTCTCGCAATCCTTCAACCGGGGACCTCCACCAGCTTTTCGACCTGACCAATGCAGTCATTGTGCTCGTCGACGAGATGATGGCGTTAACGTGACGCCATTGTACGTCCGTGCAGACCGAGACACAGCCATTGTTGAAGCCTTGGCCCCGTCCATGCAGGCGGAGTTCGGTTCGGCCCTGGTAACTGTCGTCGCCAAAACTGTCGTCGCGCCCTTCGAGGCGATACCGGTTTGGGTCGCGATGCTCGAGAATGGAGTAAGTGCCATTAGGGATTGGAACGGTCGGCTGCCTACGGTTGTCATCCCAGCCGGTAAAGGCCTGCGTGAAGTGAGCCCGGCGCGTCTCCTTGTCGTAGACCAGGAAATTCCGGTTGCGGGGGTCGTACAACACAGTGACGCGTTGCCCGTCCGCATCAACGTGATTGATCGGGTCGTTCCCCACATATGAATAGAGATTGACCTGATCCTCATACCCCACGGGGTCGGTCTGCAGGAACCGCCCCAGGGTCGGCGAGTAGATGCGGGCCTTGTAATGGTACATGCCGAGCTCGGCGAGCCAGGCCTGGCCGGTATATTGGAACCGCCCTTGGTTGGTCGCCTTGGGGATGCCGTATTCGTCATAGGCGTTGATCGCCGAGATCAGCCCCTGGGCGTTGGCATAGCCGGTGATCGAGCCCTGATGGTCCGAGTGCAGCCACACCATCGTCGCCCCGCCATACCAGACCAGCGGATCGTCGGCGCCCGGATTGCTGCCGTGCACGTAGCGGTGATGAAGCACGCCCGCTATGTCATATTCGTTGACCAGCGCATCGCCGTCATAGAGGAAACGCGTCGTCATCGCGCCGCCGCCAACCTCATGGAGCCGGCCCAGCGGGTCGTAGCGCAACGCCGCGGTTCGCGCGCCGCTCGCGGCGACCAGCCGGTTCTCGACGTCATAGGTGAACGCGGTCGCCCCGTCGGAAGTGAGGTTGCCGTTGGCGTCGTAGGCGAACGTGGCGGGGCCCGCGGCCGTATACTGGTTGAGCCCGTTGACCGTGTAGGCGCGGTTGACAGTGTAGGCGCCGTTCCAGGCATAAGCGTCGTTGTCGCGGCCGTGGCTGGTGATCTGGTTGGCCTGGTTGTAGCCGTAGGTCTGCGAGACGTTGCCGCCGCCGCCCACGAAATAGTCGAACCCGATCGTCCGGCGCCCGATCGGATCATAGGCGAAGCTGGCCCCGTGGCCGCCGGCGCCCTCGGACCGGTTCGCCAGCAGGCCCTGCCCATCATAAGCAAACTGCGCCAGCGGCACCGCTGTGCCGATATGCTCGAAGACCCCCGCGAGCCGGCCGAGCGCGTCATAGGTGTAGGTGAACGAGAGCCACTCCGGATGATCGAGCCGGATGCGGTTGCCCGCCGGGTCATAATGGTGGGTCAGCGTGCGGCTGGTGCCGTCCATGTTGACCGTGCTCGTGCTGAGCCGCCCGAAGCCGTCATAGCTGTTGGAAACGCCCTCGCCGGCGGCCGAGTCGAACCGGGCGTAGAGCTGCGCGTTCCTGAGGTCGTAGCCGTAATGGACGTCGCGCGTGTGGGTCGCGGCCAGCCCGGCGCGTTCCGGGACCGTCTTGACGAGCAGCCGGTTCAGATTGTCGTAGCTGAAGCTCAGCGTCGAGCCGTCGCGCTTCCTGAAGCTCGTCCGGTTGCCCACGGCGTCATAGCCATATTCCTCGTAATCGGCGGGGTTCGCCGTCCCCGCGACCGTGGCTGAAGGCAAGATCCATCGCCGCTGCCGGTCGAACCCGTCCCAGGTCAACTCGGCGCGGTTGCCGTTGGCGTCGGTGACGCTCGTGCGCTTGCCGTTGGGGCTGTAGGTGTAGGTGGCATAATCCGCCTGCAGCGTCTCCGGGAAGCCGTTGGCGGTGGTGATGAGATAGGCCTGCTGGACCTGGAGCAGCTGCCCGGCCGCGTCGTGGATATTGCGCGTGATCCGGTCGGGGCCCGCGCTTCCCGCCGTGGTCAGCGCGCAGGCGCCCGGCAGCTCGCCGAACGCGGCCGGGTTCATCCGCCGCGCCGTGCAGACCAGCCGGCCCTGATCGTCATGATAGCGGTCGATGACGTTGTAGAACGCGCCCGCCCCAGAGGCCGCCTCGCGGATCGGGTGGCGGCGGCTGTCGAAATAATAGTCCACGCGGCTGTGCGCCGTGAACGCCACGCTTTCCGGGTCCGCCGGGATGAAGCCGCTCTCGGTGGCGATCACCTTGTCGTCCGAATCGCGATAGGCGGTGCGGGTGACCAGCCTCTGGCCGTTCGGGGCGAGCGCGCTGATCTGCCACGTCCCGCGGCCGAATTGGTCGTAGCGGGCGTAGGTCCGGTCGTTCGTGCTCGCCAGCGGCCCGTCGGTCCACCGCAGCCGGCCCGCCGCGTCATATTCATAGGTCGTTTCGAGCACCTGGGCGCCGGCGATCCGCCGCTCGAGCCTGACCAGATGCGTGTCGCGCAAGGGATGCGTTGGATCCCAATAATGATATTCGGTGCGGATCTCGTCGCCGGTCCCGCAGGTCGTGCCCACGCCGCAGACCCGTACCACCGAGCGGCGGCTGATCCCCCCGGGACTCGCCGCATATTCGACGATCGTCCGGCGGCGCACGCCATTGGCGTCGGCGGGGTCGTCCTGCTGGGTCATCTGACCCATATTATTGTAGGCGTAGTCGGTCTGCCGGTTGAGGCCGTCGCGCGACCATAAGGCGCGGTAGCAGAGCACCTGCGCCCCGCCGCCGATGCAGGTCGCGGTCGGGTAGAAGGCGGTCTCGGTGACGGGCGACTGGCCCGAGCCCGCCTTGGGCGTCGCGGTACGGGAGGTGATGTTCCCCATATCGTCATAGACGACGTCGACCCGATTGCCTTCGGGAGAGGTCAGCCGGGTCGGGCGGAAGGCGTAATCGGATTGGATGGACGTGGTGCGCCCGATCGAATCCGTGATCGAGGTGAGGACGTTGCGCTGGCCCGATATCGTGAAATTATGGACCTGGTTGAAGCCGTTCGGGCCGGTCGCGGTGAGCTGCGTGTACCAATAGCTGTTGCTCTGCGCGTGGAAATAAGGCGCGCCGCCATTGTAGGTGTAGCTGTAGCTCCACCCGACCCCGTCCCGGGTGACCGAGCCGACCAGCGGCACGGTCGGCAGCGCCGCCACCTGCAACGCGGGCGCGCCCTCGCCGGGAAGCTGGTTCGATCCCGCCTGCACCTGGAGAGTCTCGCCGAGCGAATTGCCGCATCCCGCGCAGGTGGAAACCCGGCTCGGACCCGATCCGTCGCCGAAATCGGTGATCGTCGCGGTGGCGCCGCTATAGGCGTAGGTCAGCCTGCCGAGGGCCACATTCTCGTTGGTGCTGGCGTAGATCGCGGCTTCGCTGACCCGGTTCCATTGGATCGTGCCGAACGTATTGCCCTCATAGGCGATCTTGATGAGATAACCGAGATTGCTCGTCACCTTGATCGGGCGGTAATAGGTTTTCCCGCCGCTGACGACGGTCTGGTAGTCGTAGGAGATCGTCTCGCCGGTGGGGTAGCTCACGCTCGAGGCGTAGGACTGCCGCACCGGTCCGGGGCCGACAGCGTGGGACAGAGAGAAGTGCCAGATCGCGCCGGTCCCCGCCTGTTTGTAGGTCCCGTTCGCGCCGTTCGAGCCCGCGGGCCCGCGGAAGGTCGATCCGGTTCCCGTGACGCTGTCGCAATCCAGCCAGTCGGTGCAGACGAACGATTCCGACGCGCCCAACCCGGTGTGGATCGACCAGTTTCCGACCGGCGGCTCGCCCGCCTGGCCGGTCACCTTGCCGACGGCATAGGGCGCCGCGTTCTGGACGCGGTCGAAGCGCAGATTGGGCGCGCCCGGAACGGAAAGCACCGGCAGGCCGATCTCGGTCCGGCCGCTGACCAGGTTGACGCCATTGTGGTCGCTCTCGACCCTGAGCGGCGAGATGACCTGCGGGACGTCCTGCGCGCGGGCGGGAGCCGCGAGGCAGATCGCGAGGGCGGTGGCGCACAGCGTCGGGAAAAGGCGCATCGCGTTCAGTTCGGCGAGATCACGTTGACGTTGGTGCGGTTGTCGCCCTTGTCATATTTATAGTCGGCCTTGACCCCGTTGTTGACCGAGCCGCTGCGCTCGACCTTAATCAGGCGCCCACGCGCGTCATAGGTGTAGGTGACTGTCTCACTGACCCAGGCGGCGGCGCCGGCAGCGCCTGCGATCGCCAGTGCAACCGCGGCCATCTTGTAGCTGTTGTTCATGTGTCGCGCGCCCCCTCGCTGCGAGCGCCGAGTCGTTCACGCTCAAGCCATTTGAGTCGATCTTGCGACTATGAACTATATTCGGCCCATTTTCCTGTCCAGCATTACGCGGCGGCGGCCGGCCCAAATAAAAAGACCGCCTCACGTTTCCGTGAGGCGGCCCAGGTTCAGGGAGGTGCGCCCCCGCTTGCGAAGGGGCGCGGTCGCGCCGGCGTAAAGGGGGGATACGGCGGCGCTGACCTCAAGATAATGAGGCCGTTTCCGGTTTCAAGAGGAAACCGGAATCGGGTTACGCCGCGCCCTCGGTCGCCATCGCCTGCAGCTGCTCGGGCACCTTGCCCAGCTGCATCTGCCGGCCGAACACCTCGCGGATCAGCGGCAGCGAGAAGAGGTGCGCGTGGACCAGCGCGAGGATGCCGTTCTGGTTGATCTTGCGCAGCACGTCGCCGTTCAGCTCGCGGAACTTCTCCTCGTCGACCATGCGGAAGCCGCGATAGAGGAAGGGCTGCGGCGCGTCGCCCGGCTGGATGGTGACCTCGCCGTCGATCAGCAGGTCGAGATCCTGCAATTCCTTGATGAAGGCGGTGGTGCGCTGCGCGGCGATTTCGAAATCCTCGCAGAATTTGAGGATGGCGGAGAGCGTCTCGGTCGGCTTCTCGTCCTCGAACAGGGCCTCGCCCTCGACCGATTCGCCGATCAGGTCGCTGGTCGGGTCGTAGCAGAGCGACAGCTCCTCGGCCTTCTGGTCGAGCCGGGCGAGCAGATAGGGGTAGCGGCGGACATAGGCCGGGATGTAGACCGGGTTGAGCGGCCGCCCCTCGTCGTCGACGAAGACGTTGACTCCGTCGTTGAGGCCCATCAGCGCCAGCGGCACCGGCGTCTCCCCCGACGAGAAGACGATCGGGAAATGGCGCTGCGCGGTCATGAACTCGTCGATCGTCAGCGGGATCGCATTGGCCTTGGCGAGATACGGCGCTCGGTCGGTCGAGCGGACCTTGAAGCCCGAGTGGATCGAGCTCGAGAGCGGCGCCAGACTGTTGTAGAAGACCGGCAGATTGGCGGGCGGCGGCTGAGTCGCCATAATTCATTCTCCATGTGGCTAGGGAGCGGCGCTCGCGCGGCCGCGGAATTCCGGCAACCCTCTATGGGCGAACGGCCTTTTGTGCAAGGCTCTCCTGAGCGGGCGGCGGCACGAGCTTGCCCGGATTCATGATGTTGCCGGGGTCGAGCGCCCGCTTGATCGCCCGCATCGCATGGAGCCGCGCGGGGTCGCCGAGCCGCTCGAGCTCGGCGGTCTTCATCTGGCCGATGCCGTGCTCGGCCGAGATCGACCCGCCGGCGGCGGTGACCAGATCGTGGACATGTCGGCTGACCGCCTCGCCCCCGCCTTCGAGCCAGGCGGGGCCGGCGCCGGCGGGCGCGCGGACGTTGAAATGGACGTTGCCGTCGCCGAGATGGCCGAAGGCGATGGCCCGGGTGCCGGGAAAGCGCGCCTCGACCGAAGCGGCCGCCTCGCTCATGAAGCTTGCCATGTCGTCGACCGCGACCGAAATGTCGTGCTTGGCGGCCGGACCGTCCTTCTTCTCGGCCTCCGAAATGCTGTCCCTGAGCCGCCAGAAATCCTCCGCCTGCGCCTCGCTGGCGGCGATCGCGGCGTCGCCGATCAGGCCGATGCCGAGCGCCGAATGCAGCCCCTCGTAGAGCAGCGGCTCGGGCCCGGGCGCCGCCATCGGCGCAACCGCCTCGACGAGCACGTTCCACGGCGCCGGCGCGGCGAGCGGCGGCCGGGTGCCCGGCACATGCTCAAGCACCAGGTCGAGCGCGCTCTTCGGCACCAGCTCGAAGCTCTCGATCGCCTCGCCCATCGTCGCCTCGAGATGGCGAAGCAATTTCATCGCCGCCAGGCCCGATTCGAGCCCGACCCAGGCGACCGCCCGCTCGCCCACCGCCGGCACCAGCTTGAGGCTCGCAGCGGTGACGATTCCGAGCGTCCCTTCCGCGCCGACCAGCAGCTGCTTGAGATCGTAGCCGCGATTGTCCTTCTTCAAGGCGGTCAGCCCTTCGAACAGGCTGCCGTCGGGCAGCACCGCTTCGATGCCCAGGACCAGCGACCGCATCGGCCCGAAACGCAGCACCTGGGTGCCGCCGGCATTGGTCGAGACGAGGCCGCCGATCGTTGCCGAGCCCCGCGCGCCCAAGGTGAGCGGGAAGCGCCGGCCCTCGGCCAGGGCCCGCGCCTGCAGGTCGGCGAGGATCACGCCCGCCTCGCAGACCGCGATGCCCGCGCCCGCGTCCACGCCGCGGATCCGGTTCAGCCGCCGCGTCGAGACGATCAGCGCAGCGCCCGACGCGTCCGGAGTCGCGCCGCCGACCATCGAGGTGTTGCCGCCCTGCGGCACCAGCGGCACGCCGGCCCCGGCGCAGGCGCGCACGATCTCCACAACCTCGTCCGGCGTCTGCGGCGACAGCAAAGCGGCGGCGGCGCCGTGATAGCGCCCGCGCCAGTCGCTGAGGCGCGGCGCCATCTCTTCGGCGTCGCGGGTGAAGCCCTTGGCGCCGAGCAGGGCGGCGAGCTTGTCGAGCAGGGCCTGGGGCGGGTAGACCATGAGCGCCGGGATAATAGCGGTGCCGGGAAGGGGCAAATTAATCCCATGTTCAAGCGCGCGCATCAATCCCGATCGGCGATGGAACTTCCGGCGTGATCCGGGTGGCCGCAGCCGCCCTGTTGCTGTTCGTCTCGCCCGAGGGCGAGAGCGGGAGCGAGCAGCCGCGCCAGCGCCAGCAGGGGGGATCGGTCACCTTCCACCAGCAGATCATCATCCGGGTCTCGCCCGGCGCCAATCGCGCCATGGCCCAGCAACGTCCGATCAACTGGCAGGAGGAGCGCGGCCCGCGCTGCATCCCCGCCCGCCAGATCGCCCATGCGGCGCTGATGCGCCAGCAGAGCTTCGACCTCATCCTGCGCGACCGCACCCGGCTGCGCGCCCGGCTCGAGCGGCGCTGCCCGGCGCTCGATTATTATGTCGGCTTCTATATCAGCCCGACCCGCGACGGCCTGATCTGCGCCGAGCGCGATTCGATCCGCTCGCGCGCTGGCGGCGAATGCCGGATCGACCGCTTCCGCACCTTGCGCCCCGAAGCCCCCGACGCCCGCCCGCCGCGGCCGGGGGTGCGGCGGTCCGGGGGGTGACTCGCTTCGCCGCCCCCTGACGATTCCTTGACAAGCAGGGCCGCTTCGCACAAGCGGCTCGCACAAGCGCCTTCGCGAAAAGAGAAGGCCCAAAACCCCGGATCATCCATGACCTTTGCCGATCTCGGCCTTTCCGACGAATTGCTCCGCGCCGTGACGGAGTCGGGCTATGACGAGCCCACGCCGATCCAGCGCCAGGCGATCCCTTCCGTGCTGATGATGCGCGACATCATCGGCATCGCCCAGACCGGCACCGGCAAGACCGCCGCCTTCGTGCTGCCGATGATCGACATATTGGGCGAGGGCCGCAGCCGCGCGCGCATGCCCCGCTCGCTGATCCTCGAGCCGACCCGCGAGCTCGCCATGCAGGTCTCTGAAAATTTCGAGAAATACGGGAAGTATCACAAGCTCAACATGGCGCTGCTGATCGGCGGCACCAACATGACCGACCAGATCAAGAAGCTGGAAAAGGGCGTCGACGTCCTCATCGCCACGCCCGGCCGGCTGATGGACCTGTTCGGCCGCGGCAAGATCATGCTCAACGGCTGCTCCCTGCTCGTCATCGACGAGGCGGACCGGATGCTCGACATGGGCTTCATCCCCGACATCGAGGAAATCTGCACCAAGCTTCCCAAGCAGCGGCAGACCTTGCTGTTCAGCGCGACCATGCCGCCGCCGATCAAGAAGCTCGCCGACCGTTTCCTCACCAACCCCAAATCGATCGAGGTGGCCCGCCCGGCCTCCTCCAACCTGCTGATCGACCAGCGGATGATCCGGGTCGACGCGCGCAAGAAGCGCGACGTGCTCGCCGATTTCCTGCGCAGCGGCGATGTCCGCAGCGCGCTCGTCTTCTGCAACCGCAAGACGACGGTGCGTGAGCTCGCAACCAGCCTCAAGCGCGGCCACCTCAACGTCGGCCAGATTCAGGGCGACATGGCCCAGTCCGAGCGGATCAGCGAGCTCGACCGTTTCAAGAATGACGAGATCAACGTCCTCGTCGCTTCCGACGTCGCCGCCCGCGGGCTCGACATCAAGGGCGTCAGCCACGTCTTCAACTATGACGTGCCCTGGCATCCGGACGATTATGTCCACCGCATCGGCCGCACGGGGCGCGCCGGCAAGACCGGCATCGCCATCACCCTGGTGACCGGCGCCGACGCCGAATCGATCGACAATATCCAGAAGCTCACCGGCACCAGGCTGCTCGAAATGGGCGACGCCCCGGCTTCGGCGGCAGCGGCGGAGGAGGCGCGCGAGCCGCGCGGGTCCCGCCCGCCGCGCGAGTCCCGCGAGCCGAGGGAGCCGCGGCAGCGCGCCCCGAGACCGCCCAGAACCCCGCGCACACCGCGCTCTGAAGCGGCCACGCCGGAAGCCCGGGCGCCGCGCCCCGAGCCCGAGGTCCGCGCGCCCCGTCCCGAGCCCGAGGCCCGCAAGCCCGAGCGCGCGCCCCGCCGCGACCGCCAGAGCGAGCCCGAAGCCGCCGACGAAGGCTGGAACGGCCCGGTCCCGAGCTTCCTCGGCAAGGGCTTCGGCGGCTAGGCCGAATCGGCGATCAATCCAACCCAGGCGACCAACCGCCACCGCCCCACCCGCCGCCGCTGGCCGCCACCGACCGCCACCGACCGCCACCGACCGCCACCGACCGCCACCGACCGCCACCGACCGCCACCGACCGCCACCGACCGC
>DASQLN010000039.1:0-55717 GCA_035629975.1 Allosphingosinicella sp. | reverse complement strand
GCAGCCACGACGCGACGCCGCTGTTCATCATGCTGGCCGGCGCCTATCTGAAGCGCACCGGCGATAAGAAGCTGGTCGAGAGATTGTGGCTCAACGTCGAAGCTGCACTCAGTTGGATGGACCGCTACGGTGATCGCGACGGCGACGGGTTTATCGAATACGCCCGACGCTCCCACCACGGCTTGGCCAACCAGGGCTGGAAGAATAGATACGATTCTGTATTCCACGCCGACGGCAGCATGGCTGAGGGACCGATTGCGTTGTGCGAGGTCCAGGGCTATGGCTATGCTGCTCGGCGTGCCGCCGCCCGGATCGCCCAGGCATTGGGCCGATACGATCAGGCCGAGGTGCTGCTGGATCAGGCCGAGGAGCTGCGCCGACGATTCGAGGCGGCGTTCTGGTGCCCCGAAATTGGTACATATGCGCTGGCCCTGGATGGTGCCAAGCGGCCCTGCCGGGTGCGCAGTTCCAACCCTGGGCATGCCCTGTTCACCGGTATCGCCGCTCCGGAGCGGGCTGTGTCGGTGGTCGCCAACCTGATGTCGGCGGAGGAATTTTCCGGCTGGGGCGTGCGCACGCTTGCAGCCGGCGAGCCGCGTTACAATCCGATGTCTTATCACAACGGCTCGGTCTGGCCGCACGACAATGCGCTGATCGCCATGGGCCTGGCGCGCTACGGCCACAAGAAAGAGGTGCTCAAGATCTTCCAGGGCCTCGCCGAGGCCGCGGTCTATGACGAGTTCCGGCGGCTGCCCGAACTGTTCTGCGGCTTCTCGCGCCGCAAGAAGCGCGGGCCGACTTCCTATCCGGTCGCCTGCTCGCCCCAGGCCTGGGCGGCGGCGGCGCCCTTCGCTTTGGTCGCGGCGGCGACCGGGCTCGAGCTCGATCATGGAAGCGAGAGCGTGCGGCTGGTCCACCCGGCCCTGCCCGCCTTCCTCGACGATCTCACCCTGCGCGACATTCGCGTCGCCGGCGCCCGGCTGGACCTGCGCCTGTCGCGATCCGGCGACGACGTCACCACCGCGATCACCAGGCGCGAGGGCAAAGCGGGGCTGACCATCGTCAAATAGCGCGCGCTTTGCCGCGGCGCGGCAATGGGCTAAGCACCCGCCATGTCCACCTACACGATCGACACCGCGACCAGCCGCGCCACGCCGACGCCGGCGCCTGGCAAGCGCCTTACCGCCCCGGCGATCATGGCGCGCAAGGGCACGGAGCCGATCGTGGCGCTCACCGCCTACACGATGCGTATGGCGCAATTGCTCGATCCGCATTGCGACCTCCTGCTGGTCGGCGACAGCCTGGGGCAGGTGATTTACGGCTTGCCCTCGACCATCCCGGTCAGCCTCGAGATGATGTGCGCGCACGGGGCCGCGGTGGTGCGCGGCTCCTGGCACGCCTTGGTCGCGGTCGACATGCCGTTCGGCTCCTATGAGGAAAGCCCCGAGCAGGCGTTCCGCAGCGCCGCCCGCGTGCTGAAGGAAACCGGCGCGGCGGCGGTCAAGCTCGAGGGCGGTGAGGCGATGGCCGGAACCGTCGCCTTCCTCTCGCAGCGCGGCATTCCGGTGATCGGCCATGTCGGGCTGACCCCGCAGGCGGTGAACGCGCTTGGCGGCTATCGCGCGCGCGGCCGCGACGACGCCGAAGCGAAGAAGGTGATCGCCGACGCCAAGGCGGTCGCCGAGGCGGGCTGCTTCGCGCTTGTCATCGAAGGCGTGATGGAGGAGATCGCGGCGCAGGCGACGAGGGCGGTCGCCTGCCCGACCATCGGCATCGGCGCCTCGGCCTCGTGCGACGGCCAGATCCTCGTCACCGAGGACATGATGGGGATGTTCGAGCGCACCCCGCGCTTCGTCAAGCGCTTCGGCGACCTCGCCTCGGAGATCAGCGCCGCCGCGGCAACCTATGCCGAGGACGTCAAGACCCGCGCCTTCCCGACCGAAGAGCAGATCTACCGGGGGAAGAAATGAGGCGGCGTTATTGAATTGGTGAGCGGCGCGATGTATATGCCCGCCGTCGGTTAACGTCATTGTTCTCCTTCGGATGGGCCCCCGTCGTGTCAGCGGCGGGGGCCCGAATCGTTTGGGGCTGGGTGTCAGCCCAGCCCCGCCCGGTGCTACTTTGAGCGCGACACCTCGACGACCTTGAGGATCAAGGTCGCAAAGGCGAACATCGCCGCCAGCATGATGCACAGGCCGGTTATCTCCATCGCTTCTCCCTCTTGGGCGGCGGAATTGCCGCCGTTGCTGTTATGACAGGCGGGGGCGCAGCGAGTCGACAAAAGCGGTGATGCCCGGGCGGAATTCCACGGTAACCGTCGACTCTCTGCCATCGGCCGCTTCTTCGCGACGCCATCCGCGCGAAATGCGGGCCTTCCGTTTCTCGCGGCGCGTGGCTAAGGAGCGCTTGGGGCGCGCGCCGGCCGGATTATGGCCGACCGGAGAAGGTGTATCTTGAGGGCGGCCCAAGCCATAAGCAGGCTCCCCCGAATGGAGATTTGAAGTTGGCGCTCAGCCCGAACGACGGTCAGACATTCCTGAAAGAAGTCGATGACGAGCTCCGCAAGGAGCGGGTCAACAGCTTCGTCGCGCGCTTCGGCTGGTGGCTCGTCGGCGGCGTCGTGCTGGTGCTCGCCGCGGTCGGCGGCTATCTTTGGTGGTCCAGCAGCAGGGAGGCCGCGCGCGAGGCCGCCGGCGACTCCCTGATCGAGGCGCTCGGGCAGCTCGACGGCGGGACCGCACCGGGCCGCGCGGCCGCCGCGCCCAAGATCGCCGCGCTCGCGCAGAGCGACGTCGAAGGCTATCGCGCCGCCGCTTTGTTCACGCGGGCCAACAGCGAGACCGCGGCCGGCAACAATGCCGCCGCCATCGCCACCTTGCGCGGCATCGCCGACGACCAGTCGCTCGACGAGCTCTATCGCCAGGCGGCCCAGATCCGCCGCACCGCTCTCGAATTCGACAGGCTTGCGCCGCAGGAGGTGATCCGCCGGCTCGGCCCGCTGACCGGCGCGGGCAGCCCCTGGATCGGCGCCGCCGGCGAGATGGTCGGCGTCGCCCATCTGAAGATGAACCGCCCCGACCTCGCCGGTCCGATCTTCGTCAGGATCGCGCGCGACGAGGGAGTGCCCGACCAGATCAAGGAGCGCGCCGGGCATATGGCGGGCTCGCTCGGCTTCGATATCAACGCCGGCCCGGCGGCGCGAGGCGCGGCTCCTGCCCGTCCGGCGGCGCCCGCGGCGCCCGCACCCGCTCCCGCTCCCGCAACGAGGGAAAAAGCCCGATGAAGCGTATAGTATTGGCCCTCAGCGCCGTCAGCCTGCTTTCCGCCTGCGGGGTCTTCGGAGGCCGCGACCGGCCCGTCACGCCCACTTCGGGCACGCGCCAGCCCGCGTTCAGCCGCGAGGGCCAGGTCGAAGCCGATCCACTGCTCGCCGCGATTCCGGTTACCGTCCCGGCACCGACCGCGAACACCGACTGGGCGCAGCCCGGCGGCAACCTCTCCAAGACCATGTACCATGTCGCGCTCGGCGACGCGCCGCGCCAGGCGTGGAGCGTCTCGATCGGCAATGGCAACAGCTTCCGCACCCGCCTCGTCGCCGAACCGGTAGTCGCCGACGGCCGCGTCTACACGATCGACACGCTCGCCCGGGTGCGCGCGTTCAGCCTGGAGACCGGCGCGGAATTGTGGATGCACCAGGTGCGCGCCGAGAACAGCCCGTCCGAGACCCTGTTCGGCGGCGGCGTCACCTATGACGGCGGCCGCATCTATGTCACCAACGGCGCCGGCGACGCAGCCGCGCTCGACGCCGCGACCGGCGCAAGGCTGTGGATGGTCAAGCCAGGCGGCCCGCTGCGCGGCGCGCCGACGGTCGCCAACGACACCGTCTACATGCTGAGCGGCGACAGCCAGCTCTACGCGCTCAACGCCCAGAATGGCGAATTGCGCTGGCAGGGCGCTGGTTCGTTCGAGCTCGCCGGCGTGTTCGGCAGCGCCGCCCCCGCCTTCGCCCAGTCGACGCTCGTCGCCGGCTATTCCTCGGGCGAACTGACCGCCTATCGCTACGAGAACGGCAACGTCGTGTGGCAGGACGCGCTGGCGCGGACCGGCATCTCGACCTCGGTCGGCCAGCTCTCCGATATCGACGCCGATCCGGTGATCGACAATGGCCGCGTCTTCGCGATCGGCCAGGGCGGCCGCATGGTCGCGATCGAATTGATCACCGGTCAGCGCGCCTGGGAGGTCAACATCGGCGGCCTGTCGACGCCCTGGGTGGCGGGCGACTGGGTGTTCGTGGTGACCGACAAGGCGCAATTGCTGGCGGTGGCGCGCTCGTCGGGGCGGATCCGCTGGATCTCGCAGCTGCCGGGCTTCCGGCGCCCGCCGCGGGCACGCACCCCAAGCGGCTCCGATATGGCGGCGGGCCGGACCAGCACGGTCCGCCCCGGGGAGGGGCCGCTCTACTGGCGCGGGCCGGTGCTCGCCGGCAATCGGCTGGTGCTCACCGGCTCGAACGGCAACATCATCTTCGCTTCGCCGGTCGACGGCACGATCCAGACCACGGTCGAGCACGGCACGCCGATCTCGCTGCCGCCGATCGTCTCGAACAACACGCTGATCGTGCTCGACGATGAGGGCCGGTTGACCGCCTGGAGGTGACGTCGGCCCTTCAGGGAAGACGTCATCCCGGACTTGACCCGGGATCCATGAACACGGGCTTCGCCTATTCCGGCCCGGCCCGTGTTCCTGGATGCTGAATCAAGTTCGGCATGACGATGCGCTTCCTACACCGAGCCAAGTTCGGATGACCTATGCCCAAGCTGCCCACAGTCGCCATCGTCGGCCGGCCCAATGTCGGCAAGTCCACCCTGTTCAACCGGCTCGTCGGGCGCAAGCTCGCGCTGGTCGACGACCGGCCGGGCGTGACGCGCGACCGGCGCGAGGGCGAGGCGCATCTGCTCGGGATGGATTTCCGGGTGATCGACACCGCCGGCTACGAGGACGAAGACCCCGATAGCCTGCCCGGGCGGATGCGGGCCCAGACCAGCGCCGCGGTGCGCGATGCCGACGTCGCGTTGTTCATGATCGATGCCCGCGTCGGGGTGACCCCGCAGGACGAGGAGATCGCCCGCTGGCTGCGCTCGGAAGCGACGCCCGTCATCCTCGCCGCCAACAAGGCGGAGGGAAAATCGGGCGAGGCCGGCATCCTCGAAGCCTGGGCGCTCGGCCTTGGCGAGGCGATCGCGATGAGCGCCGAGCATGGCGAGGGCGTGGTCGACCTGTTCGAGCATCTGCGCCCGCATATCGAGCGCGGCGAGGAGGCGATCGAGGAGGATCCCGAGGCCGATCCGACGCTCAAGCTCGCCATTGTCGGCAGGCCCAATGCGGGCAAATCGACGCTCATCAACCGCATCCTCAGCGAGGAACGGCTGATCACCGGGCCCGAAGCGGGAATCACCCGCGATTCGATCGCCGTCGACTGGGAATGGAAGGCGCCCGACGGGCAGGTCCGCCCGGTCCGCCTGATCGACACCGCGGGCATGCGCAAGAAGGCCAAGGTCGACGACAAGCTCGAGAAGCTGTCGGTCGCCGACGCCAGGCGGGCGATCGATTTCGCCGAGGTCGTGGTGCTGCTGCTCGACGGCACGCGCGGGCTCGAGGTCCAGGACCTGAAGATCGCGGACAATGTCCTGCAGGAAGGCCGGGCGCTGCTCGTCGCGGTCAACAAATGGGACGTGGCCGAGGGGCCGAGCGCTCTCTTCAACGGGATCAGGGCGGCGCTCGAAGAAGGGCTCAGCCAGGCGCGCGGCGTGCCGCTGCTCACCGTGTCGGGCAAGACCGGCAAGGGCATCGACCAGCTGCTCGCCGCCGCATTCGAAATCCGCGAGACCTGGTCGAAGCGGGTGACGACCGGCCTGTTGAACCGCTGGTTCGAGGATGCGGTCGAGAAGAATCCGCCGCCCGCGCCGGGCGGCAAGAGGATCAAGCTCAGATACATCACCCAGGTCAATACGCGGCCGCCCAGCTTCGTCCTGTTCGGCACCCGGGTCGATCAGCTCCCCGACAGCTATTTGCGCTACCTGGTCAACGGCATCCGCAAGGAATTGGGGTTCGGCGCGGTGCCGGTGCGGCTTCAGGCGCGCGCCTCCAAGAACCCCTACGGCTGACACTGGCACAGTTGTGATTCGGAATGGGGCAGTTGCTGGCAACTGTCCCCGGCTAAGGCGTACGGCGGATTTTCGGGCGTCCGCGTCAACGCCCTGTTTACGGCTCGCGGGTAAGAGGGGTGCGCTGCCATGGACAGGGGAAGACAGCGCGTGGACGATCTCGTCGACTGGACCAAATTCGCGCAGATGCGCACCGAATTGGGGGCGAGCTTCGTGCGCATTCTCGGCTATTTCCGCGAGGATGGCGAGAAAGCGGTCGCGCGGATCGAGGATGCGATGCGGCGCGGCGATGCGGCCGGCCTCATCCTGCCTGCCCATACGCTGAAGGCCGAGGCGCGCCAGTTCGGCGCCGAGCCGCTCGCCGCGCTCGCCGAGGAGATCGAGGATATCGGCCGCCACGCGGTCGAGGCCGGCTTCTTTCCCGACGACATCCTGCCGCAGGTCGCCCGGCTGCGGCCGACCTACGCGCGCACGATCGACCTGCTCGAGACCGAAACCAACCCGCGGGTCGTCCGCCGCTCCGCCCTGGACAAGGGGCCGAGCAACCAGGATTTCGGGCGGCTCTAGCCGGCCTTTCCCCAAGACGTTCCCGGCGGCATAATCCGGCGTCCGGAGGATATGAGATGCGCGCGATTTTGAGCCTTTTGCTTCCGTTGCTCCTGCTGGCGGCCGCGGCCCCGGCCCAGGCCCAGAGCGATCCCGGCAATCCCGAAGCCGCCTTCGCCGATCTGCGGGCGATGGTCGACCAGATGCGCACGCGATATTACACGCGCGGCGAGCTCGTGGCGGGCTGGGACCAGGGCGGCGCGGATCCCGAGCGCGACCTGCGCGCGGCGGGCGCCGAGACCCACTATTTCTCCATCGTCGACCGCACCGGGCGCAGCGTCGGCATCCTGACGCGGCGCCCGCTCGCCGACTTCGCGCCGGCCGGCTGGCGGGTGGTCGACACCTACGGCTCGTCGGCGACCCGGCTGGACAATCCGTCGATCGCCTTCGAGATGCTCTCGCACCGCTACGCCGTCGGCCTGAGAGCGAACGGCCGCCGCCAGCGCGACGCCGACTGCACCGATCCGATCGCCAACGCCACGCTCTACGAGATTCCAGGCGCGCCGGCGCGCGAGGGCGACGAGATGATCCCGGTACTGTTCCGTGTGGTCCTGCTCTCCGCCGAGGGCCAGGTGGTGTGCAGCCGCGCGGAGGGAAGTGCCCGGACCGGCTATCGCAGCCGCGCCTTCACGCCGGACGGGTACCGGCTGCCCGCGTTCGACGAGAATGAGGAAGTCATCCGGATCGTCCCGGCCGCGCCGATCGACCGGCTGGTCGCCTTCGTGCCCGTCACCCAGGGCTAGCCGGCGCCTTGCGCATCGGCTCGATCCGGCCGCGCGCGAGCGAACGCCACAGCCATTCGAACGGGCCGTAGCGATAGCGCTCCAGCCAGGGTTTCGACCAGAGCAGCATCAGCGCCCACATGCCGAGCACCACGAGCCACAGCTCGATCCGGCTCATCGAGCCGTAAAAGCCGAGGCCGTAGCCGTAGAAGAAGACGGTCATCAGGATCGACGTGCCGAGGTAATTGGTGAAGGCCGCCCGTCCCGCCGCGGCGATCCGCTCGACCAGCGCCCCGCCCTTGCGGGTGAGGAGGAGGATCAGGGCGGCGATCGCGACCACCATGATCGGCCGGAACGGGGTCGTCGCCGCGATCGAGCAGGTGAAGATCATCTCGGGCGAGAAGCCGTCGCGCACCAGGAGAAGGGCGAGCGCCGCGTAGGCCGGGACCGCGATGCCGAAACCGACCAGCGCCCATTTGCGGTAGCGCTCCACGGGCCATTCGCCGCGGAAGAAGCCCGATTTCAACGCCGCCATGCCGAGTAGCATGTAGGCCAGCGTCTCCGACAGATAGAGCCAGACGCCTTCGAACGGCTGGAACATCCGATCGATCAGCCGATCGTGGACAAGGCCCCCATAGTCGCCGCCGAACAAGGCGAGCTTGTCATCGAGCGGTTGCCCCGTCAGCGGCACGAGACCTTCCTGCATCGAACGCCAGGCCTCGGCCATGTCCGGCGGCAGCGACGCGGCGCTGCTGAGGTAGAGCGCGAAGCCCGCCAGGGCGCCGAACAGCAAGCTCTGCAGCAGCACAAGGGCGATGCCCCAGCGGACCAGCGCGCGCACCGATAGCTTGCGGAAGAAGAACAGGAGGAGGCCGACCAGCGCGTAGAGAGTGAGGATGTCGCCGAACCAGATGAAGTAGAAATGAAGGAGGCCGAAAACGAGCAGCCAGGCCATCCGCGCATAGTGGATCCGGGCGGCGGACAGCCCCGACGCCTCCGCCCGCTCGATCACCAGCAAGGTGCTGGCCCCGAACAGGAAGGAGAAAAGGCCGCGCATCTTGCCGTCGACGAAGATGAAGCTGACCAGCCAGGAGCCAAGGTCGGCGCCGCTCTCCATGCCGAATGCGGCCGGGTTCATATAGGCCTGGAAGGGCATGGCGAAGGCGATGATGTTCATCGCCAATATGCCCATCACGGCGACTCCGCGCAGGATGTCGAGCGTTGCTATGCGGCCGGCGGGCGGCGCGTAGGACGCGGCAGGCGCGGCGTCAGCTGTGGCGATCATCGGGCGTCCCCCTCCCGGATAGATGGTGCCAGGATAGAGGATCGCCACGCGGGTGCAACCGGCAGATGCGGGCCCCCGGCACCGCGCCTGGCGCGCGGCGACGGAGCCGCTGGACCGTCCTGCCAACGCCGGGTTAGCCCCCCGTACCGACCTCCTCGGACGCCACGGCCTCGCGCTCGGCCGCCTTCCTCACGTCCGTCTCCGCGCGCATCTTTTCGGTGCGCAGCAGGCGGGCGGCCATGACGTCCCAGGCCGCGGCGGCGCGCAAATGGCGGTCGCGGACATTGTCGAGGCCGGCGGCCTCGGCGTCGCGGCGGGCCTGGGCGGCGCGGTCGCTATAGAATTTCTGCGTGGCGGACATAAGGCCGTCCTCGATGGGGCGGGCGCGAAAAGCGCGCCGGCCGATTGCCCTCCCGCCCGGCAGGCGCCGGAGCGGGAGGGAAAGGGTTACGCGTCCTGGAGGTTGACGGCGCTGGTCTTGCCGCGCTGGTCGGTCTCGAGCTCGTAGGAAACGCGTTGGTCCTGGGCCAGGCTGCTCATGCCCGCGCGCTCGACTGCGCTGATGTGGACGAAGGCGTCGTTGCCGCCATCCTCGGGCTGGATGAAGCCGAAGCCTTTTTGGGTGTTGAAGAATTTCACTTTGCCGATGGGCATCTTTGTCTTCCTTTGCTGGGGCGGGCCGAAATGGCGCGCCCGATGTGCCGGGGCAGCGGAGAGAAGGAAGAAGGTGCCGCAAAGCGCCGAAGACCGTCTTTGCGACCGAAGCAGCGCCCCAAGTGGGCGCGATCGGGCGGAATTGCAAGGTTGGGGGGCGCCGGAGGGCCCGGCAGGCCCTGAGTTACGGGGACACTATACTTAATTCCACGCACGATCGAATTAAGTATAGTGTCCCCGTAATTGTTCACGCCTCCCCGGGTTTGCTTTGGAGCTGGATATAGTTTTCCAGGCCCATTCGCTCGATCATCTCGAACTGGGTCTCGAGGTAGTCGATATGCTCCTCCTCGGCGGCGAGGATGTCGCGGAAGAGGTCGCGGCTGACGAAGTCGCGGACCTCCTCGCAATGCGCGATCGCGCCCCGCAGCTGGCCGACGGCCTCATGCTCGAGCTCGAGATCGGCGCGCAATATCTCCTCGACCGTCTCGCCGATGCGCAGGCGGCCGAGCATCTGGAGATTGGGCAGGCCCTCGAGGAAGAGGATGCGCTCGGCGAGCCGGTCGGCATGCTTCATCTCGTCGATCGATTCGTGCCGCTCATGCTCGGCGAGCCGCGCCACGCCCCAATTGTCGAGCATCCGATAATGGAGCCAATATTGGTTGATCGCGGTCAGCTCGTTCTTCAGCGTCTCGTTGAGCAGCTGCAATACCTGTTCGTCGCCCTTCATCATGGGTCTCCTGTTTCGACCACGCCTATAACGCAGGCCGCGCGGAAAAGGCATTAAAAAATGGCGGAAAACTGCGAAAAATTGCCTGCGAATGGCACGCGCTCGCAAGAGACGACGGCGCCAGTCAGATGCGAATGAGAAGCAGCGCTGCCCCCTTCGTCATTCCCGCGAAAGCGGGAATCCAGGCGGCGTGAGACACGGTGCCGACGCTGCATGGACTCCCGCTTTCGCGGGAGTGACGGTCGGTCTGTGGGCACCGCCGGTCAGGCGGTGGCGCGCTCGGCGGCGATGATCTCTCGCGCGAAGGAGAAGCACTGGCCGCAGCGCGGCTTGGCGCCGCGGGCGCGATAGGCGCTGGTCGGACAAGCAGCGCCGGCGCGCGCCGCCGCCCGCACGTCGCATTCCCGAATCGCGTTACAGACGCAAACGATCATGGAGATCGGTATAAACGATAATGCGACTTGTTCGCAATAGGGATAGTGGGAGTCGTCATCCCGAACTTGGTCCGGATCCATGACCACGGGGCGATCAGGTTCGCGCAGTCCGTGTTCATGGGTCCTGACTTTCGTCAGGATGACGCGGATCGCCTGATGTGGCTGGCGCCTGGCGCAACTCCTTGCGGATCACCAGCTTGAGGCCGGACCAGATTTCGTCGACGGCGCAGACCTTGACGTCGACCAGGCCGGTGGGGAGGGCGATTTCGCGGATCACGTCCTCGGTGATGTCGGTCGGCACCTTCGACGCCCTTTTCGGCCAGGAAACCCAGAGCTGGCCCGCGGGGGCGAGCAGGGGCAGCAGGCGGCGGATCGCGTCGCCGAGGGCGGCGCGCTCGGCGACGAAGACATGGGCGGCGTCGATCGGGGCGGCCGGCGCCTCGAGCAGGTCGAGTGCGAGGCCATCGGCGTCGATCTCGGCGCGCACGCTATGCGGCATGTTCTCGAACCAGGCGCGCTGGCCGTCCTTCAGGCTCAGCTTCCTCGCCAGCGGCGTTCCCGAATAGCCCGCGCTCGCCATTCCCCTTTTCCTCCTCAGAAGCCCTCGGGCAGGGTGACCGGCCCGATCAGCGCCTGGTATCGGCGCACCGCATAACGGTCGGTCATCCCCGCCACGAAGTCGCAGATCGTCCGCGCCACGGCCACGGGATCGGCCGAGAGGGGGCGCCATTCGGGGGGCAGCAGGCCGGGATCGTCGCGATAGGCGGCGAACAAGGCGGCGAGGATCGCCTGCGCCTCCTCGCGCACCGCCTGCACCTCGGGCGCGTCGTACATGCGCTCGTGGAGGAAGGCCTTGAGCGCCCCCTCCTCCTCCGCCAGCCCCGCCGAGAAACCGGCGAGCGGGCGCCCGGCGGCGCGCACCGCCTTCATGCCGCCCAGGCCTTCGCACCGGCGCCCGGTCTCGGCGAGGACGTCGTTCACCATCAGGCCGATCAGGTCGCGGACCAGCTCGGGGACCAGCCGCGCAGCCTCGACGCCCGGATAGCGGGCCCGCACCCGCGTCCAGACCCGCGCGGCCAGCGGCACTTCGAGCAATTCCTCGAGCGTGAACAGGCCGGCGCGCAGGCCGTCGTCTATGTCGTGATTGTCATAGGCGATATCGTCGGCGATCGCGGCGATCTGGGCCTCCAGGCTCGGCCAGTCCGCCAGTTCGAGCGGGAAATCCGCATCCGCCCCGGCCAGCGCCCAGGGCGCGTGCGCGACCGGGCCGTTATGCTTGGCGAGGCCCTCAAGCGTTTCCCAGCTGAGGTTGAGGCCGGCGAAAAGCGGATAGGGGCTTTCGAGCGCGGTCAGCAGCCGGATGGTGTGGGCATTGTGATCGAAACCACCGGCATTCGTCATCGCCGCCTTGAGGGCGTCCTCGCCGGCATGGCCGAAGGGCGGATGGCCGATATCGTGGGCGAGGCAGAGCGCCTCGGTCAGATCCTCGTTGAGGCCGAGCGCGCGGGCCATGGTGCGGCCGATCTGCGCGACTTCGAGGCTGTGGGTGAGCCTGACCCGGAAGTGGTCGCCGTCGGGCGCGACGAAGACCTGGGTCTTGTGGCGCAGGCGGCGGAACGGGATCGAATGGATGATGCGGTCGCGGTCGCGCTGGAAAGCGTCGCGGGGCCCGCGATCAGTTCGATCGTCTTCGCCGTGACGTCGTCCCCGACTGCGCCTGGGATCGGCCGCGAGATGCGCGAGCGGGGGCGGGGGCGTCGTCCTTCTTGGCGACGACGGCCGCTGCCTGGGCGCGGGCGGCGCGGCCGGAGCGGGAAGGGGCGGCGGGCTGCTGCCGCTGGGCGGAACGGCCGGAGCGGGAGGACGCGGCGGGCTGCTCCCGGCCGGCGCGGTTGCGCGCGGAGCGCGAGCCGGTCGGCTGGCGCGGTTCCTGGGCGGTCCGGATGCGGGTGGTGGTGCGGGAGTCATTGGCGCCTTGCAGGGCGTCTATCTCCTGGCCCGCCTCGCTTGTCCAGGTATAGGACTGAAGGCCGCTTTGCGCCAATTGCCCGACGAAGGCGCGGGCGGCGCTCTCGCTGGGGAACGGGCCGACGAGGAGACGATTGGTCGCGTTCAGTTGCGCGCTATAGGCGGCCCGGCCGCCGAGCAGGGCAGGGGCCTGCCGGCGGAAGGCGCCATATTGATAGACCAGGCCGGCCTTGGTGGGGCCGGTCGCCATCTGCACCCAGATCCGGGCCGGGCTGGCCGGAGGGCGGGGGCGGGTGTTGCGCGCGGCCGGCCGGGCGGCGGCGGTGCGCGTTCGCGCCGGCGCCGGGACGGTCCGCACGGGCGGCGCGACGGCGACCGGGGGCGCGATTTCCTCCTCGGGCGGCAGCGAATTGACGAAGGCGGTGACGCTGCTGAAATCCTCGGCGGGCGCGGCCGGCTGCTGGCGGGAGGGAGCTGGCGCCGGGGTGCCGAGCGGCCGGCCCTGCGGCACCAGGGTGAAGCCCGGGCTCTGTCCCTCGTCGAGCACCGGATCGGCCCAGGCGGGGGGCGCTTCCCGCGACGGGCGCTGCGGCTGGGTGCGGGTCCGCGGGCCTTCGTCGAGCACCGGCTCGGCCCAGGGCGGGGCGGGTCCGCGCGGGGATGACCGGCTCTGGCCCTGGCTCTGCCCGCGGCGGGCCTGGAGCTCGGCGAGCTGCACATTGCGGCGCGACTGCGCCTCGACCGGCGCCGCCGGGCGGCGGATCTGGCTGGCGACGCTGGGGCCGCCTTCGCCCGGGCGGCGGCGGCCGGCGCCCGTGTCGAACTGGGCGCCGCCGGCGTCGGGCCGGCCGCGCACGCGGACCGCGCCCATCGGCACCGACCCTTGCGCGAGCGCGAGCGCATTGGGATCGGCGCCGAGATCGGCCTGGGCGTAGGCGGCGGCGCGGCCGTCGCTCGGGAAATGGCCGAAATGGACGGCGAGCGCCTTTTGCGACGGGCTCAGGCTCGCCAGCCGGGCGAGGAAGGGGGCGAGCGCGTCGGCGCCGGCGGGCATCGTGTCGCGCGCCGACCGGTCCGCGCCGGCGGGGTCGCCGGTCAGCGCGAGGATGAAGGCCTGGGTGCGCAAGGCGGCGCGGTCGCGATTGCGGAGCTGGCCGTCGATGATCCTCAGCGCCTCGTCCCGGCGGCCGCTGATCGCCAGCGACAGCGCCAGCCGGCGGCGGACCTCGGGATCGTCCTCGCTCCTCAGCGACAGGGCATAATCCGCCTGCGCGCGCGCCGGATGGCCGAGCGAATCCCAGCCGAGGCCCCGGTCGGCGGCGATCTCCGCCTCGGGCGCGCCCAGCGAAACCGCCTCTATGAACAAGGGCATGGCGTCGTTGGCGCGCTCGAGATGGACGAGGGCCTGGGCCATTCCGGCCTTGGCGCGGGCGTTGCGCGGCTCGGCGTCGCTCGCGCGGGCGAAGAAGCTCAACGCCGCGTCGGGGTCGCCCATTTGGAGCGCGGCGCGCCCGGCGCCGGTCAACGCGGTGACGCTGCGCGGATTGAGCGCGAGCTGGGTGAGGTTACGCCGCAATTCGGCGCCGGCGCCGGCGTTCCGGTCGAGCGGCTGCACGACCGCGCCCGGCGGCAGGCGCGACCGGTCCTGCGCCTGCGCGCCCGTCGCCAAGAGACTGCCTATCCCCAGCAGCGCGAAGCCGCGGCGGATCGCCCGCATCGTCCGTGAAAACATGGGATCGAGGATAGACAGCCCCCAGCCTGTACCGGCAATGAGCAGTAGTACGATCCTGCGGTCAGGCGGTGTTCGGGGGCGATGAATGGCCTCAGGCGAGCAGCCAGGCGAGCAGCTCGTCCATCTGCACGGCCGTTTGGGCGAAAGCGTGGCCGACGCCCTGGTAGACGCGCGTCTCCAGGTCGCGGCCGCGGCGCCATCCCAGCGCCGCGAGCCGCCGCGCAATCCCGATCTGATGAGGCGCCATGCCCGCGTCCATCATCAAGGTGCCGTGGTCCATCCAAAGCCGCCGCCCCCGCGGAGCGCCCAGCCGCGCGAAATATCGGGGCCAGATCGAAAGCAGCTGCGGATGCTCGATGAAGCGTTTGTCGTAGATCGGCCAATTAGGCGAGATGCAGGCGGCGCGGCCGAACGCCTGCTGTCCCTCGACGAAGGCGCAGGCGGCCATCGGGCCGGCCATGCTGGCCCCTATGATGGCGGTGTCGCGGCGCCCGGTTTGGGTGCGATAATGCGCGTCGATGAACGGCTTCAGCCGGTTCGTCAGGAAGCGGAGAAATTGCGTATTGATGAGCGGCCGTCCGGCAAGCACGCGGTCGATTGCCGCGCGCAGGCTGCCGTCGGCCTGATCGTAGACCGTCTGCGGCATATATTGCCGGAAGCGGTCGTCCGGGTCACCGAGATTGTCGATCGCCACGATCAGCGCCGGCTGGATGCGGCCGGCGGCGGCAAGCTGGGCGACGCGGCGATCGGCCGCGAAGTTCGTGCCTTCGGAATCGCCTGTGAAGACGTACTGCCCGTCGAGCATGTAGAGCGTGCGGTAGGAGCGGGTGCCGCCCTCGTAGCCGGGCGGCAGCCAGACCCGGACACGCATGTCGAGACGATCGCCGGAACCGAGCGGATCAAGCGTCTCGATACGGCCTTCCGGCGCGCCCGGCACGGCGAGCGCGGGGGCAGCCGCCGCGGCGGCGGCGAGCGTCAGGAATGTGCGGCGACCGATCAACGGCTTCGCGACGGCCTCCCGCTTACTGATTGTTCTGCCGGTTGAGGAAGCGCGGGATGTCGAGCGGGTCGCGGGTGCCGGTGCGCAGGCGCTGGGTCTCCTCGGTTTCCTCCTCCTCGGGCACCTGCGCCTTCTGGGCACCGCGGGCGATGCTCGACATGCGCTCGAACAGGGTGCCGGCCTGGCGCGGTTCGGGCGCGGCTTCTTCCGCCGTCTCGTCGCGGGTCAGCCAGGAGCGTGTGCCGGCCGGGGGCAGCTCCGTCGCCTCGCCCGAGGGCGTCTCCTCGGTCATCTCGGCGGTGTCGAGCAGCAATTCCTCGCCGTCCTCGCCGGCCGGGGCCGCCATGGTCTCGTCGAGCATGATCTCGGCCTCGTCCGTGGTTTCCGTCTCCGTCGCATTCGTCTCGGCGATGGTTTCGATTTCCTCGGGCGGCGTCAGCGTGATCGGCGCCGTCTCCTCGGCCACAGGCTCGGCTCGAGGCGTCTCGGCCATGGGGCTGCTGCTGGTCGTGCGCGCGGCCGGGAAGGCGAAGACCTTGGCCGGCTGCGGCATCGGCATGATCTCCTCGGCGCCGATGCCGGTGGCGACCACCGAGACGCGGATCTTGCCGTCGAGATCGTTGTTGAACGCCGAGCCCCAGATGATGTTGGCGTCGGGATCGACCAGCTCGCGGATGTGGTTGGCGGCCTCGTCGACCTCCATCAGCCGCATGTCGTCGCCGCCGGTGATCGAGATGATCACGCCCTTGGCACCCTTCATCGAGACGCCGTCGAGCAAAGGATTGGCGATCGCCTGCTCGGCCGCCTCGATGGCGCGATTGTCGCCGCCGGCCTCGCCCGTGCCCATCATCGCCTTGCCCATTTCGGACATGACCGAGCGGACGTCGGCGAAATCGAGGTTGATCAGGCCGGGCATGACCATCAGATCCGTGATGCCGCGAACGCCCTGCTGGAGCACCTCGTCGGCCATCATGAACGCTTCCTTGAAGGTCGTGTTCGGATTGGCGATGCGGAACAGGTTCTGGTTGGGGATGACGATCAATGTGTCGACATGCTGCTGCAATTCCTCGATGCCGGCGTCGGCGGCGCGGCCGCGCCTCAGGCCCTCGAAGCTGAACGGCTTGGTGACCACGCCGACGGTCAGGATGCCGCGGTCGCGCGCCGCCTTGGCGATGACCGGCGCGGCGCCGGTGCCGGTGCCGCCGCCCATGCCGGCGGCGATGAAGCACATATGGGCGCCGTCGAGCGCCTGCTCGATCTCGGTCAGCGCCTCTTCGGCGGCGGCCTTGCCGATCTCGGGCCGGGAGCCGGCGCCGAGGCCCTGGGTGATCCTGAGGCCGAGCTGGATCTTGCGGTCCGCGAGGCTGTGGTTGAGCGCCTGCGCGTCGGTGTTGGCGACGATGAAATCGACACCCTGCACGTCGGCGCCGATCATGTTGGCGATGGCGTTGCCGCCCGCGCCGCCGACGCCGATCACGCTGATCCTGGGGCGAAGCTCCTCCACTTCCGGACGGATGAAATCGATGCTCATGACCAGTCTCCCCAATGCGCCGTTTGGAGCGGCGCGGCCTCATAAGTGCTTTTGCCCGATGCGATTCTGGGGAGCGAGCAAAAAGTTAACGCGAGTGTCATCTTTTCCCCAGATTTCTCAATACTGAGTCCGAAAAGCCGCAATCAGCCGCTGCAGCCAGTTGCCGGCGGGTTTTTCGCCGCTTTCCTTGGGCCCGAAACCGACGCGAAGGTCGATCTCGCCCGACGCGGCGAACAAAGCGAGGCCCGCCAAAGTCGAAAAAGCGGGGCCGCTATGCGCCTCGGGAAGGCCGGGCATGCTCGGCCGGCCGATGCGCACGGTGCGGCCGAGCACGCCTTGCGCATAATCGGCGATCCCCTTCAGTTCGGCGCCGCCGCCGGTCAGCACGATCTGGCGGCCGATGGCGCCGCCGAAGCCCATCGCCTTCAGCGCCTCCTCGACCTGCGCGGTCAGATGCTCGAGCCGCTGGCGGATCACAGCGACGAGCTGGGCCCGGGTGATGCGCGAGGTCTCGACGCCCTCCTGGCCGCCGGCGATCGGCGCCAATTCGATCATGTCGTGATTGTCCCTGGGGGAGGTCATCGCCGAGCCGTAGAAGCATTTGATGCGCTCGGCCTCGACCCGGCGGGTGCCGAAGGCGGCGGCGATGTCGTCGGTGATGTCGCCGCCGCCGATCGCCAGCGACTTCAGGCCGACCAGCATGCCGCCGGCGAACACCGAGACGTTGGTGACCCCGCCGCCAAGCTCGACCAGGGCAACGCCCAACTCGCGTTCCTCCTCGCTCAGACAGGCCTTCCCCGCCGCGACCGGCGAGGCGACGGTGGCTTCAACGCCGAGGTGGGCGGAGCGGACGCACAGGTTGAGGTTTTTCCAGGGCGCCGGATCGGCGGTGATGACGTGGATGTTGACCGCGAGCTTCTCGGCGTGAAGCCCGCGCGGCTGCTTGACGCCGTTGACCTCGTCGATCGTGTAGAAGGCCGGCAGCGCATGGAGCAATTGCCGGCCCTCGCGCTCGATCGACGACCAGCCCTTGGCGAGCAAGGCGTCGATATCCTCATCCTGGATGCGGCCGCCGCCGATCCCCACCTCCACGTCGACCATGTCGGAGACCATGCCGCCGGCGGAAAAGCCGATGAACACCTGGTCCACCTGGGTGCCTGCGATGCGTTCGGCCTGCTCCATGGATTCGCGGATCGCGATCTCGCTCTTCTCCATGTCGGCGATAAAGCCGCGCTTGACGCCGCGGCTCTCGCGCTGGCCGGTGCCCAATATCTTGAGCCGCCCGTCCGGCCCCGGCTCCGCGATCAGCGCGCAGACCTTGGACGAGCCCACGTCCAGCGCCGCCACCAGGGTCCGGGCCGCGGGCAAAGCGGGGCGGCGCACCATCAAATCGTCTCGGACAAATCGCGGGGGATCTGCCCCGGATCGGGCGCCGGCGGCGCGGAGGGGACGCGCGCGCCGGGCTCGCGCGAGATGCGGACATAAGCGCGCGTGGGATCGCGCATGTCGATCCGGGCGAAGCCGCGGCCGAGCAGGCTGTCGCGCTGATCGAGCTGGGCGAAACGCAGGATCGCGCGGCGCGCCTCCTCCTCGCCCTCGGGCAGGGTCAGGATCTCGCCGCTCTGGAAGTGGATGTCCCAGCGGCGCTGGCCGATCCAATGGGCCTCGGTCACCTGCGGGCGCAGCCGCGGCACGGTGTCGATCAGCGCCTTCAGCGCGGCGAAGCGGCTATTGGCGCCGGGCCCGGTCAGCCTCGGCAGATCGGGCACCGCCTCGATCCGCACCGGCTCCAGCGAGACGCCGTCCGCGTCGATCAGCATCTGCCGGCCTCGCGAATCCTGCCAGATCGCCACCGGCACGCGCTCGATCACCTCGATCACCAAGGTGTCGGGCAGGCGCCGCGAGACTCGCGCCTCGCGGATCCAGGGCAAGGCGAGCAGCCGTGCCCGGGTGCGGTCGAGGTCGACCAGGGGCATGGCCGGCGAATCCTGGTTGAAGGCGATATTGTAGATCGCCTGGGTCGAGACGCGGGCATTGCCCCGGGTTTCGACGTGGCGCAGGGTGAAGCCCATCTGGCCGATGCCCTCGCCGATGGCGAGGCCGGCGAGCTGCGGCAGGCGGAAGGCGAACACCGCCGCGACCAAGCTGACCATGACCAAGGCGGCAACCGACCAGCCCAGGATGCGGCGCGCGGCGCCGGGCTCGAAGCCCAGCGATTCGAACATGCCCTCGCCGGGCTTTTGCCGGCGCGCCGAGGTGCCCCGCGATCCGCCGCGGCCGCTCCGCGCCTTCGAACGCGCCGGGGCCGCGCGGCCCGCGCCTGCTTTCGCCATCCTCGCACTCATAACGCCGCCTCCACGAGCCGCTCGACCAGATCGGCATAATCCACGCCCCGGAACCGCGCCTGCTCGGGCACCAGGGAAAGCGGGGTCATGCCGGGCTGGGTGTTCACTTCGAGGAGGTAGAGCCCCGCCTCGCCTTTCTCGTCGTCCCAGCGGAAATCGGAGCGCGAGGCGCCCTTGCAGCCGAGGATGCGATGCGCGTCCGCCGCCATCTTCATCGCCGCCGCCCTGATCTCCTCGGGGATTGCGGCCGGGCAGACATGCTCGGTCATGCCGTCGGTATATTTGGCGTCGAAATCGTAGAAGTCCGATTTGGGCAGGAGCTCGGTCACCGCCAGAGCCTCGCCGTTCAGCACCGCGACGGTGAGCTCGCGGCCGCGAACGAAGGGCTCGGCGAGGAGCCGCGCGAAGACCTGCCACGGCCCCGTGACGTCGCGCCCGATCGGATCGCCGTGATTGCCGCCCGCCTTGATGATGGCGACGCCGACCGAGGAGCCCTCGTTGACCGGCTTCAGCACATAGGGCCGGGGCAAGGGATCGTTCGCATAGAGGCTCTCGCTCTCGACGATCCTCCCCTCCGGCATGCGGATTCCGGCCGGGACGAGCACCTTCTTGGTCAGCTCCTTGTCGATCGCGATGACCGAGGTCTCGAGGCCGCTATGGGTGTATTTGAGGCCCATCAGGTCCATCATGCCCTGCACCGTCCCGTCCTCGCCGGGCGTGCCGTGCAGGGCGTTGAAGACGACGTCGGGCGCGGCCTCGAGCAGCCGTTGGGCGACGTCGCGGCCCATGTCGATCCGGGTGACGCGATGGCCGCGGCCCTCCAGCGCCTCGGCGACGCCGGCGCCCGAGGTCAGAGACACCTCGCGCTCGGCCGACCAGCCGCCCATGAGGACCGCGACGTGGAGGGGGGTCATCGGCCACACTCCGTCATTCCAGCGAAAGCTGGAATCTCGCTTCTTCTTTCCCGGCCGCTGCAAAGGCAGGGGGATTCCAGCTTTCGCTGGAATGACGAAAAGGGGAGGGGTCTCACTTCTCCACCCCCACACGCTGGATTTCCCACTCCAGCTCCACGCCGCTGTCGGCCTTCACCCGGCGCCGCACCTCTTCGCCGAGCGCCTCGATCTCCGCCGCGCGCGCGCCGCCGAGATTGAGCAGGAAGTTGCAGTGCTTCTCGGACACCTGGGCGTCGCCGATCCTGAGGCCGCGGCAGCCGGCGGCGTCGATCAGCCGCCAGGCCTTGGTCCCCGGCGGGTTCTTGAAGGTCGAGCCGCCGGTGCGCGAGCGCAGGGGCTGCGAAGCTTCGCGCTCGGCGGCGATCCGGTCCATCTCGGCGCCGATCACTTTGCAATCGCCGGGCACGCCTTCGAACAGGGCTTCGACCACGACGGCGCCCTCGGGCACCTCGCTGTGCCGATAGGTGTAGCCGAAGCGCTCCAGCCGCCAGGTCGCGAGCTCGCCGCTCCGAAGCACCAGCTTCGCCTCGACCAAGATGTCGGCGACCTCGCGGCCATAGGCGCCGCCGTTCATCCTGACGAAGCCGCCGACCGTGCCCGGGATGCCGCGCAGGAATTCAAGCCCGGCCAAGCCTGCGTCGCGCGCCTTGGAGGAGACCAATATGCCCGATGCGCCTCCGCCGCAGCCCAGCCGGTCGCCGTCCAGCCGCTCGATCCCGGCGAATGCCTTGCCGAGCCGCACCACCACGCCGGCCACGCCGCCGTCGCGCACGATGAGGTTGGAGCCGAGACCCAGCGCCATCACCGGCACCTCGGGATCGAGCTCCCGCAGGAAGCCCTGCAGATCCTCGACGTCCCTGGGCTCGAACAGCCAGTCGGCCCTGCCCCCCGCCTTGAACCAGACGAGCGGCGCCAGCGGCGCATCGGCGGTGAGCCTGCCCGCCACCTTGGCGAGGGTCGCGGCGCCGGTCATTTCGCCCGCCTCGCCTTGAGGCCTTCGGCGAAGCCGGCGGCCCATTTGGTGATGTCGCCGGCGCCCAGAAAGATGATCATGTCTCCGGGAGCCGCGAGCCCGGCCAGTTGCCGGGCCACGTCGTCAGCGTCCGCCGCGGCATGGGCGCCCGAGTGGCCGCGCTGCTTCAGTCCCTCGACCAGGGCCGCGTGGCTGACGCCTTCGATCGGCTCCTCGCCCGCCGCATAGACCGGCGCGACCAGCACGATGTCGGCATCGTTGAACGCCGTCTGGAATTCGGCCATCAGATCGTGAAGCCTGGTGTAGCGGTGCGGCTGGACGACAGCGATCACGCGGCCTTGGGCGCCCTCTCTTGCGGCCGAGAGCACCGCGGCGATCTCGACCGGATGGTGGCCGTAATCGTCGATGATGGTGATGCCGTCGACCTCGCCGACGCGGCTGAAGCGGCGCTTGACGCCGTCGAAGGTGGCGAAGCCGCGCTGGATGACCTCGTCGGCAATGCCCATCTCCGCCGCCACGCCGACCGCCGCAAGCGCGTTCTGGACGTTGTGCCGGCCGGACATGGGCAGCGCGATGCCCTGGATAGTGCGGACCTCGCCATGGCGGTCGCGGATCGAGACGTCGAATGTATTGCCGCCCGGCACCGGCACGACATTGTCGCCCCTGATGTCGGCATGGGCGGCGAAGCCGTAGGTGACGATGCGGCGGTCGCGCAGCCGCGGGATGATCGACTGCACCTCGGCATGGTCGACGCAGAGCAGGGCGGCGCCGTAGAAGGGGACGTTCTCGACGAACTCGACGAAGGCGTCCTTGACCTGCTCGAAGCCGCCATAATGTTCGAGATGCTCGGGATCGATGTTGGTCACCACCGCGATCGTGCCGTCGAGCCGGAGGAAGGAGCCGTCGCTCTCGTCGGCCTCGACCACCATCCAGTCCGAGCTGCCGAGCCGGGCATTGGAGCCGTAGGCGTTGATGATGCCGCCGTTGATCACGGTCGGATCGATGCCGCCGGCGTCGAGCATCGCCGCGATCATCGACGTGGTGGTGGTCTTGCCGTGCGTCCCCGCCACCGCGACGTTGAGCTTGAGGCGCATCAGCTCGGCGAGCATCTCGGCGCGCTTCACCACGGGGATGCGGCGCTCGTAGGCGGCTTCGACCTCGACATTGCCGCGCCGGATCGCGGTCGAGGTCACCACCACGGCGGCGTCGCCGAGATTGTCGGGGCTGTGGCCGATCGCGACCGGGATGCCCTTGCGGCGCAGGCTCTCGACCACGGGGGATTCGGCGACGTCGGAGCCCTGCACCTCGTGGCCCAATATCTTCATCACCTCGGCGATGCCCGACATGCCGATGCCGCCGATGCCGACGAAATGGATGGTGCCGATGTCGATCCCCGCGACCTTCATGCCGGCACCGTCCCCGGCATCGGCCGCAGCACAGCATCGCGCACGAATTGGGGGTCGGCGCCCGGATCGCGGCCAATGCGCTCGACGAGGTCGGCCAGGTCCCTCGCCGCTGCTGGCCGCCCGGCGCTCTTCGCGCGCTCGGCCGCCTTGGCGAGCGCGGCGGGCTCGAGGCCGAGCTTCTGCATCTGCTTGGCGAGCTCAACGGGGGTGAATCCGGGCTGGGCGATCATCCGCGCGCCGCCCGCCTTGGCCATCTCCCTGGCGTTGAAGGTCTGATGATCGTCGGTGGCGCCGGGCAGCGGCACCAATATTGCGGGGCGGCCGGCGGCGGTCAGCTCGGCGATGGTGGAGGCGCCGGCGCGGCCGATGACGAGATGCGCCCAGCCGAGCCGCTCGGGCAGATCGGGGAGATAGGTGGCAAGGTCGGCGGGGATGCCGAGCTCGGCATAGCGGGCGCGGACCCGCTCGATATCCTCGTCGCGGCATTGCTGGGTGACCTGCAGGCGGCGGCGGAAATGCTCGGGGAGCAGAGCGAGCCCCTCGGGTACCACCTCGGAGAGGATAGCGGCGCCCTGGCTGCCGCCGGTGACGAGCAGGCGGAAGATGCCGTCTTCGGTCAGCGCCGGAAAGGGCTGGTCGCGCAGCGCCACGATCTCGTCGCGGACCGGGTTGCCGACCAGCTGGACCTTGGCCTCGGCCTTGCCCGACAGCCGCTCGACCTTCCGGTAGGCGGTGGCGATCGCGTCGACCTTGCCCGCCATCAGCCGGTTGACCCGGCCGAGCACGGCATTCTGCTCGTGGATCAGGGTCGGGATGCGGTCGCGCCGCGCGGCGAGCAAGGCGGGCAGGGCCGGATAGCCGCCGAAGCCGATCACCGCGCTTGGCAGGAAGGTCTCGTAGAGCCGGAGCGCCATCGCCCGGCCGATGGCGATCGCCTTCATCGCCCGGAACCAGCCGACCGGGCCACCGGCGAGCCGCCCGGCGGGAAGGACATGGACCTGGACATTGTCGAACAGGCCGGGGATGCGCGCGCCGCGATCGTCGGTGATCAGCGCCACCCTGTGCCCGCGCGCCAGCAATTCCTCGGCGAGCGCGTGTGCGGGGATCATATGCCCCCCGGTCCCGCCGGCCGCAAGGACGTAGTGGCGCGACATCATAATCCCTCTCCCATTTGGGGAGAGGGAGGGGCCCGCCGCGTAGCGGTGGGAGGGTGAGGGGAGGGGCGGCCGAGAGAATTCGCAGGCGCTGTCACCCTCATCCAACTCCGCCTAGGCTCCTTCGTCGCCAAGGCTACGTATCCTTCTCGCCTCAAGGGAGAAGGGTTTTCCAGGGGAATGACCGGCATCATCGCGAGATTCCCCGCCGCGTCACCTTGTAGGGCGCGCTGTGGAGGTGCGGGTTGCGGCGGGTGAAGGCGAGCAGCAGGCCGAAGCCCATGGCGAGCGCGATCATCGAGGAACCGCCGTAGGAGATGAAAGGCAGGGTCATGCCCTTGGACGGGGCGATATGGACGTTGACCGCCATGTTGATGATCGCCTGCAGCCCGAACTGGCAGACGAGGCCCGCGCCGGCGAGGACGAGGAACTTGTCCTCCTCGTTCAGGAGCCGGACCAGCACGCGCACCACGATCGTCATGTAGAGGATGGCGATGGCGAGGCAGGCGATGATCCCGAACTCCTCGCCGATCACCGAGAAGATATAATCGGTGTGCGGCTCGGGCAGCGAGAATTTGCGCAAGCCAGCGCCGGGCCCCAGCCCGAACAGGCCGCCAGCGGTCAGAGTCCGCATCGCCGATTCGACCTGATAGGTGTCGCCCTGCGAGAAGAGGAAGCCGTCGATCCGCTGGGTCGCGACCGGATAGAAGAGATAGGCGAGCACCACGGCGGCCACCGCGCCGGCGGCCAGGAGGTAGAGGATGCGCATCGACGCGCCCGACAGGGCCAGGAGCAGCACCCAGGCGGCGACGAAGATGATCGTCTCCCCGAAATTGGGCTGGCGCATGAGCAGGAGGGCGATGATTCCGGTCAGCACCGCGGTCAGCGGCACGACTGGGAGCGAGCGGTCCTTCTCCTTGAGCGAGAGCAGCCAGGCGATGGTGACGATGAACAAGGGCTTGAGGAATTCCGACGGCTGCATCCTCGCGAAGCCGGAGCCGATCCAGCGCTGCGCGCCATTGATCTCCGTGCCGACCACCGGGACCAGGAAGAGGAGGCCGGTGAAGACCACCGCGCCGAGCAGGCAGAGCCGTCGCGCCCGCGCCTTTGGCAGCATCGAGACCACGACCATCACTGGAATCGCAAGCGCGATCCAGATCAGCTGGCGGTAGAAATAATAAAGCGGCTGCACGCTCGAACCTTCGCCCGAAAGGCGCTGGCCGGCCGCGGGGGAGGCGGCGGCGACCGCGATCAGCCCGATCACGATCAGCACCGCGACCAGGATCACCAGGACCTTGTCGATCTCCCAGAACCATTTTGCGATGGACCGCGTGTCGGAACGGCCGTAGCGGGGCGCCTTCGACCGGCGCTCGGGCTCGGGCTCCGTCTTCATTCTCGCCGTCAGGCTCATGGCAATGCCCTCACCATGGCGCGGAAGGCATCGCCCCGCGCCTCATAGTCCCGGAACTGGTCGAACGATGCGCAGGCCGGCGAGAGCAGGACGACCTCGCCCCGCGTCGCCGCATCCGCCGCGTCATTCACCGCCTTCATCAGCATTCCACACTCGGTGACGGGCACCTTGCCGCCCAGCAAGCGCGCGAACATCGGCCCGGATTCGCCGATCGTATAAGCGGCGCGGACATGGCCGAGCTGGTCCGCGCAGGGCCCAAGGCCGTCGCTCTTGGCGCGCCCGCCGACAATCCAGTGGATATACGGGTAAGCGGCGAGCGCGGGGGCGGTGGACTCGGGGTTGGTCGCCTTGCTGTCGTTGACGAAAAGGATGCCGTTCTTCTCGGCGATCCGCTCCATCCGGTGGGGGAGGCCGGGATAGGTGCACAGGCCTTTCCTGATCCGCTCGTTTGTGAGGCCAAGCAGTCGGCAGGTCTCGACGGCGGCGGCAGCGTTTTGAAGGTTGTGGGGCCCCTGAAGAGCGGGCCATTGGCGCTGATCGCCATACCGGCCCGCATCCTCAAGATTGAACCACTCCTCCTTGCCCGCTGGATGCGCCATCTCAATCAGTGGCGAGTCCGGGCTGTTGAAGTCATACACTGCCGAACCAAAGCTCGACTGCATTCTGAACAGTCGAATCTTGGAGTCCCGATAAGCCTCGAAGCTCTCGTACCGATCCAGATGGTCCGGCGTGATGTTGGTGAGCACGGCAACGTCGCAATCGAGGCTGAAGGTCAGGTCGATCTGGTAGCTGGAGAGCTCCAGCACGTAGACGCCGCCTTCGGGGAGCGGATCCTGGGCCAGGATCGGAAGGCCGATATTGCCGCCCATCGCGGCCGGTACGCCGGCGGTCTTGAGGATGTGGTGGACCAAAGCGGTGGTGGTCGATTTGCCGTTGGTGCCGGTTATGCCGACGACCTTGTGCGGGGGCAGCGACGGGCGCGCCTGGGCGAACAATTCGATGTCGCCGATCACGGGCACGCCCGCTTCGCGCGCCTTGGCGGCGATCGGGTGGGTGTTGAGCGGCACGCCGGGGGAGACTACGATTGCGTCGTAGCCCGCAAGGTCGATTTCCATAGGATCGGCAATGCCAGAAGTTCCCCGGCGAAGGCCGGGGTCCAGTACTGAGTCCGTATCTGGGCCCCGGCCTTCGCCGGGGAACAGTGCCAGAGCGGTCTCCCTGGCTTCTTCCCGATTGTCCCAGGCCGTCACCTCGGCGCCGCTCATGACCAAAGCCTCGACCGTCGCCAGCCCGGAACGCGCCAGCCCCAGCACCGCGTAGCGCTTGCCGCGAAAGGCCGGGCTCGCGATCATGATGCAGCCGTGCCCCTCCGCAGGCAGGAGCCCAGAATGGGCCCTTTGCCTGGATCCCTGCTTTCGCAGGGATGCGGTGATGGCGGTGCCCGCATCGCCGTCACCGCAGCTTCAGTGTCGAAAGGCCGGCCAGAGCCAGCACGAAGGCGATGATCCAGAAGCGGATCACCACGGTCGGCTCGGACCAGCCGAGCTGCTCGAAATGGTGGTGGATCGGCGCCATCCTGAAGACGCGCTTGCCGGTGCGCTTGTAGACCAGCACCTGGATGATCACGCTCATTATCTCGACCACGAACAGACCGCCGACGATGCCGAGCACGATCTCGTGGTGGGTCGAGACCGCGATCGCGCCGAGCGCGCCACCCAGAGCAAGGCTGCCGGTATCGCCCATGAAGACCGCGGCCGGCGGCGCGTTGAACCACAGGAAAGCGAGGCCGGCGCCGATGATCGCGCCGCACAATATTGTGAGATGCGCGGTGCCATCCACATAAGGGATGCCGAGATAGATCGCGAACTTCGAGCTGCCGACCAGATAGGTGATGACGATGAAGGCCAGGCTGGCGATGATCACCGGCATGGTCGCGAGCCCGTCGAGCCCGTCGGTCAGGTTCACCGCATTGCCGAACGCGACCACGACGAAGGCGGCGAAGACGATGTAGAAGGGGCCGAGATCGACCACCGGCCCGTTATAGAAGGGGATGTAGAGCTCGGTTCCGGCGCCCTGCAGGATGATCCAGCAGCCGATGCCGGCGACGGCGAACTCGGCGACCAGCCGCATCCGCCCCGAAATGCCCTTGTGGCTCTTCTTCTTGATCTTGTCGTAATCGTCGAGGAAGCCGATCAGGCCGAAGCCGACCGTGATCAGCATGCACGCCCAAAGGTAGCGGTTGGAGAAATCCATCCACAGGAACATGGCGACGGTCAGCGAGGTCAGTATCATCAGCCCTCCCATGGTCGGCGTGCCGCGCTTGGCGAGGTGCGACAGGGGGCCGTCGTCGCGGATCGGCTGGCCCTTGCCCTGGCGGACGCGGAGCCAGCCGATGAACTTGGGGCCGATGATCAGGCCGATCAGCAGCGCGGTCGCCGTCGCCGCGCCCGCGCGGAAGGTGATGTAGCTGAAGAGGTTGAACACCCCCGGATAGCCAAGCTGCTCTGCGATCCAAAGAAACATCAGTCTTTCCCGCCCGCCAGCGCCTCGACGAGCGCCGCGAGTCCGATCGCGTTGGAGCCCTTGACCAGCAAGGCGTCGCCCGGCCCGATCGCCGCCCGAGCGAGCGGCAGGGCGGCCGCCGCGTCGGCCACATGCGCCATTTTGACCTGGCCGCCAAGGGCCTTTGCCAGCGCCTCCATCTCGCTTCCGACGAGGATCGCATAATCGACATGCGCCTGTTCGAGCCGGTCGGCGAGCGCGGCGTGATAATCGTCGCTGTCGGCGCCGAGCTCGCGCATCGATCCCAATATGGCGATGCGGCGGCCGGCGATCTTCTCCTCGCCGAGCACCTTGAGCGTCGCCGCCATCGACGCCGGATTGGCATTGTAGCTTTCGTCGATCAGCAGGGCCGCCCCGCCTTCCACCGCGACCAGATGGCGCTCGCCGCGGCCCTTGAGCCCGCCCAGTTCGGCAAGCGCCAGCCCGGCCTGAGCGAGGTCGCCGCCCACCGCCTCGACGGCCGCCAGCACCGCCAGCGCATTGGCCACCCAATGCTCGCCGGCCTGGCTCAGGGTGAAGCTCAATTGCGCGCCGGGCAGGCAGGCGGTGACCATCGAGCCGCCGCGCGGCCCGCGGATCACGTAGGAGGCGCGCACGTCCGCGCCTTCGCCGAGGCCGAAGGTGAGGATGCGGGCCGCGCATGGCCGCGCCGCCGCGATCAGCCGGTCGCGGTGCGGGCTGTCATAGGGGATGATCGCGGTGCCCTCGGGCTCCAGCCCCTGAAATATCTCGGCCTTGGCATCGGCGATGTCGGCGTCGCTGGCGAAAAACTCGCGGTGCGCGGGCGCGATCGTGGTGACGATGGCGACGTGGGGCCGCACGATCCGCGCCAGAGCGGCGAGCTCGCCCGCATGGTTCATGCCCATTTCGAACACGCCGTGAAGGGCGGCGCGCGGCATGCGGACCAGGCTCAACGGGACGCCGACATGGTTGTTGTAGCTTTTCACCGAGCGGTGGGCGCGGCCGGGCGCGGCACGGTCGAGCGCGGCGAACAGGGCCTCCTTGGTGCCGGTCTTGCCGGCCGAGCCGGTGACGCCGACGATCCTGGCGCCGCTGCGCTCGCGCGACGCCCAGGCGAGGTTGTTGAGCGCGATGGCGGTGTCGGCGACGCGGACATGCGGGTGCGCGATCTCCTGGGAGACCAGGGCGCCGGCGGCGCCTTGCGCGAAGGCCTGGTCGACGAATTTGTGGCCGTCCGTGGCCTCGCCCTTCAGCGCGATGAAGAGATCGCCCGGGCCCACCTCGCGAGAATCGAACGCGGCTCCTGCGGCGTCGAAATCGCCCTGTACGGTGCCGCCCGTGGCTTCGGCGATCTCGCAGGCTGTCCACAAGGGGCTCATGCCAAACCCCCAACTCGCTCGTCCCGAGCGTAGTCGAGGGGCGCTTGTGATGATTCGGTGCCGGCGCCCCTCGACTTCGCTCGGGACGAACGGATGCTGTGGGGAACTTGCATCATGACGCCGCTTCCTCGCGGGCCACGGTGACGTCGTCGAAGGGCAGGATCTTGTCGCCCACCGTCTGGCCCTGCTCGTGGCCTTTGCCGGCGAGGAGGACGATGTCGCCGGGGCCGGCCTGCGCGATCGCCGCGCGGATCGCCTCGCGGCGGCCGCCTATCTCGGTCGCGGCCGGCGCGCCGGCGAGGACGGCGCGGCGGATCGCGGCCGGATCCTCGCCGCGGGGATTGTCGTCGGTGACGATCACCTTGTCGGCGAGCCGCGCCGCCGCTTCGCCCATCTCGGCGCGCTTGCCCTGATCGCGGTCCCCGCCGGCGCCGAAGACGATGATCAGCCGGTCCCTCGCATGCGGGCGCAGCGCCTCGACCGCCGCGACGATCGCGTCGGGCGTGTGCGCATAATCGACATAGACGGGCGCGCCGGCGGGCGTGATCACCGCGCGCTCGAGCCGCCCGCGCACCGGATGGACCCGGGCGAGATTGGCGAGCGTCGCCTTCAGGCCGGCGCCCGTGGCGACGACGAGGGCGGCCGCGGTCAGCGCGTTGGCCGCCTGATAGGCGCCGATCAGGGCGAGGTTGACGACCTGCGTCGTTCCCTCGACCTCGATGGTCAGCTTCTGCCCGAGCTGGGTCGGCTCGCGCGCGGCGAGCCTCAGGGTCTCGCCCTTGGCGCCGACGCTCAGCACTTCGAGCCCGCGCGCCCGGCAGCGCGCGATCACTTCGTCCGAGCGCGGATCGTCGGCCCAGACCACCGCTTTCGCGCCGGGCGCCAGCACCTCTTCGAACAGACGCATCTTGGCCTCGAAATAGGCATGCATGGTGCCGTGATAGTCGAGGTGGTCGCGGCTGAAATTGGTGAAGGCCGCCGCCTGCACCGGCAGCCCTTCGGTGCGATGTTGCGCCAAACCGTGGCTCGACGCCTCGAAAGCGGCATGGGTGATCCCCATCCGCTCGAGCCCGGCCATGTTGGAGAGAAAGGTGACGATGTCGGGCGTGGTGAGGCCGGTCGTCACCTGATCGTCGGAGGTGGTGACGCCCAAAGTGCCGATGCTCGCCGACGGGTGGCCGGCCATCCGCCAGAGCTGCCGGCAAAGCTCCACGGTCGAGGTCTTGCCGTTGGTGCCGGTGACCGCGATGACGATGTCGGGGAAGGGCGCGAAGAATTTGGCGGCGAGATGGGCGAACCGGCGGCGCGGTTCGGGGTCGGGGATGTGGACGGCGCCCTCGACCGGCGTTTCGGGCCGCGACACGATCGCGACGGCGCCCGATGAGACCGCGTCTGGAATGAAATCCTCGCCGTTGAACCTGTCGCCCCGGAAGGCGCCGAAGACGGTGCCCGGCGCGACCTTGCGGTGATCGATCGCGAAACCGGTGACGGGGGCGGTTTCGCCGCTTCCGGTCAGCGCGCCCAGGTTCATCAGTGCCCCGCGGCGGCTGTGGCGACCGGCGGCATGAGTTCGGACGTGGGGATGTCTCGATTGAGATCGGGAATGACGCCGAGCAGCGGACCGGTGCGCGAGATCACCCGCGACACCACCGGCGCCGCCGTCCAGGCGGCGGTGGTCACGCCGGAATTGGCGGCGGTTCCGCGGGGAGCGTCGATCATCACCAGCACCACATAGCGCGGCGCGTCCATTGGGAAGACGGCCGCGAAGGTGGAAACGTTGACGCTGCGATTATATCCACCCGCATTGGAGACTTTCTCGGCGGTGCCGGTCTTGCCGCCGACGCGGAAGCCCGGCGCCTCGGCATTGCGCCCGGTGCCGCGCGTGACCACCAACCGCAGCAACTGGCGCAGGCGGTAGCTGGTTGCCTCCGAATAGACGCGGCGGCCCCGCGCCGCCTGGCCCGGAGCGACCCGCATCATAGTCGCCGGCCGGTAGATGCCGCCATTGACCAGGGTCGCATAAGCGATGGCGAGGTGGAGCGGCGTCACCGCGATGCCGTGGCCGAAGCCCGAGGTCATCACCGTCGCCCGGCCCCAGTCGCGCGGCCACAGGGTGCGGCCGCGCTCGCCCAGCTCGACCGGCACCATGGCGTTGAAGCCCAGCGCCCGGAAAGCGGCCTCCATCCGTTGCGGCCCCATCGCGTCGGCGATGCGCGCGGTGGCGATGTTCGAGGAGTGGACGATCAGCTCGGGCGTGTTGAGCGGCCGGCTGAGGGCGTGGCTGCCGTCGCTGATCCGGAAGCGGCCGATCGGGATCGGCGCCGATGCGTCCCAGCGCTGGCGCATCGAGGTGATCACGCCCGCCTCGATCGCCGCCGCGACGGTGATCGGCTTGAACGTCGAGCCGAGCTCGTAGACGCTCACCGTCGCGCGGTTGAGCAGGGCGTCGCCGCCGTAGCGGCCGGCATCGTTGGGGTTGAAGGTCGGCGCCGAGGCCATGGCGATCACTTCGCCGGTCTGGACGTCGAGGACGATGCCCGTCCCGCCTTCGGCGTTCATCGAGGTCACCGCCGTCGACAGCTCCGATTCCATCACGGCCTGGACTCGGCTGTCGATCGACAGGGCGACCGGCTCGCCGCGATGGGCGGGGTCGGTCAGGCGCGCCTGCAGCGCCTTCTCCATGCCGCCGATGCCGCGGCCGCCGGTGTCGGTCCAGCCGATGACGTGGCCGGCCAGAGCGGTCTGCGGATAGAGCCGCTCGGGCTCGCGGCTGAAGACGATTCCGGGCTCGCCCAGGCCGTTGACCGCGGTCACCAGCTCGGGCGAGGCCGGCCGGGTGAGGTAGACGAAGGCCCGCGAATCGTTGAGCAGGGTCAGGAACTGGGCGGCGCTGCGCTCGGGGATCAGTTCGTGCAGCCGGCGGGCGAGATCGCGCCGGTCGCCGATGATCTCGCGCGGCCGCGCCCCGATCGACCAGGCCTCGATGGTGCGGGCGAGCGGAACGCCGTTGCGGTCGACGATGTCTCCGCGCGGCGGCAGCAGCGGATTGGCGCTCTGCGCGGCATGGGCGCGGTCGGTGAACAATTGCAGCATGGCGAGGCGGCCGACGATGACCATGGTGACGCCGACGAACAGGAGCATCACCAGCATCAGCCGGTGATAGGTCAGGCCGAGGCCATGGGGCTGCTCGGCGGGCGCGCTTGGCCGATCGATATGAGCGGCAAGCGTGGCCATCAGTCCCGCGTTCCCCGCTGGCGTTCGCCGCGCGTCTGGCGGGCCGGCGATGTGGCGGCGCGGGCGGCCGATGTGGCGGCGGCGGGACGGGCGCGCGACGGCAAAGCGGCGGCGGTCCGGACCGGGGCAGTGGTCGCGGCGGGGCGGCGGCGCTCCTCGCGCGGCGCCGTTCGGGCGGGCCCGGGGGTCAGGCGGTTGCGCTCCTCGCGCGACGCCGTCCGGGTCGGCGTCGTGGCCGGGCGGCTGCTTGCGGGCGCGGTGGCGGCGCGGATCGGCGCGGGCCCCGGGCGGCCGCGGTCGCGCGGCGGCGCGGCGCGGGTCGCGCCCGGTTTCGGAGCGGGCGGTTCGGCGCCGACCTCGAGGCTGGCGCGGCGGACCTGCGGCTGCGCGGCGGCGGGCGCGGCGATCGCGCGCCGCGGCGCCGGCGTCGCCGATTGCGCGGCCGGCGGCGCGGCCTCGGCGGAAGCGAGGCGGACCTCGGCCGGCGCGTCGAGCGGGGCAGGCGGCGCGCGCATGTCGAAGCGGGCGAGGCTGACATTGCTTTCGATGAACTGGCCGGCGGCGGGCGCGGAAAGCGCCAGCACTTCCTCGTTCCAATCCTCGAGCTGCGGGATGCGGCTGCGCGTGCCGACCTCGGTCTGCAGGGTACGGATGTTCTGCTGGGCGGCGATGATCTTGCGGTCGAGGCGGGCGAGGTCCGCCCGCTCGGAGGCGACCCGCAGCGACAGCATGTAGCAGCCCAAGGCCGCGACGCCCAAGGCGGCGACCCATCCGACCGGCCTGAATCCCCTGGCCATCATCGCGATGCTCCTTCCTTCGTGTCGGCCCAGGACGGGGCCCCGGTGCGGCGCGCGGCGCGCAAGGTCGCCGAGCGGGCGCGCGGATTGGCGTGAATCTCGGCGGCGCCGGCGCGGACCGGCTTGCCGACATGTTCGAACGTCGGCGCAGGCGCGCCGGCCTCGTTCGCCGCCGGCCGGTGACGCGAGCCCGAAGGCAGATTGCCGCTGCGCGCCTTAAGGAAGCGTTTCACGATCCGGTCCTCGAGGCTGTGAAAGGTGACCACGGCAAGGCGGCCACCGGGAAGGAGCACCTGCTCGGCGGCCGCCAGCCCGCCCTCGAGCTCGGCCAATTCCTCGTTCACGTGAATGCGGATCGCCTGGAAGGTGCGCGTCGCCGGATCCTTCTTCATGCCCTTGTGGTGGCCGAGCGCCTTGCGGACCACGTCCGCCAGCTGCCCGGTCCGCTCGATCGGCCGCGCCGCGACGATCGCGCGGGCGACGCGCCGCGCCTTGGGCTCCTCGCCATAATGGAACAGCACGTCGGCGATCTCGGCCTCGTCGGCGCCGTTGAGGAAGTCGGCGGCGCTCTGCCCCTCCTTCGCCATGCGCATGTCCAGGGGCCCGTCGCCCTGGAAGGAGAAGCCGCGCTCGGCCCGGTCCAATTGCATCGAGGAGACGCCGATATCGAGCGCGACGCCGTCGACGGCATCGACGCCGCGCAGGGCAAGCGCCTGACGCATCCGGGAAAAGCGATCCGGCACTAGCGTCAGGCGCCCCCCGCTCGATGCGGCCAGCGCTTCGCCATACTGGATCGCCTCGGGATCGCGATCGAAAGCGAAGACGCGGGCCGCTCCTTGAGCCAGGATAGCCCTGGAATATCCGCCCGCCCCGAACGTGCCATCGACATGGGTCTCGCCGGGGGCGGGGGCGAGCGCGTCGACGACGGCCTCGAGGAGGACGGGGACGTGGGGATCGGCGGCGGAGGCGGCGGCGTTCATGGCTTCGCCCCCCGCTGCTCGAGATAGAAAGCGGCGATCTGCTTGAGTACGGCGCTGCCGGTCTCGATCGCGGTCGCCGGATTCCACAGCTCGACGAACCGCCCCTGGCCGACGAACAGAGCGAGGTCGCCGATTCCGGCGAGGCTGCGCAGCATCGGCGGCAGCACGATCCGGCCGCCGCTATCGTAGCCGACCTTCTCGGTCATGCCGAACAGGCCCCGGCTCTGCTCGTCGAGGGCGGCCGCGGCGGAGCCCTTCTCCTCTTCGAGCCGGCGGCGGCGCTCGGTCTCGCCGATCAGATATTCGGAATAGGCATGACCGTAGAGCGTGAGGCAATCCGCGCGCTCGTGCTTGCCGATGAAGATGGTGCGCGAATCGGAGCTGCGGTCGAGCACGGAGCGGACGAAGACCGGCACCGACAGGCGCGCCTTCGCGTCGACCCCGTTCAGTGCATTGCCTTGAAAAATCTCCGTTTCCACGCGCTCAGTCCGCTCCAGACCGAGACCCCCCTGTTTGCGGGCACATTGCGAACAATGCGGCTCGCGCCGCTCGCGCGGCTCAACAGGAATCGCCCCTTATTGTCGGACGTGGATAACAAGGACGGCATGGGATGGGAAGGGTTTTAATGGGATTTGAGGGGAACTACTGCCGCCCTAGTGGAACTGTTCTTGTTTTGTTGCATTTCTGGGCATCTCTTGGGCGGCTTACATCCTGTGGATAAGTCGGTGCACATGGGGCGGAGGAGCGCGTTCATCTGCGGGCGGCCGGCGGCGCGGCCGCGGGCGGCGGCGCGGCATTGGTGTTGCTCGGAGTGAGGCCGAGCGCGGCTAGCGGCTCTTCGGGCGGATCCTGCGCCTGGGGCGGCGGGGCCTGCTGGGCGGCAATGCCGGGTCCCGGCGGGGCGACGGAATTGGGCGTGATCGGCGTCTCGTTGCGGCTCTGGCCGGTGAAGATCGCGGCCAGCAGCACCGCCAGGAAGACGAAGGCGAGGCCGGTGAGCCCGATCCGAACCCGCTGCATTGATCGTGAAATCCTCTCGCTGCTCGACCTTCGCTAGTCTAGCCCGCCCGCCCGTCTTTGTCGAACCGGGGCGGAATCGGGTCCCCGGCGGTTGCCCGCAATGGCACGCGCCGCAATTTTCGATCTTGACGGGATATGCTGCGCCCGCGAAGTAACCTACATGCAGAACCGCCCCCTCATTGCCGCTGCGGCCAGCGCGGCCCTTCTCGCTCTCGCCGGTTGCAACAACCAGCCGGAAATCGTCGACTCCAAGGTCGACCGCAATCCCCCGCCGCCGCTAAAGGGGCCGCCGCCGCCGTCGCAGACGGCCAGCAAGGCCTATCGCTGCAGCGACAACAGCCTCTTCTATGTCGATTTCTACAGCGACAACAGCGCCACGATCCGCCGCGGCAACCGCCAGGCGGCCCCGGTTCGCGCGGTCGCGCCGGGCCCCGATCAGCCTTATGCGGGCGAAGGCATGTCGGTGAGCGGCAGTGGCGATACCGTGACCATCAACGGCAAATCCTGCCACACCTGAGCCGCGACGGCGATTCGGCGAAAAGGCCGGTCCGGACCTCCGGGCCGGCCTTTTCCTTTTTGGGAGCTCGAACGGCCGCCGGCTTTACCGAGCCTTAAAAGGGTTGCGCTATTGCCGGGCTCGAAAGGGCGCGCGAAGCGTCGACTGGCCGGGAGGGTATGAAATTGTCCGAACCCATTTTTCTTCGCGTGCGGCGCGTGCTCTCGGCGAGCGCGGAAGACGCCATCGACGCGCTCGAGCGCGCCAGCGGCGCCAGCGTGATGCGCGAGACTGTCCGCCAGGTCGCCAGCGCGCAGGACGATGTCCGCACCGAGCAGGAGGGCATCGCCGCCCGCATCGCCCAGGCAAAAAGGCAGCAGCTTCTGGCCCGCGAGCGGATCGGCGATCTCAATGAAAAGGCGCGCTTCTCGCTCGGCAAGGGCCGCGACGACCTCGCCGAGGCGGCCTTGTCCCGGCTGCTCGATCTCGAGGCCGAGCTGGCGCGGCTCGACCGCGTCCAGGCCGATGCCGCCGAACAGGCGGTGCGCCTCGATCAATGCGCCGCGGCGCTGGCCCAGCGCAAGGCGCAGATGGAGCAGGCGCTGGCCGCGTTCGAGGCGGCCCGGCCGGACAATGCGCTAAGCGGCGACGGGCCGGCGCGCCGCGACCAGGCGCTCCGGCGCAAGGTCGACCGCGCCCAGGAGACGTTCGACCGGGTGATGGCCGGCGTCGGCGGCAGCGGAGCGGGCCAGGCCGACGACAAGGAAGCCGAGATCGACGCATTGCGCCGGCAGGAGACGATCGAGGCGAGGCTGGCGGCGATGCGCGCGGCGCAGGCCAAGCGGGCCGCCCGCCCGAAGCGCCGCGCCGGATAAAAGGCTTCTTGCCGGGAGGCTCATATATCGGGACCATGATTCACGATTCAGGCTGATTCAGCCTGAAACGATCATGGCCTAGGCGAGCGGGCGGCGCGCCGCTATCGGCTCGGCCATGGCTGAATCCGAGATTACCCCCATTATCGTCGCCGAGCACGGCCTCTCGCCGGAGGAATATGAGCGCGTGCTCCATGCGATGGGCCGAACGCCCAACCTCACCGAGCTCGGCATCTTCTCGGTGATGTGGTCGGAGCATTGCTCCTACAAATCGTCGCGCGTGCATCTGAAGAAGCTGCCCACCACCGCGCCCTGGGTGATTTGCGGGCCCGGCGAAAATGCCGGCGTGATCGACATCGGCGACGGACAAGCCGCGATCTTCAAGATGGAGAGCCACAACCACCCCTCCTATATCGAGCCCTATCAGGGCGCGGCGACCGGGGTCGGCGGCATCTTGCGCGACGTCTTCACGATGGGCGCGCGCCCCGTCGCGAACCTCAATGCCTTGCGATTCGGCCGGCCGGACCATCCCAGGATGCGCCACCTGATCGCGGGCGTGGTCGCCGGGATCGGGGGCTACGGGAATTGCGTCGGCGTGCCGACCGTCGGCGGCGAGGTGAACTTCCACCCCGCCTACGACGGCAACATCCTGGTCAACGCGATGACGGTCGGCGTCGCCGAGCAGGCCAGGATCTTCTACTCGGCCGCCTCGGGCGTCGGCAATCCGATCGTCTATGTCGGCTCCAAGACCGGCCGCGACGGCATTCACGGCGCCACCATGGCGAGCGCCGATTTCGCGCAGGACAGCGAGGAAAAGCGGCCCACCGTCCAGGTCGGCGATCCCTTCACCGAGAAACTGCTGATCGAGGCGTGCCTGGAGCTGATGGCGTCGGACGCGATCGTCGCCATCCAGGACATGGGCGCCGCGGGGCTCACCTCCTCCTCCGTGGAGATGGCGTCCAAGGGCGGCGTGGGCATCGAATTGGACATGGACGCGGTGCCCTGCCGCGAAGAGGGGATGACGCCTTATGAGATGATGCTCTCGGAAAGCCAGGAGCGGATGCTGATGGTCCTGAAGCCCGGCCGCGAAGGCGAGGCGGAGGCGATCTTCCGCAAATGGGAGCTGGACTTCGCGGTGATCGGCAAGGTCACCGATACCGGCCATATGGTGCTTAAGTGGAAGGGCGAGACGGCCGCCGACATCCCGCTCGCCCCGCTCGCCGACGAGGCGCCCGCCTACGACCGTCCGTGGACGAAGACGGAGCCGCCGGCGCCGCTCGCCGTCATCCCCGACGGCACGGACATCGCGGCGGACCTGCTCAAGCTCATGGCCTCGCCCGACCTCGCCTCGCGCGCCTGGATCTGGCGGCAATATGACCAGAAGGTCGGCGGCGACACGGTCCAGCCGCCCGGCGGCGACGCGGCGGTGGTCCGCGTCCACGGCACGAAAAAGGCGCTCGCCATCACCACCGATTGCACGCCGCGCTACTGCAAGGCCGATCCCTATGAAGGCGGCAAGCAGGCGATCGCCGAAGCGTATCGCAACCTCTGCGCGGTCGGCGCCCGCCCGCTCGCCGCCACCGACTGCATGAATTTCGGCAACCCCCAGCGCCCCGAGATCATGGGGCAATTCGTGGGCTGCATCGAGGGCATGGCGGAGGCCTGCCGCGCCCTCGATTTCCCGATCGTGAGCGGCAACGTCTCCCTCTACAACGAGACCAAGGCCGAGGACGGGACCTCCACCGCCATCCTCCCCACGCCTGCCATCGGCGGAGTCGGCCTGATCGAGGATTGGGAGAAAGCGGCGACGATCGCGTTCAAGCGCGAGGGTGACGAAATCCTGCTGCTCGAACCCGAGAGGGACCACGAATCGAATCTGGGCCAGTCGCTCTGGCTGAGGGAGACTGTGGGGATAGAGGGCGCGGACGCCGGGCCGCCACCGACTGTCGACCTCTCCCTCGAGCGCGCGGCCGGTGAATTCGTGCGAACGCTTATCTCCGAAGGAGCGGTGACGGCCGTTCACGACGTCTCCGATGGCGGCCTGCTGGTCGCTGTGGCGGAAATGGCGTTAGCTGGAAACTTGGGCGCTGCCATTGTCCTTCGCGCCGATCGCGCGACCGTGGATGCTTACGCCGAGACCCAGTCCCGTTACCTGCTGACCGTCAGCTCGGACGAGCAACGGCATGCCATCGAGGATCGAGTCCCGGCGGGCCTTCGGATTTGCGAACTTGGCGACGTGGCAGGCGATAGGCTGAGAATGGAGCTTTGGGACCGATCCAACGAAAATCCGCTCAAGTCCGCCAGCGAAGTCCCGCTCGCCGACCTTCGCGCCGCGCATGAGGGCTTCTTCCCGAAGCTGATGGGTGATAGCCTGCCGCCTTCATAGCCCTGGGCTCGGGCCAGCTCCGCGCGAAGGAGATTGCCATGCCCCGGAGCATCCTGCGTCCGATCCTCGTCGCCACGCTCGTCGCCGGCACGCTCGACATCCTCGCGGCGGTCACCATCACCCTGCTCAACGGGCGCGCGCCCGACGGCATGCTCCGCACCGTCGCCTCCGGTCCCTTCCCGGGCGCAACCGCATGGGGCACCGGCGGCGCGGCTCTCGGCCTGCTTGTCCATTTCGTGCTCATGACGGTGATGGTGACGGTCTTCGTCCTCGGCGCGGCGAGATGGCGCACGCTCTGGCAAAAGCCGCTGCAATGGGGCCTGGTCTACGGCCTTGCGACCTATGTCGTGATGAATCTGATCGTCGTCCCCTTGCGCTGGCCGTCGGCCTTTCCGCCCGCGCCGGTCTCGGTCGCGACCCAGCTATTCTGCCACATCGTGCTGGTCGGCATCCCCATCGCCCTGATCGCGCGGCGATACCTGCACCGGCGCAGCGCGTTTGCCTGACACCAATCGCGACAATCGGAGCGTAGTCCTGCGACAGGCGGCTGCTATAGCGCCGTCGTTGCTTATGGGGACCTTGCGCCCATGTCGGACATCGCCATCGCCTTCAACCGCTTCGGGCTCGGCGCCCGGGGCGACGATTCGCCGCCCGCCGACCCGCGGCGCTGGCTGACCGCCCAGTTCGAGCGCTTCGAGCAGCGGCCCGCGCCGATCGCCGCGGCGCCTGCGCGCGCCGAGGTCGCCGGGCAGCTCGCGGACTATCTCGAGGAGGTCCGGCGCGAGGGACGGGGGCGCAGTCCGCAAGCGCCGGCGCCGGCGATGCGCCCCGGCATGAGCGAGAACGACCAGCTCGCCGGCCTGCCCGACAGCGCCCGGCGCTTCATCCGGCAGAGCTCGCGGCGCAATTATGTCGCGATGGTCGGGGCGCGGACCGATGCGGCGCTGACCGCGCCGGCGCCGTTCGTCGAGCGCATGGTCCATTTCTGGGCCAATCATTTCGCGGTCTCGGCCGACAGACTGACCGTGATCGGGCTTGCCGGCCTGCTCGAATTCGAGGCGATCAGGCCGCACGTTCTGGGGCGGTTCGGCGACATGCTGCTCGCGGTCGAGCGCCATCCGGCGATGCTCCTCTATCTCGACCAGGCCCAGTCGATCGGCCCGGAATCCGAGGGCGCCCGGCTCGCCGCGCGCTTCGGGCGCGGCCGGCAGCGGCGCGGCCTCAACGAGAATCTGGCGCGGGAGATACTGGAGCTGCACACGCTCGGCGTCGATGGCGGCTATGCCCAGGCCGACGTCACCGAATTCGCCCGCGCGCTGACCGGCTGGACGGTGAGCGGACTTACCCGGGGCCCCGCGGCGCGCTTCATGGGGTTGCGCGGCGCGCCGGGGGATTTCGTCTTCGCCGAGCGGATTCACGAGCCCGGCGCGCGCACCCTTCTCGGCCGCACCTACGCGCAGGACGGCGAGGCGCAGGCGCAAGCGATGCTGAGCGATCTCGCCGCCGATCCGCGCACCGCCCGCCATCTCGCCCACAAGCTCGCCCGCCATTTCGCCGGCGACGATCCGCCCGCCGCCATGGTCCGGCGGATCGAGCAGGCCTGGCTGCGCAGCGGCGGCGGGCTGGCGGCGGTGTACGGCGCGATCGTCGACTCGCCTGAGACATGGGCGCCGGCGCCGGCCAAGTTCCGCCCGCCCTGGGACTGGACGATCGCCGCCCTGCGCGCGCTCGGCACACGCCATATCGAAGCCCAGCCCGCCGTCGGCTTGCTCAACCAATTGGGCCAGCCGGTGTGGCGGCCGGGCTCACCCGCCGGCTATGACGACGTCAATGCGAGCTGGTCCGGGCCTGACGCGCTGATGCGCCGGGTCGAGGCGGCCGAGCGGCTCGCCGCGCGCACCGGCGGCCGGATCGACGCCCGGACGCTGGGCCCGCGCATCCTGCCCGGCGCGCTCGGCCGGGCCACCGCTTCGGCGATCGCGCGCGCCGAGAGCCCCGGCCAGGGGCTCGCCCTGCTGCTCGTCTCGCCCGAATTCCTGAGGAGATGAAAGATGCATGACCGCAGGACCTTCCTGGGCCAGTCCGCAGCGGCCGCCACCCTGCTCCTCGCAGCGCCGCACCTCGCCATCGCCCAGGCGGCGACCGACCGGCGCTTCGTCTTCGTCATCCAGCGCGGCGCCGCCGACGGGCTCGGCACGCTGGCGCCGACCGCCGACCCCGCTTTCGCCGGCCTGCGCGGCGCCTTCGCCGAGGATTTCGCGGGCGGCGCCCGGATCGGCGACTACACCTTGCACCCGGCGCTGGCCCAGGCCGCGGCGATGGCGGCGGCACGCGAGGCCCTGTTCGTCCACGCCATCGCCTCGCCCTATCGCGACCGTTCGCATTTCGACGGCCAGAACGTGCTCGAGACGGGAGGCAGGGCGGCCTATGTGCTTCGCGACGGCTGGATGAACCGGCTGCTCGCCTTGCTCCCCCGCGCCGGCGCGCGCGCGATCGCGGTCTCCGCCACCGTGCCGATGGTGCTGCGCGGCGGCCGGGAGGTCGCTTCCTACGCGCCCTCGGCGCTGCCCGATGCGTCCGACGATCTGCTCACCCGAGTCGCCTCCCTCTACGAAGCCGATGCCGAGCTGCACGCGTCCTGGGCCCAGGCGATGCAGACCCGGACCTTGGCCGGCGACCTGTCAGGCGAAGGCGGGCGCAACGGCGCCGCCACCGGCGCGCTCGCCGCGCGGCTGCTGGGCGGCGCCGAGGGCGCGCGGATCGCGGTGATCGAGACGGGCGGCTGGGACACCCATGCGGGCCAGCGCGCGCGCCTCGCCTTCCAGCTGCGCGGGCTCGACGCCCTGCTCGGCGCGCTCAAGGCCGGGCTCGGCGCCGGCTGGGCGAACACCCTGGTGCTCGTCGCCACCGAGTTCGGCCGCACCGCCGCGGCCAACGGCACCGGCGGCACCGACCACGGCACCGGCGCGCTGGCGATGCTGCTCGGCGGCGCGGTCGCCGGCGGCCGCGTCGTCGCCGACTGGCCGGGCCTGGGCGCGTCCGCGCTCCACGAAGGCCGCGACCTCAGGCCGACGCTCGGCCTCGACACCCTGATCGCCAGCGCCGTGTCGCAGCATTACCGGCTCGACATGCCGCGCGCGGCTCGCGCGCTCTTCCCGAACATGGCGGGCGCGCGCGCCCTCGACGGCCTGATCCGCGCCTAGCCGGCGACGATCGTGATGTAGCGCGAATTGACCCAGCCCGAGCGGCACCGGCCGGAATAGGGACGCGGGCTGCGCACCGGCGAGCCGACATTGCATTGCTGGCCGGGGGTGCGGCCGTAGACCACGCCGAGCCATTCCCCGTCGCGGCTGGTCTGGCAGACGAAGACCTGGCGGCCCGTGCGCAGCCGGTCCCGCTCGGGCAGGTGCGCGCGGGGCCCTGCGCGGACCGAGAGATAGTTTTGGCCGCGCCGATTGAGGCCGCGCACCTCGCCGAGGCTTCCGCAGGCATCCATGTCCGGCCCCTCCAGGCCGATCCTGACGGGAAGCGGCTGCGCGCCCGCGCCCGACGCGGCCGCGGCGGCGGCCAGAACGGCAATTGCGACAAGAGCCTTCATCTCCCGCTCCCTTGGAATGAGCATGGCGTCATCGTTCCGCCCAGGCGAGAAAACCCCAGGTGAACAACGTGACCACGCAGAAGAGCAGCCAGGACCAGGCGAAATGCACGCCCCCCAGGCTGAACTGGACGATGCCATATTGCAGCATCTCGACGAAGCCGCCGCTGCCGCCCCTTATCACATAGGGCACCGCGATCGCGGCGACCGCGCCGGCGAGGACGGCTTTGACCAGCGCCATCAGGCGAGCATCCCAAGCGGGTTCTCGACCAGCTTCTTGAACGCCTGCATCAGCCTGGCGCCGTCGGCGCCGTCGATCGCGCGATGATCGAAGCTGCCGGTGGCGCTCATCACCGTGGCGATCTGCAAGCTGTCGTCGATCACGTAGGGGCGCTTCTCGCCGGCGCCGATCGCCATGATCATGCCCTGCGGCGGATTGATCACCGCGTCGAACTGCTTGATGCCGAACATGCCCATGTTGGAGATCGACGCCGTCCCGCCCTGATATTCGTGGGGCTGGAGCTTGCCTTCCTTGGCGCGGCCTGCGAGCTCGGTCATCTCCCTGGAAACGGCCGAGAGGCTCTTCGTATCGGCGCCGGCGATGATCGGCGTGATCAGGCCGCCCGGGATCGACACCGCCACCGAGATATCGGCGCGGCCATATTTGAGCAATTGGTCGCCGGAAAGGGAGACGTTGCACTCCGGCACCTCGACCAGGGCGACGGCGAGCGCCTTGATCAGCAGGTCGTTGACGCTGAGCTTGATTCCGCGGCCTTCGAGACCCTTGTTGAGCTCGGCCCTGAGCTTCAGCAGCGCGTCGAGGCGGATGTCGACGGTGAGATAGATGTGCGGGATCGTCTGCTTGGCCTCGGTGAGGCGGCGGGCGATCGTCTTGCGCATGTTGGAGAGCTTGACCGCTTCGTGCGGGATGTCGGTCTCGACCGGTGCCGGCGGCGCGGCGGACGGCGGGGGCGCGGCGGACGCGGCCGCCGGGGCCGGCGCGGCGCCGAGATCGGCCTTGACGATCCGGCCGCCGGGGCCGGAACCAGTGACGCCGGCGAGGTCGATCCCCTGCGCTTGCGCCAGCCTGCGGGCGAGCGGGCTCGCCTTGATCCGCTCGCCACCATCGGCCTTCGGCGCGGGCGCCGGCGGCGCAGCAGGCGCGGGCGCCGGCCCGGACTTCGGCGCTTCCGGTGCCGGGGCTTCGGCTTTGGCCGGAGCGGGGGCGGGGGCGGGGGCGGGGGCGGAACCGGCGGCGGCGACGTCTTCGCCCTCGCCGGCGATCAGCGCGATGACGGTTCCGACCTTCACTTCGTCCGTGCCTTCGGCGACCAGGATCTTCGCGATAATCCCCTCGTCGACCGCCTCGAACTCCATGGTCGCCTTGTCGGTCTCGATCTCGGCGAGGATGTCGCCCGATTTGACCGCATCGCCCTCCTTGACCAGCCATTTGGCGAGCGTCCCCTCCTCCATGGTCGGGGAAAGCGCGGGCATCTTCAGTTCGATCGGCATGGAAGGGAAGATCCTTTCGCGAACGGCCGCTCGTGTCCAAACAGCAAAGCCATGGCAATGGTCAAGCCCGTCCTGAGCTTGTCGAAGGGCCTGTCCTGAGCATGTCGAAGGGCTGTCGCAAGCGGAGATGGAGGAGCGCGCTTGCGCCAGGGGCCGTTCTGGCGCAGGGCGCCGGAAGGTCGGGAAAGAAAAAAGAATGCGCTCCTATCTGGTCGTGATGGACGAAACCGAGGAGGCGCTGGCGGCGCTGCGTTACGCCGCGCGGCGGGCGGCGCGGACCGGGGGCGCCGTCGAGATTCTGGCGCTGATCGAGCAGCCCGAATTCGTCCAGTGGGGCGCGGTCCAGGAGGCAATGGAGGAGGAGGCGCGGCTGCGCGCCGAAGCGATGCTGGTCCAGGCCTCGGGCGCGATCATGGAGGAGGCCGGGATCAAGCCCTCGATCAACGTCCGCCAGGGCGACCCGATCAAGGCGGTGGTGGAGATACTGAAGGAGCGCGGCGACATCGCGGCTTTGGTGCTCGGGGCGGCGGCGGAGGCCGGCCCCGGGCCGCTGATCAGCCATTTCGCTGGGCCGGCGGCGGGGACGCTTCCCTGCCCGCTGGTCATCGTCCCGGCCGGGCTCGGCGACGAGCAGCTGGCGGCATTGACCTGAAACGCTCCCCTCCCGCATGCGGGAGGGGAGGGATTGAAGCCTTTATCCGCGCTCGCCCGCGGGCGGACGGGGACGGCGCGGCGCCGGGCGGCGCGGAGCGGGGCGGGGCGGCGGCGCGCACTGACAACGCGGACGCGGCCGGCGGGCGCGGTGGCGCTGCCGGACCTCGACATATTCCTCGACGATCTCCTCGCTATAGCCGCCGCCCGAGGTCGTGATCGTCTCGATCACGATCGGATAGGCATAGGCGCCGTAGCCGTAATAGCCGCCGCCATAGGCCGCGCCATGACCGTAGCCGGGAGGCGGCGGGCCGTAGCCGGGGCCGCCATGGCCCTGCCCGCCATGATGGCCGCCGCGGGCGCCATGATGCTCCTCGCGCTCGTCATGCTCCTCGCTATATTCGTTGCCGACGAAGCCGCCGCCGCCGCGATAGCCCGGGATGCCGTCATGGTCGTCCCACTCCTCGCCATGGCGGTCCCAGTCGACGCCGTAGCGTTCGTCGTGCACACGGCCGCCGCCGTCGATCAGATAGGCGTCGTCATAATAGCGAACCCAGCGCTGGTCCTCGCCGGGCGCGGCGAAGCCGTAGCTCTGCCAGTTGCCGATATAGAATTGCGGGGCGAACCAGAACGGGTTGATGACGAAGCCGCGCCGCAGCCGGCTGTGCCGGAAGTTGCGGCCGGGATGGGGACCCCAGCGATGGAAGCTGAAATTGCCGCCGCCGCGGCGCATGTCGCCGTGCATGCGGACGTTTCCGCCGTGCATATTGGGGCCGCGCATCCGGACGTGGGGGCCTCGCATCTGAACGTTGGGGCCGCGCATCTGGACGTGGGGGCCGCCCCCGCGCCAGCTGGCGCCGGGGCTCTGGCCGCCGCGCGGTCCGTGCTGCGCCGAAGCGACGGCGGGCAGGACGGCGATGCTCGCCGCCAGGAGGGTGAGGCTCAGCTTGCGCATAAAGGTATCCCCTGTTCGCATCTTTTCGCCCCAAGCGGGCCCGGAGCGTGGTGAACGGGTCTTTTACGCTTTGCCGGGAGGCTTTGCCATGTCGGCGAGAGCGCCCGAGAGGCGCTGTATCAATTTGACACAGCCCGCCACGTCTTCCTCATCGAAGCGCCCCGGCGTCGGGCTGTCGAGATCGAGCACGCCGACCAGCGTGCCGCCCGCCACGATAGGCACCACCAGCTCGGCGCGGCTGGCGGCGTCGCAGGCGATATGGCCGGGAAAGGCGTGGACGTCCGCCACGCATTGCGGCTCGCGCGTGGCCGCCGCGGCGCCGCACACGCCCTTGCCGAAGGGGATGCGGATACAGGCCGGCCGGCCCTGGAACGGCCCCAGCACCAGCTCGCCATCGAGGGCGCGGTAGAAGCCGGCCCAGTTGAGGTCGGGCAGCGCCTCCCAGAGGAGGGCCGCGACATTCGCCATGTTGGCGATCGCGTCGGGCTCGCCCTCAACCAGCGCGGCCGCGGCTCCGGTGAGCTCGCGATAGAGCGCGGGCTTGTCGGTGGCGTCGATTTTGAAGTCGTACATCTATCCCTCTCCGTCACTCCCGCGAAAGCGGGAGTCCAGACCGGCTTCGGCGCGGCGCGGAGACCGCCTGGATTCCCGCTTTCGCGGGAATGACGGGATCAATCCAGACTTACCTTCCCACGTCCCTGCTTCACGGTGGCGCGCTGCTTCTTCACGTCCACCCGTTTCGCCTTGGCCGCCCGGCTGGGGCGGGTCGGCTTGCGCTTCGCCTGCCGCACATGCGCCTTGGCGATCAGCTCCGCGAGCCGGGCGCGCGCATCCTCCCGATTGCTCTCCTGGGTGCGGTATTTGCGGGCGGTGATGACGATCTCGCCCGCCATATTCATCCGGCTGCCGGCGAGCGTCTTCAGCCTGGCATAGACGTCGGGCGCGAGGCCGAGCCTGAACACGTCGCAGCGCAATTGGCAGGCCGTTGCGACCTTGTTGACATTCTGCCCGCCCGGCCCGGAAGCGGCGAGGAAGCGCTCCTCGAGCGCCTCTTCGGGCAGCTCAAAGGACATCGCCCAGCCCCGCATTGACGAAGGTGGGCGGGAGCGGGGCACTCGCCTCGATCGGCGGCTTGCCGTCGCGCTCGACCCGGAGCGACAGAGCGTGGAGCAGCATCGGGCCCTTGCCGGCGCCGTAGACCGGGTCGCCTGCGATCGGGATGCCGATCCCGGACGCGGCATGGACGCGGATCTGGTGGGTGCGGCCGGTCTCCGGCGTGAAGACGAGGATCGCGCGGCCGTCGCGGACCGCGGCGACGCGCCAGTGCGTCACCGCCGGCTTGCCGCGTTCGTCAGGCACCATCCGCCAGCCCTCCTCGGCGGTCGAGGTCTTGCCGAGCGCCATGTCGACCGTCCCCGCCTCCGCCTCCGGCACGCCGTCGAGCACCGCGACATAGGTCTTGCCCACCTTCTTGTCCTCGAAGGCGCGCTGGAAGGCCTTGTGCGCCTTGGGGTTGCGGGCGAGCAGCAGGCAGCCGGATGTGTCGCGGTCGAGACGGTGGACGGGCAAGGGCAGCCGTTTGAAACCGAAACGAAGATGGTGAAGATAGTCCTCGAGGCTCTCCGGCGTCCGCGCGCCGGGATGGACGGCGAGCCCGGCCGGCTTGTCGATCACCATCGCCTCGCCGTCTATGTAAAGGACCTTGTTTTCCCAGAAGTTCATCGCCGCGCCCTGCCATGGCTGTGGCTTTGACGCAACGATGGCGGCTTAGTAACGGATTCCACTGTATTAATACCAAATTAACCTTTTGCCTTCACACCTCTACCGACTAATGAAAGTCGCAATGGCGCCCGGCCACGGCCGCCGCGACAGGAGGGCAGAATTCATGCGCGTGCTGCTGATCGAAGACGAGCCGACCACGGCCAAGGCCATCGAGCTCATGCTCACCAACGAGGGCTTCAACGTCTATACGACCGATTTGGGCGAAGAGGGCTTGGACCTCGGCAAGCTCTACGATTACGACATCATCTGCCTCGACCTGAACCTTCCGGACATGCACGGCTACGACGTGCTGAAGAAGCTTCGGACGGCCAAGGTCGGCACCCCGGTGCTGATCCTCTCCGGCGTCGCCGAGATGGATTCGAAGGTCCGCGCGCTTGGCTTCGGCGCCGACGATTACGTCACCAAGCCCTTCCACCGCGACGAGCTGGTCGCGCGCATCCACGCCATCGTCCGCCGGTCCAAGGGCCACAGCCAGTCGGTGATCAAGACCGGCAAGCTCGCGGTCAATCTCGACGCCAAGACCGTCGAGGTCGACGGCGCCCGAGTCCACCTGACCGGCAAGGAATATGCGATGCTGGAGCTCTTGTCGCTCCGCAAGGGCACCACGCTCACCAAGGAAATGTTCCTCAACCACCTTTACGGCGGCATGGACGAGCCCGAGCTCAAGATCATCGACGTCTTCATCTGCAAGCTTCGCAAGAAGCTCAGCCTCGCCTGCGGCGGGGACAATTATATCGAGACCGTCTGGGGCCGCGGCTATGTGCTGCGCGAGCCCGAGGAGGTCGAGACGGCCCAGGTCGCCTGAACGTTCTACGAGTGGGGCGAGAACCGGCGTCCGCATCCGTGCGGGCGCCGGTTTTCTTTTGGGCGGCGAAGGCGCGGAAGTTGACGAAGTTGATGCCACGTCCACCGGGCATCGCCCCCGCCCGGACGGGTAAAGCCGACGAACCCGACAGTCTCCAAGGCCGGGTGCGCGGGCCCGGCCGGCGGCGGGCGCGGGCGGTCTCTCCGGCGCGGCGAAATCCGTTCGTGCCGGATGTTGTTGCACGCGAAGGCGCGGAGGATGAGACAGGCGACTCGGCATCGGCCGAGGCTGACAGATCATTTCCTACATTTATCCAACAATCGGATGGCGGGGCGGTCCCGGGAGCTAACTAACGGACCTTCGCCGCAGCCGCATGAAAGCCCCGGCAAGGCCGTGGACTGGGGTCGCTTCGGCGGCCCCTCCTTCTGTCCGCTATAGGTGGTAACCAGACATTTCGATACCGCGAGATCGCTCGTTTCTAGACTTTCGAAGTGATTCCAAGGATGATGTCGAGCGCGATGGGGCAGGAAGGTGTCAGCTACGTACCTGACACCGATCCTCCCTGCTAACCTAGCGGCCTGGTCTCGCCGGCCTCCGGGCCATCGGCATCAACAACTGGGGTCGCTTCGGCGGCCCCTCTTGTGGTGACGTAGGGGGACGTAGGGAGGGAGGCGAGACAGCTAACATTGCCGTCGCGCAGCAGGCGGTCGATTAGCCCACCCGTGATCATCGAATGGCGTCGCAGCCCCGCAATCGCTAACGCAATAGCTGGACGGTTGCTGTTCTGCGGCACAGCGGGAAAGTCGATGCACGGTCCCGTCCTCCCAACGCGTTTCGAACCGGCTCGGTCCGCGCCATACAATCCGCTCCGAATGGCACATGTTCGGATTCCACGCGCTGCGGCGCCCGGTCCTGTGATCGTCGACGTAATAGCTGAGCCTCATCGCCAGCCTGTCGCCTTCCAGGCTCCAGGTCCCGCCTTTGAGCACGGTCGACCAGGTGCCGTCCGCGCGGAAGACCAACCCTTCTCGTTCGCAGGTTTGTTCATCCAGCACCCAGCGCCCGCTCAATCGGTGATCGCGCGGCGCCCCAGACGAAAACGAACAAAGGCAGCAGAGAAGTAAGGGAAGGGCAGAGAGCCTCATTCCTCATATTGTCCCACGAAGGCCGGACGCCTGCAATTGCCTGATTGGGTACACCGGCGCTACTGAGTCTAGTATGTTAGTGCCCATATAAGACAGTCCAGCGCCTCGAGCGCCTCCACCTGTCTCCACAAGATCCCGGCCTGCGCCGGGATGACGAAGCGAGGCTAGAACAAAGCCGCCACTGCAGGCTTCAGCACCATGACGATGCCGGCCAGGCTGACCACCCAGGCGAGAGTGCGCAGATAGGGGACGCCGAGCGCGTAGAGCGGGAGATAGGCGACGCGGCCGCCGAGCCAGAGCCAGGCGCCCAAGGCGGTCTGGCTGTCGGTGAGGTCCGCCGCCCCGACGATCAGCACCGCGGCGATCATGATCGGGAAGGTCTCGAAGAAATTGGCCTGCGCCCGGGTCAGCCGGCCGACGATCGGGCGGGGCGGCGGCAAGTCCTCGTCGCGCGCGCCCATGTTCCACTTGGTGCCATATTGGCGGGTCCTGACCTGCGCGGCGGCCAGGATGTGGACGAAAGCGAGGACGCAGCCCCAAGTGAGGATCGTGAGTTCCGTTGTCATGCCGAAACGATAGCCGACCCGCTTTTGCCCGTCACCCCGATAAGTTGCCGCGCCGCGAAATCGAATTGGCCCGCTGGGGCCTTTCGTGCATTGTGAAGGGGCCGGCGGCATCGGGCCGCCGCGCGCTTAAGCGAGGGGCGATGGCGCAAGGCAGACCGTTCGACGAATTGTGGGGCGCCAGCCGCGACCGGACGCCGCGCGCCGATTTCGAGGCGGTCGCCGCCTGGCTCGCCGATCTGACGCCGGCCGAATTGCTCCGCCGCCAGCAGGCCGCCGAAGCCGCCTTCCGCAGCCTCGGCATCACCTTCGCCGTCTATGGCGACGAGGAAGCGGCCGAGCGGATCATCCCGTTCGACATCATCCCGCGGATCTTCACCGCGCGCGAATGGGCGAGCCTCTCGGCCGGGCTCGAGCAGCGCGTCCATGCGATCAACCTGTTCATCGACGACGTCTACGGCGCGCGCAAGATCATCGCCGACGGCTTCATCCCCGCCGACATCGTGCTCGGCAATTCCCAATATTGCATCCCCGTCGCCGGCGCGCGGCCGCCGCACGGAGTCTACGCCCATATTTGCGGGATCGACCTGGTGCGGACGGGGCCGGACGACTTCTGCGTGCTGGAGGACAATGCGCGCACGCCTTCGGGCGTCTCCTACATGCTCGAGAATCGCGAGGCGATGCTGAGGCTCTGCCCGGAATTGTTCGATGCGCTGCCGGTCGAGCCGGTCGACTCCTATCCCGAATTGCTTCGCGAGACCCTGCAATCGGTCTCGCCCGGCCGGGGCGATGCCTGCTGCGTGCTGCTGACGCCCGGCCATTTCAACTCGGCTTTCTATGAGCACAGCTTCCTTGCCGACAATATGGGGATCGAGCTGGTCGAGGGCACCGACCTCGAAGTGGACGACGATTTCGTCTGGATGCGCACCATCCATGGCAGGAAACGGGTCGACGTCATCTACCGGCGGATCGACGATGCCTTCCTCGACCCCCTGGTCTTCGACCCGCAATCCGCTCTGGGCGTGCCCGGCCTGATGGCCGCCTATCGCGCCGGCAACGTCACCCTCGTGAACGCGCCCGGCACCGGCATCGCCGACGACAAGGCGATCTACAGCTACATGCCGGAGATCGTGCGCTATTATACCGGCGAGGAGCCGAGGCTCCCCAATGTCGAGACGTTTCGCTGCCGCGAGAAGACGGCGCTCCAGCATGTGCTCGACAATCTCGACAAGCTGGTCGTGAAGCTGGTCGACGGCTCGGGCGGCTACGGCATGCTGGTCGGCCCCGCGGCCACGCGCAAGCAGCTGGACGAGTTCCGAGCGGCGCTGAAGGCAGAGCCCGAGCGCTATATCGCCCAGCCGACGCTGGCGCTGTCGACCGTGCCGACCTTCACCGAAGCCGGGCTGGCGCCGCGCCATGTCGATTTCCGTCCCTTCGTCCTGACCGGCGCGAACGGGATCAGGATCGTGCCCGGCGGGCTCACCCGCGTTGCCCTGCGCGAAGGCTCGCTGGTGGTGAATTCGAGCCAGGGCGGCGGCACCAAGGACAGCTTCGTGCTAGCGCCGGAAGAGGCGGGTCCGGAGGACATGCAATTCCTGGACAAGCAAGCAGATGGGTGAGGGCAGGCGCCTCCCGTGCTCCTGCGAAAGCACGAGCCCAGTTTCTCCGGCACAGGCTCGGGCAATCCTGGGCTCCTGCTTTCGCAGGAGCACAAGCGGGTGGGCGGGCTGATGCTGTCGCGCACCGCCCAGCATCTCTACTGGATCGGCCGCTACATGGAGCGGGCCGAATTCACCTCGCGCCTGGTCGAGGCGACGATCCGGCTCTCCGCGCTCGGCGATCACGAGGCGAGCGAGCAGGCCTGGCGGAGCGCGCTCGCCGTGGTCGGCTCGGCTTCGGCCTTTGCCGCTTCGGGCGAGACGTTCAGCCCCGCCGGCGTGCGCCGTTACCTCACCTTGTCGGAGGACAATGCGAGCGCGGTCCGCTCCTGCATCTCCGCCGCGCGCGACAATGCCCGCGCGGCGCGGACCGCGCTCACCGTCGAGGTCTGGGAGGCGATCAACCGCACCTGGCTGGTGATCCGCGACCGCACCAAGCCCGGCGGCGTCCAGGCCAGCCTCAATCTGGTCGACAGCCTCAAGGCCGAGATCCGCGGCTTCGAAGGCGCGCTGGCGCGGATGCTGCGCTCCGAAGGGTCCTGGTTCATGCAATTGGGCGCGGCGATCGAGCGCGGCGACAACACCGCGCGGCTGCTCGACGTCAAATATTATCTGCTGCTCCCGCCGGGCCAGAGCGTCGGCGGCGCGCTCGACCGGGACCAGTGGAGCACGCTCCTGCAGATCGTCTCGGCCAAGACCGCCTATCGCCACATCTATTCGGGGCCGTTAAAGCCCTGGCGGGTGGCCGATTTCCTGATCTTCCGCGACGAGATGCCGCGTTCGCTCGCCGCCTCGGCCGATGAGACCGTTACCCTGCTCTCCGCCTTCGCCGGCCGCTCCGGGCGGCAGGGGCCGGCCGACCGGATCGCCCGCAAGCGGCTCGACCGGATCGAGGCGCTCGACATCGGCACGATCGTCCAGAACGGCCTGCACGAATGGCTGCACGCCTATATCAGCGACAATGCGGCGCTCGACCAGGCGATCGCGCGCCAGTTCCGGTTCGGCTGATGCAGCTCAACATCCATCATTCCACCACTTATTCCTATGCCCAGCCGGCGCGCCGCGTGATCCAGCTGCTCCGGGTGACGCCGTCGAGCTTCGCCGGCCAGGCGGTGATCGAATGGCGGGTCGACGTCGACCGCGACGCCAAATTGCGGGAGGGCCGCGACGGCTACGGCAACATCACCCACATGCTCTACGTCGACACCGCCATATCGAGCCTCGCCATCTCGGTCGCTGGGCGGGTGCTGACCGAGGACAAGCACGGCATCGTCCAGGGCCTTCCCCACGATCTGCCGCCGGAGATCTTCCTGCGCTCCACCCCGCTCACCGCGCCGGGTCCGGCGATCGCCAGGCTTGCGGAAGGCTGGGCGGCCGGGTCCGGCGGGACGATCGAACGGCTGCACCGCCTCGCCGGCTGCCTCCACGACCGGCTTCGCTTCGACACGCAGGCGACCGCGGTCGAGACCAAAGCCGAGCAGGCCGCCGCCGAAGGGCATGGCGTCTGCCAGGATTTCGCCCACATCTTCATCGCCGCCGCCCGCTCCGGCGGAATCCCGGCGCGCTACGTCTCGGGCCATCTCTTCCGCCGCGACGGCCAGCATGTCCAGGAAGCCGGCCATGCCTGGGCGGAGGCCTGGGTCGAGGATCTGGGCTGGGTCGCCTTCGATCCCCTGAACGGAATCAGCACCGACGATGCCTATGTCCGCATCGCCTGCGGGCTCGACTATCGCGACGCCGCGCCGATCGCCGGAGCGCGATCGGGTGGCGGCGGCGAGGAACTGAATGTAAAGGTGAGGGTGAGCGAAGCGGCGGCCCAGGCGCAGGCCCAGTCGCAAAGCTGAAGTGCATTTGTTTGTCGCGATTTCCGAGTCGCCGGTAAACCGGCTAGAAATCGCTTAGGGGGGATCGATGACCTATTGCCTTGGCATGCTGCTCGACGCCGGGCTGATCATGATCGCCGATACCCGCACCAATGCCGGCGTCGACGACATCTCCTCCTTCCGCAAGCTGCACTGCCTCGCCGATACGGACGATCGCTGCATCTACGCGGCGTCGGCGGGCAACCTTTCGACCACGCAGACGGTGATCAGCCTGCTGCGCGAGGGCGTGCCGGGCGGCGAGGACGAGCCGTTGATGCGCACCATCGCCGAGCCGACCAGCATGTTCCGCGCCGCCCAGCTGGTCGGCGACGCGGTCCAGCTCGCCAACGCCACGGTCGGCAAGGCGCTCGCCTCGATCAAGCTCAGCGGCGCCTCCTCGATCCTGCTCGGCGGGCGGATCGGCGACGGGCCGCCGGCGCTCTTCCTGATCTATTCGGCGGGCAATTTCATCGAGTGCAAGCCCGACATGCCCTTCTTCCAGATCGGCGAGACCAAATATGGCCGGCCGATGCTCGACCGAACGATCAAGCCCTCGACTCCGCTCGGCGAGGCGATGAAGATCTCCTTCCTCTCCTTCGACGCCTCGATCCGCTCCAACCTCGCCGTCGCCCGGCCGCTCGACCTGATGGTGATGCCCACGGCCCCGGGCTCGAAGGTCCTGACCCGGCGGATCAGCGACCACGATCCCTATTTCGACGATCTCTCGGCGCGCTGGGGCGATCTGCTCCACGACGCCGCCGCGACCATCCCCGATCCGCCATTCATGGCGGATCTCGACGGCTGATGGGCGACTTCGCGGCGCTGCGGGCCTACGGCCTCGCTTTCCCGGAGGCGGCGGAGGACTTTCCGTGGGGCCACACCGCGCTCAAGGTGCGCGACAAGACGTTCGCCTGGCTCGACGAGAGCGAGGGCGCGCTCAGCCTGACCGTCAAGCTGCCCATCAGCCGCGACTTCGCCGAGACCTTCGATTTCGCTGCGCCGGCCGGCTACGGGCTCGGCCGTTCGGGCTGGATCAGCTGCCGTTTCGACGCCGGCGAGGCCGTCGATCTCGACCTGATGAAGCGCTGGATGGCCGAAAGCTATCGCGCGGTCGCCCCGAAAAAGCTGGCGGCGCTCGTCACCGGGCAGGACTGAGCGGGATTGCGATTCGCGGCTCAATTCCCTATGCTCGGGCGCATCTCCTTGGAATCAGGATTCTCTATGTCGACCCATCACGAATTCTATCTTGAGCGCGCGTCCGAAGCCCGCCGGGACGCATCCAACACCCCTCTCCAGAATGTCCGCGACCGCTGCCTGCGCGCCGCCGAGGCGTGGGAGCAGATGGCCGCGCGGGTCGAACGGACCGGGCGCATGCGCGCCGAGACCGAGGCGCGCAAGGCCGCGGTCGCGGAGCTCCAGGTCAGCGAATAACCCTGCCCGCCGCGGGCGCCGGCCCGCTCAGATCACCATGAAGTCTATGGCGAGGAGCGCCAGGCCGGTGCCGACCGTGGCGAACTGCACGGCCGCCCCGGCGCCATTGCCGTCGGCGTCGTAGAAGAGCTGGCCGGTCGCGCTGTTGTAGACGATCCGGTCGTCGGCATCCGCCGCCGCCGTCCCGGTCACGAACGCATTGTTATCGAGCGCGCCGAGGCGGCCGATCGCGGTGAACACGGCATCGTCCAGCGCGATCAGGTCGGTTCCGGGGACGAAGTCGAGCACGGAGTCGACATTGCCGGCGCCGAGTGCGGTGGTGAACGCGAAGGTGTCGCCGCCCGCGCGGCCGACCAATATGTCGCTGCCACCCTTGCCGTCGAGGATGTTCACGCCGTCATTCCCGAAGATCGTGTTGGCGAACTCGTTGCCCGTCAGGTCGATCGCCGTTGTCCCCACATTGGAGTCGGTGGTGAAGAGCTCGACCTCGGCTCCCGCGGCAAGCGTGTAGCCGACGCTGGTCAGCACGCGGTCGCCGCCCTCGCCGGCGGCCTCCCGGACCAGGTCGGCGGCGTCGTCGACATAGTGGAAGTCGTCTCCGGTGCCGCCGTTGGTCGTATCGATGCCTGCGCCGCCGATCAGGATGTCGTTCCCCGCCCGGCCGACCAGGCTGTCCGCGCCGGCGCCGCCGTTCAGCGTGTTGACGCCGTCATTGCCGAAGATCGTGTTCGCCAGCTCGTTGCCGGTGAAGTTGATGGCGCCCGTGCCGGCATGGAAATCCGTGGTCATCAGCTCGATCGAGGCACCCGCCTCCAGCGTGTAGCTGACCGCCGAGAGGATCCGGTCATTGCCCTCGCCGGCATTCTCCAGCGCCCGGTCGCCGCTATTGTCGACATAATAGATGTCGTCGCCGGCAAAGCCGACCATCGAATCCGCGCCGCCGCCGCCGTTGAGCGAATTGGCGCCGGCATTGCCGAAGAGAGCCTGGGCAAAAGCGTTGCCCGTC
>DASQLN010000038.1:0-19399 GCA_035629975.1 Allosphingosinicella sp. | reverse complement strand
CACCACCTCGCGCGTCTTGCGGCCCATCGCGTCGTAGCTGGTCACGGCAATGCTGTGCGCCGTGAACGCGCTCCAGCTGGCCGGCGCCACCGCCTCGCTCTGCCAGGCGGGGAGCGTTCCGCTCTCGACCTTGATCAGCCGGCCGGCGGCATCGTAGCTGTTGCGGACCGCCAGGAACGGGTTGCCGCCCGCCCCGTCCGGCTCCGCCGAGATCGTGCCCGTCACCCGGTTTCCCGCGTCGTAGCGGGTCGACGAAGTGAACGGCATCGCGCTCGTCGGCGGGCCCGCCGGGCAGCTCGCCAGATTGGCTTCCGGCTGGGTCTCGCTGATCCGCCGGCCGAGCGAGTCATAGGCGTAGCAAGTGCGGAGCGTCGTCGCGACGCCGGCACCTGCCCCGGACCCCGATCCGGGGTCGGTCGAGGTCACCGCCTGCCCGCGCAGCAGCAGGATGTTCGGGCCGCTCTCAGGCCCGTAATCATATTGGGTCAGCACCTCGTCGCCCGCGCTCGCGCAGGGGCTGGCCTCATTGCCGGTCGCCGCGCTGGTCCGGCAGGTGCTGGTCGCGGCCAGCACCCAGACCGGCGGAGCGGCGCTGCCGTCGGCGAGCCGGGCGGAACGCTGCGCGTAGATGTGCCGGGTCTGCGGGCGCACTCCCCCCGCGGCGGGCGCCGGGCCGGTCTGCGTCAACAGCCCGCCATGCGCGGGGGCGTAGGTATAGTTGGTGGTGTTGCCGCGCGCGTCGGTCATCGACAGCGGCTTGGACGCGGATCTGGGGTTGGCGGTGTCGTAGACCGCCGTGGTGACGATCGGAGCGAGCCCCGAGGGCGAGCCGGGCCGCGGATGCCGCGTCACCCTGGTGATGTTGCGGTTGCCGTCATATTCGAGCGCGGTCAGCGCCCCTTCGGGGTCGGTGAACGAGACCAAAGGCACGACGACGCAGCGGTTCTGCTCTTCGGGCGGCAGTTGCTGCATCGGGATCGGGTCGCAATAATCGAGCGTGGTGGTGCGGCCCAGCGCGTCAATGATCTCCACCGGCCCCGGCGTCTGCTGATAGACCCAGTTCAGGAACCCGTCGGGCGGCTCGAGCGGGCAGGTCTGCGGATAGCAGGAGCTGCCGGGATTGCCGGGCGTGTGAAGCAAGGGCCAGGCATAGTTGAGGACCGCGCCGCGGCCCAGAGTGCCGGCAAAGCCGCCGCCGACGATCGCCGGGTTGGGATTGGCGGTGGTGATCGGGGCGGTGGTATAAGTGTAGCTGGTGCTGCTGCCGTCGGCGAAGCTCTGCTGGCCGACCGCCTCCTGCATCATGCCCTGCTCGTCCTGGTGCAGGAACAGAGTGTTGGTCAGCCACGGCGCGCTCTCCCCTGCGCGGGTGAAGCTCATCGTGTTCGTCCCGTAGCCGAAGCCCTGGGTCGCGTTGTCCGGGCCGGTGACGCTGACCAGCCTGGCGGCGGTGTAGGGCGTATAGGCATAGATCGCGCTCGCCAGCCCGCCCGCCGCGCAGCTCGCCGGCAGGCTCGCAAGCGCGAGGTTGACCACGCAGGCCCTGGTGACACGGTTGCCCTCGCCGTCGAACAGCAGCGCATAGCCGCGCGAGCTGGTGACGCTGCGAAGCCGCTGGGTGCCGCCGCTTGCGCCGCTCGCCACATAGGCGAGGGTCAGCACGGTGCCGTCCGGCTCGACGATCTGCGAGGCATAAGCGCAGCGGCGCTCGGGCGAGCAGTCGCCGCTGCCCAGCGCGCCGAGCGTACGGAACGTCACCACCGTCCCGTCCGCCGCCTGATAGCTGTAGGCCACCGACGCGCTCGCCCGGTCGCCCGTGAAGGTCAGCGGCGCATGGCCGCCGCTCGATTCCTGCTGGAAGCCGACATGATTGTAGCGCGACTTGTAGGTCTGCGAGCGGCCGCCATAATGCACGAAGATCCGGTAATCCTGGCCGGATTGCTGCGAATTGTCGTAATTGACCCGCATCTCGCTGACCATGACGTCCCAATTGTGCGAGAAATTGCCGAACGGATTGCCGTGGCCCGGCACGTCCGCGCTGAGGCTGCGGGTCAGCGCCAGCCCGCCGCCCTCCGGCCCGATCGAAAGGTCGGTCTCGCTCGCCGCATAGCGCCCGGTGCGCATGTCGACCCCGCCCGGCGCCATCGCGAACTTCTCCGCAGGCGTGCTGATCAGCCGCGACTCGCCCGACTGCGCCAAAGCGGGCGCCGAAAACGCCAAGCCGGCGAGCCCGCCGGCGGCGCCAAGCAGCGCCCGGATCAGGCGCCTCGCGTTCAATTGGGTGAAATCACGTTGACGTTGGTGCGGTTGTCGCCCTTGTCATATTTATATTCCGCCTTGACCCCGTTATTGACGCTGCCGCTCCGCTCGACCTTGATGAGCCGGCCGCGCGCGTCGTAGGTGTAGGTGATCGTCTCGCTCGCCAGCGCGGCCGCCGCGGCCGTCAATGCCGCCGCCGCAAGGACGAGCTTCCCGCCGTGCCCCGTCATGGCCTCCCCTTCGCGGCCGATTCGAGTCGGCTCTCTTCCTATTCGTAAGGAATTTGGGCGGCCAAGGCCACTTTTTCTTTCGTCCTACTTTGAGAATGCGTAAGTCTTTGATCCGCAACTTACCGCCATTTCGGATCATGAGGGTGGACCAAAAGCGGTAATATTGCGCGACTATCCTGCAAGCGGAAGCGGATCGCGGCCCGGCGCGTCAAAGCAGACCGCCGGCTTCGCGCGCCTAGAAGCGGCTGCCAATGGTGAAGGACAGACGGGGATCGGGATCGTCGTTGAAGAGCCCGTCGGTGAGGGGCAGGCCCAATTCCAGGCCGGCTTCGAATCCGTCCACCAGCCAGGCCCTGACCCCGCCGCCCGCCGAGGCAAGCGAGCCGCCGCCGAAACCGCCGCGTATATTGGTCACCCGTCCGGCGTCCGCGTAGAGATAGGGCTGGAGACGCCTCAGCGGTCTCGGCAGCCCGCGGGCGATGTCGTAGCGAACCTCCGCTCCGGCCGCCGCGCCTTCGTCGCCGGACAGCTGCCAATAGTCGAAGCCGCGCAGGAATTGCCGGCCACCGAGGCCCATCTCTTCGCTGGCCAGCAGCGGGCGCGAGGCGATCTGGCCCTGGCCGCGCAGGTCCATGCTGAAGCCTCGGCCCAGCGGCCGCTCATATTGCGCCCAGAATTCGACCTTCGAGAAGGGCCCGCCGCCGTCCCGGCGCGACGCCAGCGGATCTCCGCGCACGGTGGCGCTCAGCGAGTCGAGCCCCTGGACATAGCTCAGCCGCGTGCGCAGGCGTCCCCCGCCGAAGCGGGCGTTGCCGAAGAGCGTGGCGGTGGCCGTGACGATGCGGTCGTCGCGCACCCTCGCGGCGCCGCGATCCAGCCGGCTGTCGCGAACGGTCAGGATCGCGGTCGCCCAGAGGCTGGCGGCGCGGCTGCGCAAGATGGGATGGGAGACCAGGGCTTCGAGCTCGGCGCTGTCGCCGGCAATGTCCTGATCGCGCAGGCTCGCGCCCGGATCGCTGTGGCCGACATAGCCGCGCACCGACGCCTCGGTCCCGCCGCGGCCGATCGGGACCGTGTAGCTCGCCTGCGCGAGCTGGAACTCGCGCGGCTGGATCGGCGTCCCCGCGCCGCCGACGGAGAGCCGGTCTCCCGGGACCACGAGGCTGTTGAAATCGGCGCCGAGCCGCGCGCGCACCGGCCCGACCGCGGGCGAACCCGAATTGTCGATCGTGGCGCGGCCCTGCACCCGATCCAGGCCGGCGCGGGCCTTGAGGATGTTCCGGCCCTGCCGCCGCTCGATGCGCGGGCGTCCGACCGAAACGCCGGCGAGGTCGCCCGCCAGCAGCAATCGCCGTTCGAGTTCCGCAGTGCGCAAAGGGCGGCCCGTGGCGAGGGGCGCCAGCCGGCGCTCGACCGCCTCGCGGCCGCCGCCCTCCACTTCGACATCGTCTATCCGGCCTTCGTCGACTACGACCCTGAGCACGCCGGTGACGAGGTTCTGGCTGGGAATCCAGGCGGTGGCGAGGCCGAAGCCGGCCGCGCGCGCCACCGCCGCGACATCGCGGGTGAGAGCGACCAGGTCGTCCGGACCCAATGGGCGGCCCAGGTAGGGCTCGATCGCGGATGCGAAGGCCGCGGGCGGCAGCTCGGTCGCGCCCTCGATGCGGATTGCGCCGGCAACGACCATCTCGGGGGGCGCCGCGGCATCGCGCCGCCGCGGTGCCGCCGGCAATGCGGTGTCTGGGTCGGATTGCGGCTGGCGCTCGTCGGCACGGAGTTGTTCCTCCACGACGGACGGGTCGGCCTGATCCACGGGCGTTTGGGCGGTCGCGGCAGCCGGGACGGCCAGCAGCAGGGCCGCGGCCAGGGACAGGGCTCCGCGAGCAATTGCGAAGCTAGGGATGACAATCGGTCTCATCCCTCCTCCACTAGCGATGCCGGGTAAATATTCCTTTTAGGGATCAGCGAATTACGCCGCGGTTAACCCCGCTCATTGAGGGCTCCGCAACACGTCCCTGCTATGCGGCATGCTCGTTTTGGTGTTTTTGGAAGGCAGCCTTGTCATGCGCATGTTCCTCTCGGCTCTGGTGGCGCTGTTGTTCGCCGCGAGCGCACCGGCTTTTGCGCAGACTGGGTCGTGGCGGGTCAGCGAGGCCAGCGGCGAGGTTCGCATCATCGAGGGCGGCCGCAGCCGTCCGGCGACGCGCGGCGCGCTGCTCTCCGGCGGCTCGGTGGTGGCGACGGCGCAGCGGGCCCGCGCCGTGCTGGTGCGCGGGCGCGATTATGTGATCGTGTCGCCCGCGAGCCGGGTCCGGGTGCCCACCGCCGAGCAGGCAGGGAGCAGCAGCCTCGTACAGATCATGACCGACGCCGGCACGGCGATGTTCCGCATCCAGCATCGCGCGAGGCCGCATTTCGCGGTGCAGACGCCCTATCTGGCGGCGGTCGTCAAAGGCACCGTCTTCACCGTCACGGTCAGCGAGGCCGGCGCATCGGTCCAGGTCACCGAAGGCGCGGTCGAGGTCTCGACCGCCGATGGCGGCGCGGCGGAACTGGTCCGGCCCGGCATGATCGCAACGGTCTCGGCCGCCGATCTCCAGCAGCTCAACATCCAGGGGGAGACCAGCCGCTCGATCCGCTCCAACGGCGCCCCGGCCGCCGGGGTGGTCACCGTTCCGCCGTCCGAGGCGGGAAATTATCAGGGTCCCGCGGACGGCCAGGTCGTCGCGGTCGCCTCCGTGACGGAAGAGCCGGTCGCGCTGGCCGAGACGACCGGCGGACTGGTTGAGGGAAATGCCGGCATCGACCTTGCGCTCGTCGACGTCCGCGATGCGGTGCGCCCCGACGCCGGCTTCAGTGGCGAAGCGGGCAATGCCGGCAACGGCACGAGTGGCCCCGGCACCGCCGCCGGTGACAATGGCGACGAAACCGCCACGCCCGGAAACGGCGGCGACGGCAATAATGGCCACGGCAACGACGACGATGGCGACGACGCCGGCAACCCCGGGAACGACGCTGGCAACGGCAACGGCGGCGGTAACGACGGCGGTAACGACGACGGTAACGACGACGGCGGCAATTCCGGCAACGGCAATGGCGGCGGAAACGGCAACGGCAACGGCGGCGGAAACGGCAACGGCGGCGGTAACGGAAATGGCGGCGGCAACGACGACGATGGCGACGACGACGGCAATTCCGGCAACGGCAACGGCGGCGGCAACGGAAATGGCGGCGGAAACGGCAATGGCGGCGGCAACGACGGCGACGGGGACGACGGCGGCAATTCCGGAAACGGCAATGGCGGCGGCAACGGAAATGGCGGCGGCAACGACGACGATGGCGACGACGACGGCAATTCCGGCAACGGCAACGGCAACGGCGGCGGAAACGGCAACGGCGGCGGCAATGGAAATGGCGGCGGAAACGGCGACGACGACGACGGCAATAACGGCCACGGCAATGACGATGACGGCGACGACGACGGCAACCCCGGCAACGGCGGCGGCAACGGCAATGGCGGCGGCAACGGAAATGGCGGCGGCAACGACGACGATGGCGACGACGACGGCAATTCCGGCAACGGCAATGGCGGCGGCAACGGAAATGGCGGCGGAAACGGCAACGGCGGCGGCAACGGAAATGGCGGCGGCAACGACGGCGACGGGGACGACGGCGGCAATTCCGGCAACGGCAACGGCGGCGGAAACAGCAACGGCGGCGGCAACGGAAATGGCGGCGGCAACGACGACGACGGGGACGACGACGGCAACTCCGGCAACGGCAATGGCGGCGGCAACGGAAATGGCGGCGGCAACGACGACGGGGACGACGACGGCAACTCCGGCAACGGTAACGGCGGCGGCAATGGCGGCGATAACGGCGGCGGCAACGGTGGCGGCGACGACGGCGATGATGACTGACCCTCGTCAGTCAGTCGCTCATTGCTAAGCTGACGCCCGCATGACCCTTGCTTTGCTCGATCGGATCCTTGCCCGCCGGCGCATCGTGGTCGCGGCGCTGGCGGCGCTGACGGGCGTGCTCGCGCTGAGCGCGGGGAGCGGCGAGGGGATAGACCGCCTGTTGCGCGGCGTGCGCGACTCCATCCGGGCGCATCCGGCGAGCGGCCAGGTGCACATCGTCGAAATCGATTCACGCTCGCTGCGTGAAATCTCCACCTGGCCCTGGCCGCGCCGCCACCACGGCGCCCTGGTCGACCGCCTCCACTCCGCCGGAGCACGCTCGATCGCCTTCGACGTGGATTTCTCGTCCCGCTCCACCCCGGCGGACGACGCCGCTTTCGCCGCGGCGCTTGCCCGCGCCGACGGCGGCGTCATGCTCGCCGTCCTGCGGCAGCAGGCCTCCGCGGGCAGCGCCGAGGTGGTCGAAAACGTCCCCATCGACATTCTGCGCGATCACGCCTTTCTCGCGGCGGTGAACGTGATCCCGGACGAAGACGGGAACGTCCGGCAGATGCCGCTCGGCATCGAAACCGGGGGCGTGCCGCGCCCTTCTCTCGCGGCCCTGCTCGCGGAACGCGAGGCGGCGATCGACGGCTCCTTCGCGATCGACTATTCGATCGACCCGGCCACCATTCCCAGGCACAGCTTCGCGGACATCGTGGAGGGCCGCGTGCCCGCCTCGGCATTGCGGGGCAAGCGTATCCTCATCGGCGCGACCGCGGTCGAGATCGGCGATCGCTATGCCGTGCCTGGCCACGGCGTCATCCCCGGAGTCGTCATCCAGGCGCTCGCCGCGGAAACCCTGCTCGCGGGCCCTCCGCCGGTCGTGGCCGGCGGCATCTGGCCGCTGCTTCTCGCATTCGCGCTGATCGCCGCGACCATTGGCAAAGGGCGGCGCGCGGTCAGGGCGGCCGCCTTCGCCATCGGCGGGCTCGCGATCCTCGCGCTGCCGCTCGCCGCCGAGCAATGGTGGGCCTTGTCCTTTCCGCTCGCGCCGGCGCTCTACGCATTGGCGACTGCCGCTCTTGCCGCGCTCGGCCTTTACGGCGCCGTCCGTTTCCGCCAGCGCCGCCTCTTCGACAACGCCACCGGTCTTCCCAATGGCGAGGCGATCACGCTGGCCGCGGCGGACGGCGATACCGCCGTCGTCGTCGCCCGGATCGATCGCTTTGCCGCAATTTCCGCGGGGATCGGGCCGGAGGCCACCGCGGCCCTCGTCCGCCGGATCGCGGAGCGCCTGGGCTTTGGCCGCGACCGGCCGGTTTATCGGATCGACGAGGCCCATCTCGCCTGGATCGAGCTGCGCGACGATGACGTTCCGCTCGAGCAGCGGCTGGAACGGCTGGCCGCCCTGATGCGGGCACCGGTCGAATGCGGCCGCCTGATCGACGTCGTTCTCGCCTTCGGCGTGGCCGATCCGGTCGCCGATGGACCGCCCCAGCAGGTTGCCGATGCAGCCCTCGCCGCCGAGCGCGCCGCCGCCCGCGGCGCCCTCTGGGAGCGCTTCGCCGGAGGAGACGAGGAGGCGGACTGGCATCTTTCCATGCTCTCGGAGCTCGACGCGGCCTTGGTCCAGGGCCATGTGTGGAATTCCTATCAGCCGAAAATGGACATCGCGACCGGCCGCATCGTCGGCGTCGAGGCCCTGGTGCGCTGGGACCATCCGGAGCGCGGTCCGATCGCGCCCGACCGCTTCATCCCGCAAGTGGAAGCCCACGGCCGTGCAAGCGATCTGACGCTCGCGGTGCTCAGCCGCGCGCTCGAGGATGCGGCCCGCTGGCGGGACCAGGACATCCACCTCGACGTCGCCGTCAATATTTCGGCGACGCTGCTGCTGGATGCCTCCTTCACCATCCTGCTTGAGCGGGAAATCGCTGCCGCGCGCCTGCCGGCCGACTGCGTGACGCTGGAAGTCACCGAATCCGCGGCGATGAAGGACAGCGAGCAGGCGATCGCCGCGCTCGACAGCTGGCGCGCGCTGGGCCTCAAGATCTCGATCGACGATTACGGCACCGGCCAGTCCTCTCTGGCCTATCTCCAGAACCTGCCCGCGACCGAATTGAAGATCGACAAGAGCTTCGTCGCCGACCTCGCCGCCAATCGACGGAACGCGATCATGGTCCGCTCCACCATCGCCATGGCGCACGAACTTGGCATGAAGGTCGTCGCCGAGGGGATCGAGGATGCCGAGTGCCTCGCGCGCCTCGGCGAAATGGGCTGCGATACGGCCCAGGGCTGGCACATCGGCAAGCCAATGGCGGCGCCGGATATCGTCGCTTTTCTCCAGCACGAGGATCGCCGCGCGGCTTAGAGCAGGATCGGCTCCCGATCCCGATGCCATCTTTGTAAAGGGAGTGCTGCCTTTTACATCACCCCGGCGAAAGCGGGGTCCAGCTCAAACTGCTGAAGAAGCTGGATTCCCGCTTTCGCGGGAATGACGTGAAACCGAACGTCGATACAGCCCGGTCTAATAAAAATTGACTGATGGGACCTAATCCAGGCCGCTCGGCTCGGGCCGGCTCACGTCGGCGTCGCCGATTTCACGGCGATAGGCGTCAACGAAAGCCTGGTTTATCGGACCGTCACGACGTTCCTCGATCTCGGCGAGCAGCGCGCCATGGGCCTTTTCATATTCGGTCCAGCACAAATTGGGGCGCGATTTGAGAAAGCCGCCTTGCCCCGCGACCCGCCCGGAGATCGACGCGGGGCTGGCGATGTCGAGCACCGTACGCATCGCCGCTTCGAAACCCGAGAGCGTGCCCAGCATATGCATCTTGATGTCCTCGTAGGACGCCTTGATCGCTTCCGGGCCGCAGAGAAACCCCGCTTCGCGGCCCGCGAGCAGGTCGATCGCCAGCCGCCGCCCGGGCGCCCATTTGAAGGGATTATTGTCCTGGGCCGCGATCGTGGTCCGGTCCATGCTGAGGTCGGCCTTCGCGCTGCTTCGCGCGCTGACCAGATCGCTCAGACCGAGCACCATCTGGCGATAGATGGCGCCCGCGCGCCGCATGATTTCGGCCGGCTCCTCGCCGGACAAAGCGGACACGTCGAGCTTGGCCCCTTCGCAAAAGGCTTCCAGAAGCGAGCCTTCGTCATGGGCCTGAATCCCTGCGTCCGCATCGTCCCAATCGCTGCCGATGTCCCGGCCGCGGCCGAAGGGAGCGGCGAACACCATCGTTCGCTCGAACGACGCACCGGAGCGCGTCGCGAAGGGAACGGAATCCACCACCATCCGGTATTTGCCGAAGTCCAGCGCGTCGCCGAGCACGACCGGAACATCCTGATTGTCGGGGAGCCGCTCGCCGGTGTCGCTGCGGAACACCCCATTCGCGCCCAGCGGACGCAGCGCGAGCCCGCCGTCAGCGAGGACGAGCTGGAAATGGTGCCGCGAAATCTCGCATTCGGGATCCGGAATCGGCCAATCGGACTGGGGGTCGCGGCCGACCTGGGTAACGCCTTCGCCGAGCATGTGCGCCGCGACCGGCTGGGCCGGATCCGCCTTGTGGAAGAGCCGCAGCAAATACATCAGGCGCTCCGCCGCAGCTCGTCGATCGGCAGCGGACCGATGCGGGTCGCCTCGAGCGAGACTGGTGGCGCCTTACCGGGCCCGTCGGCCTCCCGGTCCAGCGATTCGGCGAGGCCGTTAAAGGCATCGAACAGCTCGCCGAAGGCGTCGGAACGCCGGTGGGAAATGCGGAAATCGCGATGCCCGGATGCCGCATCCGCCAGGGCGCGGCGCAACCGTTCGACAGGCCGGGCGACAGACTGTCCGATGACGTAGCTCAGGCCGAGGACGACCAGGAACAAGGCGATGCCGAGCCCGATCAGCAAGGTGCGGGAGCTGGACGCGGCGGCGTCGAGCGCGGCATGATCGGTGACCACCTCGACCTTGCCGAACGGTTGGTCCGCATAGCGGATCGTCCGCACGAACCGGAAATCGCTGTCGCTGGTCGCCGTGATGCGCTGATCGCGTTCCTCCGCGAGGCTCCGCTCGGCGTCGGCCGCGCGATAAGGCCGGCCGACCCGGGCGGCATCGGTCGAGCCGCGCACGACGCCGCCTGCGTCGACCACGACGATCTGCCTGATCCCCGAATCGCGCGATGCCGAAGCGACGAACGCCTGGACCGGCGCCCAATCCTGTTCCGATGCCGAAAGGCCGGCATTTTCAACCGTGCGCACGGCGACGTTGTTGGCGACGAAGCTGGCGATGGCCGTGCCCGAGGTCAGCGCCATCTGCTCCATCGCCTTATATTGGCGGTCGAGCACGGTGGCGATGCTGATGAGGAGCGCGATGCCGACGACCGTGCCCATCAGCAGGGTCAGGCGCACCTGCAGGGGCAGGCCGCGGCGGCCCTCCTTGGCAAGGTTCGCTCCCTCATATTCGCGCTTCAGCGCCTTGGCGACCTCGGCGCCGCTGGCGAAGCGCTTGTCCGGCTGCTTGGCGAGCAGCTTTTCGACGACGTGCTGCAGGCCGCGGGGGCACCCGGCGACCACCTTGCCGAGCGGCTCGGGCTTGCGCTGGGTGATCTGCAAGGCCAGCGTCGCGATGCTGGTGCCGGCGAAGGCGGTTTGGCCGGTGATCAGCTCGTAGAGCACGACGCCCAGGGAAAACAGGTCCGACCTTTGGTCCAGTTCGAGGCCGAACGCCTGTTCGGGGCTCATGTAGCGCGGCGTTCCGAGCACCTGTCCGAACTGGGTCCGCGCCGCCGTCGCCTCGGCGCCGGCCTGGTCCGACTGGGCCATGCGGGCGATTCCGAAATCCAGGATCTTGGCGGTCGCGGAGCCCCTGCAAAGCATGATGTTCGACGGCTTGATGTCGCGATGGATGACTCCCGTCCTGTGCGCATAATCGAGCGCCTCGGCGACCTGGGCCCCGATTCTAGCCGCATCGGCGAACGCCATCCTGCCGTGCGAGCGCAGATGCTCGTCGAGCGGCACCCCGTCGAGCAGCTCCATCGCGATATAGGGGAAGCCGTCGGCCTCGCCGACGTCATAGATGGTGACGATGTTGGGATGGGAGAGCGCCCCGGCCGCCTTGGCCTCGCGCAGGAAGCGGCCGACGAGGCCGAGATCCTGGCGGAACTCCGCCTTGAGAACCTTGATTGCGAGGATTCGGTCGATGCTCGGATCGTGGGCGCGATAGACATCGGCCATCGCGCCTTCGCCGATCCGCCGTTCGATCACGTACCGGCCGACGCTCTGCACTCAAGACTCCCCCATTTACCGGATGATCCGAGCGCGCATCCTAGAGCGACAAGGTTAAGGCTTGGTTGTCTATTCTCAGCGCCTTGACCGTACCGTGCTCTGGATGCGCTGCGCCCGGCCGAGATCGTTCCTGATCGCTGCGTTGCCGGGATCGAGCGCGGCCGCCCGGCGAAGCAAAGCGACCGCCCGGTCGACCGCGCCCGCATTCAGCGCGGCGAGCCCCTGGGCCCGCAGCCGGGCCGCCTGGGCCGGATTGCCGCGCGACGGCGCGGGTCGAGGCGCGGGCGCTAGCGTCTGCGGCGGCGTGGCACGGGGTGGGCGTGCGGGCGCTCGCGGTTCGGGCCGCGCCGGCGCCGAAGTTGGCGGCGGCGCCGGGCGCCTGCCGGGTATCTGGATGGTCTGGCCGGGCATCACCGAGGACGGCACCGCGATATCGTTGTAGCGCGCCAGCGCGTAGAACAGCATCGGGTTGCCGAGCGTCCGCCCGGCCACCGTCGACAGGGTCTCGCCCTGGCGCAGCGTATAGCTGTAGCTTTGCGTGCCCAGCAGCGCCCTGGGATCGGTGTCGATCTGGGAGAGCAGATGGCGGGCGATGCTGTTGTCGGGCTGGCGCCGCAGGATTCCGCTGAGCTTCCGGCGCGCGGCGGCGGCGTCGCCCCGGTTCAGGTCTGCGATCACGTCGCGCACCTGCTCCGCCCAATTGCCGCTCGGCGACGGCGCCGCTCCGGCTGGAGCGCGCGCGCGCTGCACCGTGCCGCAGCCGGCCAAAGCGAGCGCAAGCACCGCCGCCAGCGACGCGGGACCGAACAGCTGTGCGCGGAACGAAAGCCCGGTCATGCCGACATCCTGCCTTCCATCTCGCCGGTCCCCCTTTTGGGCCGCTCGAGGGGCCCGCGCCATAGTGGATCGAGAGCGATTTCCATGAATTGATCTGAATTAACCGGCTCGGAAAAAACGAAACCTTGGAACGTGGTGCATCCCAGATCGCGCAGCATTTCGACTTCGTCCCAACTCTCCACGCCCTCGGCGAGAATAGAGAGGTCCAGGCCGCGGGTCAGCTCGACCAGGCTCCTGCAGATCGCCTGGCTGTCGCGGCGCAGGTGGACGTCGACGACGAATTCCCGATCCACCTTGAGCTTGTCGAACGGGAGATTCTTCAGATAGCTGAGGCTTGAATAACCACTTCCGAAATCGTCGATCGCGAGCCCGACGCCGAGCGCGCGCAGCGCCGCGAACAAGGCAAAGGTGCGCTCGGCGTCCTGGGTCGCGGCGGTTTCGGTCAATTCCAGCTCGAGCGCCGAGGCGTTCAGCCGATGCCGCTCCAGCGTGCGCTGGACGGTCAGCTTCAGGTTTGGATCGCGCAATTGCGTCGCCGACAGATTGACCGCGACCTTGAGAGAGCCGAGGCCGCGCTGCTGCCACCTGCGCATCTCCCGGCAGGCGGCGTTCAGCGTCCACCGGCCGATCTCGTCGATCAGGTCCGCATCCTCCAATATGGGGATGAACTTGGCGGGCGAGATCATGCCGGCCTCGGGGTGCCGCCAGCGAAGCAGCGCCTCGGCGCCGATCACCCCGCGCGAAAGCTCCACGACCGGCTGGTAGACCATCTCCAGCTGCTCGCGTTCGATCGCGTGGCGAAGATCCTGTTCCAGCGAGAAACGCTCCCGCGCGATGTCGGCGGACTTGCCGGGCGCGGATCGGCCGCTCCCCTCGCTGCCGGGGCGCGCGAGGGAGACGATCGCGTGATTGATCAAGGCAGCCGGGTCCCGCGCGTCCTGCGGATAATAAGCGATCCCCACCTCGACGTCGGGCACGACCGTGAGCGTCCCCGCTGCGATTTCAGCGCCAAGCGCGTAACAGATCGCCTTCAATTCGACGGCGGCGGCCTCGGGGCCGACGCCTCGGAACCATATCGCGAAGCAGTCGCGATCGACGTGGGCCATCGGCCGCGCCTTGCCGAGGGTCGCGATCAGGCGCTCGGCGAATTGCTGGAGAGCCGCCTCGGCGGCCTGGGGATCGAAAGCCGAGAGCCGGCCGAAGTCCGCGAACCGGATCGCGCCCAGCAGCACGGGCCGATCCGAGCGCGCCAGATCGTCGGCGATCGCAACGGTAAGAGCTTCGCGAACGGGAAGGCCCGTAAGGCCGTGCCGCCAAGCCCAGCGGTGCTGGCTCGATTGGATTCGCCCGGTGAGGTGAGCGAGACCCCGGGCGATTGTCGCGATGTCGCCGAGCTTGTCGAAGGAACCGGCGTCCGCGCCGTCCTTCACGGCGAGCGCCCTCAATTCCCTCGCGGTCGAGGATATCGGCCGCAAGAGGCGCGCCATCAGCAGCCAGCAGGCGATCGAGGCGGCGCAGCATAGGACGATCGAGGTCGCCGGCTGATTCGCGCCACCGAAGATCAGGGGGGACAGCGCCCAAGGCGCGACACCGAGCGCGGCAAGCCCCACCGCCCTTGTCCAAATCTGCGCTCTCGACGAGAGTAGAAACACGGCCCGCCATCTTTCCGCCCGCCATGTCGGCGTGCCGGCGTCCGCTCTATCCTATCGAAATTGCCTATTTATTAAGCGCGTATCGCCGGCGATCGCCAACGGCCTTGCCTTCGGGATTACTGCCTATAGGTTGCCTAGGCTGCTGAGCGGCAGGATCAGGCCGACCGCTGGCTGCTGCTGGTGCTTTCGGCTTGTTGGTGGCGCGCTTTGCCTGGCAGTCGGCGGGATAAGGGGGCTGAATGCTTAGTCGGCGGACCATGATCCAGGCGGCGGCCGCCGCGTTGCTCGTCCCATCGGCTGGGGTTGCGGCGCCGCTGCCGGCGCGGCGCAAGCCGCCCAGGCTCCGGCGCGGCGACACCGTCGGCCTCGTGGAGCCGGCCTACTTCACGCCCGACGCCTTCGACCTCGAGCTGGTCCTGGAGACGATCCGCGCGATGGGGCTCGTCCCCAGGCCGGCGCCCAATATTCTCAGCCGCTACGGCTATCTCGCCGGCCGGGATGAAGAGCGGGCCGCCCACATCAACGTGATGTTCGCCGACCGCCAGGTGCGCGCCATCTTCGCCGTGCGCGGCGGCTGGGGCTCGGCGCGGGTGCTGCCGCACCTCGATTTCGAGCTGATCCGGGCCAATCCGAAGCTTTTGATCGGCTTCAGCGACATCACCGCGCTTCACCTGGCGCTCGCGGCGCGCACGGATTGCCCCAGCATCCACGGCCCCAATGCCGCCAGCGCCTGGGGACGGCTGTCCTGGGACTCCTTCCGCCGCCTCGCCTTCGACGCGGAGACGCCGACCTGGGTAGCGCCGGCCGGCGCCGAAGACCGCCTGGCGCAGCGCAGCGGGCGCACCCGCACCTTCCGCCCGGGACGCGCGTCGGGACCGCTGCTCGGCGGCAACCTCACCGTCCTTTCGGCGCTGGTTGGCACCCCCTATCTACCCAGCTTCGACGGCGCGATCCTGTTCCTCGAAGACGTCGAGGAGGCGCAATATCGCATCGACCGCATGCTGACGCAGCTCGCCCTGGCCGGCATTCTCGGACGCGTTGCGGGCGTGGTCTTCGGCCAATGCACCGACTGCGTTGCACGAAACTCGTCATCCATCGGCGGCTTCACTTTGTCCGAAGTCCTCGCCCAGCACCTCGCACCGCTCGGCGTGCCCGCCTTCCAGGGCGCCCTCTTCGGCCACATCGAGAACCAGTTCAGCCTCCCCGTCGGCGTGCGCGCCGAGATCGATGCGGCGGCGGGGACGATCCGGATGCTGGAGCCGGTGGTCGCCTAGGGATCGCGCGCGACGTGGTGTCGGGCTCGGCTTACCGACAGGTGCGGGCGAGGAATGCGTGGATGTCGGCCGCCCATATCGCAACGCCTCGATATGGGAAGGCGTGTCCATCGCGAGTCGTGTCGCCGTAGGGCGGGTAGATTCGGATCTCGGCCGGCTTGCCGGCCTGCCGCATGGCTGCAACCAGCATTTGGCTTGGCGCGAGATCAAAGTCGTTCCGAGCCTGCATGAACAGAACGGGGGCCCGGGCTCGCGAGGCCGCTTGCGTCATCAGCGCTCGGACCGCAGGCGCGTCTGCCCAGCTTTCGGCAGCGCCCGCGGCATCCACGGTCGCGCAGACGGCGAGCTTCTCTGCGCTCAGCAGGGCAATGATTCCCCCGAAGGAGTTGCCCATCACCGCTATCCGGCGCGGAACCGCGAAGGGCTGGCGCGACAGCCAGGCAAGGGCCCGGGACTGGTCATCCATATGATCCGTCGCCAACACGCGCGCCAGCCTGGCTTGGGCCTGGTCGGCGCCGCCTGCGCGCCGCGCCGCGGCGATTTCATCCCTAACGAACGGCCCCGCATCCCGGCTGAGACCCTGCCCTCGCCGGTAAGGGGCGAAAACGGCCCAGCCCCGGCTTGTGAATGCCGGGGCGACGGCCTCGAATGCCTCGTTGCTCAGCGAGCCCGGCGCGCTGCCGTGCGCGTAGAGCAGCACCGGGAAGGGTCCAGGCCCTTCGGGCAGGTATAAGGACTCCCCTGAGGGGGCCGGACGGCGTGCGCCCATATTCGACGACCGAGCCGGTGAGCGGCGTTTCCCCGCCGCTGGCCTCCTGCGCGCAAGCGCCCAGGAGCAGAGCGATGGCTGCCAAAGCGAAACGGGCGCTGCGCGATCTCACCCGCTCAGGATGCCGGTTGACGCGCCTCTCCGCAATCGCCCGCGTCCCGGGGAAGCGTCAATTCGCCACTACGAGGCGATAGCCGCAGTCGAGTTCCTTGAGGTCGAGCAGATGCGAATAGCGCCGGGCCCAGGCGCCGCTGGCCAGGTCCCGCTCGAGCTTCCCCAACGCCTCCGAGACATCGCCCAGCGCCCAGAAGGACGATATGGCGGCGCGGATCCGGGGATCGAGATAGGCCGCGGGCCGCCGCCAATAGGCGCACAGGAAGCCGTCCGAACAATCGTGCGGAATCGGAACCGGGGAAATGTCGACCGATCCGAGCCATGCTTCGTAATCCGCCAGCTTCGGCATCTGGGCTTCGTCCAGGTCAACCAGTTCGGGCAAGTAATCCGCAAGCCAGAACCCGCGGAACGAGGGATCGTAGGTCAGCACAACGACCCGGCCGCGCGTCACCCGGCGCATCTCAATGAGGCCCTTCGCCCTGTCGGACCAATGATGGACCGTCAGGATCGCCATCGACGCATCGAAGCTGTCGTCGCCGAACGGCAGGTCTTCCGCGCGGCCCTGAATAGCGGGAGCCGCGGCGGCGGGGCGCAGCCGGATCATCTCCATCGAGGGCTCCAGGGCGGTCACCTCCCTGTCGGCGGGCTCGTAGGACCCTGCGCCGGCCCCGACATTGAGGATGGTCCGCGCGCATCCCAGAGCCTTTCCGATCGCGGCTTCGATCCGCACATCGGGTTTCCTCAGCCCGGAGTAATTCACTCCGATCCTGTCGTAGAGGGTAGCCATGGGTCCGGCTTAATGCATTGCGGGCGGGCCTGTCACGGAATGGCGGGCTCTCCGAGCCGCCGCGCCGCAGGACCGGGCAGCGAAATAAAGTCCATCCAGCGCTGTTGAGCCGTGGCTCCGCCAAAAGATTCCTGTGGACTCGAAGTTTCGGGGGCGTCACGTTCCCAGTTCAGGTTCGAAGTGGGACGAGTCGCGTGTTTGCTCCGGTCCCGCCTGCGATATCGCAGTGCATTGGGGAATGCAGTTTGGCCAACAGTGAATTTGCGGAGACCAATTTAAGGCGGGCGCTGGCTCCCCAATCTCGATTCAATTCACTTATCACTGCCGTTTGCGATCGTTGAGAGAGACAAGAAGAGGAGAGGGGCCGTGTCCGACAACATCACCTACGGAACCAATGGCGACGACATTCTGTCGGGTGGCAACGGCAAGGACACCGTCTACGGCGGCGACGGCGACGACATCGTCTACGGCGGCAACGGCGTCGATAACCTGTTCGGCGACGCCGGGAACGACCAGCTCTATGGCGACAACGGCAGTGACCATCTGACGGGCGGCGCCGGCGACGATCTGCTCGACGGCAAGAACGGCTTCGACACCGCCTACTATACCGGGTCGATCGGCGAATATTCGTTCCTGGCCGTCGCCGGCTATCTGCACGTCCTCCATCTCGGCGGCGCCGGTCCCGATGGCCACGACCGCCTGATCCGCGTCGAGCGGCTGGTCTTCGCCGACCGCGTGATCGACATCGGCAGCGGCCACAACGCCCCAATCGCGGCCGACGATCATGTCTCGATCCACGAGGACATCGGCACCTATTCGAGCGGCTCCGCGAGCGTGAAGGACAATGATTTCGACTTCGACGGCGACGCGCTCACGGTCAGCGGCGGCGTCTTCGTCGGCACTTACGGCACGCTGACGCTGAACGCCAACGGCACCTACAGCTACACCTTGTCCGCCTCCGCCCAGGCGCTTGCTTTGGGCCAGGAAGTGACCGACAGCTTCAACTACACCGTCTCGGACAATGACGGCAGCGACACCGGCATGCTCGTCTTCCACATCGCCGGCCTCAACGATGCGCCGGTCGCCAATCCCGACAGCGACACGACGAGCGAGAATGCGGCGATCCTGATCGACGTCCTCGCCAATGACACCGACGTCGACAATGGCGCGGTGCTCATTGTCACCGCCGCCTCCGCTCCTCCGGGGCAGGGCAGCGCCAGCGTCGTCTCCAACCAGGTCCAGTTCGATCCGGGCGCCGATTTCGAGGATCTGGCGGTCGGCGAGAGCGTCGATGTCGTCGTCGGCTATGACATCGAGGACGAGCATGGCGCTTCGGCCTCATCGAGCGTGACGATCACGGTGACCGGCACCAATGACGGGCCGGTCGCCAATCCCGACATCGATATGACGAGCGAGAATGCGGCGATCCTGATCGACGTCCTCGCCAACGACACCGACGTCGACAATGGCGCGGTGCTCACCGTCACGGCCGCTTCGGCACCGCCCGGGCAGGGAATCGCGTCGGTGGTCGGCAACCAGGTCCAATTCGATCCAGGCACCGATTTCGACTATCTGGCGGTCGGCCAGAGTGTCGATGTCGTCGTCGGTTATGACATCGAGGACGAGCATGGCGCCCCGGCCTCATCGAGCGTCACCATCACCGTGACTGGAACCAATGACGGACCGGTCGCCAATCCCGACAGCGACACGACGGGCGAGAATGCGATCCTGGTGGTCGACGTCCTCGCCAACGACACCGACGCCGACACCGACGCCATTCTGACCGTCATCGCCGCCTCGGCGCCTCCGGGCCAAGGGACGGTGAGCTTCTCCGGCACCCAGGTCGAGTTCGATCCGGGCAGCGATTTCGACTCTCTCGCGGCCGGCGAGACCGCGGTCGTCGTCATCACCTATTCGATCGAGGACGAACATGGCAGCCAGTCCTCCTCCACCGTCACGGTCACGATCGAAGGCCGCGACGAGGGAGTCGCGACCGCCGGCACCGAGGACGACGATGTGCTCGTCGGCACAAGCGGGGACGACACGATCGATGGGCTGGGCGGCAGCGACCAGATCTTCGGCCTGGCCGGCGACGACCAGCTCAATGGCGGCGACGGGTTCGATCTCCTGATCGGCGGGGCCGACAACGACGTGATCTATGGCGGCAATAACGACGACTCTCTTTACGGCGGCGACGGCAACGACCAGCTGTTCGGCCAGGCCGACAATGACAACCTCTCCGGCGAGAATGGCGATGACGAGCTGTCGGGCGGGGACGGCGACGACGCTCTCAGCGGAGACGACGGCGACGAC
>DASQLN010000037.1:0-29043 GCA_035629975.1 Allosphingosinicella sp. | reverse complement strand
CAGTCGCGAGTGTTTGCGCATCCGGCATCGGCTCGAGACGCGGCCCTTCACCTTCGACGAACCAGACCTTTCGGCCGAGCGCATAAGGGATCACCAGAATATCGGAAAACAGAATTGCCGCATCGAAACCGAACCGCTTGATCGGCTGCAATGTCACTTCGGCCGCAAGTTCGGGCGTGAAGCACAGATCGAGAAAACCTCCGGCCTTGGCGCGAAGCGCGCGATACTCCGGCAGATAGCGCCCCGCTTGGCGCATCATCCAGACCGGAGGAACCGCTTGGCGATTTCCTTCAAGTACCGAGAGAACCGACTTACTCACTGATGATCTCTCAATGGCTTTCTTCCTAATCACTCTTACTAGAATCTTTTGTAGTTATTGTTAGGCGGTGTTTATGACTCACGACTCGTTGCTCACACTCTGTCCACTACATGCACTGCACGGTCCAAGATGTTCAGATGTTCGACAGTGATTCAATCAATGCAAGTTGTGACGTTTTTTCAGCGCTAACTTGAGTCCGTCCACAGACTAGTCCCCAGCCCAATCCACATTTCAACACTAACCCGGCCGCGGTCTCGTTTCGTTTCTCCCGAAGGACGGAATGTGGACGAAAAATCAGTAGTCCCGCTCCTGATGCTTGCGCGAGGCCGCAAGGCGTGGCCTCCTCCATAGGAACTCACACTTTATCCACCGTAATCCAATGGCCGAGACGAACTATTTCCATCTGCATCTCGTCTCCGACGCGACCGGCGAAACGCTGATCATGGTGGCGCGCGCTGCCGCGGCCCAATACGCCAACGTTGCACCGGTCGAGCACCTTTATCCAATGGTGCGTAGCCAAAGGCAGCTAGATCTCGCGCTCAATGAAATATCGGAATCGCCTGGCGTCGTGCTCTACACGCTGCTCGACGACGATCTGATCGAAACGCTCGAGACTCGTTGCCGCGAGCTCGGCCTGCCTTGCATGTCGATCCTGGGGCCGGTGTTGCGGCTGTTCCAGTCCTATCTCGGCACCGAGACCGGCCATCGCGTCGGAGCGCAGCACGTCCTCAATGCGGAATATTTCCAGCGCATCGATGCGCTGAACTACACGATGGTGCATGACGATGGTCAGCATGTCGAAGGGCTAAAGGATGCCGATGTCGTGCTGGTCGGGGTGTCGCGCACCTCGAAGACGCCGACCTCGATCTATCTCGCCAATCGCGGCTTCAAGGTCGCCAACGTTCCGCTCGTCCCCGAATCGCCGCCTCCGGCGAGCCTCTTTTCGCTTCGTCACCCGATGGTGGTCGGCCTCACCACCAATATCGAGCGGCTGATCCAGATCCGCCGCAACCGGCTGATCTCGCTCAACCAGGCGCCGGAAACCGATTATGTCGACGTCGAGGCGGTCAACGCCGAGCTCGCCTTCGCGCGCAGGATGTTCGCCGACAATGGCTGGCCGGTGATCGACGTCACCCGGCGCTCGATCGAGGAGAGCGCGCTCGCCATCGTCAAGCTCTCAGCCGAGCGCGACGAGCAGGCGGCTCCATGAAGCTGCTGCTCGCCTCGCAAAGCGCCGCCCGGCGGCGCATGCTGGAAGCGGCGGGGGTGCAGTTCGAGACGGTGGCTGCGGCGCTCGACGAGGAAGCGGCCAAGGATGGGCTGGCCGCGGCCGGCTTCGAGCCGCGCGACATGGCCGAGATGCTCGCCGAGATGAAGGCGATGAGCGCGGCGGCGGCGCCGGCGGATCTGGTGATCGGCGCCGATCAGGTGCTCGAGCTCGACGACGGCACGATGCTGAGCAAGCCAGGCTCGCGCGAAGAGGCGCTGGCGCAGCTGCGCGGTTTGAGCGGCGGCACTCATTATCTCCACTCCGCCGCCGCCGTCGTCGAGGGCGGCGCGCGCGTCTGGGGCGAGACCGAGACGGTGGCGATGGACGTCCGCCCGCTCGGCGAGGAATTCCTCAGCGCCTATCTCGACGCCGAATATGAGGCGATCCGCTTCAATGTCGGCGGCTACCGGATCGAGGGCATGGGCGCGCAATTGTTCGAGGAGGTCGAAGGCAGTCATTTCGCCATCCTCGGCCTGCCGCTGCTGCCTCTGCTCGATTATCTGCGCGCGCGCGGACTGCTGCTCAGCTGATGGGCATTCCTTATGCCGAGGTGATCGGCGATCCGATAGCCCACTCCCACTCCCCGGCGATCCACCGATTCTGGCTGGGTAAGCTCGGCCTGGAAGGTGATTATCGCGCGATCCGAGTCACGCCCGATGAACTCCCGGCCTATTTAGAGGCGCGCCGCACCGATCCCGACTTTCGCGGCTGCAATGTCGCCATGCCCCTTAAGGAAGCCGCATTCGCTCTGCTCGGCACCGATCCGATAACCCGCCGCATCGGCGCGCTTAACACCGTGGTGCGCTACGAAGACAGCCTCAGAGGCACCAACACGGACTGGCAGGGGCTGAATCTCGCGCTCGATACCGTCCGGCTCGATCCGCAGCGGGTGGCGATCGTCGGCACTGGCGGCGCCGCGCGTGCCGCGCTCGCCGAGATGCGCATGCAGAAGGCGCCGCACGTCATGCTGATCAGCCGAACGCCCGACAAAGCGAGGGCTTTGCTTGATCATTTCGAGCTTCCGGGTGAAGCGCTGCGGCTCGGCACGGTGCCCGAAGCCGACCTGCTGATCAACGCCAGCCCGCTCGGAATGGCGGGCTATCCGCCGCTCGACCTCGACCTGGTCGGACTGGCTCAGGGCGCGACCGTGCTCGACATGGTATACAGGCCAGTGGAAACGCCGCTGATTCAAGCAGCGCGCTCCCGAGGGCTGCGGGCGATAGATGGGCTGGCTATGCTGATCGAGCAGGCGGGAATGGCATTCACCCATTTCTTCAAGCAGCCGCCGGCCCGCGCCCAGAACTCCGAATTGCGGGAGCTGCTGACGTCATGACCGTGATCCTCGGCCTCACCGGCTCCATCGGCATGGGCAAATCCACCGTGGCGAAGATGTTCGCCGACGAGGGCGTGCCGGTCTTCGACGCGGACGCGGTGGTGCACCGGCTGCAGGGACCGGCGGGGGCCCTGGTCGCCGAGATCGAGGCGGCCTTTCCGGGCACGACGGGACCCGAGGGCGTCAATCGCTCCACCTTGGCCGAGCGGGTGCTGGCCGAGCCGGCGGAGTTGCAGCGGCTGGAAGCGCTCGTCCACCCCGCCGTGGCGCTCGAGCGGGCGGCGTTCCTCGCCTCCAATGCCGGCGCGCCCCTGGTCGTGCTCGACATTCCCCTGCTGTTCGAGAAAGGCGGCGAGAGCCTGGTCGACAAGATCGCAGTCGTCTCCGCCGATCCCGAAGTGCAGCGCCTGCGGACGCTGGCGCGGCCCGGAATGACGGCGGAAAAATATATGCGCATCCTTTCCCACCAGCTCGCCGATTCCGAAAAGCGCGCGCGCGCCGACTTCGTCATCCCGACCGATTGCTCGCAGGACGAAACAAGGGCTTCGGTCCGCCGCATCCTCGCTTGCCTCGGGCCGCGCGCCGATTCATAGAAGTCCGATGCGCGAGATCGTCTTCGACACCGAGACCACCGGCCTCAGCCCCCAAGGCGGCGACCGGATCGTCGAGATCGGCTGCGTGGAGATGTTCAACCGCTGCGAGACCGGGCGCCATTTCCATTCCTATTTCAACCCGGGCCGGCCGATGCCGACCGAGGCCGAGAATGTGCACGGGCTTTCCGACCGCTTCCTCTCCGACAAGCCCGCCTTCGCCGACGTCTGCGAGGAACTGCTCGCCTTCATCGGCGAGGCGCCGATGATCGCCCACAATGCCGCCTTCGATTTCGGCTTCGTCAATCACGAGCTCGGTGCCTGCGGCCGGCCGGGCGTGTGCATGTCGCGAATGATCTGCACGCTCGTCCTCGCCCGCCAGAAATTCCCGGGCGCCAAGCACAGCCTGGATGCGCTCTGCACCCGCTTCGGAGTCGACCGCTCGCAGCGGGTCAAGCACGGCGCGCTCCTCGACGCGCAATTGCTCGCCCAGGTCTATGTCGAGCTCACCGGCGGCCGCCAGATCGGGCTCGGCCTGGTCGCCGGGCTGATCGAGGGCGGAATCGTCCCCGCGCAGGATGCCGCGGCGCGCCTTTCGCCGCTCGCGGCCGCGGTCCGCCCGCCCCGGCCGCACGCCGCCAGCGGCGAGGAGCTGGCGCGGCACGCCGCCTTCCTGGCGAAGATCAAGGACCCCATCTGGAACCGGCTCTGAAGGCGGATCTCAGACCCGGTTGACCAAAAGCTCCGGCGCGCCCACATGCGCGCCGTGAGGCATTGGAGACGATGATGGACATAAGGGTCTCCGGTCATCAGATCGACACCGGCGAGGCGCTCAGGCAGCAGGTGGACGAACGGCTCCGCGCCCTCGCCGACAAATATTTCTCCCGCGCGATTTCCGCCCAGGTCACCTTCGGCAAGGGCCCCTATGACCACAGCTTCACCTGCGACATCGTCGCCCACGTGCCCCAGGGCGTGGTGCTGAAGGGCTCGGCGGGCGCGGCGGTGGCGCCGGCGGCGTTCGAGCAGGCCGCCGACCGGATCGAGACGCAGCTCAGGCGCTACAAAAGGCGGCTCAAGGACCGCCACGCCCAGTCCGCGCATTCCGAAGCGCTCGCCGAAGCGGCGGCGGAGGCCGGCTATACGGTGTTCGCGCCGCCCCCGGAGCCCGAGGAGCCGGTCGATTATCCGCCGGTGATCGCCGAAACCAGGGTGGACATACCCACCGCCTCGGTGTCGGACGCGGTGATGCTCCTCGATCTTCGCAACACCAACGCCTTGATGTTCCGCAACAGCGGCAGCGGCGCCTTCAACATGGTCTATAGGCGCGGCGACGGCACGATCGGCTGGGTCGAGCCCGAGCGGAGCGCGCCCTAGCGGGCAGATTTGCGTCAATCCCATTCATCCACGGAAGCAACCGCTTCCCATCCGGTGTACTGATGAGCGATCTTTCGGACATATTGAGCGACAAGTCGGTGGACGCCGATCTCGTCACCGCCAACAAAAAGGGGCTGTTCCAGCAGCTCGCCGCGGCATCGTCGCGGCTCACCGGCCTTCCCGCCAAGACCATCGTCGCCAGCCTCGCCGCGCGCGAGAAGATCGGCTCGACCGGGTTCGGCGGCGGCGCCGCCATCCCGCACGGCAAGATCGAGGGGCTGCCCGCGGTGTTCGGCTATTTCGCGCGGCTCGAATCGCCGGTCGATTTCCAGTCGATCGACGGGCTGCCGGTGGACCTGGTCTTTCTGCTGCTGTCGCCGCCCGATGCGGGGGCGGACCATCTGAAGGCTCTGGCGCGGGTCAGCCGCGTCTTCCGCGACCCGCAACTGGTCGCCAAATTGCGCGGCGCGCGCTCCAGGGACGCGCTCTATGCCTTGCTCGCCGGCGGGGAAGCGCGGGATGCCGCCTGAACCCCGCGCCGAGGGCGAGGCGGCGCACTTCCGCGCGCTCGAATCGCTGTATCGCAGCGCGGCGATCAACGCCTTGTTCGAGTCCGAGATCGAGATCGCCGAGCCCGGCTGCGCGCGGATCCGCTTCGAGGTCGGGCCGGCCAGCCACCACGCGGCGGGCGCGGCCCATGGCACGCTCTATTTCAAGATGATGGACGATGCCGCCTTCTACGCCTGCAATTCGATGGTCAGCGACCGTTTCCTGCTGACCACCGCCTTCAACCTGGTCTTCACCCGGCCGCTCAGGGCCGGCCCGGTGGTCGCCGAGGGCCGCTGGGTGAGCGGCAAGCGGCGGGTGTTCGTCGGCGAGGCGCGCTTGATCCTGCCCGACGGCGAGGAGGCGGCGCGCGGCACCGGCACGTTCATGCGCTCGCACATCCCCCTGTCCAGCCTCGACGGCTATCGTTCGGCGTGAGCGGACGCCTGGCGAGCTCGGTGCTGGTCTCGGCCCTGATCAGGCGCGCGCAGGACGAAGGCGGCTTCGGCGCGGTCCTCGCAAGGGGGGATTCCACCGCCGGCGCGATCGCGGTCGTCCTGGCCGAGCGGGGAGTCCGGGCCCGCTTCCTCGAGCGCCTGCTCCAGCCGGACGGGAGCTATGCCTGGGAGGCCTCCGCGCGGCCGCTGGAGAGCGACGTGGCATTCCAGGCGCTGCTCGACCGGCGCCGCAAATATGATCCCGATCTGTGGATACTGGAGCTGGACGTCGCGTCCGCCGAACGCTTCGCCGCTGAAATGAACGAGGTCGGTTGACCCCGCCCGAACCCGCTCGCCATGGCGGGGGCGAGGGCAAGGGGGATCTGGATGCGACGCGGATATTTTCTGGGGCTTTGCGCCGCCTTGCTGCTCGCCACGCCGGCGCTCGCTGCCCAGGACGCCCCGGCGGTCCCGGCCGACTCCAACCCGGGACCCGAAGAGGTTTCCGCCGCCGCTCCCGCCCCGAGCGAGGCCCGTTCGCTCGCCGATCTGGTCGCGGACCATGCGGGCAGGGAAACCGCCGACGCGGAGGCCGAATGCCTGGCGCGCGCCGTCTATTGGGAATCGCGCGGCGAGCCGCTTTCCGGCCAGCTCGCCGTCGCCGAAGTGATCATCAATCGCGCCCGTTCGGGCCGCTTCGCGCCGACCCTGTGCGGTGTCGTCCGCCAGCCCAGCCAATTCTCCTTCGTCCGCCGCGGCGCCATCCCGCAGCCGCCGTCAGGCTCGCGCGACTGGCACATCGCCGTCGCCATCGCCCATATCGCGACCGACCAGCTCGCCGAGGGAGGCGCCCCGCGCGCGCTCTTCTTCCACGCGCGGCGGGTCAACCCGCGCTGGCGGCTGACCCGCGTGGCGACCGTGGGAAACCACGTCTTCTACCGCTGACGCCGGGGAACGCTTTTATTCGTTCCCGTTTCATTCTAGTCTCGCGGCCATGGCTTCGCTGCCCGAGTCGCCGCAACTCGATTGCTTCGCCGACGCGCCGCTGATCGCGCAGGACGTGGCGCGCGGCGTCACCCGCCTGTTCTTCCGCGGCGACATGTTCGCTTTGTGCGAAGTGCCCCTGCCCAACGGCCGGCGCGCCGACATGGTCGCGATCGACGCCCGCGGCCAGTTGACCATCGTCGAAATCAAGGTGTCGCGCGCGGACCTGTTCGGCGACCAGAAATGGGTCGACTACCTCGATTATTGCGACCTTTTCTACTGGGCGGTGCCCGCCGGATTCGGCCTGGAGCCGTTCGACCGGGACGGCTTCGGCCTGGGCTGCGCGGGGCTGATCGTCGCCGACCGCTACGATGCCGAGGTGATTCGCGAGGCGCCCTGCCGCCCGCTCGCGCCCGCGCGCCGCAAGGCCGAGACCCTGCGCTTCGCCCGCCGCGCCGCCCGCCGCCTGGCCGGCGATCTGGATCCGGGGCTGGCGGGGCTCGATTAGTTCCGGGGCGGACTCGAACCGGCCGGGGCGCGGGGCGCGCGGACCCGCTCGAGCTCGCGCAGGATGACGGCGGCGCGGTTGTCCTGGCGCGCATAATCGATCGCCGAATTGCCCGACATATTGTCGGTCTGGTTGGGATCGGCGCGGGCGCTGAGGAGCAGGCGCACCATCTGGATATCGCGCCGCTGGACCGCGAGGATGAGCGGCGTCTCGCCCCGCGAATTGCCGAGATTGGGGTTGGCGCCGCGTTGCAGCAGCAAGGTGGCGCCGTCGATCCAGCCCAATTGGGCGGCGAGGATCAGCGGCGTGGCGCCGTCATTGGCGGCCGCGTCGGGCCGGGCGCCACGGGCGAGCATATAGTTGAGCCAGCCCGAATCGCGGCCGCGCACGAGGATGTGGAGCGCGGTCTCGCCGCTGCTCGGGTCGCGATAATTGACCGCGGTCGAGCTCGGATTGGAGAGAATCCGCTGGGCGACATTGCCGTCGCGCTCGCGCACCGCCTTCAGGAAGGTGAATCCTTCCGAGAAGCTCTGCGCGGCGACCGGCACCGCGAACGCCGCCATGAGCGCGCCCAAGAGCAAAATCCTGTTGGTCCTGGCCATCAGCCTCGCATTCCCCGATCCATATGACTTGATCGCAGGCCCTTAGCAAAGCAAGGCTGGGCCTGTCATGAACGAAAGCGCCTCGCGCCGCTCCGCGGCCCTGATTTCCCTGCTGCTGGCGGCGGCGCTCGGCGCCTGCGCGCCCGAGCCGGTGCCCGATCCGCCGCTCAAGGGCGCGCCGATGCGCGATTCCTTCGCGCTGACCGACCAGAACGGCCGCCGGGTCAGCGACCGCGATTTCGCCGACAAATATCGGCTGGTCTATTTCGGCTATGCCTATTGCCCGGACGTCTGCCCGATCGACATGCGCGTGATCGGCGCCGGCCTGCGCCGGTTCGAGGGCGAGGATGCCGCCCGCGCCGCCAGGGTGCAGCCGATCTTCATCACCATCGACCCTGAGCGCGACACGCCCGCGGCGCTGCGCCAATATGTCGCCGCCTTCCATCCCAGGATGATCGGACTCACCGGCACGCCCGAGGAGATCGCTTTGGCCGCGCGCCACCATCGCGTCCATTATGAGCGCGGGGCGGGAACCTCCGGCGGCTATCTCATGAACCACAGCCGCAATGCGGTGCTCTACGGGCCGGACGGCGCGCCCATCGCGATCATCCCGCACGACCAGGGCCCCGCCGGCGTGGCGACCGAATTGGGGCGCTGGGTGCGATGAGGGAGCGTTTCTGGGAGGAGCCGATCGAGAGCCTCAACCGCGAGGAATGGGAGGCTTTGTGCGACGGCTGCGGCAAATGCTGCCTGCACAAGCTCGAGAACGAGCGGACCGGCGCGCTCTACCCGACCAACGTCGCCTGCCGCCTGCTCGACCGGACCAGCTGCCGCTGCTCCAACTACAAGCTGCGCCGGGTCTTCGTGCCCGATTGCGTGCGGCTCGACGCGTCCAAGATGCGCGAGATCGACTGGCTGCCCGTGACCTGCGCCTATCGGCTGCGCGGCGAGGGCAAGCCCCTGGCCGACTGGCACTATCTGGTGAGCGGCAGCCGCGAGACGGTGCACGAGGCCGGGATATCGGTGCGCGGCTGGACGATATCGGAGGATGACGCTGGCGATCTGGACCATCATCTCATCGACCGCATCCTCTGATCTCCTCATCGGGGAGACGCCGGTCAGGCTGAAGGTGTCGCCGCGCGCCCGGCGGATGCGGCTCAGCGTCGATCCGCGCACCCGCTCGGTGCTGCTGACCGTGCCGCGCCGGACCTCGCAGCGGCGGGCGCTCGCCTGGGCGGGCGGCCACCGCGCCTGGATCGAGGCGGCGCTGGCCGACATTCCAACGCCTGTCGCCTTCGCGCCGGGCGCATCGGTGCCGCTCCACGGCGAGCCCCACCTGATCGACTGGCATCCGGCGCGGCCCCGCCGGATCGCGCGCGAAGAGGGTCGGCTGGTCGCGGGCGGCCCACTCGACGGGCTGGAGCGGCGGGTCCTTCGCTGGCTGAAGGCGCATGCGCTCGATCTGCTCGGGCGCGAGACCGACGAATTCGCCGTCAAAGCGGGCGTCACCGTGGCGCGGGTCGGCATCGGCGATCCCCTGTCGCGCTGGGGTAGCTGCTCGAGCGGCGGTGCGATCCGCTACAGCTGGCGCCTGATCCTGGCGCCCGAACATGTCCGCCGCGCCACCGTCGCGCACGAGGTCGCGCACCGCGTCCACCTCAATCACGGCCCGGAATTTCACGCGTTGGTCGCGGAGCTGCTGGGCGCCGATCCGAAACCGGCGCGCGCCTGGCTGAAGCGCGAAGGCGCCGCCCTCCACCGCATCGGCCCGCGCTGAGCTTCGGCTCCGGGTCAGGCGGCGTAGGTGTCCTCCCGCCGATCCTCGCGGCGGCGCTCCCGGCGGTCGTCGTCGCGCTCGGCCTCGAGCCCTTCCTCCTCGGGCGCGATCGCCTCGTCGGGTCCGCGGCGCGGCCCGGGATCGTCGTCGGGCGGCGGCGCTCGCTCGACCGGATTGCCGTCCTGGTCGACGAGCGGCGCGTCGTCTGGCGGGGCGAGGAAGAGCTGGTTGTCGCCCTCGTCGACCTGCCATTCGGGGCCGGTGACGTCGGTGGTGAATTGCTCGACCGGGCGGTTGGCGACGGCGCGGGCCATATAATCATGGAAGGCGCCGGCCGGCGCGCGGCCGCCCGAAAGGCCGGGCAGAGCGCGATTGTCGTCGCGGCCCATCCACACGCCGGTGGTGATTCCGCTCGAAAAGCCGATGAACCAGCCGTCCTTGTTCGACGTCGTCGTCCCGGTTTTGCCCGCGGTCGGCCGGCCGAGCTGGGCGGCGCGGCCGGTGCCCACCTGGACGACTCCCTGGAGCAATTCGGTCATCTGCGCGGCGATCCAGGGCGCGACCAGGGTGCGGGCCTCGTCCGGCGGGTGCTGGTAGAGGATCGTGTTGTCGGTCGTGGTCACCCGGCGAATGCCGTAGGGCGTTACCGAGACGCCGCCGCGCCCGATCGAGGCATAGGCTCGGGTCATGTCGATCAGGCGCACCTCGGACGAGCCAAGTGCCATGCTCGGATTGGTGGCGATCCTGGTGGTGATCCCGAAGCGCTGCGCCATGTCGGCGACGGCGCGAGTCCCGACCTGCTGGGCGAGGCGGACCGCAACCGTGTTCACCGAATAAGCGAAGGCGATGCGCAGCGGAATCGGCCCGGCATGGCGGCCATTGTCGTTGCGCGGCGTCCAGCCGTTGATCGTGATCGGCGCGTCCTGGACGATCGTCTCAGGCCGGTAGCCCGCCTCCAGGGCGGCCAGATAGACGAACAATTTGAACGAGGAGCCCGGCTGGCGGTTGGCCTGGGTGGCGCGGTTGTAATTGGAGCCGACATAGTTGCGCCCGCCGACCATCGCCCTGACCGCGCCGTCACGGTCGAGGCTGATCAGCGCGCCCTGCGCGCCGCGCGGCGCGTTGGCGTTGATCGCGGCGTCGGCGGCGCGCTGCATGTTGGGGTCGATCGTCGTCCATACGTCGAGCGGCGCCCTGGTCTCGTCGATCAGGGTGTCGAGCTGGGGCAGCACCCAATCGATGAAGTAGCGGCTGCTGTTCTGCCTCTGGACCACCCGGGCGAGCCCGATCGAGTCGAGATCGGCCGCGTCGGCCTCGGCCCGGGTGATGGCGCCATTTTCGACCATCAGCTCCAGCGCGACCCGGCCGCGGTCGCGCGCCGCCGCGAGGTCGGCGGTCGGCGAATAATTGGACGGCGCCTTGACGAGGCCGGCGATGATCGCCGCCTCGCCGACGCTCAGGGTCGCGGCGCTGTGCCCGAAGAAGCGGCGGGCGGCGGCGTCGATGCCGTAGGCGCCGCCGCCGAAATAGACGCGGTTGAGATAGAGTTCGAGGATCTGTTCCTTGGAGAATCGCCATTCGAGCGCCAGCGCCAGGACCCCCTCGCGAAGCTTGCGGGCGAAGGTGCGGTCGTTGTTCAGGAAGATGTTGCGGGCGAGCTGCTGGGTGATGGTCGATCCGCCCTGGCTCCAGCGTCCCTCCTGGAAGCGCACGCCCAGCGCGCGGAACATGCCGATCGGATCGACGCCGGGATGCGAGCGGAAGCGCCGGTCCTCGACCGCGACGATCGCGTCGCGCATCACCGGCGGAATCCGCTCATAGGTTATCCACTCGCCGAAGCTCGGGCCCATGGTGTGGATGATCTGGCCGTTGGCGGCGCGCACGCGGATCATCTGGCCGAGATCGCCGCGGCGGACCAGCTCGGCATAAGAGGGCAGCTGGCTGACCGCGACCGAGACGGCGATGCCGAGCGCGACCAGCGAGATCACCGTCAGATAGGCCAGGACCTTGAGGCCGGTGCCGAGGATGCGCCGGAAGCGCGATCGCGGGGGCGAGGAGAGATCGTCGGCGGCGGTGGCCATGGCGCGCTAGCGATAAGGGGGGCGAGTCATCGCCGCAAGCAGAAGCGCGAAACGCATGAATGCGGGCTTACTGCCCGACGTCCTTGTCGACGTGGCTCTTCTCGAAATCGAGGGCGGCCGAATTGATGCAGTAGCGCAGGCCCTCCGGGCCCGGGCCGTCGGGGAAGACATGGCCGAGATGGCCGCCGCATCGGGCGCAGCGGACTTCGGTGCGGCGCATGCCGAGGCTGACGTCGTCGTGCAGCGTGACATGGTCCTTCGCCGCCGGACCGGTGAAGCTCGGCCAGCCGCTGCCGCTCTCGAACTTGGTGCCGCTGTCGAACAACGCGTTGCCGCAGGCCGCGCAGCGATAGGCTCCCGTCGCATGATTGTCGTAGAGCACGCCGGTGAAGGCGCGCTCGGTGCCGCCCTCGCGCAGCACATGATATTGCTCGGGAGAGAGCCGCTTCTTCCATTCGGAATCGGGCAGGTCGATCTTGTCCATGAGCGACGATGTGGGGGCGGGCCCGCTCCCGATCAATGGAAAGTCGTCTGGCGCGACTTTCGGGCGTCATCCACTCCCCGTCATTCCAGCGAAAGCTGGAATCTCCCTTCTTCCCGCTCCGCCGCTGCAGGAAGAAAAGTGGGATTCCAGCTTTCGCTGGAATGACGTGGACTGCTACAGCGGCGGCAAGGGGAACCACATGTCCGAAGTCGCCCGCCTGAAGCCCCGCGAGGCCGATGCCCAGGAGGAGCTGAGCCTGCCGGGCTGGGTCTATCGCGATCCCGAATATTTCCGGGTCGAGATGGCGCGGCTGATCCGCCCCGCCTGGCAGATCGTCTGCCACGCCAACGATATCGCAAAAGCGGGCGAATGGCGGACGCTGGAGATATTGAGCGAGAGCATCCTGGTTATCCGGGGGGATGACGGCGCCCCGCGCGCTTTCGCCAATGTCTGCCGCCACCGCGGCTCCCGGCTGGTCGACGGCGAGGCCGGCTGCGCGAGACGGCTGACCTGCCCCTATCACGCCTGGACCTACGCCAGCGACGGCCGCCTCGTCGGAGTGCCGAGCCGGGAGGATTATCCGGGCCTCGATCCGGCCGCGCTCGGCCTGATCCCCGTCGAGCTCGAAAACTGGCGCGGCTTTCTGTTCGTCCGGCTCGAGGCCGGCGGCCCGAGCGTGGCCGAGATGATGGCGCCCCATGACGTCGAAACCGCGCCCCACCGCTTCGAGGAATTGGAGGCGATCGGCCGGATCACGATGCGGCCGCGCGACGTCAACTGGAAGAACGTCGCCGACAATTATTCGGACGGGCTGCACATCAAGGTCGCCCATCCCGGCCTCACCCGCCTGTTCGGCGGCGATTATCGGATCGAGGCGGGGGCGCATGTCGACCGCATGTCGGGCGAATTGGTCGAGCGGCCCTCGGCCAACCTCTCCGAGCGCGCCTATCAGGCGCTGCTGCCGGCCGAGGCGGGCCGGACCTGGCTCTATTACAAGCTCTGGCCCAACGTCGCGATCGACATCTATCCGGACCAGGTGGATTTCATGCACTTCGTCCCGGTCGGCCCGACCCGGACGATGATCCGCGAGGTGAGCTACGCCGTGCCGGGCGCCGGGCGCGCGATGAAGGCGGCGCGCTACCTCAATTGGCGGATCAACCGCCGCGTCAACGAGGAGGACACGGCGCTGATCCGCCGCGTCCAGCAGGGCATGGGCTCGGACCTTTATACGCCCGGCCCGCTCGGGCGGAGCGAGGTGTGCCTGAGGAGCTTCGCGCGCAAGCTCAGGCGGCTGATTCCGGAGACGCGGCTGGAGAGCCCGCCCCCGCCTGGCTGGAGCGGTTTGCCCGGCGCATGAGCAGGTAGACGGGAACCGCCACGGCGGTCATCGCCAGGCTCCACAGGCTCGCCCGCACCCCGGCGCCGTAAAAGGCCCAGAGGCAATAGAGCGCGGCGGCGATGGCGACGGCGACGAAGACCGCCGACCCTTGGAGCCTGCCCAGCATCTTCAGCCGCAGGCCCGCAAGCGTGCTCACCAGGTAGAAGATCAGCGACACCGACGTCGTCACCAGCACCATGAAGTTGAACAATTCGGCGACGCTCTGCGTGTAATTGGCGAGCACCAGCACGGTCGCGAGCCCCGTCGAGACGATATGGATCCGATAGGGGATTTCGTTGCGGTTGAAGCGGGCGAGCGACGCCGGCAGTAGCCGCTCGCGCGCCAGCGCCAGCGGCATCTCGGCCTGCACCAGCACGATGCCGTTGAGCGCGCCGAGCGCCGCGATCGCCATGAAAGCGGCGACGACCGGCCCCAAGGCCGGATCGATCAATGTGAAGAACAAGGCGAAGGGCGCGGGCGAGTCCTGCAGCGCGGCGGCGGGCAGCAGCAGGGTCACCGCCGAGCAGGCGAAGAGATAGATGAGGCCGGCCAGGACCGTCCCGATCATCGTCGCGAGGGGCACGTTGCGCTCCGGATTCGCCACCCGGTCTCCGGCGGCCATCGCGCTTTCGAAGCTCAGCATGGCGAACAAGGTGAAGGTCGCGGCCGTCTGGATGTTTCCCGCGGTCACCGGCACCGAATCGTGGGCGACGGGCGCGGCCGCGCCGCTCCCCAGCAGCCAGATCGCGGCGACGATCGCGCCAACCAGCGGCAGCAGCTTCAACAGGGTGGTGACGACCTGGACCTTGCCCGCTTCCCTGACGCCCAGGCAGTTGACCAAGGTGAGCAGCCACAGGCAGCCCATCGCCAAAGCGATCGCCACGCCTGGCTGCCTGAGGGCCGGCCAGATGAAGGCGAGGCTGTTGACCACCGCCACCGCCAGCGTCGCATTGGCGGTCCAGCAGGAGATCCAGTAGGACCAGGCGACGACGAAGCCCGTGCCAGGGCCGAAGGCGGCGGCCGGATAGGCGAAGGCCGCGCAGCTGTCGGCCCGTCCCCGCCCTACCCGGGTCAGCACGACCGCGAGGCACAGCGTCCCGGCGATCGTCATCAGCCAGCCATAGACCGAGCTCCAGCCCAAAGGCGCGAGATCGCGCGGCAGCTGGAAGGCGCCCGAGCCAACCATGTTGCCGACGACGAGCGCGACGCACATCACCAGGCCGAGCTTGCGCGTCGGCGTCATGCTCGCTTCGCTTGGGACCCCCGTCATGTGGCGGTGATGCCCCGATCATTCCGGATTGTAAAATGGTGCGGTCGAGAAGACTCGAACTTCCACGGCCTTGCGGCCACAGCGACCTCAACGCTGCGCGTCTACCAGTTCCGCCACGACCGCACGTCATGTCTCGGGAAGCAAAGCCTCCCGGATGGTAGGAGCGGGGCCTCTAGCAGCGCTTCTTGCGCCAGGCAATTCCCGTTGCCGCGATTTCCGAGTCGCGGGCTGCGCCCGCTCGAAATCGCTAGTACAGGAACATCGGCATGCCCTCGACCCGCATCAGCCGGGCGCGATAGGCCGCCTTGTCGTAGAGCGCGCTGACGTCGACCGACTTGCGGCCGTGGAGCAATGTGTCGATCGGGACATGGCTGTAATTGCCGTCCGAGAGCGTCACCATCCGCGCTTTCTCGCCGCGCTCGAGCAGCTGCACGGCAAGCCCGCCGAAAGCGAAGCCGACCATCCGGTCCATCGCGTCGGGCTCCCCTGAGCGCATCAGATAGGCGAGCTCCTGGATGACCACGCCGTCGCCGAGCCGGCTGGTGATGGCCCTGCCGAGCCTCTGGCCGACGCCGCCTTCCGCGCGTTCGCTCGCCGGCTTGGCGATGTCGCCCTCGCCGCCGGCCGCGCCCTCGCCGGCGATCTTCGCGCCTTCTGAGATCACGCACATCGCATAATGGGCCGGGTTGCTGGCCTTGTCCTCGGCGAGCAGGGGCAGCAGCACGTCGAGATCGGCCGGCACCTCGGCGATCACGGTGCGGTCGACCTGGGCGAGGAAGCCGGCGAGCAGGGCGGTCTCGCCGCTCCTGCGTCCGAACAATTCGACGATGCCGACCCGCTCGTGGCTCTCCACGGTGGTCCTGAGCGCGTTGATCGCCTCGACCGAGCGGCTGACCGCGGTCGAGAAGCCGATGCAATAATCGGTGCCGTAGACGTCGTTGTCCATCGTCTTGGGGACCGAGATCACGGTCACGCCCTGCGCGGCGAGATGGGCCGAGAAGCGCAAGGTGCCGTCGCCGCCCAGGGTGATCATCGCGTCGATGCCGAGCGCGCCGAGCACCTCCAGCACGCGGCCGGTGCGGTCGCCTTCCTTCTCCGTGCGGGGGTCGCGCCGCGAGGTATGGAGGATGGTGCCGCCCGCCCGGTCGATCCCGCGCACGCCTTCGCGGGTCAGCGCCACGCTGTGCGCGGCGACGCTGGCGGGATCAGCGGGGTCCATCCCCATCACCCCCTCCCAGCCGCGCCGGAAACCGGTCACCTCCCAGCCGAGATCGTCCGCCGACAGCACCACCGAGCGGATGCAGGCGTTCAAGCCCGGTACGTCGCCTCCGCCGGTCAGTATTCCGATCCGCATGAGGATTGTCTATCGGCGGCGGCGATGAACGACAACCGGGCAGGCTTGATCGCGGAAGGCGGGCGCATATTGCGCCTCGCCTGGCCGATCATGCTGACCAGCCTCAACTGGACGTTGATGCACATGATCGACGTCGCCGTTGTCGGCCATTACGGCACGGCGGAGCTCGCCGCTTTGGGGGCGAGCCGGATACTCACCTTCATCTCGGTCGTGATCGGCTTTGCCGGGTTGACGGGCGTGCTCGTCCACGCCGCGCGCGCCGACGGCGGCGGGCGGCTGAAGGAGACTGGCGACATCCTGCGCTCCGGCCTCGTGCTCGGGCTGCTCGGCGGGCTGGCGATGACCGGGATTCTGGGCCTCCTGGCCTTGGAGCTGCTCTCTTTGGCTGAGGTCGAGCCCGGCCTGCGCGCGCCGGGCGCGGCGGTGGTCCGGGCGATGGCGTTCGCTTTCCCCTTTCAGTTCCTGATCGCCGCCTCGTCCTATTTCCTCGAGGGCATCAGCCGCCCGCGCCGGGTGATGACCGTCAATCTCGCGATGCTGCCGGTCAACGCAGTGCTCGCCTGGGCCTGGGTCGGAGGCCATTTCGGCCTGCCGGCGATGGGCGCGGTCGGCGCCGCTTATGCGACCGCGGCGACCTCGGCGCTCGGCGCTCTCTTCATGCTGGCCCTGATCTGGCGCTTGCCGCGCGCGGGCGAGCGCGGCGTGCGCGACTGGACGGCCGCGTCGCTGCGGCGCGCGCTTGCGGGGGTCCCGCGCCTCGCCTGGTTCGGGCTGATGCCGGCGGTCGGCGCCTGCCTCGAGCTGGCGGGTTTTTCCTGGCTGATGGTGCTTTCCACCCAATTGGGCCACGCCGCCACCGGCGCCTTCCAGGCGATGCTTTCGATCCACAATATCGCTTTCGCCCTCTCCATGGGCTTCGGCTCGGCCGCGGGCGTCAGGGTCGGCAATGCCGTCGGCGCCGGCGAGCCGGGCGAGGCCTGGCCCAGGGCGATGATCGCCGCCGCGCTCGCCGCGATCATCCTCGGGCTCGGCTCGCTGCTGCTCGTGTTCGGAGCGTCCTCCCTGGTCTGGCCCTTTTCGGACGATCCGGAGGTGCTGTCGCTGGCCGCGGCGATGCTCGGCGTGATGGGCGCGTTCCTGGTCTTCGACGGCCTCCAATATGTGTTCGCCTCCGCCTTGCGCTCGCTCGGCGAGCAGGTCTGGGCGAGCCTCAACGGCATCATCGGCTTCTTCCTCGTCACCGGCAGCCTTGGCTGGCTGCTGGTGCGGGGCGGCTGGGGACCCGACGGGCTCGCTTATGCGGCCGGCATCGGCATGTTGGTCACCGCCCTGCTGCAGTTCGGCCGCTTCGCCCGGGTGCTCAGGAGCCGAAGCGCAGGGTGAGGTTGCGCGTGCCGCGGGGCACGCCGCGCTCGGCGCTGTCGAAGCGGATTCGCCCGCGCGGCCCGATCTCCGGTGCCGGCGGCGCGATCTGCCAGGTGTGGACGACCCGGTCCTGCGCGTCGCGCAGCTCGGCCTGAATCTGCGGGATGGGCTGCACCTCGTCGCTGCGGTTGACGATTTCGCCGCGCAGGGTGAGCATGTCCTGGCCGCTCTCCAGCCGGCTCGGCTCGGCCCGGCCGGTGATGGTGAGAGCGCTCGAGCTTCCTACCGGCAGCCGTACGATGCGCTGGATGGGCTCCGGCAGGCCAAACACCAGCAGCGCCACCACCGCGCCGACCATCAGCAATCCGGCGGCGACCGCGATGATCGTCCAAAGCCGCGCCCGGTTGCGCCGGGGCCGGTAATAAGGGGCCTCGTCGGCGGGGACGGACTCAGGCGGAACCCAGGAGGGCGGTGGCGCCGGGTCCTCCCGCGGCGCCGGCGCCGCCGCGGCGGCGGGCGCGGGCGCAGCGGCGGGGGCCGGCTCCTTGAGGTCGAGCGGGGCTGCGTCCTGCACCCAGGAGAAGCGGCAGGCGGCGCAGCGCACCTTCCTGCCGGTGGGCCCGATCGCGCTGTCCGGCACCACGTAGCGGGTCTTGCAGGACGGGCAGGACAGGATCATCGGCGGCGCGCATTTCCAAAAAAACAGTCCCCGCGACTCTAAGCACGCCCAAGTCCGGCGATGCAAGCCGTTGGCGCGTCACGCAAAGCTGGCGAGACGCTTGAAGCGGACGCCGCCGCCATGCCATGGCGTAAACGTGGGTTTTGACCGGGGAGGCGGGCGCTGAACGCGAGCGGTTCGATCGTCCAGTTCGAAAATGTCGGGCTGCGCTACGGCACCGGCGCCGAAACGCTGTCCGATCTCGCTTTCTCGCTGAAGGAAGGCGGCTTTTACTTCCTGACCGGGCCGTCGGGCGCCGGCAAGACGTCATTGCTCAAATTGCTCTATCTGGCGCTGCGCCCGAGCCGCGGCCTGATCCGGCTGTTCGGCGAGGATATCGTCACCATGCCGCGCGCGCGCCTGCCGGGCTTTCGCCGGAGGATCGGCGTCGTCTTCCAGGATTTCCGGCTGGTGCCGCACCTTTCCACCTTCGACAATGTCGCGCTGCCGCTCCGCGTCGCCGGCGTCGAGGACCGCGATCTGGAAACCCCGGTGCGCGAGATGCTCGCCTGGGTCGGGCTCGCCGATCGCGCCAGCGCCCGTCCGGCGACGCTTTCGGGCGGCGAGCAGCAGCGCGTCGCCATCGCGCGGGCCGTCATCGGCCGGCCCGAATTGCTGGTCGCGGACGAGCCGACCGGCAATGTCGATCCAGAGATGGCGCACCGCCTGCTGCATCTGTTCGACTCCCTCAACAGGCTCGGCACCACGGTCGTCGTCGCCACCCACGATCTCCACCTCCTCTCGCGGGTGCAGCGCTCGGAGATGCTGCGGCTCGACCGCGGGCAGATCGCGGATCCGACCGGGGCGCTGCGTCATCCCCCCAAGAGGGCCGAGACGTGAAGGGCGGCGTGCGCAAGTTCGGCCGGGCCGAGCGCGGCCTGCTCCCCGAGGGGCGGCTCTCCGGGCCGATGCCCTGGGTGATCGCGATCATGATGTTCCTGACCGTGCTCGCCGCGGCCGCCGGCATGGGCCTCGCCAGCGCCGCCACCCGGCTCGACGACCAGATCGGCGGCCGCGTCACCATCCAGATCGTCGAGGCCAATCCAGCGCGGCGCCAGGCCCAGGCCGCCGCCGCCGCCCGGGCGATCGAGAATTTGCCCGGCGTGGTCGCGGTCCGGCCGGTCCCCGAGGAGGAGATCCACCGGCTGCTCGAGCCCTGGCTCGGCACGGGCGGGCTCGAGACCGACATTCCCGTCCCGGCGCTGATCGACGTCGATCTGACGCCTGAGGGGCACCAGGCGCTCGCCAACCTGCGCCGCGTCGTCACCGCCGCCGCGCCGGCCGCCCGGGTCGACGATAACGGCCAGTGGCTGGCGCCTTTGGCCTCTTTGATCGGCGCGCTCAAATGGCTTGCGGCGGGGCTCGTGCTGCTGATGGTCGCGGCCACGGCCGCCACCGTCGTGCTCGCCGCCCGCGCCGCGCTCGACATGCACCGCGCGACGATCGAGGTGCTCCACTTCATGGGCGCGACCGACGTCCAGGTCGCGCGCCTGTTCCAGCGGCGGATCGCGCTCGACGCTCTGTTCGGCGGCCTGGTCGGCTTCATCCTCGCCGCTTTGGTCCTGATCGGCATAGGGCAGCGCGTCCAGGCTTTGGGCTCCGAGCTGCTCGGCTCGGCCAGCGTGCCGGCGCCCGCCTGGGGGATATTGATCGGATTGCCCTTGTTCGGCGTTCTCCTCGCCATGCTGGTCGCGCGGCTCACCATCCTCAGGGCGCTGGGGCGGATGCTGTGATCCGCTGGACTTTCCGCATCGTCGCGGTCCTCCTTGGGGCCTATCTGGTCGGCTACGGCGCCTTCGCGCTTACCCTGCCCAAGCCCGCGGGAGACGAGCGCACCGACGCGATCGTCGTGCTCACCGGCGGCCCCGGCCGGCTCGAGCGCGGCTTCGAGCGGATGGAGCGGGGGCTTGCCCGGACGATGCTGATCTCGGGCGTGCCGCCCGCCGCCCGGCCGGAAGACTATGCCAACCGCTATCGCGTCGATCCGCGCACCTTCCCCGAGCGGATCGCGCTCGGCCGGGAATCGGTCGACACCCGCACCAACGCCGAGGAGGTGGCGCGCTGGCTGGCGCGGCGGCGCTACCGCTCGATCCGCCTCGTCACCAGCGACGTCCATATGCGCCGCGCCCGCTACGAGATCGGGCGAAAAGTGGGGCCGGAGATCAGCATCCTCGCCGACGCCGTCGCCACCAGCCCCGATCTTCGCCAGAGCTTCGAGGAATATAACAAGCTGCTGGTCGGCTGGGCCGCCGGCCTGCTCGGGCTCTAGGGGCGGATCGGTGGCGGCGCTGCGTTCCCTCCTCTTCGCCCTGGTTTTTTACGGCGGCACCGTGCCGGCGGTCCTGCTCTCCTTTCCGATCAGCCTGTTCGGGACGCGGGCGCTGCGGCGCTGGGTCTATGTCTGGGTCGGTTTCCACCGCTGGTGTGCCCATTATCTGCTCGGCATCCGCACCCGGGTCGAGGGGCAGCTGCCCGCCGGCGCCGCGTTGGTGGCGGTCAAGCACCAGTCGATGTTCGAAACGTTCGAGATCATCCGGATGCTCGATCAGCCGGCGATGGTGCTGAAGCGCGAGCTGATCGATATCCCGCTCTGGGGATGGGTGGTGAAGCGCTACGGCGTCATCCCGATCGACCGCGCGGGCGGCGCGGCGGCGCTGAGACGGATGATGCGCGCCGCCGAGGCGGCGATCGCCGAAGGCCGGCCGATCGTGATCTTCCCGGAAGGCACGCGGGTGCCGCCTGGAGAGAGGCCGCCGCTGAAATCGGGTTTCGCGGGCCTCTATCGGGCGTTGAAGCTGCCGGTGGTGCCGGTCGCGGTCGATGTCGGCCGGCTGTGGCCGCGCGGCCGGCTCGCCAAGCGGCCCGGCATCGTCACCATGCGCTTCTTGCCGCCGATCCCGCCCGGCCTGCCGCGCGGCGAGATCGAGGCCGCGGTCCATGCGGCGATCAACGATCTGGAGCCGGGCGATGCTGCCTGAGCTCGGACTGATCGAGGGCTTTTTCGGCCGGCCCTGGTCCTGGGCCGAGCGCGCCGAGGCAGTGCGTTTCCTGCGCCCGCACGGCTACACCTTCTATCTCTACGCGCCCAAGGCCGATCCGTATCTCCGCCGCCGCTGGCAGGAGCCGCATCCCGAGGCGGAGCTGGAGGCGCTCGGCCAATTCCGCGACATCTGCCGCGCCGAGCAGGTGCGCTTCGGAATCGGCCTGAGCCCGTTCGAGCTCCATCTCGACCCCGGCCGGGGCTGGCGCGACGCGCTGGCTGCAAAGCTCGCCCGGCTCGCCCCGCTCAAGCCCGACGATCTCGCCCTGCTGTTCGACGACATGCGCGGCGACGTCCCCGATCTTGCCGCCCGCCAGGCCGCCATCGTCCATCACGCCGCCGAGCGCGGCATCGCCGCGCGGATCCTCACCTGCCCGAGCTATTATTCGGACGATCCCATACTCGACGTCGCCTTCGGCGAGCGCCCGCCTTTCTACCTGGAGCATTTGGGCCGCCTGCTCGATCCGGCGATCGGAGTCTTCTGGACGGGCGCGGAGGTCTGCGCAGGCGAGTTCACGGAGGGCCATCTCGCCCGCGTCGCCGGCCAGCTCGGCCGCAAGCCGATGCTGTGGGACAATTATCCGGTCAATGACGGCGCCCGCATGTCGCAGCATCTGCACCTGCGCGCCTTCACCGGCCGGCCCGCCCGGATCGGCCCGCTGATCGCGGGTCATGGCGTCAACCCCGCCTCGCAGCCCTTGCTGAGCCGGGTGCCGCTGCTGACGTTGGCCGAAAGCTACCGGACCGGCGAGTGCTACGATTATGCCGCGGCTTTCGGGCGCGCCGCGCGTGCGATCTTGGGCGAGGAACTCGCCGCAAGAGTTACGAGGGACCTCATCACCCTGCAGGACCGCGGTCTCGATCGGCTCGGGGAGCGGCGCGCGGCCTTGCACCTCCGCTACGCCGCCTTCGCGCACCCCGCCGCGCGGGAAATCTGTTCCTGGCTAGAGGGTTGCTGGAACGTCACTGACGAATTGGTTCAAACGCAATAATTACGGCCCCACAATAATTAGGATTGCTAACGGCCCATTAACCATGTCACCTTGCTGCCGTGCGGATGGGTCCAGGCGAGCAATTCCTCGCCGCCGGGCCAGGCCCGCAGCCTGAGCGCGTAGCGATCCGCGTCGGGCTCCTTCTCGAACCGCAGCCAGGCGAGCGGCGCGCCCTTATCGGCCTTCGCCCCGGCCGCCTCGATATGCCGCGCGACCCGCGCCTGCGCGGTGGCGCCGAAATATTGGAACGCGACCGAATGCATAACCGCGCGCGTCACGCCGGGCTCCGGCGCGATGGCGAGATTCGCCTCGATCCAGTCGGCGGCGTCGGCTTTGTCGACGCGCGCCGGAGAGCGGGCGGCGATCGCCAGCGCCGCCTCGAGCCGCGCCAGGCGTCCGGGCTGGTCCGGCCATAAATAAGCGGGCAGGCGCGCGGCGTCCCGCGGCAGGCGGGGCGGGCTGAGGTCGACACCGGCGCGCTCGACGACCTTCACGATCGCGTCGGGCGGCGGCGGGCCCTCCCATTCGGGCTTCAGGACGACGCCGGCGGCGGCATTGCCCGTCTCCAGGCCGCCGAGATCGTAGCGATAATGATCGAGCAGCAGGTTGAGGCCGGCGCTCGCGCCCAGCTCGTAGAGCCGGATCGGCAGGGCGAAGCGCGCGGCAATGACGAGCAGCCCGCTCATCAGCACCGCCGAGCGCCCGACCTCATTGGTCTGCGGCGCGGAGTCGAGCCAGGCCTCAAGCCCTCCATGGTCGAGGACCGGCGCCAGCGCCGCCCATAAAATCGCCTCCTCGGGCATCGAGGCCGGAGGATAGAGCGCCTCCAGTTCAGGCACTTGCCCGGCGCGGACCATGAAATGGAGCCCCGCGCAGAGCCGCAGCGCCACTGCATCGCCCAGCGCGCGCGGCTCGCCCGGCCAGTCCAGCACGCGCCGCCCCACCGCGCTCAGCCGGTCCAGCCGCCGTCCCAAAGTCTCGCACAGGCGCGCGGTGAACGGCGATCCGAGTTGCGCGCACCAATGGGCCTGCTCCGCGAACGAAGCCCGGACCTCCTTCTCGCTCGCCATTTCAGGATCTCAGCGTGGCGCCAAGCTTCGCCGCCGCGGCCGTGATGCGCTCGGAGATCGCCTTGAACTCGTCTTCGGTGAAGCTTTTCTCGCTGGGCTGGAGCACGACCTCGATCGCCAGCGACTTGCTTCCCTCCGGCACGCCGGCGCCGGTGAAGAGGTCGAACAGGCTCGCTCCCGTAATCGCCGCCTTGTCGGCGCCCCTCACGGCGCGCAGCAGCTGGTCGGCGGGCAGCTCTGCCGGGACCAGGAAGGCGAAATCGCGGGTCACCGCCTGCAGCGGCGGCGGCGCGAAAGCGCTGCGCCGGTGGCCGGCCGCCGCGCGCCGGGGCGGAATGGCGTCGAGGAAGATTTCGGCGGCGGCGACCGGCCCCGAAAGGTCGAACGCGCGGGCGATGCGCGGGTGGAGAGCGCCGAACTCGCCAAGCACCGCCTTGGGCCCGAGACAGAGCCGGCCGGACTGGCCCGGATGATAGGCAGCCGACGCACCCGCTAGCACCTGGAGATTGCCGATCGGCGCGCCCGCGGCGGCGAGGATCGCCAGCGCTTCCGCCTTGGCGTCATAGGCATCCACCGCGCCCGCGCCGCCGCGCCAGTGCCTGGGGCCATCGCCGCCGGCCAGCACCAGGCCCAAAGTCGGCCGCTCAGCTTCCTCCAGATAGCGCCGCCCGATCTCGAACAAGGCGATGCTCCCGGCGCCCCGCGCGGCGTTGCGCGCGGCTGCGGCGAGCAGGCCGGGCAGGAGCGAAGGCCGCATCGCCTTCATCTCCTCGCTGATCGGATTGGCGAGGATCCAGGCCGAGCCGCCGAACGCGTCGGCCTCCGCCTGGCTGACGAAGCTCCAGGTCACCGCCTCGTTGAGGCCGCGCGCCGCGGCAGCGCGGCGCGCCCGCCGCTCGATCAGCTGGTCCGCGGTCGCGGTCGGTCGCGCGACACCGGGCGCGCGCGGCAGCGGCGTCGAGGGGACCTTGTCCATCCCCTCGATCCGGACGATCTCCTCGACGAGGTCGGCCGCGCCGTCCACGTCGCGACGCCATGACGGCACGGCCACCCGCCAGACATCGTCGCGGGTCACGGTGAAGCCGAGCCTCTGCAGGATCGCGGCCTGCCGGTCCTCGGGCACGTCGATCCCGGCCAGCTCCGCGCAGCGCGCCGGGCGATAGTCGACGATCCGGTCGGGCGCGGGCGGAGTGCCGGCGTGGACCGCCTGCGAGGGCTCGCCGCCGGCCAGCTCGATCGCCATCCTCGTGGCGAGCGCGAGCCCGGTTTCGACGAATGCAGGGTCGACGCCCCGCTCGAAGCGGCTGCGCGCGTCGGAGGTGAGGCCCAGCCTCTGCCCGGTCAGCGCGATATGCTCGGGGTCGAAGAAAGCGCATTCGATGAGAATGTCGCTGGTCGCCTCGGTGACGCCGCTATGCTCGCCGCCCATGATCCCGCCGATGTCGTGAACCTGCGCGTCGTCCGCGATCACCGTCATGCTGGGGTCGAGCCTGTAGGTCTTCCCGTTCAGCGCGAGGACCTCCTCGCCGTCGCGCGCCCGCCGCGCGACGATCGCACCTTGCAGTTTCGCGAGGTCGTAGACGTGCAACGGCCGGCCGTAGCTCAGCATGATATAATTGGTCATGTCGACGAGCGCGCTGATCGGGCGCTGGCCGACCGCCTTAAGCCGCCGCTGCAGCCAGTCCGGCGAGGCGGTGTTGCTGACGCCACGGATCACCCGCCCGTAAAAGGCCGGGCAGCCCTCCGGGTCGTCGGTGCGGATCTCGATCGGGCAGGGATAGGTGCCGGCGATCACCGGCATTTCAACCGGCTTCAGCGTGCCGAGCCCGGCCGCGGCGAGATCGCGGGCGATGCCGTGCACGCCCATCGCGTCCTGCCGGTTGGGCGTCACCGCGACATCGATCACCGGATCGTCGAGCCCGGCATAGACGGCGAAGGGCACGCCGACCGGCGCCTCGTCGTCGAGCTCGATAATCCCCTCATGCGCCTCGCCGAGCTCGAGCTCCCGGATCGAGCACATCATGCCGCGGCTCTCGACGCCCCTGATCGCCGCGACCTTCAGCGTCAGGTCGCTCCCCGGCACATAGGCGCCGGGCGCGCCGAACACGCCCTTCATGCCGGCACGCGCATTGGGCGCGCCGCAGACGACCTGGATCGCCTCGCCGGTCCCGGCGTCGACGCTCAAGACCTGCAATTTGTCCGCCTGCGGATGCGGCGCCGCGCTCAGCACCCTGGCGACGACGAAGGGCGCGAGCTTCTCGGCCGCATTCTCGACGCCCTCGACCTCCAGCCCGATCCGGGTCAGCGTCTCGAGGATCGTCCCGACGTCCGCATCCGTCTCGAGATGCTCCTTCAGCCACGAGAGGGTGAACTTCATGGCCGCGCCCCTCCCCTCGTGCTCCTGCGAAAGCAGGAGCCCAGCGGCGCGGTCGTCCGGACTCCTGCTTTCGCAGGAGAGCAAGGAAGGGCAGGCGCTGCGTTGCGACTCATGCCCCGACGCCCCCGCTCAAGGTCGGCACGTCGAGCGCGCGGAAGCCGTAATGCCTGAGCCAGCGCAGGTCGCCGTCGAAGAAGGCGCGCAGATCGTCCATGCCATATTTGAGCATGGCGAGCCGGTCGATGCCGCAGCCGAAGGCGAAGCCCTGCCATTCGTCCGGATCGAGCCCGCAATTGGCGATCACCTTGGGGTGGACCATGCCCGAGCCGAGCAATTCCATCCAATGGTCGCTGCCGCCGAGCACGCGCCGGCCCCGTTCCATGTGGAAACCGACATCGACCTCGGCCGACGGCTCGGTGAAGGGGAAATAAGACGGGCGCATTCTCAGCACGATGTCGTCGCGCTCGAAAAAGGCCTTGAGGAAGGTCTCCAGCGTCCATTTGAGATGGCCGAGCGTGATCCCCCGGTCGATCACCAGCCCTTCGACCTGGTGGAACATCGGCGTGTGCGTGGCATCCGAGTCCGAGCGGTAGGTGCGGCCCGGCGCGATGATGTAGAGCGGCGGCGGCACCGACTGCATGGTCCGGATCTGCACCGGCGAGGTGTGGGTCCGAAGCAGCATCGGCCGCGCGGTACTCCCACCGTCCCCACCTTCGTCATTCCCGCGCACGCGGGAATCCAGGCTGCCTTCGAGCGTCCCGCCGCTGTCTGGATCCCCGCTTTCGCGGGGATGACGGTGAGAGGAGGGTCGCGGCTCGAAATAGAAGGTATCGTGCATCGCCCGCGCGGGATGGCTTTCGGGGATGTTGAGCGCGGTGAAATTGCGCCAATCGTCCTCGATCTCGGGCCCGGCCGCCACCGAGAAGCCCAGATCGGCGAAGATCTCGGCGAGCTCGTCCATTACCTGGCTGACCGGATGAACGCTGCCCTCTTTCGCCGGCGCCACGGGAAGCGTCATGTCGAGCCCCTCGGTCGCCAGCCTCTGCTCGAGCGCGGCCTCCTCCAGCGCGGCCTTGCGCGCCGCGAGCGCCTCGCTCACCGCCTCGCGCAGGCCGTGGATGCGCGGCCCCTCGCTGGTCCGCTCCTCCGGAGACATGCCGCCCAGCGTCTTCAGGAGCCCGGTGACCGCGCCTTGCTTGCCCAATGCGGCGACGCGCACGGCCTCGAGCGCCGGCAGATCCGCCGCCGCATCGATCCGGCCGAGCCAGTCGCTTTTCACGCCCTGAAGGTCGCTGCCCATCAACGAGCCCCTAGAGGAGAAAGGCGCAGGATGAAAACCCCTCGCGCTTGCGCTAGAAAGGGCGGGACAAGACGGGAGGGATAGATGACCCCAACGCGCATGCTCGCCATATTGGCGCTGGCCCTTCCCTTCGCCGCCTCTGCCTCCGCCTCCGCCTCCGCCTCCGAACCCGCCGCGCGGCACGGCGCCCCCGCCGCCGGGCGGGCCCAGGGCGATTGCCCCCCGCAGGACGGCGAGCCCGAAGCGGTGCCGCGCTTCGAGCGTTACCCGGCGCAGCGCCGGGTCGGGACGTGGGTGGGGCCGGTGCTGTCGACGCGCGAGGCCCGCCGCTACCGCACCACGCTGGGCGCCGAGGTCGCCAACGGGCCCAATTTCGCCGGCGATTACACGCTCGCCGCCTGGGGCTGCGGCAATAGTTGCACCTCCGTCGCGATCGTCGCGGCGCGCAACGGCCGGGTCTATTTCCCGCCGCAGCTGCGCACGATCAACACCGATCGGATCGGCAATTGGGACGGCGGCCGGGCGCTGCGCTACCGCGGCCTTCGCTTCTGCCGCGACAGCCGCCTGCTCGCAATCGTCGGGCGGTGGGAGGGCGGCGGCAGCCATGACGGCACCAGCTATTTCGAATGGACCGGCACAATGCTGCGCGAGATCCCGGTGGCGCACGGCCCGTCCCACCATCGATGAAAGCCTGGCCCGAGCTCTCGGCGGCGCGCGACCGGCCGACGATCGTCGCACTGCACCTGTTCTCGCAGGTGGTCGGCAAGGTGCCGACGGTCTTGCTCCCCTGGCGCAACCACGGCTGGCAGCTGACCCTTCACGTCACTCCGCGCGGCCTTGCCACCGAGCCCGTGCATTCGCCCGCCGGAACGTTCTCTTTGGCCTTCGACCTGGTCGATCACGCGCTCGTCCTGGAGAGCCGAGCGGGGCGGCGGACGCTGCCGCTCGGGCCGATGACGGTCGCCGATTTCCACGCCGGCGTCATGGCGATGCTTGCGCAGGCCGGCCATGAGGTCCGCATCCACGCCGCCCCCAACGAGATCGAGCCGGCCATCCCCTTTGCGCAGGACAAGGAGATGCGCGCCTACGATCCGGACGGCGCCGCTCGTCTTCACGGAGCGCTGCTCGCGGCGGACCGCGTCTTTCGCCTGTTCCGCTCGGGCTTCCTGGGCAAGGCGAGCCCGGTGCATTTCTTCTGGGGCAGCTTCGATCTTGCGGTGACGCGCTTCTCCGGGTGGCCCGCGCCGCTCCATCCGGGCGGCGTGCCGGGGCTGCCCGACGCGGTGACCCGCGAAGCCTATTCGCACGAGGTGAGCAGCGCCGGCTTCTGGCCCGGCAGCGACGCCTATCCCCAGGCGGCGTTCTACGCCTATGCCTACCCCGAGCCGCCGGGCTTTCGCGACGCGCAGGTCACGGCCGGCGCGTCCTTCGACACGGCGCTGGGCGAGTTCATCCTGCCCTATGACAAAGTCCGGTCAGCCGAGGATCCGGACGCCCTGCTGCTCGACTTCCTGTCGACCACCTATGCGGCCGCGGCCGTCGCGGGCGACTGGGACCGCGAGGCGCTCGAATGCCCCCTCGGCCTTCCGGCGAGGCCGCGGCCGGTTTAGCCCGACAGCCGCTCGATCCAAGCCTCCACATGGCGCGCCATCAGGTCCGGCGCGGAGAGGCCGAACATGCGGATGCGGCCCGTATGGGCGAGGAGCAGAAGCCCTGCGGCGTGAGCGAACACATCGACGGTGAGGATGCCGGCTTCCGTTTGGGTCGCGCCCAGGGCTTCGGCCGCGTCGGTGATGGGCCGGAGGGCCGCTGCGAGCGCCCCGTTGAGCGCCTCGTCCCGCTCCCTGCCCAAACCCTTGGGCTTCATGCCGCCG
>DASQLN010000036.1:0-48069 GCA_035629975.1 Allosphingosinicella sp. | reverse complement strand
TCAGCGACAGGAAAAGCACCGGGAAATTGCCCGACGCGGCGAGGGCGAAGGCGAGGCTGACTATGAAGGCGACGTTCTGGGTCTCGAAGGCGATCCTGAGCAGGATCGCGACCACGCCGAGGACGAGGGTGGCGATCCGCGACACCTTGAGCTCCATCCCGGTCTCCGCCGCATCCTTGCGAATCAGGGTGGCGTAGAGATCGTGGCTGATCGCGGAGGCGCCGGACAAGGTGAGGCCGGCGACCACGGCGAGGATGGTGGCGAAGGCGACCGCCGAGATGAAGCCGAGGAAGAGATCGCCGCCGACCGCGTCGGCGAGGTGGATCGCCGCCATGTTGCCGCCGCCGCGGAGCCCGCCTTCGGCATTGAGGAAATCGGGATTGGTCGCGACCAGCACGATCGCGCCGAAGCCGATGATGAAAGTCAGCAGATAGAAATAGCCGATCCAGGTCGTCGCCCAGAGCACCGACTTGCGCGCCTGCTTGGCGTCCGGAACGGTGAAGAAGCGCATCAATATATGCGGCAGGCCCGCCGTGCCGAGCATCAGCGCCATGCCGAGCGAGATGGCGGAGACCGGATCGCGGATGAAATTGCCCGGCCCCATGATCGATCGCCCGCGCTCCGCCGCCTCGGCCGGGCCGGCGCCTTCGGCCGCGGCGAGCCCGGTCTTCACTTCGACGGCGCGCGCGAACAGCGCCTCGAGCGAGAAGCCGAACTGGGCCATCACCATGATCGCCATGAAGGTCGCGCCGGAGAGCAGCATCACCGCCTTGATGATCTGCACCCAGGTCGTCGCGATCATCCCGCCGAACAGCACGTAGAGCGTCATCAGCACGCCGACGATCACCACCGCATGGAGATATTGCAGGCCGAACAGCAATTGGATGAGCTGCCCGGCGCCGACCATCTGCGCGATCAGGTAGAAGAGCACGACCGCAAGCGTCGAGACCGCCGCGAAGCAGCGCACCGGCGTCTGCGCGAAGCGGAAGGAGGCGACATCGGCGAAGGTGTATTTGCCCAGGTTGCGGAGCCGCTCGGCCATCAGGAAGAGGATGACCGGCCAGCCGACCAGAAAGCCGATCGAATAGATCAGCCCGTCATAGCCGAAGCCGAAAATCTGTGAGGAGATGCCGAGGAAGGAGGCCGCGGACATATAGTCGCCGGCGATGGCAAGGCCGTTCTTGAAGCCTGAGACGCCGCCGCCCGCCGCGTAGAAATCGGCCCGCGTCTTCGTGCGCCGCGCCGCCCAGGCGGTGATGCCGAGCGTGAACGCGACGAAGATGGCGAACATGCCGATCGCGGACCAATTGGTGGCGCCGCTCATTCGGGCGTCCCTTCCTTGAGGGCGCGGACCAGGGGATCATATTCCCTGTTGGCGCGGCGCACGTAGAGGCCGGTCAGCACAATCGCGAGCAGGATGATGCCGACGCCGACCGGGATCCCGATCGAGGTGACCCCGCCGCCGATCGGCCGCGCGAGCACCGCCTTGTCGAACGCGATCAGCAATATGTAGCCGTAATAAGCGGCGAGCATGACCGCGGTGAGCGCCCAGGTGAACCGCCCGCGCCGCTTCACCAGCCGCTGGTAACGCGGATCGGCGAGCACCTCGTCATAGCGCCCGGCATCGTCCGCCTGCGGTTCAGCCATGCCTCAACCCCTTCCTTATGTTCTGCATCGAGGCTGCACCGATAACGCCGCGACGGCAAGCCACGCTTAGCGAAACAGCGCCAGCGGAACCGCCTCGCCCATCGCCCGATAGCCGGCGGCCGAGGGGTGGAGGCCGTCACCCGAATCATAGGCCCGGCGCATCCGCGTCGGATCGGCCGGATCGCGCATCACCGCGTCGAAATCGATCACCGCGTCGAAATGGCCTGGCGCGCGGATCCAGGCGTTGAGCGTCCTGCGGTCGGCCTCGCTGGCGGCGCCGGGGCGATATTCGGAGCCGCCATAGGGCAGCAGCGTCGCGCCGATCACCTTGATGCCGCGGGCGCGGGCGCGGGCGATCATCCGCGTGTAGGCGGCGATGAGATTGGCGACGAGCGCGCGCCGCGCCGCCGGGGTGACGCTCGGGTCGCTGGCGAGCATGCCGAGATCGTTGACGCCCTCGAGCAGGATCAGGAACCTGATTCCCGGCTGGCCGAGCACGTCGCGCTCGAAGCGGGCGAGCGCGCTGGGGCCGAAGCCATCGCTGAGCACGCGATTGCCGCTGATGCCGTGATTGAGGATGGCGAGGTGGCGCGTCGCCGGATCGGCCTGCAGCCGGGCGGCGAGGAAGTCGGGCCAGCGCTGGTCGCTGTTGGGCCGGATCCCGAAGCCGTCGGTGATGGAATCGCCGAACGCGACGATCGCAGCCGCGCGCGAGCCGGCGATCACGTCGACGCCCGCCAATTGGCACCAATGGGCGATGGTTCGCGCGCCGGGAAGGTTCGCCGCCGCGGCGCGGTTGCCGTGGACGAGGAAGGTGGTGGTGCGCGAGCCGGGATGGCTGGTCCTGGGCGAGGGCGGCTGCGGCAAATAGAAGGAGATTGCGAGGTGGCTGAGCGGTGGCACTTCGAGGTCGACGGGATCGGAGACGGCCTCCGCGCCCGGAGCGATGGTGACGGCGTCGTGGCCGGCGAAGGTCACCGCGCGGGCGCCGGACGGGTCGATCCGCGCCGTGGCCGGATCGGCCGAGCGGGCGACATGCACCGATTCGATCCTCAAGGGGCGCGTCCCGAACGCGTTGGAGAGGCGGATGCGGATGCGCTCGCCCCCGAGGCTCACCCGCACCGTCTGGCGAACGGTCGCGTCGGTTAGGTCGGCCGGCGGGAACCGGCCGACCGGGATCATCTGCGAGCTCGCCCAGGTCCCGACCCATGTCGCGCCGTCCGCGTCGCGTTGGGCGGTCCCTGGCGTGAACGCTGCGATGAGAAGGGCGATCGCCGCGAAAAGCTGTCGCATCCCATCCCCGGTGCCGCTCAACAAGGGCGCGACCATCGGAAGAATGCAGCCGGGGCGCAAGCAAAAATCGGCAATCCGGGTGGACGGGAGGCCGAGGCTATTTCGTCCCGTAGCCGGATGGAATGGAGCGCTTTTCCCCGGCGACGGGAGGATGGCCCGCGCCCTTGGTCGCTCCCGCCAGCGCGACTTAGCCGCGATCCCGCGCTCGGCGATGGCGTGCCGTCATGGCTCGTCCCCGGGGTCGCGCTCCTCCCATTCTCGGCGCATGGCTTCGAGCCGCCGCAACTGTTCGCGGAGCCTGATATTGTCTCGTATGAGAAAGACATAGAGTAGAACAACGACTACCGCGGCGCAAATTGTCTTTGCATAGCTTTGCGTGAATACATCTCGAAGATGTTCGTACAGATTATCAGGGCCTCCAGAAGCGCCGGCCAGCACGACGCCAGCGACAAACATTGGCATCCCCAACCAAGCAGATAGAGTAGATAAACCTACCTCCGCCCGCATATTTTCGATCGCGGCCTCGAAGAAGACCCGGGGGTCATCGAAGGCAATCGCGCGCGCGTCTTTGGTAATCTGGTACCGCCTCCAGAAATACCATAGCAGTATCAGCGCGACCAGCGCCAAAGAGAGCCTGATCAGCGGCGGGGCAGAATAGCGCAACATGAGCAGGCAAGCCCCGCCAATGGCGATGGGCGTCGCCACGCGATCGAACAGCAACTTGCGCCCGGCGCTTCGCCTGATCTTGGTCGCCATCGCCTGGAGCTCGGCCAGCTCCTTCGGATCGATCTGCTCGCGCCACAAGGCGGCATATTCGGGAAAGTCCTGCGGCATCATGACGGCGTCTCCATGGCCGCCCTCAGCGCCGCCTTGGCGCGCTGGCAACGCATCTGCGCCGCATGGGTCGGGATCCCCATCGTCTTCCCGATCTCCGCAAAGCTGAACTCCTCGAGGCACAGGATAATCGCCTGCTTCTGCCCGAGCGGCAGCGTCTGGACAACCTCGAGCATCCGCGCCTTCAGCTGGTTCCGCGACGCGATCTCGTCCGGCAGCGGTTCCGGGCTGACCAGATCGTCCGACAATGGCGAGGCTTTCGGCCGGCGGACGGCGCGGGCGACGTGAGAGAAGGAGCGTTTGTAGGCGATGCCGGCGACGAAGGTCCTGAGCGAGGATTCATGCCGGAACCGGGGCAGGCCGGCCCAGATAGCGAGCATGATGTCCTGCACCAGCTCGCGGCGGAGCGCCGGATCGGCCTCATAGGCGAGCGCAATGCGCGAGATCAGGCCGGTATGGCTGGCGACGACGGTAGCGAACAGGACGTCCGGCGCGCCGCTCCCGCCCGCCTTGCCCTTGCCGCCCTCGTTCTTGACCCCGTCTTGTCCGAACAGGCGCCCGGCGGCGAGCCTATTCTTTGCCGCGGGGAAAAAAAGTTCGGCGGGCGCGTGACGTTTTGTACGCACCGAAGACTAACTCTTGTGAGGATCGGGACCAAAGACCTCGGCCGGGGTGGGCGCCGGTCCGCAGGTTCGTGTTTTTTCGTCGGGCAACTCTGGATTTTGGGAGGCTTCAAGAAACGTCCAAGTCGAAAAGGGGGTGCGGCGGGGCGCGGCCGGACGGGTCGCAACCCGGTCGCGCGCCATGCGGCCGCGGAAGGGGAGCGAGTCATTGGGTGGAGTGCCGGAAAGTCGCCGCTGCCAAGATCGCGCGTCTCAGCGCGCGTCTCAACTACGATATTTCAGCGGGCCTCAATATTTGGGCAGGATGGTACAGGTTCATCGTGCCTGAAGGAGAGAGCCATGCGTAAGACATACCCGTTAATGGGAATCGCGATGGCGGCTGCCTGCTGCGGCTGCAACGCCGGAAACTCATCCAACGTCGACGCAGGCGGAAATACCGCCCCCTCGGCAAAGAGCGAAAGGCGGACCCCGCAGCCGGGGGCCGAGGCGGAAAGGGGCGCTCGCCGTGAGCGGGGAGGAAACGCGACCAATCTCGAAGAGGGGGCGGACCCGGCCCGGCTGACCCGGTTGAACGGGGCCGAAATCCGCCGCCGGCTTGTCGGCCACAGAATCATGCCAGATCGCAACGTCCGACAGCCTCGTGTCGGATTTTCCGAGGACTTCCGGCCTGACGGAACGTGGGCCTCGAACCGAGCCGAGCTGCGGGTCGTGGACCTAAGCGGCAGCTGGCGGATCGTCGGCGATCAAATCTGCGTTACCATGGCCCAGGCGCCCACATCCTGCCGCGATGTGTGGACGGATTCAGCGGACAGAATAGCAATGCGGAACGTGCGTGGCTCTCTAGACACAATCTTGATCATGTCTACTTCGTCCATCCGATAGAATAACCTCGCTACACAAAAGAGAAACCGATGCCAAATCAATATTCCACCATAGCCTCTCGTGTCACCTATACCGGGGGCGGGGGCCCGATTTTTACTGGAACGAGAAGGGCGGTCACGTGGCTGTCCCTACCTCGCCTCGTTGCACGCCAAGGGTGCGAAAAGGAGCGCGTCATTTGGATGGAATGCCGGAGAGTTGTCGCTGCCGCGATCGGGCGCATCGGGGCGCGTCTCAACTATGCTGGTTCAGTGGCCCTCAACATTTGGGCACGACGGCAGAGGTTCATCGTGCCTGGAGGAGAGACCCATGCATAAGACACACCGGCTGATGGGAATCGCGATGACGGTTGCCTGCTTCGGCTGCAACGTCGGTGCGCCTTCTGATGCCAATAGCGCGGATCACATGACGGGGTCGAATCAGGCGAATGAGGCAGCCATATCCCGATTGCTCGTTGCCGGCTTCGACGAACAGGATGCCCGATTGCGAGGGATGGAGCGACTCCGCGGCGCTGAGATTTCACGGCTCATCGTTGGTCGAACCATGAGGGAAGACAGACGAGGCTTGCGCGGCCAGGCTAATCCGCAGTCCGAGCGCTTCTTGCCGCACGGAATCGTAAGAACCCAACTCGACAGATTTTCGGTGGAGGGCACTTATTCCGTCCAGTCGAATGCTCTCTGCGTGACCCTTCAAGGCATCGAAGAGCCATACTGCCGCGCCTTCTATAGAAACCGCGCCGGACAGTTCTTTCAAATATTCTACGGGCGTCAGACTGGGCCGATGCCCATCCTCATAAATTGAAGGATATAGAACATGTCCCTGGCATCAGTTCTGGCTGCGATCAAATTCTATGTGACGGATGCTACGTGGACGCTCAGCGGGCTCAGTGTAACACAGTTCGCTCCCGGAACCGGCGGAGCTCCAGGAGAAGAGGATAGAATCCGGGGTTACATAACGACGCTCTATAACTCATCCCCAACTTATGCTGCGGTTATACTGGAACATGCCGCAGCTCTTGGCCCGATCAGGATAGGAAAGGCGGCCGCCGGGCGGGTCGGCTTCCATCAACCAGGCTCGCCTCCCTATCTTGGCTTCAATCTCGATGACATCGATAATTTTCATTACTTCAATGATAAGGGCGTGCTCGTAAAGGAAAACCCGCTCCTAACAATAATACACGAATTTTCTCATTACGCGGACGATACCCATGATCCGGAAAACAACAACCCCGCCTTGATGAATGGAGCTAATTACGATTTTGACGGCGCCACTGTAAGGGCACAAAACGCTGTCGCTGATGAGATGAATTTGAATAACAATATTCAAATCTCTTACGGGTCGGGCCTTTTGGATAATGGTGTCAATTCTCGATTTAATAAATTGTCGGTGAATGTCAGTTACAGCAATAACGAAACCGTAGATATTGTGCGCCTTGGCATCGATAGCGTAATCGGTGGCGACGACGTTTTCGATATGAGCAACCGGACCGATAATTCCAGGGATCTCTTATTTGGATTTGACGGCAACGACGAGCTAAAAGGCGGGGGTGGCCGAGATTTTCTCTATGGCGGCGGTCAGGACGACCGCCTGTGGGGCGGCGCGGGCAACGATCATCTCGCCGGCGAAGCCGGCGACGACACCCTGGCGAGTGGGAGCGGCACCGACTTCATCGACGGCGGTGCCGATATCGACACCATCAACGTCCAGCTGGAGATTTCAACCGGAGGGGCCTCATTCTCCATTCGTGGAATTGCCCCGGTGGGAAGCGACCCCCGCGCCAGATTCGAAATGGGCGACAGCACCGGCACCGACACGGTTGTCGACGTGGAGTTCGTGAACTTCACGAGCGACGACGACACTCTGACGCTTCTTGGAGACCTCTCCTTGTTGCCCACCGGCCTTGCAATCGACCTGCTTGGCAGCGGCGGCGCCCCCGGCTTCGGCCAGGACATCGTCGACGCATCCGCGACCAGTGCCGGCGTCTACATCAACCTCGGCACCGGCAGCGTCAGAGCGCTGAACCAGAACACCGATGCCGTCTATTGGGACATTTGGGGCGGAAACCAACTCCAGCAGGCGCAGTCCCGCGGCACCGATCTCATCACCATCGTCAACGGCAATCAGGCGGTCGGCACGCAATATTCCGACTTTCTGACCGGCAGCGCGGGGGCACAAGGCTCGGGCGAAGGCTATTCCGTGCTTTACGGCGGAGGGGGCAACGACGTGCTGGTCGGCGCCGGCTGGGAAACCCACATGTTCGGGGGCGCAGGCAAAGACACGTTCATCATCGGCGCGAACAGCTGGATCGAGGACGCCGCCAAAGAGGATTATCTGACATATTGCGGGTTCCGCATCTTCGGCGGCGCCCAGCAATGGTGGATGAGCGAGAATATCGCGGCCTGGGCGCCGTTCAGCACGCTGATGACCGGCTTCCCGGTCATCGGCGGCCCGCTGCTCACCACCGCCGCCTTCTTCATCGACGTGGCGACTATGAAATTCGCCAGCTTCTCCATGACCGCCGACGGCCATCTGATGATGAACCTGGGCTGGGGCCATGGCGGCATCGGCGCGATCAAGAATTACGAGCTCGATACCAATAACGGCGCCGGCACTGCCCACGTCACCGTCTTCGCCGCCCTCCATGGCAACGATCTCAGCTTGACCAATTTCAAGCATTTCGTGAACCTCGCCCTCCTTTCGGGCTTTGGCTGGAGCCCGTTCCAATATTTCGATCCTTTGGTGCTCGATCTCGATGGCGACGGCTTCGAATTGTCGGCCACCGACACCCGCAACGTCTATTTCGAGTTCGACAATGACGGCTTTGGCGAGCGCACCGGCTGGGTCGACGGCGATGACGGCCTGCTCGCGCTCGATGCCAATGCGAACGGCAAGATCGACAATGTCACGGAGCTGTTCGGCAATCAGACGACATCCGGCTTCACCATGCTCGGCGCCCACGATCTCAACACGGATGGGGTCATCAATGCCTCGGACGCGGTCTATGCGAACCTGCGCGTCTGGCGGGATCTCGACCAGGACGGGGTGACCGACAGCGGCGAGCTCTCCACGCTCGCCGCGCTCGGCATCGTCTCCATCTCGCTGGCCAGCACGGCGCCCGGCGATCCCATCTTCATCGGCGGCAATCTCATCGCCCGTACCGGCAGCTTCGCCTGGGCGGGCGGCGGTACCGGGGCGGTAGCCGACGTCCAATTCTCGCTGAGCGAAACCTCGACTCGCTGGCTCGGCGACGGCACGATCAGCAGCAGCGCCGCGCTGCTGCCGCAGCTGAAGGGCTTCGGCATCGTCAAGGACCTGCGCGTGGCGATGACCGGCGACCCGGTGCTCGAAGGGCTGGTCGACGATTTTGCCGGCAGCCTGAGCGCCGATCTGGCCGTGCTCAAGGCGGACGCCGAGGCGATCCTCTATCGCTGGGCCGGGGTACAGGGCGTCGCTGCGGACGCGCTCGGCTCCAACGGCTTCGACGCGCGCAAGCTCGCCTTCCTCGAAGCCTATAGCGGCTATGAGTTGATGGAGCGCGACGGCAGCGGCGACCCCCTGCTCACCAATATCGCCGAGATGGAGGAGATGTGGGACGACCAGCTTCAGGGTCTCACGCTGCGCCTGATCGTGCAGGGTCCGCTGGCCGACGCCTTTGACGGCATCACCTATCATGCCGATCTCGACCTGCTCGTCGCCGACTCCGCCACCGCGCTCGGCGATCTCTACGCCCAGCTGCTCGACGACCTGCCCTCGGACCCCGGCGATGCGCTGGAGCAATGGCAGGCATGGGCGCCTTTGCTCGGCGCGATGGCCGAGGCCATGATGCGCGCCAACAACACGATCGTCTATGACGACTATGTCGCCGTCCAGTTGCTCGCCGCGATGGATGGCGTCGATCAGCCGCTCGACTTCGAGACGCTGGCCGACGCGCTCGGCCTTGCCGGCCTCAACTTCGGCACGGCCGCCAACGACAGTCTCCTCCGCGGCGCCACCGTGGGCACGGCCGTCTATTTCGGCAATGGCGGCACCGACACGATCGAAGGCGGCAGCGGTCAGGACGTCTATATCTTCGGCCAGACGATCGGCCACGTCACCATCGACGACGAGGAGGCCAAGCCCGCCGGCGACCGCATCCGCTTTGCTTTCCTCAATCCGGACGATGTCAGCCTGGCTCGCGACGGCAACGACCTGCTGATCACCGTGACGGCGACCGGGGAGACGATCCGCGTCCTGGGTCAATTCGCCGCCGTGGTCCCGATCGCTTCGGACCTGCTGCTGAGCAGCGACAAGGGCGTCGAGGAAATCGAGTTCGCCGACGGCACCCTGTTCGGCATCCCCCAGATCATGAGCGCGGTCGGCACGGGTACATCGGGTGACGACCATATGACCGGCACCATGCATTCGGACGTGTTTCTGGGTGGGCCAGGCGACGATTTGCTGGAAGGGGGGGACGACGCCGACCTCTACGTCGTGAAGGCGGGCGATGGCCACGATGTCATTCACGACGTGCAATCGACGCCCCTCCTTCGCTCGGCCGACATGCTTATCTTCGGCGATGGCCTGGCACCCTCGGATCTTGCCTTCTCGCGGACCGGGGACCTTGGCGACGATCTGCTGATCACCCTCGGCGCCGGCCAGTCCGTCCTGATCGAGGATCAGTTCGCCTACACCTCGCTGGGCTATAATTACTTCCTCGCGCCCAACAGCCGGATCGAGGCCTTCGCCTTCAGCGGCTATGGCGAAAATTGGGGCATAAGAGATCTCCAGCAGATGCTGATCGGCCAGGCGACCACCGCCGGGAACGACACCGCGCTCGGCTTCGGCGACGACGACGTCTTAGGCGCCAGCGCGGGCGACGACCTGCTGATCGGCCTCGACGGCCAGGATCTCTACCATTGGGGCGTCGGCGCCGGCGACGACGTGATCGACGAGCGCTCGCGCTACATAGACGTCCATGTCGGCCTCGCCGGGCTCAGCCTGACGCTCAAGGCCGATACCGTGCTGTTCGGCGCCGGCATCGAACTCGCCGATCTGATCTTCGCCCGCCCGACCGCGGCCAACGATCTCGTCATCACCATCGCCGCCACCGGCGAGACGCTCACCGTCACCGACCAGTTCGCCGGCTTCCAGACCGGCGTGCTCGGCGCGCAATGGTTCGACCGGGTGGAATGGTTCCAGTTCGCCGACGACAGCCGGCTGAGCTGGCAGGACGTGCTCGCCATGACCACCACCGGCGGCGCCGGCGACGACAGCCTCTGGGGCGACCTCTCGCACGACGTCATGGACGGCGGGCTCGGCGACGATATCCTCTCCGGCAAGGGCCTTGGCGACACCTACATCCACGATCTCGGCGACGGCGACGACGTCATCGCCGACGCCAATGACAGCATCCTCGGCACCGGCTTCATCACGCTCGACACCTCGCCCGACATCCTCGTGCTGGGCGCCGGCATCGGCGAGGGCGACATCGGCTTCGAGCGGGACGGCGCCGACCTCATCCTGGTGATCGGCACCGGCCCCGGCGCCGAGCGGATCACGCTCGCCGGCCAGGACGATTATTCCCATACCGGCATTTTCGGCGCGATCTCGGCCAACCGGATCGAGGAGATACATTTCCACGGCGGCGCGGTCTGGGATTGGGAGGAATTGAACGCACGCGCGATCGCCGCCGCGACGACCTCGGGCAATGACGACGCTTTGGGCTTCATGATGGCCGACCGCTTCGAGGCGAGCGCCGGCGACGACGTCATGAGCGGCGGCGACAGCGGCGACACCTACGTCTTCGGCGCGGGCTCGGGCCACGACGTGATCCGCGAGGGCATCTCCAACGTCCTTTACGGCGATTTCGACACGGTCGAATTCGGCCCGGGCGTGCTGCCGGCCGGCGTCGCCGTGTCGCGCGACGGCGACGATCTGATCCTGACGCTCGCCGGCGGCGACACCCTGATGATCGAGGACGAGTTCCTCTATTCGGCCGGTTACACCTGGCACGACGTCGAGCTGTTCACCTTCGCGGGCGGCGCCGAATGGACCAAGGCGGACATCCAGGTCATGCTGCTCGCCGCGACCTCGGGCAATGATCATTTGCTCGGCTTCGCCAGCAACGACGCGCTCGACGGCCTCGCGGGCAACGACGTGCTGGAGGGCGGCGACGGCTCCGACACCTACGCCTTCGGCTTCGGCTCCGGTCACGATGTCGTCGAGGAATGGGTCGACAACATGAACGTCGGCGAGGATGACCGGCTCGTCTTCGGCCCCGGCGTCCTGGTCGGCGACGTCACCTTCAGCCGCGACTCCAACGACCTCGTCGTCACCCTCTCGTCAGGCGACACGCTGCGGATCGAGGGCCAGTTCAACTTCTCGAGCTGGTTCGCCTGGAACGACATCGAGCATTTCGATTTCGCCGGCGGCACCAGCCTCACCCACATCCAGGTCGCGGCCAGCCTGCTCGGCGGCACCTCCGGCAACGACCATCTGCTCGGCACCTTCCGCACCGACGTGCTCGACGGCGGCGCCGGCAACGATCTCCTCGAAGGCGGCGACGAGGCGGACATCTACGTCTTCGGCCTCGGCTACGGCCAGGACGAGATCCGGGAGACGGTCAGCGAGGCGATCCTCAACGAGCAGGACCAATTGCGCTTCGGCCCCGGCATCGCGCTCGAGGATCTCGCCTTCGCGCGCGACGGCAACGACCTCGTCATCACCATCATCGGCACCAGCGACGTTCTGACCATCACCGGCCAGTTCGATTATTATGCCTGGTACACTTGGTGGGACGTCGACCAGTTCCGTTTCGACGACGGCAGCACGCTCAGCAAGGAGGAGGTGCAGCAGATCATCCTGACGCCGACGGCCGGCAGCGATCACATGGTCGGCTTCATGACTCCCGACACGCTCGACGGCGCCCAGGGCAACGATCTGCTGGAAGGCGGCGACAATGGCGACACCTACGTCTTCGGCCTGGGTTACGGCCAGGACGAGATCCGCGAGGCGGTTGGCGAAGCGGGCCTGTCGGAGAACGACACGATCCAGTTCGGCGCGGGCATCGCCTGGAGCGACCTCGCCTTCACCCGCGACGGCGCCGATCTCGTCATCGCGATCACCGGCACCACCGACACGCTGACCATCACCGGCCAGTTCGAGACGATCAACGATTATATGACCGCGACCTGGTGGGACGTGGAGAATTTCGACTTCGCCGACAGCACCCACAAGACCACGGCCGACGTGATGGCCGTGCTGACCCAGGGCACCGCCGGCAACGACCATATCGTCGGCTTCTATATCGCCGACACGCTCCAGGGCGGGCTCGGCAACGACCTGCTCGAAGGCGGTCGCGCCGGCGACCTCTACATCCACAACCTGGGCGACGGCCACGACACGATCTCCGATTATGTCCAATTCTGGGCCGCCAACAACGACCGGCTGCTCTTCGGCGCCGGCATCGCCACCGCCGACGTCACCGTCCGGCGCTCGACCGCCGACGCCGACGACATGGTGCTCAGCATCAACGGCGGCCAGAGCTCGGTCACGCTAAGGAATCAGGTCACCGGCGGCTATGAATGGCAGATCGACGCCGTCGAGTTCGCCGACGGCACGATCTGGAACGTCGCCCAGCTCGCCAACATGATGCTGTCCGGCACCGCGACCGAGGGCAACGATGTGATCGACGGCACGTCGGGCGCCGACACCATTTCGGGCGGCGCCGGCAATGACAGCCTGAACGGCATCGGCGGCAACGACGTGCTGATCGGCGGCTTCGGCAACGATGCGCTGAACGGCGCCGACGGCGACGACACCTATCGCTACGATCTCGGCGGCGGCAACGACACGATCACCGATTACAACGCCTTCTGGGGCAGCTTCAACACGCTCGTCCTGGGCCCGGGCCTGGATGTCGCCGACCTCGTCCTCGCGCGCACGACGGGCACCAACAACCTGGTTCTCTCCTTCGCCGGCGAAAGCGGCTCGATCACCTTGGTCAAGCAGTTCGAGACCAGCGAATGGGGTGTCGACGAGCTGCATTTCAACGACGGCACGATCATCAGCGCGGCCGCGCTGAACGCGCTCTATTTCACCAACGCGGCGACCGCCGGCGCGGATGAAGTCTATGGCGGCTTCAGGAACGACAACATGTTCGGCGCCGGCGGCAACGACGCGTTGCGCGGCGGCGAAGGCAGCGACACGATCGATGGCGGCGACGGCAACGATTATCTGGACGGCAGCCCGGGCAACGACATCCTGATCGGCGGCACCGGCAACGACACGATGATCGGCGCCAGCGGCGACGACATCTATCGGATCGGGCCAAGCGGGGGGCAGGATATCGTCCGCGAATCCGGCGACTGGTGGAACGGCTATGGCGGCGCCGACCGGATCGAGCTGCTCGCCGGGATCGCGCCCGGCGACGTCACGGTCAGCCAGACGGGGTCCGGAAGCCACTTCGTCCTCACCATCGCGGGCGGCGGCACCGTCACCATCCAGGACGCGTTCGCCGAAAGCGGCATGCGGATCGAACAGGTCGTGTTCGCCGACGCCACGGTCTGGACCCATGCCGATCTCATGGCCCGGGCGCTCGCCCCGACCGCCGGCAATGATAGTTTCTACGGCGATTATGGGAGCGAGACGATCTCGGGCGGCGGCGGCAATGACTGGATCGACGGCCGGCGCGGCAACGACATATTGATCGGCGGCACCGGCAACGACACGCTGATCGGCTCGGAGGGCAACGACACCTACCGCTTCGGCCTCGGCGACGGCCAGGACAATGTCCGCGAATATGGCGACTGGTGGAACGGCTCGGGCGGGACCGACGTGATCGAGCTCGGCGCGGGCATCACCGCCGCGGACGTGACCGTCGGCACCGCGGACGGCGGCACCAGCTACGTCCTCTATATCGGCGGCGGCGACGAGCGGATCACGATCACCGGCGGCGCCACCTGGGGCGAGAACTGGGCGATCGAGACGATCCTGTTCGCCGACAGCTCGACCTGGACGGGCGCCTCGCTGGCAGGGCGGGTGACCGGCGCCAGCATGGGCGCCGACAGCCTCTATGGCACCTCCGGCGCGGACACGCGGCACGGGCTGGCCGGCAACGACGCGATCGCCGGCGGCGGTGGCGCGGATACGCTTTATGGCGATGCCGGCGACGACACGCTGACCGGCGACGGCGTCAGCCAGACCGGCAGCAACCTCCTCGTCAACGGCAGCTTCGAGACCTCGGGGACGATCGTCGGCAGCGGCGGCTGGGGCAAGGCCAACAGCGATCTGCCGGGCTGGACCAAGACCAACAGCCAGCCCTTCGAGCAGGTCTATAGCGGCGTCGCCGGAGTCTATGCGACCGACGGCTCCCACTGGTTCGACACCGATTCGGCCGGCGGCAGCGGCAGCAACATGGACATCAACCAGACGATCGCGGACCGCGACGCGGGCGAGGTGATGATCCTCAAGTTCGATCACGCCAATTATACGTCGCTCGAAAGCGGCTCCTTCGAAGTCTATTGGAACGGCGTGCTGGTCGCGACGATCGCCGAGACCGGCACCAACATGCGGAGCAAGACTTTCGAGCTGGTCGCGGTGGAGGGCGACAATGTGCTCCGCTTCAGAGGCATCGGCAGCGCCGAGAATGCCGGCGGCGCGCTGGACAATGTCCGGCTCTACGCGACCGATGGGGTGAGCGGCGACGACACGCTGATAGGCGGCGACGGCGACGACATCCTGATCGGCGGCGGCGCCGCGGACCTGATGACCGGCGGCACGGGCGCGGACATCTTCAGGCTCGGCGCGGGCGACAGCGGCACCGGCAGCGCGGCCGACCGCATCGCCGACTTCCTGTCCGGCACCGACAAGATCGACCTTTCGAGCATCGACGCGGACGCCGGGACCAGCGGCAACCAGGCGTTCACCTTCATCGGCACCGACGCCTTCTCGGCGATCGCGGGCGAGGTGCGCTTCAACTTCAACGGAACCGACACTTATGTGAAGGCCGACATGGACGGAGACGGCGCCGCCGACCTCGTGATCATCCTCTCCGGTTCGGTCACCCCGCTTGCCTCGGATTTCATGCTTTAGGTTCGAGCGACGCCGGAAGACCGATTGCGCCCGAGGTCTCGACCTCGGCCCCGTGATCGTAGTATCACCGTTGCGTGGGTCGCCTGGCGCCTTGGCCGTGATCCATCGCTCAATGTCGTCTGTGTCAGCTATTCCAACAAGCTCGCAGCCAAGCATGCGCGCGACTGTCGCGCTATCATGCAGTCCAGCTGGTACCGGCGGATATTCCCGCGAACGATCATCAAAGCCTCTCGGACGGTCGTAGCGGACTTCGAGACCGTTGGCGGTGGCGGTCGCCTCGCCACCTTAATCAGCGGCACGCTGACCGGGCGCGGCGGCGACATCATCAGCTTTCCACCCATTGCGGACGTTCCGCAACGTTGAGGTCCCCACCGTTGAGCCATGCCGCTGGCAACAATGTCTAGGACAGGTCTTTGGGGCCTCAGAGACTCGGGACCAAATTCGGCGCTACGACCGCGGCCAAGTGGTCTCTGTGTCCACGGATCCCGTGGTCCGCTAGGCAAAGCCCCGGAAAACCGGGGACAGTTCTGGCGCAAGGCAGAGACATAAAATCCTTCGATATCAAGGACGCATGCGTGATGCCCCGTATCGGATTCGGAAGCACGACCTACTGTCCTAGAAATCCAAAATAACCTTAGCGAATTCCGTGGGTCAGGGAGGCAGACTTCACCGCGAGACCGGTACCAATTACGGACACAGGGGTAGCGTCCCTGTTGCTCTCATCGAACGAATGGCCAAAGCCAGTCAATTCGGTCAGCAGTGAAGTTTCAACGGATACGCGAGGAGGTCAGGGCAGATGAGGCAAAGATGGCTTTCGATCGGCGTTATCCTGCTCTTCATTGCATCGGTGCCGATGGCCCAACCTGAAGTGGTTGCTCGGGAGGTACCCGTCGGGCCTGCCCGGCCGACACAACCTGGCGAAACTCGGCCAACAAGCGAGCAGGCCCTACCGCCTCCCCCCGAAGTCTCCTTGCCGCCCCTCCCGCCCGCGCCAAGCGTGCCTAGGCGTACGCAAGCGGAATATCGCAAAGCCGCATTTGAGGCTGCCCAATGGGCCTTCCGCACTGAGGCTGCAATCGCGCTCGATCGGGTCGCGGCGCGTTTCGCGGCCGGCGGGGACGAGATCGCCAGGCTGGAAACGGAGCTTCAACGGATCCGCAGGGCAATTCGAAGCTCGGAAGACGCCCTGACGGACACCTTCCGGCGACAAGGGGTGGAGAATGAAGGAGCCCGCCGGGACTTGCGAGCCCGCATCGAGACTTTGGAGAGACTTGCCGCAGAGAAGTCGGCGCAAATCCAGCGGCAGTTCCCAGATTATTCCGAACTCGTGCGCCCGCAGACATACAGCCTGGAGGCGGTCAGTCTGCTTCTGCGGGCGGACGAAGGGCTGCTGCTGATCGTCAATGCGGAGGATGCGACCTATCTTTTCGCTGTCAGCCGGGACCGATACGAATGGTACCGGACGGCGGATCTGGGGCGCGAGGAGGTCGACCGGGCGGTTGCCCGGCTTCGGGCGGCGTTGACTGCAGAAAGCCATCTGTCGACGCCCTTCGACCGGGCACTGGCGCACCGGCTGTATCGCGGCCTCATTGCGCCAGCGAATGAGATAGTCGGCGACAAAAGGATCGTCATGACGATCACTAGCGGCACGCTCGCGACCCTGCCGCTCAACGTGCTCGTTACGGAAGCGCCAACAGGATCCGACAGTGATCGCGAGGCGCTCGCCAGGACTCGCTGGCTGGCGGACCGACACATCGTCGCGAGCCTTCCGGCCATCTCCAGTCTGGTGGCGCTCCGCTGTCACATGGTGGATTCAGCCCAGCGGAGTCAGGGTTGCCCTTCGGCCGGTCCATCCCGCGTATCGCAACCTCGAGTGGAGAGCGCCCCTGCTGTGACACTTGCCGCCGCCGGCGCGCCTGTGCTGCTTGGCAGGACCATGGACCGCCGCCGTGGCAACGGCTCGATCGACCAGATCTTTCATCAGGGAGATTTGGCCGACCCCGAGTTCCTACGCAACGCGTATCCTCCGCTGCCGGGCGCCAGACAAGAACTCGTTGAACTGCGCAGGCGCTATGGATCGCAGGCACATATTCTCATCGATCGAGCGGCGACGGAGGGGGCAGTAAAACAGGGGCCGCAATTTCGGACTGCGCGCTTTGTCCTTTTCGCCACGCATGGGGTGCTCGCGGCGCGGGCGGCCAGCACCGGCGAGCCGGGGCTCGTTTTCACTCCGCCGGCAAGCGGCCGGCAAGATGCGCGGGACGACGGCTTTCTCAGTGCCTCAGAAGTGGCGGCGCTACGCTTCAATGCAGACCTGGTCGTCTTGTCGGCTTGCAACACCGCCGTCAGTGAGGGCCAACTTGGAAGCGAGGGACTTTCGGCCTTGGCACGCTCTTTCTTCTATGCCGGCGCACGATCGCTCTTGGCGTCGCATTGGGAGGTCGATGATGAGGCAACCCGCCTTTTGATGACCACCGCTTTCGACGCAATCCACGCCACAAATGGTCGGGACCGGGGCGAAGCGGTGCGACGAGCCATGCAGAGGGTCCGGCGTACGCCGAGCTTCGCACATCCACGCTACTGGGCCGCATTTACGCTGATTGGCGAGGCATCGTGATGCGTCCACGCTTCTGGCCGCGTGAGTTCGCTCTCGCGTCCAAAGTACCGATCAGCCGCCTAAGGTTGGCGTTGGACGGGCAATTCGGTAAGCGTTAGTAGCACCCAGCCCGCCGTCGTAGCCCGATCCTCGTGAAAGAAAGGGCTGAGCAACAGGAGTGAGTCGAACAGTCGGTTGGGCCCCTCCTCGAACAGCCTCCCGGCCTCCGAAAGCGCCAACGTTTCGCCGCGGGCGGCTAGCAGGGTGCGGTCCACTGGCAAGGTACGAAACGCGCCCTCGGCCCGCATGTCGCGCGCATCGCGAACCAACACCCGATACAAATGACCGGGAACGAGCCGCCGCGGCCTCTCGAAAATGACAATGCGCTGGTAAATGCCGGTTTCACTGATCAGCTGGCCATGCGGCCCGACAATTTCGAGACTGAAGGGCGGCGCCCCCCCACGCCAAACCAGCCCAAAGCGGCGATCGCCGCCGGCCACGAGCGCATTACCCGACGCTAGATCGCCAGGCGCCAGCCGGAAGGGCTGATTCACGTCGTCTCCTCTTCCAATCCCGAGCCAAGCAGTCATCTGACGCTGGGTCGCCATCTCGCCGATCTGCTCGATCAGATTCCCCACCACCGAGCGGCCGCCGCGGCGTGAGATGCAACGCGGACCTTGGCGCGCTCGGAGCCAGACAACTGATCCCGTCTCCGTCCGCAGCGCGATCGCGCCCGCTCTCGCCAACACTTCGATCCGATCTCGATGCCGCAACGGGGTGTAGAGGCCGAACCGCATGCGTACCCCGTCGCGGCTCAGGCGGTATCCCACCGTATCACCGCTGAAGTCCACGATGCGGGTCGCCGACAGGATCTGGCATTGAGCCTGCGCGTTCCGCGTTCCGCAGAGAACCAAGATCGAGAGAACAAGCCCTAACCTGCGTCGCATCTGCATTTCCTTTGTAATCAAGGTGGCGGAATGAACAGCCGCTCGAACCAACGTTCCGCCAGCGCGATGACGGCGAAAAGCATGAACGCGACCGGGAATAACCCGACTGCGATTGCCGGGGCATCAAGAAGTTGGAAGATCGCCCAGAAGATCATGGTCAAAATGAAGGGGATCGCAGTCCGTAGGGCCGAGCGAAAGCGCTCCGGTGTCCATCGGATCACGACCACCATGAACAGCGCCACCGCTGTCGCGAAGGGTACTACGAAGCCGGCGCCCCACCAGAAGGACAAGCCGCGGTCGGGCCGCGAGGTTAGCCAAGCATGCATCGCGTTGGCATGGATCATCAAGCCGGGCATGCGCTTGAGTGGGGTGTGGGCGAAATCGCGGCCGCCGGCGGACGATCCGATCACGACGATGCGATCGCGCAGAACCGTCTGATCGAACCGATCAGCATGGCGCAAAAGAGTCTGCGCGGGAAGCGCTTCACCCGGATCCCACCCGAAACGATATGCGATCCGTGCGGGCGACTGCATGTCTATGGCTGCGTTACCACGTCCGGTGCAGATGACGAGCCACCTCGGCGGCGCTCGGTCAGGCATGCATGTTGCCCGTCCCGCCAGACCGTCGGCAAAGGCACGCTCGGCAGCGGGCAAGCTGCCCGTGACGTCGAACAACAACACTGCAAGCGCTGGCGAGGGCAGCACGGTCTGCCGGCCGTGAAGCGCGGCGCTACTGACCACATGGAAGTGCCGCGTTACTCCGTCATTTTCATCTGCCCACAGCATCGGTGTCACCCAAGTAAGATTGGGCGACGCTGCAACCAGCGCGTCTAGCGGCGAGGCGCGATAGCGGCCGTTGGCGCCGTTGGTGTCGGGCAAGACATCACGCGCGAGTAGCACCGGGATACCTGACTCAGCGAGCTGAGACAGCGCTTGACCGACGATCCGGGCCTCATCTCCCGAGAGATAAGTCAGATCGAGATCGAAGAAGACGAGGCGAGGACGCTGTGCGGCCAGCCTTTGCAGAACGAGCGCCTCGGCCTGCGGCGGGACCAGGACCGGATCGCCGAGACTCCGCATAGTCGCGTCGTCGAAGTCGACGACGACCGGCTGCCCGCGATCGCCATCCAGACCGCTCCGATTCAACTGGAGATAGCGATCGTACACACCATTCAGGATGTCGGAAAAATAACCGCTGTCGCGATTGACATAGAAAAAGGAGTAGAAGGCGAAAATCAGCACGATTGAAGCGAGGACCGTCAGAGCGGTCACCTTGTGGACGGGCTTGAGCTTTTCCAATCCGAGCATCATTTTTCCCGTACTGCGGACCGGCCTTGAACCTACAGTAACCAGGCACGGCGACAAGCGTGGCCAGGGCGGACCGCGATATTGTCTCGCCGGTCCACCCAGCCCTCATCGCGCTTCGAAATCGCACTCCTCAACCCCGGGCGTTACATTGCAGGATGGCGCTCAGGCAGGTCAACAAGGTTGAGGGCGATGCCAGTGACGGCCTTGGCGTCCAGAGATGGTCCGATTGAGGGCAGTCGATTTTTTCGGACCTTCGACAGCCGACGACTACGATCGTATATCGAGGTCATGCACGAGGATGGAGATAGCATGCCTTCGAGTTCGAGAGAGGGGCGACTCGGCGCCGCGCTGATTGGCCGCGCCACCGTGCTTCTCCTCGCATTGCTCGCGGCCCCTGGACTTGCCGCCGCGCAGACAACGCTCTCACCTGAAAATCAAGATCTTATCGCCAGATCCCGAGAAAATCTGATGGTCTGCGAGCAGCGGAGCGGACCATCCATCCTTGAGGAGTGTCTGCTTGAGCGGGACGCCGTCCGACTGCTCTATTCCATTCCCTCATTTGCCGAACATGACTATTTGCGTCTTCAGGATCAGATCATCGCCAACGTGCCGGTGCCCGGGGGAAGAAGATATACGATGATGCTGGCCCGGAGCCTTTTCTGGCGGAACGGCTATGCGAGCCTCCTTAATATAGCGGACCCCCTCGAACGCAGTATAGTCGGCCAGGCCGAGCCGTCGGCCGCATCGGACCTCGCGGAACTGCGTTACTATTTGGCGTCAGCGCTGACGCGCCTCGGCCGCGCAGACGAGGCGCTTGAACTTCTTGGTCGTTCGGCCTCCGCACCTCCTGGGGTCACCCGTGGGCTTCTACATCTCGCGACTGCGGAGGCGCAGGCCGCGCAAGGAAATCAATCCGCTGCGGCGGCGGCCGCGAACAGCGCCGTTCGTGAATTTGAGCCGACGCCGGGGGGACGCAGGCTGGTTCCCGCTGCGTTGTCGCAGAGAGTCCGCGCATCTCTTCATCTCAACCGTCTCCAGGCCTTGCGCGGACTGTCTCCGATCTTCGACCTGTTCGCGAGACCCGAGGAACGAGCCGCCGAATATGGGCTAACACGCTATGGCAACGTTCGCACGGACGCGATTTTGGAACTGTATTTGAGAGGCCCCCTCATCGATACACTCGCCTCCTCCGTTGCCGTACTCGGCGGCGAACTTTCGGCGATCCAATGGCTGAACGCGCCCTGCGAGCCGGAAGCCGCAACGTTAATCGCGGAGAGTGACGCCAGAACCGCGGTCCTTCGCTACACGATGCTTGGACAGCTTGCCCATCATCGGAGCGAATGGGCGCGCGCGAACGTCTGCTTCCGACAGGCCCTAAGGCTCTCACAAAGGGTTCGCGTGCCCCCGCACGACCTCGTCCTGGCGTGGGTCGGTCTTGCCGCGCTTCCGATCTCCGGCGACTTTGGACGACGGCTCGAGTATCTGCGAGTTGCCGAAGCTGCAGCTTCAGGCATGCGGGACAACGACATCCGGCTTGCCACGCTCTTCGAGGTAAAGCGCTATCTGACACGTGGCCAGGCCGACGCCGGCCCCGAAGCGTTCGAAGCAGAACGGCGCTCTCTCGAGACGATGGTCGCATTCAGCCAAGACATGGATAGCGCATTCGACCGGAGTCATTTCGTCGGCAGCCGTCCCGCCGACACCGTTGCGGCCGCCTGGCGCGCGGCCCACGAGCCTCCTGGACAGATCTGTACGGCAGGACTCGCGTGTGCCGTTCCCATAGTCTCGCCGGCTCTGGCGTTGCCGCCGGACCGCTGGATTCGGGTTTCTGAAAGTGAGAATGGAACTGTCTGGTTCATCGACTCTCAAAGATCAGAGGTTCAAGGAGACAGGCGGCAGGCTTGGTTTCGACTGGATCATCCTGCCAGTGGCACAACGCGATATCGCACAACCGTCAGACATGACGAGATCGACTGCTCGGCCATGAGGATCCGCAATATCTCAGCTGTTTTTCATCTACCCGATGGTTCCTCTGAAGAAGGGCCTCCCTCAGAATACTCATTTAGAGACATCCTCCCTGACTCCGTTCTGGGAACAGCGGCACGCATGGTCTGTAGGATCCAGGACCCTCCTGCGGCAAATTAGGGTGGCCGTGGCCGCGCTGCGGTCGCGGCCGTTGTGGCATGGCATCCGCGTGAATCGACTGTGGAGAGCCCCAATGGTGTTGTCTAAGAGCAGCTTTCCACCCATTGCAGACGTCCCCCACCGTTGAGCCATGCCGCTGGCAACAAAGTCTAGGACAGTTCTTGGGGCCTCAGAGACTCGGGGCTAAATTCGGCGCTAGGGCCTCCGCCAATCGGTCTCTGCGTCCACAGATCCCGTGGGTTCGCCAAGCAAATCCCCGGAAAACCGGGGACAATTCTGACGCAAGGCCAGCCACAAAAATCCTGCTAAATCAACGACCTATGCGTGGTGCCGGGTGTCGGACTCGAACCGACGACCTACCGCTTACAAGGCGGTTGCTCTACCAGCTGAGCTAACCCGGCCGGGCATTCCCTAGCCCAAATGATCTAAGCAAGGGCGAAGGTCCAGCCCCGGCGCGTGACCGGCGCCGTCAGCCGCGGGCGCGGGGCTCCTGCGTCGGGCCCGCTCCCGCCGGGGTGAGGTTGAAGATCCTGGAGATCAGCGCCTCCAGCGCCTTGAACACCGAATCCACCCCAAAGCCGGCGACGAAGGCGACGGCTGCGCTCGACAGCCCGACCGGCCCGAGCAATGAGGTGTCGCTGTCGCCGGCGCCCGGGGCGGCGATGAACAGGCTGATGCAGGCGCCGACCACCGCGCCGAGCGCGAGCTGCTGAAAGGTCAGCTGCACGTCGCGCGGGCTGAGCAGGCTGCGCTTGATCTTGTAGGATAGGGTGCGGACCACCGCCGCGATCGCGCCGAGGAAGCCGTACAGCACCGGCAACACGCCCGAGCCGAGCAGGTTCGCCAGCCAGCTCGCGGTTTCCGGACTGGCGCCGACCGCCCATTTCCCGAGCCCCTCCCGTATCGCGACGAAGCGGCGCGCCAGGACCGCGCGCGCCAGGCAGGCCTCCCTGAGCTCGGAGCTGGCGTAGGACTCGGCGCGGTCGTGACAGGGGTGGACCCAAACGAAGCCGTTCGGCTGGATGTTCTGATTCGAGGCCTGCGTCGGCGGCTGTTGCGCCGGCGCGACAGGCGCCGCCGCCGCCGCGGCGGGCGCGGCGGGCAAGGCGGCCCCCTGCGCCGGGGTGCCGGCGCCGCCTTTTGCCGCCGGCGCGGCCAGAGGTGTTGAAGCCTGCGCTTCCTGGCGCGGGGCGCTGGCCGGTAACGACCGGGCGGCCGGCGCCGATCGGGCGGCCGGGGCCGCGCGAGACGTCGCCACCACCCGCAGCGGGCCGCCCCGGCCGCTCAGCGACGATTGCGCCGCGCCGACGCGCACATCGGCCTCGTTGAGCGCGATGCCGGCAGCCTGGAAATCGGCCAGGGCCGCGTTGCCCACCGCCAGATACCAGGAAATCAACAACGTCACGATCAATATGCCGGCCGAGAAAACGACCGTCCACTTCAGGAGGTCGCGGAAGCTGCGCGCACGGTCGACCAGGTCCGGATAGGCCTCGCCGGCAAGCGAGGTGCGGGACGGCGAGCGGGCCGATCCGCCTTCCGGCCGGCGCCGGCGCCGCGCCTTGGCGACCGTGTCCTGCGTCACCATCAGGGTGAAGGCGATCGTCGCGCCGCTGGCGGGCTTGGCCAGCCCGTTGAGATAATCGCGAGTGCGGATCAGCAGCGCGGCCTGCCTGGCGACGTCCTCGGTATCGGACTGCTTCTCCTCGGGAGGCCAGGTGATCTCGCAGACCTGCTCGATCCAATCCTTGGGCAGGCCGAGGGGCGGCGTCTTTGCGGTCAACGTGGCGATCGTCACGTCCGGATTGGCGGAGATGTTGTCCAGCAGGAGATGGACCTCGCTGCGCGTCCGGCTGAGGATGAAGGCCATCGGATCCTCAGAACTGTCCTCGACCGCAGGGGGGGCGGCCGGATCGGCGCTGGCCGCTTTCGGTCCGGATTCGGCGCCATTCGACGCTTCGTCTTTCTTCGTTGTCGTCATTGGCCGCGCCCCCGAATCGGCTTCGTCCAGTTGGCCCGGATTTATTGACCGACAGCGAACTATGTCATCAGAAAACTTGGCGCACAAGTTGTGGGACTATCCGATCCCGAAGGTCCAGCCTTCGGTCCGGGCCAGATCGGCGGTGAGCCCGCGCGGTTGCCAATATTCGCGCCGGGGGGCGATCGCGCGCAGGCCTGCGGCGGCGATCAGCGCATCGGTCTGGTGATCATCGGGCTCGTGCGCGAGGGCCGCGGCTCGGCTGCCGAGCGCCGCCAGCGCCAGGTCGAGCTGGCTGCGGCTGCGCACCTTGCGGCCGCTCAATCCGGCCAGGCGGATGAACTGCCGCGTGTAGATTTCGACGACCAGGCTGCCATGTGCCGGGGGCCGATCGAAGGGCCAGACCGGAACGCGCCCGGCCAGCGCGTGCAGCAACCGCATGCCCGCGAAGCTCGCCTTGGCGACCTGGGCGGCGCCGATCGCGTCGTAGAGCGTCGAGGCCTTGCCGCCGCCGCCGGCGTTGAACGCCTGCTCGCAGACGCGATGGTGCATGAAGTCGCGTTTCGCGCCGTCGGCGGCGCCGAAATAGAAGTGGCGGCGGTGGACCTGCTCGAGAAAGCTCGCCGCGCCCAGGTCCTCGTCGGCGCAGGCCGCCTCGACATAGGCCCAGAAGGAGCGGGCGTCGGCCGGCACGCCTGCTTCGCCCGGCAGATAAGCGCCGCGCGCCCGGATCGGCGGCGCGAAGCTGAAGTCGAAGCCGAAAAGGGTCGGGGCCTCGGCCGCCGCCTCGACCAGCCAGCCGAGCACTTCGGCGCGCGACCACGCAAGGCCGGGACGGACCAGCGCCGGCGCGGCGTCGCCCGTCCCGCAGATGGCGACGGCGATACCCTTGTGGCGCTTTCCCTTGGCCCCGGACCAGTCGATCGCCGCGAAGCGGACAAAACGCGGCGTCATTTCTTCTTCCGCGGCTTCACCTTCGGCTTGGCGGCCGTCCAGTCGCGGGAGCGCTCGATCATCGCCCGGACCCGCTCGGGATCGGCGCTGCCGAAGCGGATCAGCACGGCGGGCCAGCCTTGATAATGCGGCGTCTGCCAGAAGGTCTCCGGATCGGTCTCCATGAGAATCTCGATAGTGTCCATGTCGATGGCGATGCCGAACGAGGTTCCGTCTTCGTGGCCGGTGTAGAGAAAGGCGCGGCCGTTCGAAGCGACCTTCACCGCGGGCTTGCCGTAGCTGGTCCCGAATTCGGTGTCGGGCAAGGAAAGGGCGAAGGCGACGGCCTCCTCCCAGCTGCCGATCGGTTCAGCCATCGCGCAGGGCCTTTCTTTGCTCCTCCCACCAGGCGATGCGCTCGGCGATCCTTTTCTCGAGGCCGCGGTCGGTGGGGGTGTAGAAGGTCTCGGGCGCCATCTCCTCGGGCCAGTAATTGTCGCCGGAAAAGCCGCCCTCGGCGTCATGGTCGTACTGATAGCCGGCGCCGTAGCCGATCTGCTTCATCAGCCTGGTCGGCGCGTTCAATATGTTCTTCGGCGGCATCAGCGAGCCGGTCTCCTTCGCGCTGCGCCAGGCCGCGCCCATCGCCTTGTAGGCGGCGTTCGATTTGGGGGCGGTGGCGAGATAGAGGCAGGCCTGGACGATGGCGAGCTCGCCTTCCGGGGAGCCCAGGAAATCATAGGCTTCCTTGGCGGCGATGCACTGGACCAGCGCATTGGGGTCGGCGAGGCCGATATCTTCGGAAGCGGCGCGGGTCAGGCGGCGGAGCACGAAGAGCGGCTGCTCGCCCGCGGTGAGCATGCGCGCGAGATAGTAGAGCGCAGCCTGCGGGTCCGAGCCGCGGATCGCTTTGTGCAGCGCCGAGATGATGTTGTAATGGCCCTCGCGGTCCTTGTCGTAGACCGCGACCCGGCGGTGGAGCAGCGCCGCGAGCTCGGCCGGGGCCAAGGGTTCGGCGATCTCGATCGAGAATAAAGTCTCGGCCTGGTTGAGCAGGAAGCGGCCGTCGCCGTCGGCGGTCGCGACAAGGGCGTCGCGCGCTTCCGGTGTCAGGGGTAGGGGGCGCGCCACCAGCTCTTCAGCGCGGTCGAGCAGCTTGCAGAGCGCCGTCGCGTCGAGCCGGTTGAGGATCAGCACCTGGGCGCGGCTGAGCAAGGCCGCATTCAATTCGAAGCTCGGATTCTCGGTGGTGGCTCCGACCAGCACCACCGTGCCATCCTCGACATAGGGGAGGAAGCCGTCCTGCTGGGCGCGGTTGAAGCGGTGGATCTCGTCCACGAAGAGAAGCGTCTGGCGGCCGATCTTCATATGCTCGCGCGCTTCGGCGAAGACCTTCTTCAGATCCGCCACGCCCGAAAAGACCGCCGAGATGGCGACGAAGCGCATGCCGACCGCGTCGGCGAGCAGCCGCGCGATCGTGGTCTTGCCGGTGCCCGGCGGCCCCCACAGGATCATCGAGGCGAGCTTGCCCGCCGCCACCTGCCGGGCGATGGCGCCGTCGGGGCCGGTCAGATGCTCCTGGCCGACCACCTCGTCGATCTTGCGCGGGCGCAGCCGGTCGGCCAGCGGCGCATTCTCGGCCGGCGGCGGCGCCTCGGGCTGCTGCGGTTCGGTCTGGAACAGGTCGGCCACGCGCGCCCACTAGCTCAATTCGCGGGCAGCCGCACCCTTCCTATGGTGATCGTCGAATCGGGGCCATATTGCGCCCGCGCATGTTGAGGCCGCGCCCGCGCCAGCGCAGCTGCCTGGGGCGGCAGGCCGGCGCGGGTGCCGATGATGGTGAAGTCGACCGGCTCGGCGCGGGCGAGAATCAGGTCGAGCACCGCGCCGTCGCAGGCGCGGCCGGCGCAGCGCAGGAAGGTGCGGCCGTCGCCGGCGCCCGGGGTGAAAGGCCGCATGAAGCCCGCGACGCCGCCCGTCCTCAGCCTTGCCGAAGCGGGCGCGATCAAGGCGGCGCTCTCGGCGCCGTTCATCCTGAGCCGCAGCCGGACCCGGATTCCATCGGGCACGCGCTCGCGGCCGGCCAGCTCCACGCTCGGTCCGGCAACCGGCGCGGCGGGCGCTGGCGCGGCCCAGCGGCGGCGGGCGGCGTACGGGAATTCGGTGCGCCGCCAATCGCCCGCATGAGGGACCGGGGCGCCGTCATTGTTGACCGCGAAGCGGGCCGTGCGGGCGGCCTCGTCCCAGACATATTCGATGGTGAAGAGCTGCTGCCTGTCGGCGCTGTAGGCCGGCATCAGCGCGGCGGCGATCCAGCCCGCTATGGCGAGGTCGAGCGCGCCCGCGACCACGAACACGCTCCGCGGCTGCGACAGGAGCGGCCTGAGCTCGACCAGAGCGGGCAGCAGGATTGCCGCCCCCAAAGGCGCGAAGATCCACGGCGGGCTGCTGCTCATCAGTTCCTCGAACAAAGCGAGGGCCGGGCCGAGGGTGAGGAAAAGGAGGACCGCCGCGACGCTGGCCCCCGCTTGTTCGGCCCAGGCCCACCGGCGCCCGGCGACCATTCCGAGCGCGGCGACGAGCGGCGGCGCCAGGAAGAAGATCGCCGCGCCGGGCGCGACGAAGCAGAGCGCGCCGCCGAGGATTGAGAAGAACAGCCAGAAGGCGGCCCGCAGCCGCGTCCGCTCCTCCGTCCCCGCGATGAGCAACAGGCCGATGAGGGCGGCGGTGAGGGCGCAGGCATAAACCGCGGTGTTGGCGACGATCGGATAAGCGCGCCAATAATCGCCGGCGCGGATCAGGCCGAGCAGGAAATGACCGGCGAAGGCGAGCCCCGCCGAACCAGCGATCGCCACCGCCATCGCGAGCAAGGGCCGCACCAGCGCGCGCCGCCGCCAGCATTCGATCAGGAAGAAGAGGATCAGGAGGCCGAGCAGCACCAGTCCGAACAGGAGGGGCAGGATGATCAGCACGCGGCCCGCAAGGTCGGTATAGAGCCGCTCCCCTTCCGCCGCCGGCGCCTCGCCCGCCGCGGCCCGGCCGGCGACGTCGAGCAATTGGTCGCCCATATGCTGCAGGCTGCGCCGGTCGAGCGACGCCAGATCGTCGCCGGCGCTGTGGTAGCGAGTCTCGTTACCGATCACGGCGAAGTTTAGGATCGTCCAGGGCCGCGCCTCGAACACCGCGACGTCGGTCGAATTGGGGATCAGCCGGTAGAGATCGGTGGAGAGCGAGTTGGCGACCGGGCGCGCCGCGCCGCGATACAGGGCGATGGCGGCGCCGTTCGGCCGGCTGGTCTCGAACATGATCGCCGGGCCGTTCGTCCCGCGCGACTCGAGGTTGACCGCGGTGTCGACCCGCCCGGCGAGCGGATCGCGTTCGAGGAAGGCGCGGGCGCCGATCAGGCCCGCTTCCTCGCCCTCGTTGAACAGGAAGGTGACCGGCCGCGCCAGCCTGCGCCCGCGGAGCAGCGCCGCGACCTCGAGCATTGAGGCAACGCCGATGCCGTCGTCCGACGCGCCCGGCCCGGCCGGCGTGCCGTCATAATGGGAGACGAGCAGCAGGTGCTTGCCCTCGGCCGGCCCGATCGTGGCGACGAGGTTGCGGACCCGCGCGCAGGAGACGGCCCGGCCGCGCCGCTCGTTGCAGGCGAAATCGTCGGTGACGCGCGGATCGAGCCCCACGCCACGCATCTCCGCGATCAGCCGCTCGCGGACCGCGTCGCCAGCGTCGCTGTCGACCGGGTGCGGTCTCTGGTCGCTGAGGATGCGCTGCAGCCGCGCCATGGCGCGGTTGGCGTCGAACGCCGTTGCGCTCGGCTGATCGGGCGGGGAGGGTGGAGTCAGCAGCATGCCCTTCAGCGCCATTGCGGCGAGCAGGGCCAAAGCGAGCCCGAGCAAATATCCCGCCTGCTTCATCCGCCCCCTCCTTGCGCCCGTCCGCTTGCATGCCATATCCGCTTCACGGGCCGCATGCGAGAGCAGGCGCCGGCCTGCAGGCGGAGACTGAATTCATGGGCTATCGGGTGGTCGTGGTCGGCGCGACCGGCAATGTCGGGCGCGAGATGCTGAACATCCTTGCCGAGCGCGAATTTCCCGCCGACGAGGTCGCCGCGGTCGCCAGCCCGCGCTCGACCGGCACGCTTATCGACTTCGGCGATTCGGGTAAGGAGCTCAAGGTCCGCAACATCGAGCATTTCGATTTCGCCGGCTGGGACATCGCCTTGTTCGCCGCCGGCTCGGCCGTCTCGAAGCTCTATGCGCCGATCGCGGCAGCCGCGGGCTGCACTGTGATCGACAACAGCTCGCATTTCCGGATGGATCCGGACGTGCCCCTGATCGTGCCCGAGGTAAATCCGGAGGCGATAGACGGTTATCGCAAGCGCAACATCATCGCCAATCCGAACTGCTCGACCGCGCAGATGGTGGTGGCCCTGAAGCCCCTGCACGACGCCGCGACGATCAGGCGCGTCGTCGTCGCCACCTATCAGTCGGTGTCGGGCGCGGGCAAAGCGGGCATGGACGAGTTGTTCGAGCAGAGCCGCAACATCTTCGTCGGCGACGGCGCCGAGGCGAGTGTCTTCACCAAGCAGATCGCCTTCAACGTCATCCCCCATGCCGGCGAATTCCTCGACGACGGCGCCACCAGCGAGGAATGGAAATTGGTGGTGGAGACCAAGAAAATCCTCGATCCGAAGATCAAGGTCCACGCGACCTGCGTCCGCGTCCCCGTCTTCGTCGGCCATTCCGAAGCGATCAACATCGAGTTCGAGCGGGAGATCAGCGCGGAGGACGCCCAGGCGATCCTGCGCGAGGCGCCGGGCATCATGCTCGTCGATAAGCGCGAGGACGGCGGCTACGTGACGCCGATCGAATGCGTCGGCGAATATGCCACTTATGTCAGCCGCGTCCGCGAGGATCCGACCGTCGACAACGGCCTTTCGCTCTGGTGCGTCTCCGACAATCTGAGGAAAGGCGCGGCCTTGAACGCGGTGCAGATCGCCGAGCTGCTCGGGCGGCGGCATCTGAAGAAGGCCGCATGAGCCTCGTCCTGGTTCCGCTCGACGCCGATGCCGATGCGGCCGGCCTCGCGCGGGAGCTGGCGCCCGGCTTCGGCGGCGACGAGGCGCCGGCGCTGGCCTTGCTCGAGCAGACCCTCGCTCTGCTGGCCCGCGATCCGCGTCCGCGTCCATGGGGCTGCTATCTCGCCGAGATTGACGGCCGGGTGGTCGGAACCTGCGCGTTCAAATCGGCGCCGACGGGTGCGGGGGAGGTCGAGCTCGCCTACATGACATTCCCCGCCTACGAAAAGCGCGGCCATGCCACGGCGATGGCCGGCGCGCTGGCCCGGATCGCGGAGGCGGGCGGCGCCACCCCGATCGCGCACACGCTGCCGGAGGAGAATGCCTCCAACAAGGCGCTCGGGCGAAACGGCTTCTCGTTCGCCGGCGAGGTGGAGGATCCGGAGGACGGGCCGGTCTGGCGCTGGGAACGGCGGCGCGGCCAGTGACCCTGCATGCGGACCTCTATTGGTCGTTCCGCAGCCCCTATTCGTATCTCGCGATAGACCGCTATCGGGCGATGACCGAGGCCTATGATCTCCGGATCGCGCTGAAGCCGGTCTATCCGCTCGCGATCCGCCAGCCCGATTTCTTCGAGAAGAACCATCCCAATTGGCTGGGCTACACATTGCGCGACGTTGCCCGGCTCAGCCAGTATCTGAACATCCCGATCTTGCCGCCCAGGCCCGATCCGATCGTCCAGGACATGAAGACGCGCCGGATCGCCGCCGGCCAGCCCTACATCTTCCGCCTCGTCCGGCTGGGCCAGGCGGCGGCGCGGCGGGGCGGGAGCCTCGCATTCTGCGCGGAGGTGGCGCGGCTGATCTGGGGCGGGACGGAGAATTGGCACGAGGGCGATCATCTCGCCGGCGCGGCGGAGCGGACCGGGCTCGATTTGGCCGAGCTCGAGGCCGAGGCGGTAGCGGATGCCGAAGCGCTCGACGCCGAGGTGGCGGCGAACCAGGCCGCGCTCGAGGCCGCCGGCCATTGGGGCGTGCCCACCCTCGTTTTCCAGGGCGAGCCCTTCTTCGGCCAGGACCGGATCGACGTGGCGCTGTGGCGGATGCAGGCGGCGGGACTGGCCCCCCGCTAGCCGTCATTCCCGCGAAAGCGGGAATCCAGACGGGGGTCGTGCCGGATGCGGATGCCGCTTGGACTCCCGCTTTCGCGGGAGTGACGACGTTACTCTGATTGGGCGCAAAGGGCTGCCCGCGCCTCCGCATATTCGGTGATCAGCCGCGCCACATACTCCCCCGCCGGCAGCACCGCGTCGATCGCGCCGATGCCCTGGCCCGAGCCCCAGATATCGCGCCAGGCCTTGGCCTTGGAGCCGTCGCCGGTGCCGAAATCCATGGTGCTGATATCGCCTTCGGGGAGGTTGGCGGGGTCGAGGCCGGCGCGCTCGATCGAGGCCTTGAGATAATTGCCGTGCACGCCGGTGAACAGGCTCGAATAGACGATGTCGCTGGCGCGGCCCTCGACGATCCCCTGCTTGTACTCGGCCGCCGCATTGGCCTCCTGGGTCGCGATGAAGGGCGAGCCGATATAGCCCAGGTCCGCGCCCATCGCCTGCGCGGCGAGGATCGCCCGGCCAGTGGCGATCGCGCCCGACAGGATCAGCGGCCCGTCGAACCAGTCGCGTATCTCCTGAATGAGCGCGAAGGGCGAGAGCCGCCCGGCATGGCCGCCGGCGCCGGTCGCCACCGCGATGATCCCGTCGGCGCCTTTCTCGATCGCCTTCCTGGCGAAGCGGTCGTTGATGATGTCGTGGAGGGTTATCCCGCCCCAGGAGTGGACGCCCTGATTGACCTCCACCAAAGCGCCCAGCGAGGTGATGACGATCGGCACCTTGCGCTTCTGGCAGGTCGCCATGTCCTCCATCAGCCGGGCGTTGGATTTGTGGACGATCTGGTTGACCGCGTAAGGCGCGGCCGGCGTCTCGGGATGGTCGCGGTCCCAGGCCGCCAGCTCCTCCTCGATCCGGTGCAGCCATTCGTCGAGCAGGCTCTGCGGCCGCGCGTTCAGCGCCGGGAAGGATCCGACGATCCCGGCCTTGCACTGGGCGATGACCAGGTCCGGGCTGGAGACGATGAACAAAGGCGCGCCGATCGCGGGCAGGCGCAGGCGGTCGAAAAGTGGCGGAAGGCTCATTGCCCTTGCGTAACCGAACGCCGACATATGACAAGAAGGCAGCGAGGAGGACGAGATGAAATATCGGAAACTGGGAGCGAGCGACCTCATGGTCTCCGAGATCTCGCTGGGCTCCTGGCTCACCTACGGCGTCGGCGTCGAGGCGCACGCGGCCCGCGCCTGCCTCGACCGCGCCTTCGAGCTCGGCATCAACTTCATCGACACCGCCAACATCTACGGCCACAGCGCCGCCGAGAGCTTTCTGGGCGAAGCGCTCGCCGGCCGGGCGCGCTCGTCCTACATCCTCGCCACCAAGCTTTTCTTCCCGATGACCGACAGCGACCGCGGTCTCTCCGCCGCGCAGATCGAAAAGCAGCTCGATGCGTCGCTCGGGCGCCTCAACACCGACCATGTCGATCTCTATCAATGCCACCGCTACGACGAGGATACGCCGCTCGAGGAGACCATGCAGGCGCTGACTCGCGCGGTGGAAAGCGGCAAGGCGCGCTATATCGGCTTTTCCGAATGGCCGGCCGACAAGATCCAGGCGGCCGTGGAGATGGCGGGCGTGGCGCGTTTCGTCTCCAGCCAGCCGCAATACAGCCTGCTCTGGCGCCAGCCCGAGGAAGAGGTTATCCCGCTCTGCGCCGCCAACGGCATTTCGCAGATCGTCTGGTCGCCGCTCGCGCAAGGCGTGCTGACCGGCAAATATGCGCCCGGCGCGCCGCCGCCGGCGGGCAGCCGCGCGACCAGCGAGGAGATGGGCGGCTGGATCGGCCTGTGGCTGCGGCCGCCGGTGCTCGAAGCGGTCCAGAGGCTGAAGCCGCTCGCCGCGCAAGCGGGGCTCAGCCTCGCCCAGTTCGCGCTCGCCTGGGTGCTTCGCGAGCCCAACGTCGCCTCCGCCATCGTCGGCGCCTCGCGGCCGGGCCAGGTCGACGACAATGCCGCCGCCTCGGACGCAGAGGTGGACCCGGCGCTGTTCGCCGAGGCCGAGCGGATCGTCGCCGCGGCCTGACGGCCTACCCCTTGTCGTATTTGTCGGCGCGCCTTTTGCCGAAGAGGAGGCCGCGCTCCATGCGGGTGCGGGCGGCGTTGTAATAATGAGAGAGGAAGGCGTAATCGTGGGTGCCGTCATAGGGATAGTCGATCTTGCGCCGGATCGTCTCGGCGACGTTGGCGATCGCGTCGGGCGGCGCGTCGCGCAACACGCGCTCGAGCATCTGCAGCTCGAACACGCCGTAGACGTCTAGCTGCGCGTCGGTGAATTGGTGATCCGGCAGCCCCTCCCAGACATTGCCGACCTCGCCCCGGAGCTCGCGGCGCGGCGCCCGCACGACCCAGGTCCCGGCGAGCAGGTCGCCGACCCGCATCCGGTCCCTGTTGAGCAGCGGAAAGAGGAGAAACGCGCCCGTCCACACCAGCCCGACGAGCGCGGCCGGAGCGTCGGTGCCGCCGGCGGAGAGGTTGTAGGAGAGGAAGGTGAGGGGCAGGTAGAATTCGACCTCGCGCATCATGTTGCGGGCGATCACCCGGTCGGCGGTCAGCCGTTCGCCCGAGCGCGCCACCACGCGCAGGCCCGTCACCCTCTTGCCGAAGGTCGCCGCGCGAGGCCCCATCTCCAGCAGCACGAAATAGCAGCTGCGCAGCAGGAAGAAGCCGAGCAGGCCGATGACGGTCGCGATCTCTCGTCCGGTGAAGCCGGACCAGGACGCGATCATGCCGCACAGGATCGCCAGGACGAGCAGGATGCACGCCATCACCAGCAGATCGAAACAGAAGGCGCCGACGCGCTGCCAGCCGTCGGCGAGCCTCAGGTTGAGATCGACGCCCTCGGGCGTGACCAGGCTCCGCCGCTGCCTGGCTTCGTCGCGATGGGCGAGCGCGAGGTCAGCCATGAGCGCGGCTCCGCGGCCAATAGAAATAAAGGCACCATAAGAGCAGCATCGCGCCGCCGATCGCATAGCGGGCGGCATCATCGGTGATCAGCTGGCGGCCGAACCCTTCGAGCAGGCCGGCGACGAAGAGCATCGCCACCACCCCGGCCATCGCCAAAGCGGCGGTCCGCCCGGAGGCGGAGGCGGCGGCGAGCCGGCTCAGCTCGCCGGGAAAGACCACGGACCAGCCGATTCTGAAGCCCGCCGCGCCGGCCAGCACGATCGCGAAGAGCTCGGTCGAGCCGTGGATGATGATCCAGCCGCCCAGCTCCGCCTCGAGGCCGTGCGAGGCGTAGAGCGCGAAGACGGCGCCGAGCGTCGCGCCGTTATAGACGAGCAGCATCGCGGTCGGCACGCCGAAAGCGAAGCCCAAAGCGAAGCTCAGCATCGCGACCTGGGCATTGTGGGTGAAGAGGAAGGCGGCGAGGATGCTGAGCGCGCCGTCGGGCGGATGCGAATAGATGACCTCGCGCAGGAACTCGGGCGAGGCGTTGAAATTGCGGCCGTCGGCGGCGAAGGGGAAGAGGCTCTCGAACCAGCCATTGTTCTGCGTGACGAGCAGGAAGCCCGCCGCAGCGCCGATCGCCATGATTATCAACGCCACCAAAGTCTCTCGCCACAGGCTCTGCACGGCGAGCGGCCAGTCCCGCGCGAAGAAGGCGCCGATCCTGCTCAAGGCCGAGGCGCGCACGCCGTAGACGAAGAAATAGGCGCGCGCGCAGAGCCCCTCGAGATAGGAAACGAGCTCCAGGTCGAGCGATGTCTCCCGCGCGACCGACAAGGAGGAGAGCGCGCCGCGATAGAGGATCGGCAAGGCGATCAGCTCCTCGTCGTCGAGCGCGCGCACCGACCTCGTTTCGGCGCGGGTGAGGATGTCGTCGAGCCGCTGCCATTCGGCTTCGCGGGCGGCGCGGAAGGCGCGGGGATTGGCGAGCTCGGTCACAACAGGCTCCGCCGCTTGAAGCCGAGATAGGCGTTGACCAGGGCCGGGCCGGTGTCCGCCGCGGCCGCCTCGAGCACGTGCACGCCCAGATGGCGCAGCCGGGTCAGCACCAGCGCCCGTTCGCGCAGCAGGCCGGCGGCGGTGACGGCGCGGCTGACATCCTCCGCGCTCGCCGGTTCGGCAGCGGCCAGCGCCTCCAATTCCTCGTCCTTGGCCACCACGAACAGGACGAGGTGTCGCTTGAGCAGGGTGCCGACCGCGTTCAGCATCAGCTCGGCGCTGATCGTATCGGCGAATTCGGTGAAGACGACGATCAGCGAGCGCCGGCTGAGGTCGGCGGCCAATGTCGCGATGCCGAGCGTATAATTGGTCTCGCTGGCCGAATAGTCGATCGAGGCGGCGACGCGCTGCAGGGTCGAAAAAGCGCGCGGGCCGCCGATTGGCCTGCTCGCCGCGCGCGGGTGGGAATCGAAGGCGAACAGGCCGACCCGGTCGCCGTCCTTGAGCGCGACATAAGCGGTGAGCAGAGCGGCCGAGACCGCGCGGTCCACGCGCGGGACATTGCCCAGCGGTTCCGACATCGTCCGGCCCGCGTCCAGCGCCATGACGATGTTGTTGTTGCGCTCGGTGCGATATTCCTTGGCGATGAGGGCGCTGTGGCGGGCCGACTGCTTCCAGTCGATTGCGCGGCGGTCCATGCCCTGGCGATAGGAAGCAAGCGCCTCGAACTCGGCGCCCTCTCCGACCTGGAGCTGCGCCTTGCTGCCGTGCGGGGCGTCGCGATTCTGCATCAGCACGCTCATCGCGCGCACCGCCTTGATGTCGGGCGTGATCACTATGTCGCGGTCGAGGGCCAGCCAGCGCTGTTTCCAGACCAGGCCGAGCGGCCCGGCCCAGCGCACCCAGAGGCTCTCGATCCGCGCCGTGCCGCGCCGTTCTGCGCGCAGCTCGAAGGCCGCTTCGCCGTCCTTGCCCGCCTTCGCGCGCAGGCCCTTGGGCGCGGCGAGCGGGCCGGCGATGCCGAGCGCAAGCTCGAGCCGGCGTGGGCGCCGACGCGGGAAGCGCGTGCTGACGGTCACTGAAAAACTCTCACCGACTCCGACCGCGACCGGCCCTTCGCAGTGGGGAAGGGCGTCCTTCGGGGCAGCCCCGGCGAGCCCGTCGACGAGCGCCAGGGCGATGAGCAGGACGAGCAGGCCCAGGCCCGCCGACCAGTAAAGCGGTGCGGCGAGCGCGACCGCCAAAGCCGCCGGCGCGGCCGCCCCGGCGATCAGGATGGTCCGGCGGGTCGGGTAGATCAACGCGGGGCCCCGATCTCGTCGATCAGCCGGGCGATCACGCCCTCGACCGGCCGGCCCTCGATCTCGGCCGCGGCGGAGAGGAGCACGCGGTGCCTGAGCACCGCCGGCGCCAGCGCCTTGACGTCGTCCGGGATGACGTAGTCGCGGCCGTCCAGCGCCGCCCGCGCCCGCGCCGCCCCGGCCAGCATGGCGGCGGAGCGGGGGCTTGCGCCGCTTTCGAGGTCGGGCGCCTCGCGGGTCGCGCGAATCAAGGCCACCACATAATCGGTGACCTCGGCGACCATCGGGATCTGGGAGACCATCGCGACCGCCTCGGCCACCTGGGCGGCGCTGACCGCCGGCTCGATGCCCCAATGCTCGGGCCGGGGCGCGCCGAAGCGGGCGCCGTGGCTGGAGACGATCCGTGCCTCCTCCTCGATCGAGGGATAGCCCATCCTGTGCTTGAACAGGAAGCGGTCGAGCTGCGCCTCGGGAAGCGGATAGACGCCGTGCTGCTCGATCGGATTCTGGGTCGCGATCACCATGAAATGGTCGGGCAGGCGGTGGGTGTCGCCGTCGATGGTGACGGCCCGCTCCTGCATCGCCTCCAGGAGGGCCGCCTGGGTCTTGGGCGGCGTCCGGTTGATCTCGTCGGCGAGCAGCAATTCGCAGAAGACGGGGCCCCTGGTCAGCGTGAACTGGCTGGTCTGGAAGTTGAACAGGTTCGAGCCCAATATGTCGCCCGGCATCAGATCGGGGGTGAACTGGATACGCCCGAAATCGAGCCCGAGCACGCGCGCGAAACATTGGGCGAGAAAGGTCTTGGCCGTGCCCGGCGGCCCCTCAAGCAGGATATGGCCGGAGGAGAGCAGGGCGATGAGCATAAGCTCGACCGCTTCGTCCTGGCCGATGATGGCCCGGGCCACGTCGCGCCGGATCCCGTCGGCAAGGGCTTTTACGTCTGTCGCATTCACCGGATGATGTCCTTCTTCCATGAAAAGAGCGCGCGGGCGGCGGCGACCAGCTCGTGGCGGTCGCGGGCCCAGACGACGTCGTTCGCCAGCTTCGTGAACCTGGGGCCGCCGCCTCTGGACAGCCTGTCCAGATAGGCGTCGAGCGCCGCGCCGCCGAGCGCCGGGGGAGCGCCGACCGCGCGCGCGGTCTCCTGCCGGACGACGTCGGCATAGGCCGCGCCGAGCCGGGCTTCGCGCCGCGCCAGCCGGATCAGGCCGGCGCTGTTCTCGACCAAAGCCGCCTTGCCGAGCGCGATCGCGCGCTCCTCGCGCCGCGGCCGGCCGAAGCGCGCCGCGCCGTGCAGGCCGGCAAGCAAGGCGGCGGCGATGAGCGCGAGGGTCATCGCCAGGAAGGGGGGCTCCACGGCGAGGCGGATCAGGCTCGGCTGCCGGCGGGGCGCTTCGTCGGGCTGTTCGCCGAACGTGCCGAAATTGATGCGCGCGTCCGTTGCGTTGAGGCCCTCGATCAGGTCGAGCGCGGCGCCGGCGACGCGCGGATCGCCGAGCCGGTGATTGTTGAGGAGGTCGGGGTCCGCGACCAGATAATGGGGCCGCTCGCCGATCCGCGCGACCAGGACGCCGCCGTCGGGGAGTGTCACGAGCGGGGTCAAACCGGGACCCTCGATCACCTGGGGATAGTCCGGAATCGGCAGGTTGAGCCCGTCGAGCAGGTCGGCGCCCTGCGCCTGCTGGCCCTGCCGCGGCCGGGCGCCGTTGCGCAGCCTGAGGCCCAAAGCGCGGGCGGGAGAAACCCCGGCTCCCGTGCCTACCAGGCTCACCCAGTCCCGCCGGCGGGCGTGGCGCGCCGTGATCCACTTGGGGAGGATGATCAGGGTCGCGCGCGCGCCCCGCCGCGCCCGCACCCATTCCACGTCTTCCGGGCGCGTGCTTTCGCCGACCGCCATGACGAACAGGCCCTCATCGCCGAGGTCGCCGGCATCGGAAACGATCTCGGTCCGGTGGAACTGGCCGACCAGGCGCACCAGCCCCTTATAGCCGACCGCCGACGGCGACAGCATCCGGGCGCGGTCGATCTCGGCCGGCTCTTCGTGCAGCGGTGGGCCATAGCCGATCAGCAGCACCAATGCGGCGAAGGCGACGACGCCCGCGGCGATCAGGCCGTAGACCAAGCGGGGGTTGAAGGGGTTGCCCTCGCTCATCCGCGCCAGCTCTCGGCGAAGGCGAATTCCTGATAGGCGGCGCGGCAGTCGCGCCAGTCGTCGGCGCCGAGCGCGCGGCGCGCGAACAGGCTGCGCTCGACCAGCATCGCGATCCGCGCGAAGGCCGCGCGTGGCCCTCCGGGCAAGGCGGGGAGGCCGGCAATGTCGCGGCTGGTCAGCGCCGGGCGGACCAGGGCCGGGCGCCGCGCCTCAATATCCTCGATGCTGCGGTGCAGGATCAAGCGGGCCGCTTCTCCATAATGTCCGTCCGCGGCCAGCGCGTCGGCCTGGCCGAGCAGGGCCAGCGCCGGAGCGGCCTCCGGCTGCAGGCTGGCCTCCGGCTCTTTCTGTCCGCCGGGCGCGCGCCGCCGGTCGCGCACGCTCCGCGCGACCCAATAGAGCAAGAACATGACCAGGATCGCAAGCGCCCCCCAGAGCAGGATCTGGACGGCGGCAGAAGCGCCCGCAGCGGCGGCATCGGACAGGGATGGCGCGGCGCCGGGGCCGGCGGTGGGCGGCGTCGGCGCAAATTGGGTTTGGCCGGTGGGGACCATCGTCGAGGGCGGCGGTTCGAACTGGATCGAGCGGTCGCCGAGCAGCCGCTCGTGCGCGGCGGCGAAGTCCCTCGCCGCGCCGGCCGCGTTCCCGCTCTGGCTCCCAAACGTCATCGCAGCCGATCACCCCCGTCCCGTTTCTAGGCGGCGGGCTGCGCCGCGCAAGCCGTAACCGGCGGGCGGCAGGGAGGGCGCAAGGTCGTTCACCTCGACTTCCTACCTGAGATTCCGGCCAGGTCCGCGCCGTACCCCATCGACAGCGAAGGATCTGTCGATCCCCAATTATCGGTTCAACCTTCATAGCGGCGCCGGCCTCGTAGCCGACGAGGGCTTGCGCGGAGCGCGCACGGTTTCCCGGCCCGACGTCCTTCGCCGGATGCCGCGCAAGCTCGAGTCGCGCGCCGCTCGACGACGCCGAGCGTGCCGCGATGCCGCGCTTCAGGCGCAGGTCGTAACGGGATTACTGCACTGGCCGCCCGGCGACAGCCATCCGACGCCCCCGGTGGCGCGAACCCTGGCCCAATTGCCGGCACAGCCAATCAGGGTCACTTGGCTTTCCTCAGGCGCAAGCCGCGCAAGCGCGCGGCTTTGCGGACGGGGGCGGGCGTAGAGGTTCGGATCGGCATTGGCGACCCTCAGACCGAGCAGCGAGGCATGTATCCAGCCATCGCCGCGGAAAAGGTTCTCGTCGCTTGCCGCATCGACGACGCTCGACACCCGGAACCACGCCCCGCTTTGAGCGCGTCAATCCGAATCTCAGGAGAAAGTGGTGGACGCACCAGGGCTCGAACCTGGGACCCGCTGATTAAGAGTCAGCTGCTCTACCAACTGAGCTATGCGTCCGCTCGCTTAGGCGAGGGGGCCAGATAGGGGGACGCCTCCCGGAATGCAACCGGTTCACCCGCGCCGGCTGTCGCGCCGGTTCTGGCGCTCGATCGCCATCAGCAGCCCCAGGCAGATCATCACCGTCATCATCGCCGAGCCGCCATAGGAAAAAAGCGGCAGCGGAATGCCGACGACGGGCGCGAGCCCCATCACCATCAGCAGGTTGATCGCGACGTAGAAGAAGATGGTGGTGGTGAGCCCGGCCGCGGCGAGGCGCGAGAAACGGTCGCGCGCGTCCGTCGCGACCCGCATCCCCCATCTGAGGATCAGCGCGAAGGCGAGGATCAGCAAGATCCCGCCGATCAGGCCCCATTCCTCGGCCATCGTCGCGAACACGAAATCGGTGTGCGGCTCGGGCAAATAGCCGCCATGGCTCTGCGTGCCGTTGAGGAAGCCGACGCCGCCGAGCCCGCCCGAGCCGATCGCGATCTTCGACTGGGTGATGTGATAGCCGGTGCCGAGCGGGTCCGATTCCGGATCGAGGAAGATGAAGACGCGCTGGCGCTGATAATCGTGGAGGAAGCTGAACGCGACCGGCAGCGCGACCGCGAGGAAGGCGATGCCGCCGGCGAACAGCCTGAGCGGCACGCCGGCGAGGAACATGATGGTGAGGCCGCCGAACGCGATCATCGAGGCGGTGCCGAGATCGGGCTGGATGAGGACCAGCGCCGCCGGGATTCCGATCAGCACGGCGGGCGGCCACAAGGCGCTCCAGCCCCTGATCTCCCGCGCCGGCAGCAGCGAATAGAAATGGGCGCAGGCGAGCACGACGACCGGCTTCATCAATTCGCTGGGCTGCAGGTTGATGGGGCCGAGATCGACCCAGCGCTGGGCGCCCCCGCCGACGAAGCCCAGCGCCTCGACGATGATCAGCAGCAGCAACACCACGACATAAGCGGGGAAGGTGGCCTGCTTCAGGGTTTCCGGCCGGAGCCGCGCCAAAGCCAGCGCCAGCGCGAAGAAGATCAGGAAGCGTATCCCCTGAGGCTTGGCGTAGCGCATGTCGCCGCCGGCGGCCGAATAGAGGACGAGCAGGCTGAAGCCGGCGATGGCGATCACGCAGATCAGCATCAGCCAGGGCAGCTCCCTGAGCGGCTTGGGGAGGAAGCCGAGCGCCATCAGGCCGGATCCACCGGATTGGCCGGCGGCGGCGCGCCTTGCGGGCGATTGACCCAGGCCGCGGTGCGCCGCGCCATCCGCTCCGCCAGGGTGCCGCCCCATTGCGCCTCGAGCGGGGCCAGCCTTTCCATCGCTTTGGCCCGGTCGAACAGATAGGTGATGACGTCGCAGGCCACCGGCGCGGCGGCGCGGGCACCGCCCAGGCCGTGCTCGATCACCACCGCGCCGGCATAACGCGGCTGCACCACCGGCGCGAAGAAGACGAACAGGCCGTGGTCGCGATAGCGCCAGGCGGCGCCGGCGCGGCCGCGGTCGGCGCCTATGTTGCGCACCTGGGCTGTGCCGGTCTTCCCCGCCATCTGGATGCCGTCGAGGGGAAGGCGGCTGGCGCCCGCGGTGCCGTTGCCGTTGACCACCTCGGCCATGCCGGCACGGACCGCCTCGAAGCTGGCGGCGGCGAAGGGGAGGGGCCGGGCCGGCGGGTTGCGCTCGAGCACCAGGCGCGGCTGCACGTCGCGCCCCGATGCGACGCGGGCCGCCATCACCGCGAGCTGCAGCGGATTGAGGATCACATAGCCCTGGCCGATCGCGGCGTTGAGCGTGTCGGCCTGGGTCCAGTCCTGGCGATAGCGGCGCTGCTTCCACGCGGGGTCCGGGATGGTGCCGTAGCTTTGCGAGACCACCGGCATGTCGTAGCGCTGTCCCAGCCCCAGCCGCCGCGCCATGGCCGAGAAGCGCTCGATGCCGATCCGCCGCGCCATGGTGTAGAAATAGGTGTTGCAGCTCTTGGCGATGGCGCGGTGCAGGTTCATCGGCCCGTGCACGCCGAGGCAGCCGAACCTGCGCGAGCCCAAAGTATAGCCGCCGCTGCATCCCACCGTCTCGTCGGGATCGACGCCCGCTTCCATCAAGGCCATCGCCACGGCAGGCTTGAAGGTCGAGCCGGGCGGGTAGAGCGCGTTCAGCGCCTTGTTGATCAGCGGGTGGCGTTCGTCCTCGCGCATCATCGCCCATTCGGAATGGCTGATGCCGTCGGAGAAGCTGTTCGGGTCGTAGGCGGGCATCGAGGCCAGAGCGAGGATGTCGCCATTGTTGCAGTCGAGGACCACGCAGCTGCCCGATTCCTCGCCGAGCCGGCGCGCCGCAAAGTCCTGCAGGCCGGCGTCGATCGTGGTGCGGAGCGGCGCGCCGCTGACCTGTGGCAGGGTGGTAAGCTGGCGGACCAGCCGGCCCCGCGCGGTGACTTCGACCCGGGCGGCGCCCGGGCGGCCGCGCAGCCTTTGCTCCATGACCTTCTCGAGACCCTCCTTGCCGACCTTGATTCCGGGCGTGATCAGCAGCGGATTGCGATTTTCGGCTTCATATTCGCGCCGGTTGGGGGTGCCGACATAGCCGATGAGATGGCCGACCGCCGCGCCCGTCGGGTAGGAGCGCGCATAGCCTTCGAGCACGGAGACGCCGGGCAGATCGGGCTCGTGGACCTTGAGCGCATAGTATTGCTGCTCGCTGAGATGCTCGGCGACGGGCACCGGCTGGAAGCCCTGATCGCGCTCCAGCTCGCTTCGGATCCGCTGCACCTCCTCGGGCCGCAAGCCGAGCAGCCGGGTCAGCTCGGCGATCAGCCGGTCCTTGTCCTCGATGAAATCGGGGATCAGGTCGACGCGGACGTCGTAGCGGTTGATCGCCAGCGGGCGGCCGTGGCGGTCGACGATCCAGCCGCGCCGGGGCGGGATCAGGCGGGTCTGGACGCGGTTCGATTCGGCGAGGCCGCGATAGCGCTCGTTCTGGGCGATCGCGATATAGCCCATACGGCCGGCGAGCAGCACGGCGACGCCGCTCTGCAGCGCGCCGAGCACGAACGCGCGCCGCGAGAAGCTCTGCGCCTGACCCGATTCGGTGACCGGCGGACCCCCGCCGAACAGCAACTTCCTCATCGCATCAGCCGCCAGCGGTCGAGCCGGAGCACGATCCGCGCCGCCAGCGGATAAGCGAGGATCGACAGGCAGAGCTGCGGAACCATCAGCCAGATGCTCACCTTGGCGCCGAGGAGAAGGGCGATGTACCACACGCCGGCGCTGTGGAAGAGGATGGCGGAGGCGGCGAGCAGCCAGTCGAGCCAATAATCGCGCACGCCCAGCAGGCTGTCGGCATAATCGAGGCCGAGGAAGATCAACGTCCACAGCAGCATCGACTGGCCCAGAGGCGCGCCGCTGATCAGGTCGGCGGCGAGGCCGAGGGCGAGCGCCACCTGCGCCGACCAGATTTCGGGCCGCATCAGCCGCCAGGTGAGGAGGAGGAGGAAGCCGATATTGGGCACCCAGAGCGTGGATGCGACGATCGGCAGCAGCGACATCAGCATCGCGGCGAGAGTCGAAACGAGCGGCACGTAGCGCCGCCTGAGGTCGCGGATCGCGACCTCGGTGCTGGAACCGGCGATCCTGCTCATCGCCGCGCCCCGGCGGGAGCGGGGACGCGCGCCGGCGCGGCCGCCGCGGGCGGGGCGGCGACGGGTGGCGCCGGCGTTTGCGGCCGGGCGAGGTCGAGCGGTCCGGCGGCGGCGGGCTGGTAGATGCGCTGCACGATCGCATAATCCATCCGCGCGGGATCGGCGAGCGGTCGGCCGAGCGCCCGTTCGCCGTCATGGCCGGTCACCACCGCCACTGGAATGTTGGGCGGATAGAGGCCGCCGACCCCCGAGGTGACCAGAAGGTCGCCGCGGCGGAACGGATTCTGGCCGACCTCGAGCGTCCTCAGTTCGATCGTGCCGTCGCCGCGGCCGACCGCGAGCGCCGGCGTGCCGTCGCGGACGAGACGCACCGGCACGTTGCTGGCGGCATCGGTGATCAGGATGACCCGCGAGGCCCAGCGGCCCGTCTCCAGCACCCGGCCGATCAGGCCGTCGGGCGAGCGCACCGCCTGGCCCGGCGCGACCCCGGCCGCGCTCCCCGCCGACAGCGTCCCCAGCCGCCGCGGCGCCTCGAACGAGGAGCCGACGATTCGCGCCACGGTGACCTCATCGCCGGTCTGCCGGGCGAGGCCGAGCAAGGCGGTGAGCCGCCTGTTCTCCAGCTCGAGCGCCTGGCGGCGGTTCAGCTCGCGCTGCGCCTCGGAGAGCTGCTGGCGAAGCTCGGCATTTTGCGAGCCGGCGCGGAAATAATCGCCGATCCCCTCGCCGATGCCGCCCACGAAGGTGGCGATCGAGCGGGTGGCGCTGCTGATCGGCGCGGTGATGTCGAGCGCGATGCCGCGCAAGGCGGCGAAGCCCCTGGGATCGATGATCGCGATGGCAAGCAGGATGACGGCGAGGACGACTCCGCCCACGGCCACGACATAGCCGAGGAACACCCCATATTGCGCCCTGCGGGAGAATCCGGGGCGCCGTTTGCCCGGCGGCGCCATCCCTCTACCCTTCCAGCCTAAGCGGTCTGCAGCACGCCGCGGAAGATTTCCTCTTCCATCGCGCGTCCCGTGCCGAGCGCCACGCAGGTCAGCGGATCGTCCGCGACCGTCACCGGAAGGCCGGTTTCGTCGCGCAGCACCTCGTCCAGCCCCTTCAGCAGCGCGCCGCCGCCGGTCAGCACGATGCCCTGGTCGACGATGTCGGCGGCAAGCTCCGGCGCGGTGTTCTCGAGCGCGATGCGCACGCCCTCGACGATCGTGCCGACGGGTTCGGACAGGGCCTCGGCGATCTGCTTCTGCGTGATCGTGATCTCCTTGGGCACTCCGTTGACGAGGTCGCGGCCCTTGAGGTGGACGGTCTCGCCGTCGGCGCCGCCCGCCGGGGCCTTGGCGACCCCGACCTGCTTCTTGATCCGCTCCGCCGTGGATTCGCCGATCAGGAGGTTGTGGTTGCGACGCACATAGGATGTGATCGCCTCGTCCATCTTGTCGCCGCCGACGCGCACGCTGGTGCTGTAGGCGATCCCGCGCAGCGACAGGATGGCGACTTCGGTGGTACCGCCGCCGATATCGACGACCATCGATCCGATCGGCTCGGTGACCGGCATGTCCGCGCCGATCGCGGCCGCCATCGGCTCCTCGATCAGCCAGACCTGGCGGGCGCCGGCATTGGAGGCGGCGTCGCGGATCGCGCGCCTTTCGACGGAGGTTGATCCGGATGGCACGCAGATCACGATCTCGGGCCAGCGCGGGAAGCGGCGCTTGCCGTGCACCTTCTGGATGAAATGCTTGATCATCTGCTCGGCGACGTCGATGTCGGCGATGACTCCGTCGCGAAGCGGGCGGATCGCCTCGATCGCGTCGGGCGTCTTGCCCATCATCAATTTGGCGTCGTCGCCGACCGCCTTCACCCGCTTGACGCCGTTGATCGTCTCGATCGCCACCACCGACGGCTCGTTCAGCACCACGCCGCGGCCGCGAACGTAGACGACGGTATTGGCCGTGCCCAGGTCGATCGCCATGTCGTGCGAAGGGAAACTCAGGAAATTGAAAAAGGCCATAATGGTTTAAGCTCGCTTGCCGGTCGGGCGGGTTGGCGGGAAAGGGCGGCCCTTCCCGGACTTTGCGTATAGGATGGGGCCGCGCCATGGGTCCACCAAAGAGTGAGACACATGTCGCGGTCGCGGGCCGCATCGTATAGAGACGCATCCCATGTCAATACGGCGCCTCCCCGAGCACCTTGTCAACCGCATCGCCGCGGGTGAGGTGGTGGAAAGGCCGGCCAGTGCGTTGAAAGAGCTGGTGGAAAACGCGATCGACGCCGGCGCCACGCGGATCGCGGTCACCCTGGCGCAGGGTGGAATAAGCCGGATCGAGGTCGCCGACGACGGCGCCGGCATGGCCCGCGAAGAGATCGCGCTCGCGCTCGAGCGCCACGCCACCTCCAAGCTGCCGACCGATTCGATCGACGAGGTCACGACCCTGGGCTTTCGCGGCGAAGCGCTGCCGTCGATCGCCAGCGTCGCCCGGGTGACGATCGAGAGCCGGATCCCCGGGCAGGATGGCTGGTCGCGCATTGTCGACAATGGCGCGCTCGAAGGGGAGGGGCCGGCCGCCCTGCCGCCCGGCACCCGCGTCACCGTCGAGCGGCTCTTCGCCCGGGTGCCGGCGCGGCGCAAGTTCCTGCGATCGGAGCGCAGCGAATATGGCGCCTGCCTCGACGTCGTGAAGCGCCTCGCCATGGCGCGGCCCGACATCGGCTTCACCCTGGAGCATGAGGGGCGCCGGACGCTCGCCGTCCAGCCCGGCCAGGATCGTCCCGCCCGGGTCGCGGCGCTCACCGACCGCGAGCTCGTCGAAAACAGCCTCGCGATCGATTATGCGCGGGGGGCCGCGAGGCTGGGCGGCGTCGCCGGCCTGCCGACCTTCAACCGCGGCGTCGCCGATCACCAATATCTGTTCGTCAACGGCCGGCCGGTGAAGGACCGCCTGCTGATCGGCGCGGTCCGCGCCGCCTATCAGGACCTGCTCGCCCGCGACCGCCATCCGGTCCTCGCGCTCTTCATCGACCTTCCGGGCGAGGAGGTCGACGTCAACGTCCACCCGGCCAAGACCGAAGTCCGCTTCCGCGATCCCGGCGCGATCCGCGGCCTGATCGTCGGCGGCCTGCGGCACGCGCTCGACGAGGCCGGCCACCGCTCCGCCCAGCGCCCGTCCATGTCGGCGCTCGGCAACTGGCAGGCCGAGCCGATGCGCTCGCCGAGCTTCCCGATGCCCGCGCGGGGGCAGGCGAGCGTCTGGGACCAGCACCAGCCTTATTCCCCCCAGGCCCGCGCCGAGCCCGCCGTCGAGGCCGTCCCACAAGCGCATAGCTTCCCGTTGGGCGTCGCCCGCGGCCAGGTCGCCGCCACCTATATCGTTGCCGAGGCGGAGGACGGCCTTGTCCTCGTCGACCAGCATGCCGCGCACGAGCGGCTGGTGCTCGAGCGGATGCGCCGGGCGATGGCCAATGGCGGCGTCGCCCGCCAGGCTCTGCTGCTCCCCGAAGTGGTCGAACTGGACGAGCCCGCCTGCGACCGGATCGAGGCCCGGGCGGCGGAATTGGCGGAGATGGGGCTCGAGCTCGAGCGCTTCGGTGCCCGCGCCGTCCTGGTCCGAGCCACCCCGGCCCTGCTCGGCCACGGCGACGTTGCCGGGCTGGTCACCGACCTGGCCGACGAGCTCGCCGCTTTCGACGAAGCTCTGTCGCTCAAGGAGAAGCTCGACCACGTCGCCGCCACCATGGCTTGCCACGGCTCGGTCCGTGCCGGACGGCTGCTGTCGGTGGCCGAAATGAACGCCCTCCTCCGCGAGATGGAGGTCACGCCCCATAGTGGCCAGTGCAACCACGGACGCCCGACCTGGGTGAAGCTCGCCCACGGCGACATCGAGAAATTGTTTGGGCGCAAGTAGCTAGGGCTGGTTCTTCCACTCGCTCGCCAGCAAGGCGAAATAGGCGTCGTCGAGCCATTCACCGTTGCACAGGAAGCTCTGGCGGAAATGGCCTTCCTGGCGGAAGCCGAGCGAGCGCAGCAGAGCGATCGACGCGGCATTTGCCGAAGCGGCGACTCCGACGAACCGGTGGATCCGGTGAGTCTCGATCAGCCAGGGGATGATCGCCGCGACCGCCTCTCGGGCATAGCCGCGGCGGTGGTGATCGGGGTGGATTCGGTAGCCGAGCTCGACCTGACGCTCGCCGGGGACTTCGAAGCCGAGTCCGAGATCGCCGACCACCGCGCCATCCTCCCGGCGCTCGATCGTCACCTGATGCCAGCCGCTTCCGCCGGGCTGCCGGGTCTGCATC
>DASQLN010000035.1:0-109329 GCA_035629975.1 Allosphingosinicella sp. | reverse complement strand
AAAACGCCGCTGTGCCAGCAGGCCGAAGAAGGCCTCTTCATGAATGAGCCCCGGCACGGCCACCACCTCCCAGCCGGTGGCGCGCTGCAGCCGCTGCGACAGCACGTCGAAGCGCGGGATCTCATGTGGCTGCCCCAGGTGTTCGATGGCTGCGATGAACTCGTCACAAGCCGACCCGGGCAGCTGCTTCACCTGGCGCTCGTACAAGCGCTGGTAGAGCGCATGTTCCTCCGCGGTGTAACGCTGCCAGTTCTGGTCGCAGGTGTAGTCGGGCCGGGCCGAGGCGTAGTCGCCGCGCGGCGGGCGCGCGCCGTCTCCGTAGGTGACCGGCGCCACGCCCTGGTTGACGGCCTTGTCGCCGCTGGGCGCGGGGTTCACGTCGCGGGCTCGTCGCTCAGCACGCCACGCCGCACCTGGTCGAGCTCGATGCTTTCGAACAGCGCGCGGAAGTTCCCTTCGCCAAAACCCTGGTCGCCCTTGCGCTGGATGATCTCGAAGAAGATCGGCCCGACCATGTTCTCGGTGAAGATCTGCAGGAGCAGCCCCTCGCCGGTCTCGGGCGAGCCGTCGATCAGGATGCGGCGCTTGCGCATCTCGGCAACGTCGTGGGCGTGGCCGGGAACGCGCGCGTCGATCATGTCGTAATAGGTGTCGGGGCTGTCCTGGAAGCGGACGCCGGCGGCGCGCAACGCATCGACGGTGGCGAAGATGTCGTCGGTGGCGAAGGCGAGATGCTGGATGCCTTCGCCGCCATATTCCTTCAGATATTCCGCGATCTGGCTGAAATCGTCCTGGCTCTCGTTCAAGGGAATCCGGATCTTGTCGTCGGGCGCGGTCATCGCCCGCGACAGCAAGGCGGTCTGCTTCCCCTCGATGTCGAAATAGCGGATCTGGCGGAAGTTGAAGACGCGCTCGTAAAAGCCGGCCCAATGGTCCATCCGGCCGCGATTCACATTGTGGGTGAGGTGATCGAGCGTGTGCAGGCCGGCGCCCGGGCCGCAATCGGCGAGCGTCTCGAAGTCCTTTTCATAGAGCGCCTGCGCCGCCGGCCGATCGACCAGATAGAGGTAGGAGCCGCCGATGCCCTCGAGCGCTGGGAGGTCGAGATCGCCTTTGCTCGCGGTCGCACCGCGGCTGACCGCCTCGTCCAGCGCCGCCTGGGCGTCGGCGACCCGGAACGCCATCGCGCTCGCCGAGGGCCCGTGCGCCGCGCGGAACTCGGCGGCATGGCCGCTCTCTTCCATGTTCAGCAGGAAGTGGATGTCGCCCTGGCAATAATGGCGGATCGACTTGGTCCGGTGATCGCCGACATGGGTGAAGCCCAATTGGGCGAACATCCGCGCCATTGCGTCGGGATCGGCGCTGGTGAATTCGACGAATTCGAAGCCGTCGAGGCCGATCGGATTTTCGCGCTGGGACATGGCGAGTCTCTCTGGTGAAAGGGCGGAATCGGCGCGGCTTCTATCAGCGCCTGTGGATAGAAGCAAAAGCGGCATTGCGCGCGGGGAAGTGGCCTCTTACGTCGCGATCATGACCGCGACCCACAGCTCCCGCATGATCATCCTCGGCTCCGGCCCGGCCGGGCTCAGCGCCGCCATCTACGCCGCCCGCGCCGGCCTCGCGCCGATCGTCGTCCAGGGGATCCAGCCTGGCGGCCAGCTCACCATCACCACCGATGTCGAGAATTATCCGGGCTTCGCCGACGTCATCCAGGGGCCCTGGCTGATGGAGCAGATGCAGAAGCAGGCGGAGCATGTCGGCACGAAGATGGAATGGGACCACATCTCGGAGGTCGACCTCACCGAGCGTCCCTTCAGGCTGAATGGCGACAGCGGCACGCTCTATCTCGGCGACACATTGGTGATCGCCACCGGCGCCCAGGCGCGCTGGCTGAGCCTGCCCAGCGAAGAGCATCTGAAAGGCAAGGGCGTTTCCGCCTGCGCGACCTGCGACGGCTTCTTCTACCGCGGCAAGAAGGTGGTGGTGATCGGCGGCGGCAATACCGCGGTCGAGGAAGCGCTCTACATGACCAACCACAGCCACGACGTGACCCTGATCCACCGCCGCGATTCGCTGAGGGCCGAGAAGATCCTGCAGGACCGCCTGTTCGCCCATCCCAACATCCAGGTGATGTGGAATCGCGAGGTCGCCCAGTTCGTCGCCGGCGGCACGCCCGAGGGGCTGGTCGCGGTCGACCTTCGCGACACGAAGACCGGCGCGGTCGAGCGGCTCGATAGCGAGGGCGCGTTCGTCGCCATCGGCCATTCGCCCGCGACCGAGCTGTTCCGCGGCCATCTCGATCTCGACGGGGACGGCTATATCCGCGTCGAGACGGGCACGACCAGGACCAGCATCCCCGGCGTCTTCGCCTGCGGCGACGTGATGGACAAGATCTACCGTCAGGCGGTCACCGCGGCGGGAACGGGGTGCATGGCCGCGCTCGATGCGGAGAAATTCCTCGCGGAGGCCGATTTCGAGGCGGCGCCGGCGGCGGCGCTTCAGCACGCCTGACCAAAAACTGCCGTCATTCCAGCGAAAGCTGGAATCTCACTTTTTCCTGCACGGAATCAGCCAAGGCAAAGAGATTCCAGCTTTCGCTGGAATGACGAGCTGCGAAGCTCAGGCCTCCAGCTCCGCCAGCGCGCTCAGCACCGCGGTGAGCAGCATCGCCTCGTCGCCGGGGCGGGCGAAGGTGTGCGAATCGGTGTCGATCGTCTGGGTGGCGCGGATCAGGCCTTCATAGGGCCAGCGCCTTATCTCGGCCTCGGCGGCGATCGCGGTGGCGTCGCCGACGCACAATATCGCCTCCGAGGGGAGACGGTGCCGGAGCAGGGCCTGGAGCACCTCCTGCGCCAGCGACTGCTTGTTCCGGCGCGAGAAGATGCTTCGGATTCCTCTCCAGAGCTTCCTGTAATCGACTGCGCCGGTTATGATTTTCTTCCAGCCTGCTTTGCTCAGGAGCCGCTGCCGATAATGCTGGCGGATCGCCGCGGGCGGGGGCTCGCCCGCTTCGGTTTCGACCAGCCAGGGATTGGCGAGGATGAGGCCGTCGAGCCCGGCCGCATCGCCGAACAGGACTAGCGCGGTGGCGCCGTCGCACAGGCCGAAGCCGATCAGGCGGGTGAGGGCGGGGCATTCGTCTCGAAACGCCGCCGCAGCGGCGAGAAGGTCGGCCTCGCTGCCCTTGAAGCCCGGATCCTCTCCTTCGCTGTCCCCGACTCCGCGCCGATCGAAGCGAAAGCAGGGATAGCCATTCTCCGCCAGAGACTTGCCAAGCCTTTCGTACATCCTGTGCGAGCCGATCCGGGTCTGGCTGCCCCCAATGACGAGCAGCACGCCGGTAGCGCCGGAGCCCTGGTCGAGGCTGCCGGCCAGCGCGGCGCCCGCGCACGGAAAGGCGATCAGCCGACGCACGAGCGGCTCCAGGCGGCGATGTCGCTCGCCAGCGCTTCGGCGAGCGCGTCGGATGTGCCGGGTTCGGACCGCCGCCACAAGGCCGGGCCGTCGATCCTGGCGTCGGCCGCCTGCGCGTCGGTCTCTAGCCGGACCACGCGCAGCGGCTTGACCTTGGCCGGCGTCGCGCCGGCGAGCGCCGCCTTGAGCGCGTCCGACGGCGGATAGCCCGCCCATTCGACGCCGGCGAGGCCCGCGCGCACCATGTCGCGTTGCAGCGCAAGCCCTTCGGCGGGCGCGAACCGCCACCAGCCCCGCGCCTGCGCTCCGTCGTCGAGCAGGACGCCGCCGCGCAGGCTGGCGATCAGCGGCATTCCAGCTTTCTCAGTGACATAGGCACAAGCTGCCGCGACGTCATGGCGCCAGCCGTCCCACGTCACCTCCGCCAGACCCCGCTCGCTCTCGCCGGTCCCGCCAAGGTCGGGCAGCCAGCAGCCCAGGCCCAGGCCCGCCAGCCGCCGCATCACCGCCGCGATCAGCGCCCGGGTGCGGTTCATCTCCTCGAACAAGGGCGGCACGAACAGAATCGCAGGCCCGTCCGCGGGCCCGATCCGCATCAGCCATTCTTCCCTGTCCGAGCCTTGGAACCGCGCGAAGGCGAGACTGCCCGGGGCGGCGTTCATCGCAGCGCCTTGTTCCTGGCGAAGGTCAGGAGGGCGCCGAACGTCTCCATCATGTCGGCGTCGACCTCATGGTCCTCGATCAATATGCCGAGCCGTTCCTCGAGCTCGGTCAACAGGCCCGCCACCGCCATCGAATCGAATTCGGGCAAAGCGCCGAACAGGGGCGTCTCCTCGCGAAAGCCGGCGACCCGCGCCCGATCGAGGCCGAGCACGTCGGCGAGGACGGCGCGCAGCGTGGTCTCGACTTTTAGGTCATCGTCGGGCGCGGCGGCCATATCTGCCCTCGTCTCCAGCCGGGTGGGTGGGGACTAACGGCTCCGGAGGCGGCGGACAAGCGCCGAGAGGGACGCGCGCGCCGCGCCGGCGAAGCCGCGCAGCGTGCGCGGGTCATAGGCCTGGAGGCGCCAGAGCGGCCGCCGCCCGTCCATCCAGTCCTTCTTGTAGCCGTCGTCGCCGGTGCCGTAGTCGATCGTGCGGACATGGTCCGTGTCGAGCGCGTGGCGGAACATCTCCATGCCGAGCAAAGTGCCGGGCGACATCGCCTTGGCGTCCTCGGCATAAGCGAGCTTGTGGATGGTTGCTTCGCCATTTTCGACCAGCCAGAGCTGGACCGCGACCGGGCGGCCGTCCTTGCGGGCCACGCCGAGCCGCAACGTCCCCGCCGCGCCTTCCTGTTCGGCGAGCGCGCGCAGGAAGGGGAAGGAGCCTTCCTCGGGCTTCCAGCTCGCCCGGTAGACGGCTTCGTAATCGGCCCAGGCGGCCTCGTCGAAACGGTCGTATATCGCGATCTCGAGCCCGGCGGATTTGCCGCGGCGCCTGGCGGTGTTGCGCAGCTGCGCCGGACGGCTCGCCCAATAGGTCTCGAAGTCCAGCCCTTCCGTCGGGATGTGCCAATTGCCGGTCTTCTCGGTGACGAAGACGCGCCAGCCGGCCTCGCGGAAGGCGGTCCGCAAGGCATCGGGATCCTCGATCGGCGCCAGCTCGACCTCCGCGATCCCGTTCGAACGGGCCGCCCGGGCGATCGACGTCATGACGTCACCCGTCCGGTCGCCGATCGCGTCGAAGCGGAGCGAATACCAGGCGGCATAGGCGCTCGCTTTGCGCCCGCAGACCGCGAGGAACAGCCAGGCCTGGTGCGCGCCATCGCGGCCCCGCAGCACCGCCAGCCGTCCCTGCGGCGGGCAATGGCCGGCGAGCAGCCGGAACCAGTCGAGCCGCGCGAACAGGCACGGCTGCGCTGCGCGGTCGAGCGCGCCGCCGGCGTCCGCCGCCACGGCATCGAGATTGTCGAACAAAGCGATGTTAACCGTCACGCTTTATGCCCCTTCTCGCTCGCCCTATCATGACCGCCTTTAAGCAGGAATGAAGTTGCAAAAGCCCGATCCGCGTCCGCGTCCGCTAGACCATCTGACACTGCTCGGCGATGCCGCCGCGCCGGCGCTGACCACGCGCGAGGGCGAACTCGACTTCGCCGGGCTGGAGGCGGCGGTGGGCGCCCTGGCGGCCGCGTTGCGGGCGAGGGGGTTGGCGCGGGGCGAGCGCGTCGCTTCGTGGCTTCCGAAGAACAGGCTCACCAGCCTGCTGCCGCTCGCCTGCGCGCGCGCCGGGCTGATCCACGTGCCGGTCAACCCGCTGCTCAAGCGGGCGCAGGTCGGCCATATCCTCGGCGACAGCGGCGCCGCCTTGCTGATCAGCGGCGAGGCGCGGCTGGCGACGCTGGAACCCGGCGACGCGGCCTGCGCGACGGCGGGCGAGGCGGAGAGCGCGGCTTTGTTCGACTTTGCCGACGCGCTCGGCCCTTCGGAAGAGGATCCCGACGACCTTGCCGCCTTGCTCTACACCTCCGGCTCGACCGGGCGGCCCAAGGGGGTGATGCTGAGTCACGCCAATATGTGGCTCGGCGCGGTCGGCGTGGCGCATTATCTGCGCCTGACCCCGGAGGATCGCATCCTCGCCGTGCTGCCCTTGAGCTTCGACTATGGCCAGAACCAGCTGCTTTCGGCCTGGGCCGCGGGGGCGTCGGCCGTGCCGCTCGACTATCTCGCCGCGCGCGACGTGATCCGCGCCGTCGAACGCCACCGGATCAGTACCTTGGCCGGCGTTCCCCCGCTCTGGGTTCAGCTGATCGAAGCGGCCTGGCCGCCCGAGGCGGCGTTGTCGCTGCGCCGGCTCACCAATAGCGGCGGCAAGCTGCCGCCCTCGGTCATCCGCCGGATGCGCGAGCTCTTCCCGGCCGCCGACATCTATTCGATGTACGGCCTCACCGAGGCGTTCCGCTCCACCTATCTCGAGCCCGCTTTGCTCGACGCGCACCCCGATTCGATGGGGACCGCCATTCCGTTCGCCGAGATCATGGTGGTCGACGCCGACGGGCGCGAGTCCGACGAAGGCGAGCTCGTCCATGCCGGGCCGCTGGTCGCCAAGGGCTATTGGCGCGACCCCGGGCGCACCGCCGAGCGGTTCAAGCCGGCGCCCGCGGCCTCCGCTTATGGCGGCATGGCCGTCTGGTCCGGCGACCGCGTCCGCCGCGACGAGGCCGGCCTTCTCTATTTCGTCGGCCGCGAGGACGGGATGATCAAGACGTCCGGCAATCGGGTCAGCCCCACCGAGGTGGAGGAAGCGGCCCTGGCCTCGGGCCTCATCGCCGAGGCCGTCGCGCTCGGCTATCCGGACGCGCGGCTGGGGGAGGGGATCGCGCTGGTCGTCCGCCCCGACCGGCGCGGCGAGGAGGAGGCTCTGCGCGCGTTCCTGAAGCGCGAGCTCCCCAATTTCATGCAGCCGGGCCCGATCCTGTGGCGCGAGGAATTGCCGCGCGGCCCGAACGGCAAGCTTGACCGCGTGGCGCTGAAGAACGAGCTGATGGCATGAGCAAGCCGATGGGCCCGATTCCAGCCGGCTATGCGGCCGACGCAGACGGGATGCTGCTGATCGGCGGCCGCCGCGCCGACGCGCTGGTGGAGGAGGCGGGCGACACGCCGCTCTTCGTCTACGATCTCGCTTTGGTCGACGCCAAGATCGCGCGCTTCCGCGCTGCCTTCGCGGGTGTCCACTTACACTATGCAATGAAAGCAAACCCCTATCTTCCGTTATTGAAACACGTGGGAAAGTGCGTTGAGGGTATCGATCTGGCCTCCGGCGGCGAGCTTCGGATTGCGCTGGCGGCCGGACTCGATCCGAGGGCGATGAGCTTTGCCGGCCCCGGCAAGCGCGACGCCGATCTGGCCGACGCGATCGAGGCGGGGGTCACGCTCAACGCCGAATCGGAAGGCGAGGTCGAGCGCGCTTTGGCCATCGCCGGCAAGCTCGGCCGGCCGCCGCGCCTCGCCGTCCGAGTCAATCCGGATTTCGAGATAAAGGGCTCGGGCATGCGCATGGGCGGCGGCGCCAAGCCGTTCGGAGTCGATGCTGTGCGCGTCCCCGCTTTGGTTCGCCGCATCCTCGAAGGCGGCGCCGACTTCCGCGGCTTCCACATCTTCGCCGGCTCGCAGGCGCTCGACCCCGACGCGCTGATCGAAGCCCAGGCGGCGACGCTCGCGCTTGCGGCAGAGCTTGCCGAAGCGGCGGGCGCGGCGCCGCCTTTGGTCAATCTCGGCGGCGGCTTCGGCATTCCCCACTTTCACGGCGAGCAGCCGCTCGACGTCGAGAAAGTGGGCGTCGCGCTGGGCGAAGGGCTGGCCGGCCGGGCCGAAATCCTGCGCGGCACCCGGTTCGCGATCGAGCTCGGCCGCTGGCTGGTCGGCGAAGCGGGCGTCTATCTGACCCGGATCGTCGATAGGAAGGCCAGCCACGGCAAGACCTTTCTGGTCACCGACGGCGGGATGCAGCACCAGCTCGCGGTCAGCGGCAATTTCGGCCAGATCGTGCGGCGCAACTATCCCGTCGCCGTCGCTTCGCGCTTCGGCGCGGAGGGGGAGGAGGAGGTATCGATCGTCGGCTGCCTGTGCACCCCGCTCGACCGGCTCGCCGATGACGTCATGATGCCCCGCGCCGATGCCGGCGATCTGGTCGCGGTCTTCCTCGCCGGCGCCTACGGCCTGTCGGCGAGCCCGCAGGCCTTCCTCGCCCAGCAGGCGGCGCGTGAATTGGCTATCGGCAAGGGCGATTAACCCCTTGAAAGCGCGCGGTCCCGTTCCGGGACAGGGCCCAAAGCCGCCTTGTTCCTAACATTAATTTTACCTCTTGCCCGCATAGCAGACCCAAATCCCGCGCCTCCATCCCGCTGAGGGACGGGCGGCACAGGATCGGGTGCGAGTGAAGAGGGATAGATCATGCGCGTATCGGCAAAATCTTGGGCCGGCCTGGCCGCCACCGTCAGCGTGCTCGCGCTCGCCGGCTGCGCCACCGGGGGCGGCCGCACCGGCAACACGCTTCCCGCCGCCAGCTTCGTCTCCAACGGCAGCGACGAGCAGGTCAGCGAGAGCTATGTCATCGGCCCGCTCGACGAGATCACCATCTTCGTCTGGCGCAATGCCGAATTGGGCGCCCGCGTCCAGGTCCGCCCCGACGGCCGCATCACCACGCCGCTGATCAGCGACATGGTCGCCGCCGGCAAGACTCCGGCCCAGCTCGCCGACGACATCCGTCAGGCGCTGGTCCCCTATATCACCGACCCCCTGGTCTCGGTGATGATCGACCGGCCGCAGGGCACGTTCGCTCAGCAGGTCCGCATCGTCGGCGCCACCGCGCGCCCCGCGGCGATCCCCTATCGCGCCAACATGACCCTGCTCGACGCGATGATCGCGGTCGGCGGCCTTTCCGAATTCGCCGCCGGCGACCGCGCCCGGCTGATCCGGGTCGATCGCGACAGCGGCAGGCAGCGCGAATATGACCTGCGCATCGCCAGCCTGCTCAGGCGCGGCGACGTCCGCGCCAACGTCCGGCTGCAGCCGGGCGACGTCATCATCATTCCCGAAAGCATGTTCTGACGCCGCCCCAAAAGCCAGCAATCGAGGGACGCTAATCGCCGATGGACGGACTTTACACCCAGCTCAGGATCGCTTTGCACCAGGTCTGGCGCCGGCGCTGGCTCGCGGCCGGCGTCGCCTGGGGCGTGGCCGTCCTGGGCTGGCTGGTCATCGCGCTGATCCCGAACAGCTACGAGGCCAAGGCGCGCCTGTTCGTGCAGACGCAGTCGATCCTGCCGACCGTCGCCGGCACCCCGATCGAGGACCGCAACAACCAGATGCTGCGCCTCAAGCAGACCATCACCTCGAACGAGAATCTGGTCCGAATCGTCCGCCGCACCGAGCTCAACAGCCTGGTTGCGAACGACCGCGACCTGGCGACGGTGGTCGCGGCCCTGCGCACGCGCATTACCATCACCTCGCAGCCCGACGGCGCGCTGGAGATCAAGGCGAGCTCCAACATTTCGGGCTTTTCCAACGGCCAGAATGCGCGCACCGCCGCCGGCACCGTCCAGGGCCTGGTCGACCTGTTCACCGAGAACAACCTCTCCGGCGACCGCCGCGAGACCGACGCCTCGCTGCGGGTGCTCGACGAGGAATTGCGCCGCCGCGAAGGTCCGCTGCGCGAGGCCGAGCAGCGCCGCGTCGAATTCGAGCAGCGCTATCTCGGCGTGCTGCCCGGCACCGGCTCGATCCAGGACCGGATGGGCGCCGCGCGCACCGAGCTTTCCAACCTCGAGCAGCAGATCGCCGCCGGCCAGGCGTCGCTCAATGCGATGCGGGGGCAGCTTGCCGCGACGCCGCCGACCATTCCCGGCGTGGGCGGCGACAACAATGGCACGGCGACCGGGCAGATCGCCCAGCTGCAGGGCCAGATCAACCAGAACCTCTCGCGCGGCTGGACCGAATCGCATCCCGATATCGTCTATGCGCGCCAGCAGATCGCGCGGCTGCGCCCTTATGCGGCCTCCGAGCGAGGCTCGGGCAATACCGGCGGCATGTCCAACCCCTCCTACACCTCGCTTCGGGCGATGATGGCGGAGCGCGAGGCCGCCGTCGGCGCCGCCACCGCGCGCCGCAACCAGCTGCAGGCCGATCTCGCCTCGCTGACCACGCGCCAGGCCACCGAACCCGGAATCGCCGCCGAGCAGAGCCGGGTCAACAGCGACTATAATGCGCTGAAGCTGCAATATGACCAGATCCTCGCCAATCGCGAGCAGGTCCGGCTGCGCCGCGATCTCCAGAGCCAGTCGAGCCCGCTGACCATCTCCGTGGTCGAGGCGCCGAGCGTGCCGAGCGTGCCCGCCGCTCCGAACCGGCCGATCTTCCTGACCTTGGTGCTGATCGTCGCGGGCGGGGCGGGGCTCGCCGCGGCCTTCGTCGCCGGCCAGGTGCAGACCACCTTCCCGACGCCGCTGCGCCTCGCGCAGGTGACCGGCCTCAAGGTGCTCGGCACGGTGAGCGAGGTGGTGAACGCCGCCGAACGCTTCCGCCGCCGCAAGAAACTGGTGCTGCTTGGCGGCACCGTGGGAGCGCTCGGCGCCGCTTATTGCGCGCTGATGCTGGTCGAATTCTGGCAGCGCGGCTCGGGGGCGTGAGGAACGACATGGCAAGGCACACCCCCCAGTCGCTGATCGAGCGCGCCGCCGAGCTCTACGATTTTGGAGCGGCGCTGCGTGCGCCCGCGGCGCCCGCGCCGGCGCCCGCGCCCGCGCCCGTTCCCGCAGTGCGGCCGGAGCCCGTGGAGACTGAGGCCGCTCCCGCTCCCGTCGCGCCGCCGCGCCTCCTCCGCTCAATCGAGGCGCCCGCCGCGCGTCCGCGCGCGCAAGAAGGCCTGGCCGAGATCAACCGCGACGTGCTCGCCGCCAACGGCTTCATCGTCCCCGAGGCGCCGGTGACCGGGCTCGCCGAGGAATTCCGCCTGATCAAGCATCAGCTGCTCGCCGACATCGAAGCCTCCAGGCAACCCGAGGAGCGCCGCCGGCTGGTGCTGGCCTGCTCGGCCCAGCCCAAGGCGGGCAAGACCTTCTGCGCGGTCAACCTGGCCCTGAGCCTGGCCGGGGAGAAGGAAGTCGAGGTGCTGCTCGTCGAAAGCGATTTCCTGAAGCCCGACGTGCTTGCCTTGCTCGGCATCGCCAGCGGCGGCCCGGGCTTCGTCGATGCGCTCGCCGACCCCAGGGCCGACCCCGAATCCTTCGTCATTCGCACCGACGTGCCGGGCCTTTCAGTCCTGCCCGCCGGCGCCAAGACCAATAACGTTCCGGAGCTGCTCGCTTCGGACAGAAGCAGGGAGGTGCTGGCGAAGCTCGTCGCCGGCGGCCGGCAGCGGATCATATTGTTCGATTCGCCGCCGGTGTTGATGGCGTCCCACGCGACCGTGCTTGCCGGCCTTGTCGGCCGCGCTTTGGTCATGGTGCGCGCCGACCAGACAACCGAAGCCGACCTGCGCGAGACGATCGGCCTGCTCCGGGGCTGCGAGATCAGCCTGATCCTCAACGGGGCGAGCCTCACCGGCCGCAAGTTCGGCGCTTATGATGGATATGGCCATGAAGATTGAGCTTGCACGCACGCGCACCGCGCGCCGCCTCGCTTTGGCGATCGGGCTGAGCCTCGCCGCGGCGACCGGCGCCCACGCCCAGGATGCGCCGCCGGCCCGCGCCGATTACGGCGCGGCCCAGGGGCAATCCGCCGACGCCGGCGCCGAGGCGCAGGAAGGCCAGGAGGCCGAGCCCGCGCCAAGCAGCCGGCGCGGCCGGCGGCCCGCCCGCGTCCGCAGCGAAATCCACCCCTATCTCGAGGTCGCCCAGGTGCTCAGCGCCGATCTGGGCAGCGGCGGCGAGACCCTGACCTATACCAGCCTCGCCGTCGGCGTGGACGGGCAGGTGCAGACCCGCCGCGTCACCGCCCAGATCAGCTATCGCTACGAGCGCGACATCCAGTGGAACAATGGCGCCTCCGACAGCGACTCCCATACCGGCCTCGCCATGGTCAATCTCGAGATCGTCCCCGGCGCGCTCCAGCTCGATGCCGGCGCGCTCGCGACCCGCACCGGCGGCGACGGGCGCGTCTTCGGCGTCACCAGCCGCGACGAGACGATCGACGTCTATTCCGCTTATGTCGGTCCGACGCTCTCCACCCATGCCGGCCCGCTGGCGATCAACGCCTCCTACCGGCTCGGCGCCGTCTGGGTCGACGATCACCGCGCGGCCGGCCTGCTCAACGAGGATTACGACAACAGCATCGCGCACAGCGCCACCGCCAGCATCGGCATGGCGCCGGGCGGGGCGGGCCTGCCCTTCGGCTGGACCGTCGGCGCCGGCTATGCCCGCGAGGACAATGGCGGCCGCTTCGACCAGCAGTTCGAGGGCTATTACGTCCGCGGCGACCTGGTCCTGCCGGTCGGCGCGACGCTCGCTTTGACCGCGGGCGTCGGCTACGAGAATATGCGCGCCGACCAGCGCGACCTGGTGCGCGATATCAACGGCGTCCCCGTCATCGGCCCCACCGGCCCGACCCCGGACCCGGCCGCGCCGCGCTTGCTCACCTACGAGCTCGACGGCGTGATGTACGATGGCGGCGTGATCTGGCGGCCGTCGGCGCGCACCGAGCTGCAGGCCCGGGCCGGACGCCGCTACGGCGGCACCACGGTCACCGGCTCGCTCGACCATAGGTTCAATTCGCATCAGGGCATCCACATCGACGTGTTCGACTCGGTCCAGACGTTCGGCAATCAGTTGGCCAACGATTACAGCGGTTTGCCGAGCGGCTTTGACGCCAATCGCGATCCGGTGACCGGCGGCCTCGGCGGCTGCGTGTTCGGTGGGCAGGGCCAGGGCCAGGGCAAAGGCGGCGCCTGCTTCGACCGCTCGCTGGTCTCGATCAGCGGCAACAGCTTCCGCATGCGCGGCGGCAGCCTGGTCTTCTCGGGGGAGCGCGGCCGCTGGAGCTACGGCATCGGCGCTGGCTATGCCCATCGCCGCTACAACCGGCCGCAAATCGCCGGCGTCGCCGCCTTCGCCGCTTCGGATGAGGTCTACAGCATCTACGGCTCGCTCAGCCGCCAGCTGAGCCGGACCTCCTCGCTCAATCTCAACGCCTTCGCCAGCTGGTATGACAGCGACGTCAATGCGGACGCCGTCTCCACGATCGGCGCGACCGCCAGCTACAACCGGAGCTTCCTCTCCGAGCATCTGCAGCTGATGGCCGCGCTCGGCATCTACAATAGCGACGACGGCACTGATTCCGCCACCAACGCCTCGGCGCTGGGCGGCCTCAGATACACTTTCTAAGGGCCCCGCCCGCGGAGATATTGCTGATGTATACCGAGCATTATGGCCTGACCGGACAGCCCTTCCAGCTGACGCCCGACGCGCGTTTCTGGTATGACAGCCGCACGCACAAGAAGGCGATGGCCTATCTCGGCTACGGCCTGGCCCAGGGCGAGGGCTTCATCGTCGTGACGGGCGAGATCGGAGCGGGCAAATCGACCCTGGTCGCGCACGTCCTGGCCAACATCGACCGCGCCCGGCTGAACGCGATCAGCCTGGTCTCGACCCAGGTCGAGGGCGACGACATGCTTCGCCTGGTCGCGCAGGGGCTCGGCCTCGATACCGGTGCCGTCGAGAAAGCGCGCCTGCTCGACGCGGTCGAGCAGAGGCTCGAGGAGGAATCGCGCGCCGGAAAGCGCACCCTCCTGATCGTCGACGAAGCGCAGAACCTGCCGGTCTCGGCGCTCGAAGAGCTGCGCATGCTTTCGAACTTCCAGGTCGGCGGCCGCGCCTTGCTGCAGACCTTGCTGCTCGGCCAGCCCGAATTCCGCGACAAGCTCGCGGGGCCGGGCCTCGAGCAATTGCGCCAGCGCGTCATCGCCACCCACCATCTCGAGGCGATGGGCGAGGACGAAGTCAGCCTCTACGTCCGCCACCGCCTCACCCGCGTCGATTGGCAGGGCAATCCCGAGTTCGAACCCGACGTCTTCAAAGCGCTCCACCGCCACGCCGCCGGCATCCCGCGCCGGGTCAACCAGCTGATGCAGCGCGTCCTGCTCGCCGCCGCCATGGAGGGCGCCCGCACGATCGGCGCCGCCGCGGTCGAGGCGGTCGCCGCCGAAATGGGCGCCGACGCCTCCGCCCCCGCGCCCGCGCCCGAGCCGGCGCGCGAAGAGAAGGTGCTGCCGCTCCGCTCTGCCCGCGCCGCGCCGGTCGCGGCCAACGAGCCCGCGCCTCGGCCGGTCCTCGTGACCGATCCGGCGCTCGAGCACCGCATCGCCGCGCTGGAAGCGCGCTCGGAGGAGCAGGAGGCGATGCTGCGCCGCGTGCTCATCCTGCTCGTCGACTGGGTCGAAAACAGCCAGGAACCGGCCTACCGTACCCACGCGGCTTGAGCTTGGGGGACCGATGAAGAACGCGCTGTCGGTCGATGTCGAGGACTGGTTCCAGGTCGGCGCCTTCGAAAAGGTGATCGCGCGCGAGGCCTGGGAGACCATCCCGGGCCGTGTCGAGCGCAACACCGACCATGTGCTCGCGCTCTTCGAGCAGGCCGGCGTCAAGGCGACCTTCTTCACCTTGGGCTGGGTGGCCGCGCGCCACCCGGCCCTGATCCGCCGGATCGCCGAGGCCGGCCACGAAATCGCCAGCCATGGCTGGGACCATCAGCGCGTCTTCAACATGGACGAGGCCGCGTTCCGCGCCGATCTCGACAAGGCCCACAAGGCGATCGAGGATGCCGCCGGCCGGTCACCCACCGGCTATCGCGCGCCGAGCTTCTCGATCGACGCGCGCACGCCCTGGGCCCACAAAGTGCTGGCCGAGCGCGGCTATGCCTATTCGTCGAGCGTCGCCCCGATCCGCCACGACCATTATGGCTGGCGCGACTCGCCGCGCTTCGCCTGGCGCCCGGTGGCGGGGGCGGACCTGATCGAGCTTCCGGTGACCACGGTCTCGATCGCCGGCCGGCGTTTCGCGGCGGGGGGAGGGGGCTTCTTCCGGCTGCTGCCCTACCGCTTTTCGAGCTGGGCGATCGCGCGCGTCAACGACGCCGAGGACCGCCCGGCCGTCTTCTATTTCCATCCCTGGGAGGTCGATCCGGACCAGCCGCGTGTCCAGGATGCGCCGGCGCGCTCCAAAATCCGCCATTATACCAATCTCGACGTGATGGAGCCCAAGCTCCTCAAATTGCTGCGCGACCACAGATGGGGCCGGACCGACGAGGTCGCCGCCGCCGAGCAGGCGCGATTGGGATGAACGCGCTGAGCCCGGTCCAGGCGCTCAAAATCGGCGCCGCGTCGCTTGACGACAAGCGGCTGGAGGCCTTCGTGCGCGCGCAGGCCGCGGCGACGCCTTTCCACCTCCCGCAATGGAGCCGAGCCGTCGAAACGGGGACCGGCCAGCGCGCCCACTATCTGGTCGCCGAGCAGGGCGGCCAGGTACGCGGCGTGCTGCCGCTCACCGAGATCCGCTCGCGGCTGTTCGGCAGCGCTTTGGTTTCGGCCGGCTTCGCCACCGGCGGGGGCGCCTTGGCCGAGGATGAAAGCACCGCCTCGGCCCTCGCCGCCGCCGCCTGGGAACTCGCATTGTCGCTCGGCTGCCCGACCGCCGAGCTGCGGGGCGGGGCAATTCCCGCCGGATGGCAGGCGAGCACCGGCGTCTATGCCAATTTCGCCCGCGCGCTGCCGGCCGACGAGGACGCCATGCTCGGCCTCATCCCGCGCCGCCAGCGCGCCGAGGTGCGCAAGGCGCTCGCCTCCGGCCTCGAAACCACGGCCGGCAGCGACCGCCGCCACCGCGACGCCCATTACCGCGTCTACGCCGAGAGCGTGCGCAACCTCGGCACGCCGGTCTTCCCGCGCGCTTTGTTCGAGGCGGCGCTCGACGAATTTGGCGACGAGGCCGACATCGTCGTCGTCTGGAAGGACGGCCGGCCGCTCGCCACCTTGTTGAGCTTCTACGTCGGCGCCGCCTGCCAGCCCTTCTGGGGCGGCGGCACGCGCGAAGCCAGGCAATGGCGCGCCAACGACCTCGTTTATTACGAGCTCATGCGCCGGGCGATCGCGCGCGGCTTCACCCGCGCCGATTTCGGCCGTTCAAAGCTGGGCACCGGCCCTTATGCGCGCAAGCGCATCTGGGGGTTCGACGAGACGCCGCTCACTTATGCGGTCCGCACGTTCGACGGTGCTGCGCCGCGTGAGGTCAATCCGCTCGACCCCAGATATCGCCTCAAGATCGCCGCCTGGCGGCGGCTGCCGCTCTGGCTCGCCAACCGGGTCGGCCCGGTCATCGCGCGGGGTTTGGGATGAAGCCCGAGTTGCTCTTCCTCGCCCACCGCATCCCCTTTCCGCCGAACCGGGGGGACAAGATGCGGTCCTGGCATATCCTGCGCCATCTCGGCCGCTATGCGACGGTCCATCTCGGCGCCTTCGCGGATGATGCCGCCGACGCCGCCCATCTCGGCGCGCTCAGGCAGGCCATGGGCGGGTCGCTCGGCGAGGCCTATGTCGAGCCCCGCCACCGCAAGCGGACCTGGCCGATCCGCGCCTTGCTGCGCAATCAGCCCGCCACGGTCGCGGCCTTCCACGGCGGCGGCATGGAGGATTTCGCGCGGGCCATGCTCGCCCGCCCGCGGGTCGGCGCGGTCTTCGCTTTCTCGATCCAGATGGCCCAGTTCGTCCCCGCGGATGCGCGGCAGCGCTTCGTCATGGATTTCGTCGATTTCGATTCGGCCAAATATGCCGGTTACGCGGCCTCCAGCCGCTCGCCTTACAAATTGGTGCTGAGCCGCGAAGCGCGGCGGCTTCGCGCCTATGAAAGCGAGATCGCCCGCCGTGCCGACATTGGCCTGTTCGTCAGCGAGGCGGAAGCCGCCTTGTTTCGCGCGCAGGCGGCACCGGATGGCGCCGACATCCGCGCCTTGTCGAACGGCATAGACCTTGAATTCTACGATCCGGGCGCCGCCTTCGCCGCGCTCGATCCGCCGGGGCCGGGGCCGCTGATCGTGTTCACCGGGCAGATGGACTATCAGCCCAATGTCGACGGCGTCCGCGCCTTCGCCTCAAAGGTCATGCCCGCGGTGCGCGAGGCGCGGCCGGACGCGCGGTTCGCCATCGTCGGCCGCAGCCCGTCGGCGGCCGTGCGCGAGCTGGACGGGCGGGACGGCGTGCTGGTTACGGGCGAAGTGCGCGACGTCCGGCCCTGGCTGGCCGCCGCCGATCTGGTCGTGGCGCCGCTCGAAATCGCGCGCGGCATCCAGAACAAGGTCCTCGAAGCGATGGCTATGGGCCGCCCGGTGATCGCCTCGACGGGCGCGTTCGAAGGAATCGACGCCGCGCCTGGCCGCGACCTTCTCGTTGCGGACGGGGCGAGTGCGCAAGCCGCGGCGGTGCTCGCCTTGCTCGGCGACATGCACCGGGCACGCGCGCTCGGCGGCGCCGCCCGCCGCCGCATGATCGAGGCCTATGGCTGGGACGCGCGGCTCGCCCCGCTCGCCGCCATGCTCGGCCTGGGCAAACGAAAGCAGGCGGCATGACCGCGCTTGCCATCCCGCAGGCGTGGGTCGCGCGGTCGGCGTGGCGCACCCATCTCGTCGCCTTGGCGCTCGTTGCCGCCGTCATCCTCGCCTTGTTCGCGCGCGACGCGGCCGGAATGGTTTCGATCTGGTGGTCGAGCTCGACCTTCAACCATTGCCTTCTGATCGGGCCGATCATCTGTTGGCTGGTCGCGCAGCGCCGGGCCGAGCTCGCCCAGTTCACGCCCGCCGCCTGGTGGCCGGGGCTGCTCCTCGTCGGCGCGGGCGCGTTCGGCTGGCTGCTCGGCGAGGCGGGCGGCATCGACTTCGCACGCCATCTCGGGCTCGTCCTGATGCTGCAGGGCGCGGTCGTCGCATGCCTCGGCAAGTCAGTCGCGCGCGGCCTCGCTTTCCCGCTTTTCTACGCGCTGTTCCTGGTCCCGGTGGGGGAGGAGCTGGTCCCCGCCTTGCAGACGCTGACCGCGCAGATGGCCGCGGCTTTGCTCGCGGTGAGCGGGGTGCCCGCGCATCTCGAGGGTATCTTCATCACCACGCCGACCGGCTATTTCGAGGTCGCCGAGGCCTGCGCGGGAGTCAAGTTCCTGATCGCCATGGCCGCGTTCGGCGCCCTGGTCGCCAACGTCTGCTTCCGCTCCTGGCCGCGCCGGATCGCGTTCATGACGGTCGCGATCGTCGTCCCGATCCTCGCCAACGGCGTCCGCGCCTGGGGGACGATTTTCATCGCGCACCGCAGCGGCAGCAACGAATTCGCGGAGAGCTTCGACCATGTCGTCTATGGCGGCATCTTCTTCGCCATCGTCATCGCAATCATCCTCGGCGCCGGCTGGCGCTTCTTCGACCGCGGCGTCAACGATTCCTGGTTCGATGCAAAGGCGCTCCAGCCCGAGGCGCCACGCGGCGCGCGGCTCAGCCATCTCGCCGCCGCCCTCCTCCTGATCGCCGCGCTGCCCGTCGCCTGGTCGACCCTGGTGACCGCCGCCGGCGCCCGCCCGGCGCCCGCCGACATCGCCATGCCGGACTTGCCGGGCTGGCAGCGGGTCCCGGCCGGCGAAGGCCGCGCCTGGCAGCCGCATTTCGCCGGCGCCGACCTGGTCCGCCTGGCTCATTATCGCGATGGCCAGGGCAGGGCGGTCGATCTCGCCATCATTGTCTTCGCGAGCCAGGGCGAGGGCCGCGAGCTGGTCGGATTCGGCCAGGGCGCGGTTGCGCCGGACGGCGGCTGGGCGTGGACCGCCAGCGCCGCCGCGCCGCCGAACGGACGCGCGGAACGGATCGCCTCGCACGGGGTGGAACGCGAGGTCGTCAGCTTCTATCGCGTCGGCGACATCGTGACGGGGAGCGGCATCGGGGTGAAGCTGGAGACTCTGAAGACCAGGCTGTTCGGCGGCCCCCAGCGCGCCGTCGCAGTCCTCGTGTCGAGCCGATCCCGGCCGGCGATCGACGATTTCGTTGGCGCACTCGGTCCGATCGACCGGTTCGCCGACCGCGCCGCGGGCATCGAGTAAGCCCATGTGCGGGATCGCCGGCATCTTCCATCCCGACGTCCCCAAGCCGGTCGATCCCGCGCGCGTGGGAGCGATGGCGGACGCGCTCGCCCATCGCGGACCCGACGGCAGCGGCGTCTGGACCGCGCCGGGCGTCGGCCTCGGCCATCGACGCCTTTCGATCATCGATCTGAGCGATGCCGCCGCTCAGCCAATGCTCTCGCCCGACCGGCGCGAGGCGCTGAGCTACAATGGCGAGATCTACAATTTCCGCGAGGTGCGCGCGGAGCTGGAAAGCAAGGGCTTTACCTTCCGCACCGAGAGCGACACCGAGGTGATCCTCGCCGCCTGGCGGCAATGGGGGCCGGATTGCTTGGCGAAATTGAACGGCATGTTCGCCTTCGCGCTCTACGACTCCAAGGACGATTCGCTGTTTCTCGCCCGCGACAGGCTTGGCGTGAAGCCGCTCTTCCACGCCATGCTCCCGGACGGCGCCTTCGTCTTCGCCTCCGAGCTGAAGGGCCTGCTCGCCCATCCTTTGCTGCGCCGAAGCCCGAGCGCGCAGGCGATCGAGGATTATCTCGCCTTCGGCTACGTTCCCGACGATGCCTCGATCGTCGAAGGCGTCGGCAAGCTGCCCGCGGGCCACTATCTCCATCTGCGCCGCGGCCGGCCGGTGCCGGCGCCGGTGCGCTGGTGGGACGTCGACTTCTCCAGCCCGGTCCGCGCCTCGGTGAAATCGCTCGAGGAGGAGATGGTGGAGCGGCTGCGCGAAGGCGTCACCTCGCGCATGGTCGCCGACGTGCCCCTGGGCGCCTTCCTCTCGGGCGGGGTCGACAGCTCGGCGGTGGTCGCTTTCATGGCCGAGGCGAACCGCGGCGCGGTCGAGACTTGCGCGATCGGCTTCGATGAGGCCGACCATGACGAGACCCGACATGCCGCGAAGGTCGCCGAGCTCTTCGCGACCAACCACCGCACCCGCATCGTCGCCTCGCAGGATTTCGGCCTGATCGACATTCTCGCCGACGCCTTCGACGAGCCCTTCGCCGACGCCTCCGCGCTCGGCACCTACCGGGTTTCCGAGCTGGCCCGCGAGAAGGTCAAGGTGGCCTTGTCCGGCGACGGTGCCGACGAGGCGATGGCGGGCTATCGCCGCTACCGGCTGTTCTCCGCGGAGGAGAGGGCGCGGCGCCTGCTGCCGGCGCCCTTCGCGCGCGCCGCCGGAATGCTGGGCGATCATTATCCAAAGCTCGACTGGGCCCCGCAGATCTTCCGCGCGAAGACCACGCTGCAGGCGCTGGGGCAGGGGAGCGGCACCGCTTATGCCAATGCGGTCGGCGTCACGCCGCCCCCGATCCGCCGCCAGGTGCTGACCGCGCCCCTGCACGGCCATGTCGCGGAGGAGCGCTATATCCGCGCCTTCGACGACGCGCCGGCGAACGACCCGCTCTCCCGCGCCCAATATGCGGATCTCAAGATCTGGCTGCCGGGCGACATATTGACCAAGGTCGATCGCACCTCGATGGCGGTGAGCCTCGAGGCACGCGAGCCTTTGCTCGACCACCGGCTGGTCGAGTTCGCAGCGCGGCTGCCGGCGAAGCTTCGGCTTCGGGGCGGCAGCGGCAAATGGCTGATGAAGCGCGCGCTCGGCTCGAGACTCCCCGACGAGATCCTCAACCGCCGCAAGATGGGTTTCGTGACGCCCGTTTCGGCCTGGTTCCGGGGGCCGCTCGCCAAGGAGGCGCTCGCCATCGGGCAGGGGTCGGCGTTGGCGGAGACCGGCTGGTTCGACGCCGGCGCAATCCGCAGTCTCGCCGAAGCCCACCTGAGCGGCCGCTCCGATCATGGCCGGCTGCTCTGGCAATTGCTGATGCTGGAGAAGTCGCTTCAGCGGCTGTTCGGACTCGGCGCGCCGGCTCTCAGCGCTCCCCGGGATAAAGCGCCTCGACAAAATAGAGCCCGTCGGGCGGCGCGTTGAATCCAAGAGCGGCGCGGTCCTTCGCCTCCAGCGCCGCCTTCAGATCCGCCTTGGTCCATTTGCCGCGCCCGACCAGCTCCAGGCAGCCGACCATGGAGCGGACCTGGTGATGGAGGAAGGAGCGGGCCGCCGCGTCGATCTCGATGGTCTCCCCCAGCCGCCGCACGGTCAGCCGGTCCAGCGTCTTGACCGGGCTCTCCGACTGGCAATGCGCTGAACGAAACGTCGTGAAATCATGTTGGCCGACAAGCACTTGCCCGGCCTTGTTCATTTCGTCCGCATAGAGCACGACCGGCACCCGCCACGCCCGGCCCACTTCGAGCGCCAGCGGCGCCCGCCGGTTTGAGATGCGGTAGACGTAGCGGCGGCCGATGCACGAGAAGCGGGCGTGGAAATCGCCGTCGACTTCGTCGGCGCCCAGGATGGCGACGGGGAGCGGTCTCAGCTTCGCGTTGGTCCCGTCGGAGAGGCGCGAAGCGGCGATCGGCCTGGCGATGTCGACATGGGCGGTCATCGCCAGCGCGTGCACGCCGGCATCGGTGCGCCCAGCGGCGTGCAGCGTGACCTGCTCTTGCGTGATCGCCTGGATCGCCTCTTCGATCGCCTGCTGGACCGAAGGGCCGTGCGCCTGGCGCTGCCAGCCCATGAACGGGCGGCCGTCATATTCGATGGTCAGCCGAAAACGCGTCACGTGAGCGCCGCGCCCGCCGGAATCGCGAAGCCGCGCAGCAATTCGGCGGGCGTCATTTCACCGCGTCCCGCGCGCTGGACCTTACTCGGCGCGATCGAGCCCTCGCCGCAGGCAATGGTCAAATGGTGATCGAGTACGAGTCCCGCGTCTCCGCTAAGGTCTGAAAGCACAGCCCTAAGTATCTTGATTCGTTCGCCCGCGAATTCGAAATAAGCTCCAGGAATTGGATTGAATGCCCTGATTTGGCGCTCCACCACTTCGGCCGGGCAAGCGAAATCAAGCCGCGCCTCGTGCTTCTCGATTTTATGCGCATATGTGACCCCGTCCACAGGCTGGGGAGCGGGCGTCACCTCATCGATGATCTTGAGCACCGTCGTCATCAGCCCGGCACCCGATTTGGCCAGCTCGGCGGTCAACTCTCCTGCCGTCTTCTTGCCGATCCCGGTTTTGGTCCAGGCGTAGATCGGCCCGGTATCGAGCCCTTTTTCCATCCGCATGATGGTGACGCCGGTTTTTCGGTCCCCGGCCAGGATGGCGCGCTGAATCGGCGCAGCACCGCGCCAGCGCGGCAGTAAGGAGGCATGCACGTTGAGGCCGCCCAGGCGCGGGGCCGCGAGAATTGGCTCGGGCAGGATCAGGCCGTAGGCCGCGACGACCGCGACATCGAGGCCGAGCGCCGCGAAAGCCGCCTGCTCCTCCGCGCTTTTGAGCGACACCGGCGTCCGCACCTCGATCCCCGCTTCCTGGGCGCGCTTCTGCACGGGGGAAGCGGAGAGCGCCTTGCCCCGCCCGGCGGGCCGGGGCGGCTGGCAATAGACCACGGCCACGTCGTGCCCCGCCGCGATGAGGGCGTCCAATGTCGGCACGGCGAAGTCCGGAGTTCCCATGAAGGCGATGCGCATGCAGATGCTCTAACCGAGGCTTGCCCGCCTCCGCCACCCTCCTCTATCTCCCTCCCATGGCCTCCACCGAAATCGAAGCGCTCACCCAGGCGCTGGCCCGCCTCCCCGGCCTGGGGCCGCGCTCGGCGCGCCGCGCGGTGCTGCATCTGATGAAGCGCCGCGAAACCGCGCTGACGCCGCTGCTGCGCGCCCTCGCCAGCGTCAGCGAGAATCTCTCGGTCTGCGCGATTTGCGGCAATGTCGACACCTCCGATCCCTGCGCGATCTGCGCCGACGAGCGCCGCGACGCGCGCCTGCTCTGCGTCGTGGAGGAGGTTTCGGACCTCTGGGCGCTCGATCGCTCGCGGCTCTTCCCCGGCCGCTTCCACGTGCTGGGCGGCCGGCTTTCCGCGCTGGAGGGGATCCGGCCCGAGGATCTCGGCATCGACCGGCTGGTCTCCCGCGTCGCCGCGGGCGGCGTGGACGAGGTCGTCCTCGCCATGAACGCGACGCTCGAGGGCCAGACCACCGCTCATTATCTCGCCGAGCGCCTGGAACGCTTCCCGATCCGCATCACCCAGCTCGCCCACGGCCTGCCGGTCGGCGGCGAGCTCGACTATCTGGACGAGGGGACATTGGCGCAAGCGCTCCGGGCAAGACGTCCCATCGCTTGAAGAATCGCCGCTTTCCCCTTATTTTCCGGTCATGGCCATCCTGCCCATCCTTGAAGTGCCCGATCCGCGGCTGCGCCAGATCTCGACCCCGGTCGAGGCGGTCACCGACGAGACGCGGGCGCTGATCGCCGACATGTTCGAGACGATGTACGCGGCGCCGGGCATCGGCCTCGCCGCTGTCCAGATCGGCGTGCCCAAGCGCCTGCTGGTCATCGACCTGCAGGAGTCGGAGGTCGAGGGCGGCGAGCCCGTCCGCGACCCGCGCGTCTTCATCAACCCCGAAATCCTCACCCATTCGGACCTCGAAGTGCCCTATACCGAAGGCTGCCTCTCGGTTCCCGAGCAATTCGCCGAGGTCGACCGCCCCGATCGCGTCCGCGCCCGCTGGCTCGACGAGCAGGGCAAGAGCCACGAGGAGGATATCGAAGGCGTGCTCGCCGTCGTTCTCCAGCACGAGATGGACCATCTCCAGGGCGTGCTCTTCATCGACCACCTCTCCCGCCTCAGGCGCGAGATGATCCTCAGGAAGATCGCCAAGGCGCGCAAGGCGGCCGCCTGAGGCTTTTCCCCGTCATTCCCGCGAACGCGGGAATCCAGACGAACTCGAAATAGGCTCGCACGCCGTCTGGACTCCCGCTTTCGCGGGAGCGACGAAGACGGGTTGAGCCAAAGCGGCCACTGCTCTAGGTTCGCATTTCGTTCCACCTGGATCCGCTCCGCATGGACCCGCTGACTGTTCTTCTCATCGCCGCATTGCTGGTCGCGGCTGCCGCGCTCGGCTGGTTCGCCGCGCGCGGGCGGACGGGCGCGCTCGAGGAGCGGGCCAAAGCCGCCGATTCGCTCCGTACGACGCTGGAGGGCGTGACCGGGGAGCGCGACGCGGCGATGCGCGATCTCGCCGCGCTCAAGGCCGACGCCCGCAATTTCGAAGCGCGGATGAAGGAGCTGGTCGAGGCCAAGGAAGCGCTCACCGCCCAGTTCCACGAGGTCGGCGCGAAATTGCTGAGCGAGGCGCAAAAGCAGTTCCTCGAACGCGCCGACGCCCGCTTCAACCAGGCGAGCGAGAAGAGCGACGCCCAGCTGAAGGCCCTGCTCCAGCCGGTCGAGGCGACGCTGAAGCGCTATGAGGAGGGGCTGACCAAGGTCGAAAAGGAGCGGGTGGGCAGCTACGAGGCGTTGCGCGAGGCGGTGACCCTGCTCCACGCCGGCCACAGCCAGGTCCGCGACGAGACCAGAAACCTGGTCAACGCGCTCCGCTCCAGCCCCAAGGCGCGGGGGCGCTGGGGCGAGCAAAGTTTGAAGAACGTGCTCGAGCAGGCCGGCCTGTCGCCATACGCCGATTTCCAGACCGAGGTTTCGGTCGATACGGAGGATGGCCGGCTGCGCCCCGACGTGATCGTGCGCCTGCCCGGCGGCCGCAAGCTGATCATCGACGCCAAATGCTCGTTGAACGCCTATCTCGACGCCAACGAGCAGACCGACGACGTGCTCCGCACCGAGCATCTCAAGGCGCACGCCGCCTCGATTCGTGTCCACGCCCAGAAGCTCGGCTCCAAGAATTATTGGGAGCAGTTCGGCGACGCCGCCGATTATGTGATCCTCTACATTCCCGGCGAGCATTTCCTCACAGCCGCGCTCGAGCAGGACGATGGACTTTGGGAATGGGCGTTCGAGCGGCGCGTGCTGCTCGCGACTCCGACCAACCTCGTCGCCATCGCCCGCACCGTCGCAAGCGTCTGGCGGCAGGAAAAGATCGCGCAGGAGGCGGCCGAGATCGCCCGGCTCGGCAAGGAGCTCCATTCGCGCCTCGCCACCATGGGCGGACATGTCGCCCGCATGGGCCGCAACCTCGAGCTCGCCATGGGCGCTTATAACGCCTTCGTCGGCAGCCTGGAGACGCAGGTGATGACCCAGGCCAGGCGCTTCGAGGCGCTGGAAGTATCCAGCGGGACCAAGGAGATCGAGGCGCTGCCGGTGGTCGAGGGCGCGCCCAGGCCGCTGGCCAAATTGTTTCCGACGGAAGGCGGCGGGCAGCCGAATTGAAAGCCTATTGCGGCGCTTCCCGGATCACTTGGCCGCCGCAGCCTTGGACCGTCCACGCGCCCGCCGTGACCGTCACAGCATCGGCATAGACGCGCTCATCCTCCAGTTCGCAATCTTCGCGCTTGAGCAGCACGCTGATCCCGGGGGCGGTGTAGCGGCGCGAGGAGCCGTCCCCCGTCACCTGCGGCGCGGGCGCGGGGACCATCACCACGTACTCGTTGACTCCGAAATAGAGCCGGCCATCTGCAATCTCCAGCGACCAGAAGGGCTCGCCGCCGGCCGCGCCGTAACCGGCCGGCACGTTTGCGCCCAGTGGGTCGCCGCCGCAACCTTCGTAGCGGTCTTCCCCGGCCTGGACCGTCACGCGGTCCGGATAGGTCCATCCGTTCAGCGCGTCGGTACACTCGCCATGCTCGACGGAGATGCTGAAATCGCTTGTGCCGTGGGCATAGCCGAGCTCGGTTTCCTGGCGCGCGGGCGTTGGCACGGTCAGCCTGTCGCGGCCCGGCGTCTCAAAGGTCATGAATTCGCCATGGATGGCCGCTTGCCACAAGGGCGACGCGCCGATCGCTCGATAGGATTGGGGCGGTGGTTCGGCCGTCTGTGCAGCCAGAGCAATCGTGGCGCCGAGCAGGAACATCGGATCAGTCTCCTCAGCGCGGGCGGCCTAGAGCCGCCTCAGGGTCACACGAATATCGGTACCGTCGCGGGTGCCGCTCAGCATCATGATCACGCCCCCGCGATACCTGATCTGGATGGGCCCACCAAGCAGCCGCAGCACCTTCGCCTCATGCGCTCCCGCCTCGTCACCGCACGCCATGCGCGTCGACCGGATCGCGCCGGGGGCCAGCGCCCGGCCCGCCTGGGTGTAGGGGCCGGAGAAGCGGTTGCAGCCGGCTCGCCCGTGAAGCCCGTCGGCGTCGAACTGAAGCGCATAGGCCTCCCCGCCGACCTGGGCGCCGTCTATGTCGACGATCGCCCAGCCGGTGTCGGCGAGCGTCACCGGCGGCAGGACGCCGCCGCCGCAGCCTTCGAGAGCGCGGCCGATCCGGTTGCGCCCGAAGCGGATGCGGACCGTGTCGGGATATTCGTAATCGCTCATGCCGTCGTTGCAGCGGCCTTCATGGCTGATCTCGACGGTCATGCGCGGCGTCCGGTAGACATGGACGCCATTGCGCGTTGTAGTCGGCCGAGGCCGGGCGGCCTCGATCCGCTCCTCGTCGAAGCTATAGACCATCTTCCCGTCTTCGAAGGTCAGGCCCCAGAATGGCTCGGTGCCGTGCGCGGCGTAGATCTCGCCCTCGCGCGCCGGCTCCTGCGCCAAACCGGTCGTCGAACAGGCCAGCAATGCTGGAATAAGCACCCGCAATTTCATGCCTTGCCCCTGCCCGAGTGACGCTTTCGCGCGTGTGAATGAAGGACTCAGGACAAGCCTTCGATCAGCCCGTCCGCATCGATCCGCATCCCCTCCGCCGACGGCGTCCTGGGCAGGCCCGGCATGGTCATCAGGTCGCCGCAGACCGCGACCACGAAGCCGGCGCCCGCGCAGAGCCTTACCTCGCGCACCGGCACGACATGGTGGCTGGGCGCGCCGAGCAGGGCAGGGTCGGTCGAGAAGCTGTATTGGGTCTTGGCCATGCACACCGGGAGGCGGCCGTAGCCGTCCTTCTCCCATTGATGGAGTTGGGCGCGAACGCTCGAATCCGCGATCGCCTCGTCGGCTCGGTAGATGCAGGTGGCGATTATATTGATCTTGTCGAACAGCTTCAGCTTGTTGTCGTAGAGCGGGGCGAACCGGGCGCCGCCCGCATCGGCGAGCGCCGCTACCTTTTCGGCCAGCGCCTCGGCCCCCGCGCCGCCGTCGGCCCAATGGGTGCAGAGCACGGCCTCGGTGCCGAGCGCTTCCGCGATCTCGCGGACCGCGGCGATCTCGGCCTCGCTGTCCGAGGTGAAATGGTTGATCGCGACCAGGGCCGGCACGCCGAACTGGCGGACATTCTCGATATGGCGGGCGAGGTTGACGCCGCCCGACCGCACCGCGGCGACATTCTCCTTCGCGAGGTCGGCCTTGGCGACGCCGCCATTATATTTGAGCGCGCGCACCGTGGCGACGATCACCGCCGCGTCCGGGTGGAGCCCCGCCTGGCGGCATTTGATGTCGAAGAATTTCTCCGCGCCGAGGTCCGCTCCGAAGCCCGCTTCGGTGACGACGTAATCGGCGAGGCCGAGCGCCGCCTTGGTCGCGATCACCGAATTGCAGCCATGGGCGATGTTGCCGAACGGGCCGCCATGGATGAAGGCCGGGTTGTTCTCGATCGTCTGAACGAGGTTGGGCTGGATCGCCTGGGCGAGCAAAACGGTCATGGCGCCGTCGGCCTTGAGATCGCGCGCGGTGACCGCGCTCTTGTCGCGGCGATAGCCGATCACGATCCGCGCCAGCCGCTCGCGCAGATCCTCGAGATCCCCGGCGAGGCAGAGAATCGCCATGATCTCCGAGGCGACTGTGATGTCGAAGCCCGATTCTCGCGGGAAGCCGTTGCCGACGCCGCCGAGCGACTGGACGATCCGGCGCAGGGCGCGGTCGTTCATGTCGATCACCCGTTTCCACACGATCCGGCGCACGTCGATCTCGAGCGCGTTGCCCCAGTGGATATGGTTGTCGATCAGGGCGGCGAGCAGATTGTGGGCGCTGGTGATGGCGTGGAAATCGCCGGTGAAATGGAGGTTGATCTCCTCCATCGGCACGACCTGCGCATAGCCGCCCCCAGCCGCGCCGCCCTTCATTCCGAAGCAGGGGCCGAGCGAGGGCTCGCGCAGGGCGACGATCGCCTTGCGGCCGCTCCGGTTCAGCGCGTCGGCGAGCCCCACCGACGTGGTGGTCTTGCCCTCGCCCGCCGGCGTTGGGTTGATCGCGGTGACCAGGATGAGCTTTCCCTGCCGCCCGTCGCGGCGTCCGGCCAGCCAGTCGAGCGCGATCTTGGCCTTGAAGCGGCCATAGGGTTCGAGCGCCTCGGCGGGGATTCCGAGCCGCGCCGCGACCTCGCCGATCGGCAGCATCCGGGCGGCGCGCGAGATTTCGATATCGCTTTGCGGCATCATTCCTCCGGGCTCAGCGTCGGCGGCGCTGGTTCACCACTTCATAGGCCATGACGGCGACCGCGACAGCAGCATTCAGGCTGTCCGCCCGCCCAAGCATTGGGATTTTCACGAGAAGATCGCATTCGGCCTCGTAAGCGGCGGGCAGCCCCTGCGATTCGTTGCCGACGAGCAGGAAGCTCGGCGCCGCATAGACCGCGTCCTGATAGTCGGCGGCGGCGTTGAGGCTGGTGCCGACGAGCTGCCCCGGCCCGCCGCGCAGCCAAGGGAGAAATTCCTCCCACCGCGCCGCCGCGATCTTCTGGGTGAAGAGGGCGCCCATCGAGGCGCGCACCGCCTCGACCGAAAAGGGGTCGGCGCACTCGTCGATCAGGATCAGGCCGCCCGCGCCGGCCGCATCGCCGGTGCGCAATATGGTGCCGAGATTGCCGGGATCGCGCAGCGCCTGGGCGACGATCCAGAGCGGCGCCGCGCTCCGGTCGATGCCGGCGAGCGCGGTGTCGAAAGCCCGGTAGATGCCGATCACCGCCTGCGGATTGTCCTTGCCGCTGATCTTGTGGAGCACGTCCGCATTGGTTTCGATCGCCTCGCCGCCCGCCGCCTCGGTCGCCGCGATCAGCGCCTCAAGCAGGGGATGCGAGGCATGGCTGAAGAACAGCCGCTCCGGCAGCACGCCCGTTTCGCGCGCCTCGGTGAGGATCCTCAGGCCCTCGGCCAGGAACAGCCCTTCGGCGCGCCGGTGCTTCTTGTCGCGAAGCGAGCGCGCCTGCTTCACCAGCGGGTTGGAAAAGGCCGTGACCTGCCGCGGCATTTCTATTCCCGCTCCCCGGCGAAGGCCGGGGCCCAGCGGCGCTGCCGGGCGGACCGGGGCCCGGCCTTCGCCGGGGAGCGGAGGACGCACGGCCTCACACGTCCTCGTGGAAGCGCGCCTCGACCAGGGCCGCGAGCTGCTCGACCGCGCGCTCGGCGCCGAGGCCCGTGGCGCTGATCGTGATCGTGTCGCCCATCGCGGCGCCGAGCATCATCAGGCCCATGATCGAAGTGCCGCAGACCTTGCTGCCGTCCTTCTCGACCTCGATCGCGGCGTCGATCTGCGAGGCCAGGGTGACGAACTTGGCGCTGGCGCGGGCGTGGAGGCCGCGCTTGTTGGTGACCTCCACGGTGCGGCTGACCATCCTATGCGGCCGCCTCGCCCAGGATTTCCGAAGCGACCGAAATATACTTGCGCCCCGCCTCGCGGGCTGCGGCGACGGCCGAGCGGACGTCCATCGTCTTGCGGGCGCCTTCCAGGCGTATCAGCATCGGAAGGTTGACCCCGGCGATGACCTCGATCTTGTCCGATTTCATCAGGCTGATGGCGAGATTGGAGGGGGTGCCTCCGAACAGGTCGGTGAGGATGATGACGCCGGTCCCGTCATCGACCTTGGCGATCGCCCTGGCGATGTCCTTGCGGCGCTGGTCCATGTCGTCGTCGGGGCCGATGCAGATGCCGGCGATCCGCTCCTGCGGGCCAACCACATGCTCCATGGCGACGATGAACTCGGACGCGAGCCGCCCGTGGGTCACCAATACCAAACCGATCATCTAGTCACCTTAGCTGCAGTCTGCCCGTGCCCCTGCGGATCGCTCATACCGTCACGAGGCGGCGCGGCGAGGTCGCGATGGACCAGATTGGGCGAAAATCCCGCCGCGCGCAACCGTGCCGCGACTCGCTCCGCCACATGGACCGAGCGATGGCGCCCGCCCGTACAGCCGAACGCGATCGAGACATAGGAATTTCCATCGGCCAGATAGAGGGGGAGGAGGGTGAGCAGCAGCGCCTCGATCCGCGCCATGGCCTCGTCATAGGCCGCATCGCCCGCAATATAATCGCCGACCGGCGCGTCCTGCCCGCACAGGAGACGCAGTTCGTCCCGCCAGTGCGGATTCCTCAAGAAGCGCATGTCGAGCACCAAATTCGCGTCGGGCGGCTCGCCGCGCGAGAAGGCGAAGGACAGGATATCGAGCCCGCCGCTCATCCGGCGGGCAGGCCCAGGAGCAGCAGAGCCGCCTCGACCTTGAGCGGCGCGGAGGCGTGGTGGCCGTCGAGCGCGACGATCGGGACCGAGACACCGGCAATGGCGATCCGGTCCTCGCCGCGCGGCAGGCGGTCGGGCTTGCCCTCGAGGTCGACGAACAAGGCGACTGGAACGTCGGCGACCGACTCGCGCTCGACGATGCCGACCTCGCGCACCTCGATCTTGCCGGCGATATTGGCGGGCGCGGAGGCCAGGGCCTGGCCGCTGACCCGATGGACATAGGTATAATCGTCGCTGACCAGGACGGCGCCGCGGTCGATCAACCGCAAGGCAAGGTCGGACTTGCCGGTGCCGGAGCGGCCTCCAATCAGAACGGCGCGGCCGCCGATGGCGACGGCGCTGACATGCAGCGTCTCGGAGGAAAGAGAAGGCGAACTCATGCACTGACTCCCGGAAAGCGGACGATGAAGCGAGCTCCGGTTCGTCCGTCGTGGCGGTCCTCGATTTCGATCCGCCCGCCATGGCCGTCGACGATCGCCCGCGCGATCGCCAGCCCCAGCCCGCTATGGCGGCCGAAATCCTCTTCGGGCCTGATGCTATGGAAGCGGTTAAAGATCGCCTCCCTTGCGTCCCCGGGGACGCCCGGCCCTTCGTCCTGCACCGAAATCGCCACCTCCTCGCCGACCCGCGCCGCGCCGATTTCGACCAGGCCTCCGGGCGGCGAGAAAGAAAGGGCGTTGTCGACGAGATTGTCGATGAGCCGCGCCAGCCGCGATTCATCGCCCATGATCATCGCGGTCCGTACGCGCGGCCGGGCGAAGGCGATCCGGGCGCGGTCCGCCGCGCGTTCCTCCCAGACCGGGACCATCCCCTCGATCGTCTTGCCGACGTCGATCGGCTCGAACAGCGCCCGCGACAATTCGGCGTCGAGCCGCGAGGCTTCGGCGATGTCCACGACCAGCCGGTCGAGCCGCCCGACATCCTGCCGCACCACGTCCAGCATCTGTCTCCTAAGGGCAGGATCCTCGATCCGCTCCAGCGTGTCGACCGCCGAGCGCAGGGAAGCGAGCGGGTTCTTGAGCTCGTGGGTAACATCCGCGGCGAAGGCGTCGGCGCCGTCGATCCGCTGCCTGAGGCTCTGCGTCATGTCGTGGATCGCCCGGGCGAGCTGGCCGATCTCGTCGGTCCTGAGCGGCAGAGTCGGCACGTCGACCTCGCGCGCGCTGCCGCGCCGCACCCGGTGCGCTGCATGGGCGAGCTTGCGCAGCGGATTGGCGATGGTGCGGGCGAGGAAGCGCGACAGCAGGATCGAGACGATCAGCGTCCCGACCAGGATCAGGAAGAGCGCATAGCGTTCGGCGCGCACCACGCGGCGTATGTCTCGGGCGTTGACGGTCAGGAGGAGCACCTGCCGGTCGGCGCCCTCGATCCGCTGCGCCGCGGCGATATAGGGCGTGCCGTCCGCGGCGCGGCGCAGCATCGGCACCGGCCTGCCGCTGCGCAGCGACTCGCGCGCCTCGGGCCAAGCCGCCAGCTCGTCGCGCGCCGGCGGGAAGAATTCGGGCGGCGGCGGCGCGGCGACGATCGTATCGAAGGCATTGTCGAGCCAGAGCGCGACGTCGCGATACCAGGGCTCGCCGGCGGGGTCCCGAAGCGCGTAGGTCGGAGCCGCATTGTGCCAGCTGTCGGCCACGCGCGCTCCATCGGCGGCATAGAGCCGCAGCCGCGTTCCCGAATCCTGCCCGAGCCGGACCAGGATCGGCTCGCGCCGGTCGGCTGGAAGCGCGGCGAGCATATGGGCGATCATCACCGCCTCCGACCGCGCCTGGTCGACCCGCGCCTGGGTCAGGCGGCTGCGGAAGCTGTCGAGATAGAAGACGCCGCCGGCGAGGATGGCGAGCGCGAAGATGTTGACGGCGAGGATGCGCTGGCGGAGCGACAGCCGCTTCGACCAGCCGCGGATCCGGCCCGGCGGCTTATTCCTCGGCAAAGCGGTAGCCGACGCCGTAGAGCGTCTCGATCGCGTTGAAATCGTCGTCGACGGCGCGGAACTTGCGGCGCATCCGCTTGATGTGGCTGTCGATGGTGCGGTCGTCGACATAGATGTCGTCCTGATAGGCGACGTCCATCAGCTGGTTGCGCGATTTGACCACGCCGGGCCGCTGCGCCAGCGCCTCCAGGATCATGAACTCGGTGACGGTGAGCGTCACGTCCCGGCCGTCCCATTTTACCCGGTGCCGGGCCGGGTCCATGTTGAGCCGGCCGCGCTCGATCTCGGCCTGCTCGGGCTCGTCGTCCTCCGCCGGCAGGCGGGCGCGCATCTCGGTGCGCCTGAGCACGGCACGGATGCGCGCCAGCAGCAGCCGCTGCGAGAAGGGCTTGGCGATATAATCGTCGGCGCCCATGGCGAGGCCCAGCGCTTCATCCAGCTCCTCGTCCTTGGAGGTGAGGAAGATGATCGGAAAGTCGCACCTCTCGCGCAACCGCCGCAGCAGCTCCATCCCGTCCATGCGCGGCATCTTGATGTCGAGGACGGCGAGATCGGGCGGGTTCTCGACCAGCGCCTTCAGCGCCGCCTCGCCATCCGAATAGAGGCGGGTGACGAAGCCTTCCGACTGCAGCGTGACCGACAGCGAGGTCAGGATGTTGCGGTCGTCGTCGACAAGCGCGATCGTTATCGACATATCGTGCTGCTGCCCGCCTTTCCTCGCCAGTCCGGGCTTTAGCCAAGGGCGCTTCGCCGCGCTACCCTTTGACGCGGCAGGCCCGCTCCGATATGCGCCCGGCATGAACGAGGCGCCCTTCGCCGGGGGCCGAACCGTGTAACCCGAGAGGAACCCAGTGGCCCAGCAGGTCCCGTCCTTCGATCTGTCGCACCAGGGCATCGACACGCCCGCGACGCTTCACTGGAACCTTGGTCCGGCATTGCTGGTCGAGGAGGCGCTGAAGCGCGGCGAGGGGCTGCTCGCCCAGGACGGGCCGCTGGTCGTCAGGACCGGCAAGCATACCGGCCGCTCGGCCCAGGACAAGTTCATCGTCCGCGACGCCGAGACCGAGAACAATATCTGGTGGGACAATAACGCCTCGATCGCGCCCGAGCATTTCGCCGCGCTCAGGGAGGATTTCCTCGCCGCGCTCGGCGAGCGGAAGGAGCTGTTCGTCCAGGACCTCTACGGCGGCTCGCAGCCGGAGCACCGCGTGCGCGTGCGCGTGATCAACGAGCTCGCCTGGCACAGCCTGTTCATCCGCACCCTGCTGGTCCGCCCCGGCATCGAGGAGCTGGCCGGCTTCGAGCCGGAATTCACCATCATCGACCTGCCGAGCTTCCGCGCCGACCCCACCCGCCACGGCACCCGCTCGGAGACGGTGATCGCGGTCAATTTGACCGAGCGGCTGATCCTGATCGGCGGCACCGCTTATGCGGGCGAGATGAAGAAATCGGTGTTCGGCATCCTCAATTACCTGCTCCCTCCAACCGGCGTCATGCCGATGCACTGCTCGGCCAATATCGGGCCCAAGGGCGACACCGCGGTCTTCTTCGGCCTTTCCGGCACCGGCAAGACCACCCTGTCTGCCGACGCCAGCCGCACCCTGATCGGCGACGACGAGCATGGCTGGTCGGATACGGCGGTGTTCAATTTCGAGGGTGGGTGTTACGCGAAGATGATCCGGCTTTCACCGGAAGCGGAGCCGGAGATTTACGCGACCACGAAGCGCTTCGGCACGGTGCTCGAAAATGTCGTGATGGACGAGAAAACGCGCATTCTCGACCTGGACGATTCCAGCCTCGCCGAAAATACCCGCGGCGCCTATCCGATCCACTTCATCCCCAATTGCTCGGCCGAGAATATGGGCCCGGTGCCGAAGAACGTGGTCTTCCTCACCGCCGACGCCTTCGGCGTGCTGCCCCCGATCGCGCGGCTGACTCCGGAACAGGCCATGTACCATTTCCTCTCCGGCTACACCGCCAAGGTGGCGGGCACCGAAATCGGAGTCACCGAGCCCGAAGCGACCTTCTCGACCTGCTTCGGAGCGCCCTTCATGCCGCGCTTCCCCTGGGTCTACGGCAACCTATTGAAGGAGCGCATCGCCAGAGGCGGCGTGCATTGCTGGCTGGTCAACACCGGCTGGACCGGCGGCAAATACGGCGTCGGCAGCCGCATGCCGATCAAGGCGACCCGTGCCTTGCTCAACGCCGCGCTCGACGGCAGCCTCGCCAATGTCGAATTCCGCAAGGACCCCAAGTTCGGCTTCGACGTGCCGGTCAGCGTGCCCGGCGTCGACAGCGCGATCCTCAACCCGCGCGACACCTGGGCCGACAAGACCGACTATGACGCGACCGCGGCGAAGCTGGTGCGGCTCTTCACCGACAATTTCGCCAAATTCGCAACCCACGTCGACGCGAACGTCCTCACCGCCGCGCCGCAAACCGGCCAATCGGCCCAACAAATCCGGGAGCCCGTGATCAGCGCGGCCTGACGCCCAGCCAGACCCTCACCCAGCCCTCACCGGGTGAACATCGCCCCGCGATGTTCAGGTCATGCCGGGGGCATGACTACCCGATGATCCCCAAATGGGAGAGGGGGCAGGTGAAAAAGGGAGCGTGCCGGCGAGGTCGGCGCGCTCCTTTTCTTTTTGTGGAGACGACCAATGAACGATCGCGAACCGCGGCTCTGGCCGCACGACGACGCAATCCGCAAGGTGGGCGAGGGCTTCCTCGCCTGCACCCTGCCCAAACGCAAATGGACCCACGAGGCGCATATCGGCACGACCTGCTGGCTGCTCCTCGAACGGCCGGACATAGTGCCCGAACGCGATTTGCCCGGCCTGATCCGCCGCTACAATGAGAGCGTGGGCGGCGTGAACAGCGACACGGAGGGCTATCACGAGACGATCACCCAAGTCTTCATTCGCACGCTGCGGCGCGTGCTGGCGGGGAGCGAGGGCAGGGGGCTGGCGGAGCGGGTCAACGCGGTGCTGCTGGCGCCGGAGGGGCGGCGGGATTGGCCGCTGCGCTTTTATTCGGCGGAGCTGCTGTTCTCGAAGGCGGCGCGGCTGGGGTGGGTGGAGCCGGATCTGGCGGCGCTGCCGGAGGCGGCCGACCAACTGCGGTGAGAGCGACATCGGCCTACGGCTTGCCGGGTCTCAGCGATGCGGGCATCCCGGCCAGCAACAGGGGCGGCGCTTTCCATCGCTCAGGTTCGAGCGGCCCCAATCGATGCGCTTGCGCCGCGTCTCCTGCTTCTTGGCGGATTCGATCCAGCAGATCCATTCGTTACGGGCCAGCGGCGTAATATCGTCCCAGGTCGCCAGGGCGCTTGGATCGCGGTTCAGTGCGTCTCTAAAATCGCCGGGAAGATCATGGACGACGCCGCCGGGGATGTTGGTCTCGTCAGTCATCGCAGCGCAGAGCTTGTCCCTCCGAGAATGAGGATGTCAATCCGTGGACCGGAGCAAGGAGTTGCTGTTTTCGAAGGGAGGCGCGGCTGGGGTGGGTGGAGCCCGAATTCGGCCGGGGCGAACCTCGCTTTAGGAAGCCGCTGACGTCAGGGCGGCGTTGCTCCGTACAAGGTGTGAACGGGGAGGCTGTACCAGCGGATCGATTTATCGGCTGGCGAGGTGAAGATCAGGAATGGCGATGCTGCATAAAGCCTTGGGACATCGCAAGAGCCGGTCTCCCGGCAGCCTCGAGCGGCTTCCCCTGCCCGTCCTTCATCTGGACGTTGCCGTGCCAGTAGGTGCCGTCGAACCAGCCGGTCCACAATCAGTTCCCACCGCCCATTGGCGAAGTAGAACATAGCAGAAACATGTAGGAAAGCGATTTTTACCTTATAGGTTGGTCCACGGTCACGATGGGTCAACAATTCGTGCCACCGGCATTTCGATCATCGCGCGGATGGCGCGGATTGGGCAGATACGTCCTTTAGCCTCCCTCAGCCTCCAGGCCGCGGCGGCGGCGCGGCCAGGGCGGCGCTCGCCGCCAAGCGCTCGGCGTCGCTGATCGTCCCGTCGTGGTCGGCGTCGACCCGGTCGAACAGGGTCAGCAGGCCGGCGCCGTTCTCGGCGGCGGAGATCTTGCCGTCACGGTCGGCATCGAGCCGCGCCAGCGCGGCCTGGGCGCGGTCGCCGAGCTCGGCGGCGGCCAGGAAGCCGTCGCGATCGGCGTCCTGCCGGGCGAAGATCGCCTGGGTCATCCGCTGCATTTCGGCGCGGGTCGACGGCAGCATGTTGAGGCCGGCGCCGCTCCGTGACCTCGGCCCGCCCCTGAACGCCATCGCCGCCGATCGCTCTGCGTCGCTGATCGTGCCGTCACGGTCGGCATCCGCCCGGTCGAACATGGCCAGCGCGCCCCTGGTGGATTCGGCGGCGGAGATCTTGCCGTCACGGTCGGCATCCTGCCGCTCCAGCATCATCGGCGCCCGCTCGCCGAGCTCGTCGGCGGTGAGGAAGCCGTCACGATTGGCGTCGCGAGCGGCGAAGCGCTGCGCCGTCATCTGCTCGACCTCCGCGCGGGTCGACGGCAGCATGCGTCCGCCGCGCCCCTCGGGCGGCTGCGCGGCGAGCGGGGCGGCGGCAAGGCCGGCGACGGCCAGAGCGGCCAGATTGAGAAATTTCATCGGGAACTCCTGGACATACCTATGGCGCAGCCCGCTATCACCAGCCGCCTGAACACTCCGTGACTTTGCGCGGAGGAGCAAGCGAAATAGGTCGCCAATGTCTCCGCCTAGATGGGCCCGGATCGGGTCCGGGGTGGCGGCGCGGGTGAACACCCGGCTTCCAGTGCCCGATATTGGGCCGCTGCCTCCCCGACGGTGAGGCCGCTTCGCCAAGTGTCCAGGGCGGGTTCATAGCGGCAATTAGTTGTATCCTTCCCAATCTGGGAGCATCGTAACTTACTCGAACTTTCGGGGGAGGAAGTTATGCGCCGGATTATCGCCGCCCTGCTGTGTTGCACGATCCCCGCCAGCCCGGCCTTCGGGTGGGGCCAGACCGGCCATCGCGTGACCGGGGCCATCGCCGAGCATTATTTGAGCGGCACCGCGCGGGCCAATGTCCGGCTGTTGCTGGGAACGGAATCCCTGGCGCAGGCAGCGACCTGGCCCGACGACATGCGCTCGGACCCCGCCGAGTTCTGGCAACGCACCGCGGGTCCATTCCACTATGTCACCGTCCCGCAAGGCCGCACCTACGCCCAGGCGGTGGCGCCGCCCGAAGGCGATGCCGTCATCGCGCTCGCCCGCTTCGCCCAGGTCCTGCGCGATCCGAATGCGAGCCTGGAGGACAAGAGGATGGCACTGCGCTTCACCATCCACATCATCGGCGATCTGCACCAGCCCCTCCACGCCGGACGCGACGGCGACCGCGGGGGCAACAGCGTCCGGGTCACCTTGTTCGGGCAGCAGACCAACCTTCACTCGGTCTGGGACTCCGGCCTGATCGAGCAGCGCCAGCTCTCTTATTCCGAATATGCGGGGTGGCTCGTGGGCGCGATCACGCCGCAACAGGTGATAGATTGGAACGATGCCAATCCGGAAACCTGGATCGCCGAGAGCGTGGCGCTGCGCGAGCAGGTCTATCCGGCCAATCCCCAGCTCTCTTATGCCTATGCCTACCAGCATGGGGCGGCGCTGGACGGGCGGCTCAGCCGCGGGGGCGTCAGGATCGCGGCTTATCTGAATAAGCTCTTCGGATAGCGGGGAGCGGGCGGCGCGGACCAAGGCCTAGTGCGGCGGATGCGTAACTGCCCGGCAGGCTCCTCACCTGATTTGATCCTTGGCGCGAGCTGGGGAGCCGCGATTTGATGCACGCAAGGACGTAACGAAGATAGATGGGGTGGCGCCCGACCCAAGGCGGCTCCAAATCGTCAAAACGGAGCGCGAAGAGGCGGCGACCCTTTCGCCTGTCCAGGAAGGTTCTGCCACCCGCATTCGTGTCGCCGCCACGATTGCGTCATCTCAGACGGGGGCCTAGCATCGGGGTTTCGGGAGGTGTCGCCATGGCTTGCAAGCGGATCGGATCGATTGTTCTCGCCTCGGCGGCGGTGCTGGCGCTTCGGGCGGGGCCGGCGACAGCACAGTCTGCCGCCGCTCCCGCCGCCCGGCCCGCGCCGGCGGACGATGTCGCCCGCACGGTCGAGGCGATCGCGCGGATCCGCTCGGCTTATGGCGGGAGTTTCTCGCCGGACGGGCGCAGCATCGCCTTCATCTCCTCGGCGAGCGGCAGCCCGCAGGTCTGGACGATGGCGCTCGACGGTTCGCCGCCGGTGCAGCGCACGCGGCTCGCCGATCCGGTGCAGGACGTCTACTGGGCGCCGGTTGGCGACTGGCTCGCTTACGACGTCGCGCCCGGCGGAGGGCTCAACACCCAGATCTACGTGATGCGTCCCGACGGGAGCGGCGCTCGACGGCTCACCGCGGGCGGGCGCGAGAATAACTGGCTGTTCGGCTGGACCAGGGACGGGCGGCGGCTGCGCATGGGATCGAACGCGGCCAACCCCAATGGCATAGACGCCATGCTGATGGACCCGGCGACTGGCGCGGCGACGCGGGTCGCCTCGGGCGGGCTCAACATCATTTCCGACGTCAGCCGCGACGGCCGCCATGCGATCGTCTACCGGCTGGTCAGCCGCGGCAACGACAATCTCCACCTGGTCGACCTTCGAGCCGGAACCGAGACTTTGCTCACCCCGCACGAGGGACCCGGGAGCTTCGGCTGGGGCGAATTCTCGCCCGACGGCCGCACCGTCTACCTGAGCTCGAACGGCGGCCGCGACATGGTCGCCTTCGGCCGGATCGCGCTCGGCGCCGACGGCCGGCCGGGGCCGATAGAGATTTTCGCGGCGCGCGACGACGCGGAGGGCGACGCCGCTTTTCTGTCGCGCGACGGGCGGCGCGCCTTGCTGGTCTGGAACGTCGCCGGCCGCAGCGAGCTCGACCTGGTCGACACCGCCACGGGCCGCGTCACCCGCGGCCCGGCCCTCCCGTTCGACGTGTTCGGCGGCGGCGAATTCTCGCCCGACGGGACCACGTTCGCGCTGAGCGGCAACGGCTCGGCGCGGCCCACCGACGTCTACACCGTCGATCTCGCCGCGGGGGCGGTCACGCAGCGCACGCGAAGCGCCCATGACGGCGTCGATCTCGCCCGCTTCGTGCGGCCCGAGCTCGTCACTTACGCCGCGCATGACGGGCTGCCGCTCAGCGGCTGGCTCTACCGTCCCGCGGGCGCCAGCGGGCCGGGGCCGGTCGTGTTCGATTATCATGGCGGGCCGGAAGGGCAGGCGCGGCCGACGATGAACGGCACCACCCAGGCCCTGGTCGCGCGCGGGATCAGCGTGTTCGCGCCCAACGTGCGCGGCTCGAGCGGCTTCGGCAAGCGCTTCGTCAACCTCGACAATGGCGCGCTGCGCGTCGACGGCGTGCGCGACATCGAGGCGACCACCCGCGCTTTGGTCGAGCGCGGCGTCGCCGATCCGCGCCGGCTCGGCATCATGGGCGGCTCTTATGGCGGCTATATGGTGATGGCCGGCGTCACCCAATATCCAGAGATGTTCGCGGCCGGCGTCAACCTTTTCGGAGTCGTCAATTTCGCCACCTTCTTCGCCAATTCGGAGCCCTGGATGGCGGCGATCTCGACCGTCGAATATGGCGATCCGGCGACCCAGGCCGAGATGCTGCGCGAGCTTTCGCCGATCCACCGGCTCGATCGCATCCGCACGCCGCTGCTCATCCTCCACGGCGCCAACGACACAAACGTGCCGGTGATCGAGGCCGAGCAGATCGTGGCGAGCCTCAGGGCGCGCCAGATCCCGGTCGAGTACATCCTGTTCCCGGACGAGGGGCATGGCTGGCGGCAATTGCCGAACCGGGTCCGCTCGACGGTGGCGATCGTGAACTTCTTCAACGAGCGGCTGAACCGGTAGGCGAACCTGCTTCGCCTTTTGCCTTGTTCCCCGGCGAAGGCCGGGGCCCAGTCTTGCTGTGGCCTACGCCCCTGGACCCCGGCCTTCGCCGGGGAACGGGGAGCATGATATGGGGACACGTACCTTTTCGCGAAAAGGTGCGTGTCCCCTCGCGCGCAAGGATCGACGGGGGAGGCTTACAAGTGCGTCACCATCACCACATAGCCGTCGGGGTCGGGGAGCCGGAACTCCCCTTGCGGATTGTAAAAGGGTTTTGCGATCGGTCCGGGCTCCAGGCCGGCATCGGAAAGCTGGCCGTGCATGCTCCCGACATCCCCGCAATAGACATAGAAAAGTACGGCCTGCCGCGCGGCCACGACCGGCTCGGAGGCGCGCGCGAGCATCAGCTCGGCGGTGCCCGATTGCAGCGACACCGAGGACGGTTGGTCGTCGCCGGGCGGCGTGAAGCTGCCGCCGATTTGGAATCCCAGCCTCTCATAGAATGCGGTGGAGGCAGCGACATCGGCGACGTGCGCCATGGGGACGAGCGATGTGATGTGCTGGCGATCCATGGGCCGGGGCTCCCGTTGATCCGAGTCGGGCCCAGATTGCCCGGCGCGGGCGGCGATGCAAGCCGAGCGTCCGCAATCGTCCGAGATGCGCAAGAGGGGACACGTACTTTTGGCGAAAAAGTACGTGTCCCCTTTTCACCATGCTCATAAGACCTTGTCGACGCCAACTCAGATGCCAGACCATCGATCGGATGGAGAATTTGCTTGCCCACGCCTCCCGGAGCCACGCTTGATTGCAAGGATTACGCGATTCTCGCCATCGTGCAGGGCAGCCTCGGCGAACCGGGCGTCACGCTCGGGACGCGGGGCCGGTGCCGCTTCTGCGGTGAGACAGATTCCAGCGCGTTCCGCAGCGTCGCCCATGCGCTGCCCGAGGCGTTCGGCAACAAATGGGTCACCTCCCTGGACGAATGCGACGTCTGCAATGCCAGGTTCGGCGCGTTTGACGACGCGCTCGCCAAGAGCATGGGCGCGATCCTTACCGTCGGCGGCACGCGGGGTAAGGGCAACAAGGTCCGCCAGACCGGCCGCAGTGACGGCCCGGCGTCGATCCGCCACCGAATCATCGACGGAAAGCGGTCAATCTCGATGCGCGCGAACGGGACGCCGTTCTCCGAGCATTTCGGGATGAATCGGACTACGGGCGAGCTGGTCTTCCGCATCCCCGGCGGGGCCGAACGCTTCGTTCCTGCCAAGGCCTATAAGGGGCTCGTTAAGATGGCGGTGGCGTTGCTGCCGCCAGAGGAACTGCCGCACTTCTCGAAGATCATCGCTTGGCTCGGCTCTCCCGACGACGACCTGCTGCCGCACATGATCGTTGGCCTCTCCTTTTCCATCATCGGCAATTCGCCGCCACTGCTCGCGGCCTCGCTACTACGGCGAACGTCGGACAGTCGGGACAGGCCTTATATGCTGTTCGTCACCACGATGGGTTCAGTCTGCCTGCAGATCGTGCTCAAGGCTGACGATCGCGACGGTGTATGGCCGTCACAACTTCGGACCCGGCCCAACATCCGCTGGACGAATATGCCGGCGCCGCCCAGCGAAGAGCCGCTCGCGCTTGCCTATGATGCGCCTGCGCATCTAGACTGGGCGCGCGCGGCACTTGAACCTCCGGTAATCGAGGCGCTCGTCACAGCCGTGCATCCGCAAAGTGGCCAGGGGCGGATGTCCGCGGTGTTACGCAAAGCCGCGCTCGCCCCCTAAGCCGCCTCCACCGTCAAACACGTCCCGTCCGCCCCCACCACGCGCACCTTCGCCCCGCTCGGCGCGTCCGGGCCGCGGGCGTTCCAGACGCCGTCGCCGACGTTGACCCGGCCCTTGCCGTTCTCGATTGCGCTCTCGACGGTGACGATTTGGCCGATCAGGCGGGCGGCGCGCTCGTTGAGCCTGGGATCGTCGCTTTCGACCGGGTTGCGGGCATAGACGCGGCGCCCCGAATAGACGGCGGCGAAGGCGAGCACGGCGAAGATGCCGAGCTGCCAGGCGAGCGGCATCGGCGCGATCGCCACGACCAGCCCTGTAATCCCCGCCGCCACCGCCATCCAGACCAGGAAGATGCCCGGGACGAGGATCTCCAATATGCCGAGCGCGGCCGCGATCAGCAGCCACCACCAATGATAGTCGAGCTGCTGGAAGAAGGTCATGACTGGCCTCCCTCGAACGGGCCGCGGCGGGTGGGCGCGGGCTGCAGGCCGGAAGGTGCGTCGCCGCCGAGCGCCGCCTTGGCCAGCTCGCCGATCCCGCCAAGGGTGCCGATCAGCTGCGTCGCCTCGACCGGGAACAGGATCGTCTTCGCGTTGGGCGACTCGGCGAAGCGGGCGACCGCGTCGACATATTTGAGGGCGATGAAATAGTTGATCGCCTGGGTGGAGCCCCCGGCGATCGCATCCGAGACCATCTGCGTCGCCTTGGCCTCGGCCTCGGCGCCGCGCTCACGCGCCTCGGCGTCGCGGAAGGCGGCCTCGCGGCGCCCTTCCGCCTGCAGGATCTGGCCCTGCTTCTGGCCTTCCGCCTTGAGGATCTCGGAAGCGCGAAGACCCTCGGATTCGAGGATCAAGGCGCGCTTCTCGCGTTCCGCCTTCATCTGCCGGCCCATTGCGTTGACGATGTCGGCGGGCGGGCGGATGTCCTTGATCTCGACGCGGGTGATCTTGACCCCCCAGGCCTCGGTCGCCTGGTCGACGACGACCAGCAGGCGGGCGTTGATCTCGTCGCGCTTGGAGAGAGTCTCGTCGAGGTCCATCGAGCCCATCACGGTGCGCAAATTGGTCGTGGTGAGCTGCATGATCGCCAGATAGAGGTCGGAAACCTCATAAGCAGCCTTCGCCGCGTCGAGCACCTGGAAGAAGACGATGCCGTCGACCCCCACCATCGCATTGTCCTTGGTGATGATCTCCTGGCCCGGAATGTCGAGCACCTGCTCCATCATGTTCACCTTGCGGCCGACGCGATAGAAAAAGGCGGGGAAGAAATTCAGGCCCGGGCGCGCGGTCGTGGTGAAGCGCCCGAAATATTCTATCGTATATTGATAGCCTTGGCGGACGACCTTCACACTGGCGAACAGCCAGAGGACGACGAGGCCCACGATGACCAGGATGACGATGTCCATGCCGGCATTCCCCTCCGCTTGACGGGCGATATCATGTAGTGAAAGTGGCCCCGATCCAAGCGGAATCGCGCTTCATGCAGCCGAGCGACCTTCACCTCTGCCGCAGCCTGCTCTTCCTGCCGGCGTCCAATCCTCGCGCGATCGAGAAAGCGCGGACGCTCGAGGCGGACATGGTCGTGCTCGACCTCGAGGATTCGGTCCGCGAGGAGGACAAGGCGCGTGCGCGCGAGGCGGCCGTGGCGGCGGCTGGCGAGGGCTTTGGCGGGCGGCCGGTCGCGATCCGCGTCAGCCCTGCCGGTACCGCCCATTATGGCGAGGATGTCGTCGCCGTCCGCCGCGCCGCGCCCGATTTCGTCGTCCTCGCCAAGGCGGAAAGCGCCCGGCAGATCGCGGACGCGGTCTCGCTGATGCAAAAGCCGGTGCTGGCAATGATCGAGACGCCGCGAGCGGTGATCGACGCCGCGGCGATCGCGCCGCTCGCGCGCGGCCTCATCGCCGGCGTCAACGACCTCGCCGCCGGGCTCGGCCTGCCTGGCGCCGAGGGCCGCGCGGGCCTGACCTATGCCTTGCAGCGGATCGTGCTCGCCGCGCGCGCGGCCGGCATCCCGGCTTTCGACGGTGTCTACAACCGGCTCGAGGCCGATTCCGGCCTCGAGGAGGAATGCCGGCAGGGCCGCGCCTGGGGCTTCGACGGCAAGTCGGTCATCCACCCCAGCCAGATCGAGGCCGCCAACCGCCTGTTCGGGCCGAACGAGGACGAGCTCGCCGCCGCCCGCCGCCTCGTCGATGCGGCAACCGGCGGCGCCGAGCGGCACGAGGGGCGGATGATCGAAAGCCTGCATGTAGAGGCGGCCCGCGCGCTGATTGCCAGGGCGCGGCGCTGAGGTTTGGAGAACGTGAGTCATCCCGGCGAAGGCCGGGACCCAGGACCACTGCATTTGGTGATTCGCGAGAAGGCCTTCGCCTTTTCGCCACCGGCCGTGTTCATGGGTCCCGGCCTCCGCCGGGATGACTCGGGGAGCGCCGATCGCCGAGGCGCGAATCGCTTGCGAGTCGCGGCTTGCCTCCTTAAGCAGCGCCATGTTCAGGACCCTGATCCTCGCCTTCGCCTTCATCGCGACGCCGCTCGCCGCCCAGCAGGCGCCGGCGCCGATCGCGCCGGCCGACCTGCTGGGGCATATCAACATCCTGGCCGCCGACGGCTTTGAAGGCCGGGCGCCGGGCACGGCGGGGGAGAGGCGGACGACCGACTATATCGCCGCCCAGTTCCGCGAACGCGGGCTCGAGCCCGCGGGCGAGAACGGGACGTGGCTGCAGACCTTCCATCTGGTCGAACGCAAGCCCGGGAGCGCGACCACAAGCTGGACGGCCCGCGGCCGCGCGGTCGGGATCGCGCCCGGCGAACTCATCCTCACCGGCCGGGAGGCACGGGTCGGCGTCGCCGACGCGCCGGTCGTCTTCGCCGGCCACGGGGCCCGCCTGCTCGACCGCGGCATCGACCAGCTGGCGGGTGCGGACGTCCGCGGCGCGGTCGTGCTGATCCTGCTGCAGGGGCCCGAGATCGAGGGTTTCCCGTCGGTCGGCGAACGGATGCTGGCGGTCAGTGAGGCGGGAGCCGCCGCGGTCATCGCCATCGTCGGCGACGACATTCCCTGGGACATGGTGGCGGCCGGGGTCAGGGAAGGCACGACCGAAGATCCCGCCACGCCGACGCCGCGCCTCTACGGGATCATGCCGATGGCGGCGGCGCAGCGCCTGGCGGCGGCGGCGGGCGCGGACATGGCGCGGCTGCTCGACGACCAGCCCGGCTCATCCTTCCGCGCCGTCACCCTGAACGCGCGCGCGTCGATGGAGGTGACGACCTCGGTGAGGTCCCTCGCCACCAGCAACGTGATCGGCAGGCTGCGCGGCAGCCGCGCGACCGGCGAGAGCCTGCTGCTGCTCGCCCATTGGGACCATATGGGCCTGTGCCGCCCGCCGGGCGAGGCCGACCGGATCTGTAATGGCGCGGTCGACAATGCGAGCGGAGTCGCCAGCCTGATCGAGATTGCCGGCCGGCTCGCGCGCCAGCCCCGCCGGCCGCGCGACATATTGTTCATGGCGACCGCGGCGGAGGAAGCGGGCCTGCTCGGCGCCACCCACTTCGCCGAGCATCCCACCGTGCCGCTCGCCTCGATCGTCGCAGCGGTGAACATGGACACGGTCGCCATCCACCCGGCGGGCGAGCCGGTCGCGGTGATGGGGCGTGGCCTGCCCGCGCTCGACCGGGTGGTGGACTCGACGATCATCGACATGGGACGCCGGATCGACCCCGACGACGAGGCCGCCGCCTTCGTCCAGCGCCAGGACGGCTGGGCGCTCACCCAGCGCGGGGTGCCTTCGATCATGGTCGGCGGCTCCTTTTCGAACATGGCGCTGCTCAACGCCTTCCTGGGCGGGCGCTATCACGGCCCCGACGACGAGGCCGACGGCACGCTCATGCTCGACGGCGCGGCCGAGGATGCGAACCTGATCGTCGCGCTCGCCGGCCGGCTCGCCGATCCCGCTACCTATCAGCGCCAGCAAAGGCCCGCTTCATGAGCGCTCCCGAAATTCCCTTGGGCCTTACCTTCGACGACGTGCTGCTTAAGCCCGCGGCCTCGGACGTGATGCCGAGCCAGGCCGACACCTCGACCCGGCTGACCCGCGAGATCGCGCTCAACATCCCGATTCTCTCCTCGGCGATGGACACGGTGACCGGCGCCGAGATGGCGATCGTGATGGCGCAATTGGGCGGGCTCGGCGTGCTCCACCGCAACATGGAGGTCGAGGAGCAGGCGGCCGCGGTCCGCAGCGTCAAGCGATACGAAAGCGGGATGGTGGTCAACCCGATCACGATCCGGCCCGACCAGAGCCTGGCCGACGCGCGGGCGCTGATGGAGCGCCACAAGTTTTCGGGCATCCCTGTCACGCAGGCGGACGGCCGGCTGGTCGGCATCCTCACCAATCGGGACGTCCGCTTCGCCGAAAATCCGCGCCAGCTCGTGTCCGAATTGATGACCCACGAGAATCTGGTCACGGTCGGCCCCGGCGTCAGCCAGGACGAGGCGCGCCGCCAGCTCCACCAGCACCGGATCGAGAAATTGCTGGTCGTAGACGAGGCGGGGCGCTGCATCGGCCTGGTCACCGTCAAGGATATCGAAAAGGCGGTCGCCTATCCCCATGCGACGAAGGACGGGGCGGGGCGGCTGCGCGTGGCTGCCGCGACCACGGTCGGCGACAAGGGCTTCGAGCGCAGCCAGGCGCTGATCGACGCCGAATGCGATCTCATCGTCATCGACACCGCGCATGGCCACAACCGCGACGTCGCGCTGGCTGTCGAGCGCATCCGCAAGACCTCCAACGCGGTCCAGATCGTCGCCGGCAACGTCGCCACCGCGGACGCGACCAAGGCGCTGATCGGCGCCGGCGCGGATGCGGTGAAGGTCGGAATCGGCCCGGGCTCGATCTGTACCACCCGCGTGGTGGCCGGCGTCGGCGTGCCCCAGCTCACCGCCATCCTCGACAGCGCCGGCGCAGCGGCGGCTTCGGGCACGCCGGTGATCGCCGACGGGGGCCTCAGGACCAGCGGCGACGTCGCCAAGGCGCTGGCGGCAGGGGCCTCGGCGGTGATGATCGGCTCATTGCTCGCCGGCACGGAGGAAGCGCCGGGCGATACCTTCCTCTACCAGGGCCGCGCCTACAAATCCTATCGCGGCATGGGCTCGCTGGGCGCGATGGCGCGGGGCTCGGCCGACCGCTATTTCCAGCAGGACATCAAGGATCAATTGAAGCTCGTCCCCGAAGGGATCGAAGGCCAGGTCGCCTATAAGGGCCATGCCGCCGACGTCATCCACCAGCTCGTCGGCGGGGTGAAGGCGGCGATGGGCTATACCGGCGCGGCGACGATCGCGGACCTGCAGAAGGCCGAGTTCATCCGCATCACCAATGCCGGCCTTCGCGAGAGCCACGTCCACGACGTGACGATCACCCGCGAGGCGCCGAATTATCCGCAGCGTTAGGGGGGTGTTGCTGGCATCACTTCCCCGTCATTCCCGCGAAAGCGGGAATCCAGAGGAAGCCGGAGCGGCGCGGACGCAGCCTGGATTCCCGCTTTCGCGGGAATGACGAAGAGGAGTCGATGACCCCGCAAGCCCGCCTCCAGGCCGCGATCGAGCTGGTCGACGAGATTCTCGCCGCCGCGCGGGAAGGGGGCGCGGCGGCCGACACGCTGATCGCGCGCTACTTCAAGACCCGCCGCTATGCCGGATCGGGCGACCGGCGCGCGGTGCGCGAGCTCGTCTTCCGGGCGGTGCGCAGGGCAGGGGAGCCGCCCGTCTCGGGACGCGCCGCCCTGCTCGGCCTCGAGGAGGCGCGGCCGCTGTTCGACGGCTCGCCCCATGGGCCCGCCGCGATCGAACCGGGCGAGCCGGTCGCGCAAGCGGGAATCGCGCCGGCCTGGCTGCTCGAACGGTTAGACCCGCTGATCGGCGAGGACGAACTGCCGGCGCTGCTGCTGCGCGCGCCGCTGGATGTCAGGGTCAATCGGCTCAGGGAAGCGCCCTCGCTGGACGCCGAGCCGACGCCGCTTTCGACGATCGGCCTGCGCTTTCCCGAAGGAACGAATGTCGAGCAGCTGACGGCGTGGCGGCTCGGCCAGATCGAGGTCCAGGACGAGGGCAGCCAGCTGATCTGCCTGGGCTGCGGCGCGGCACCTGGGATGCTGGCGCTGGACCTGTGCGCGGGCGGCGGCGGCAAGACGCTCGCTCTCGCCGCCGAGATGGCGAACGAGGGCCGCCTCGTCGCCTGCGACACCGACCGGGGCCGGCTTTCCCGACTGCCCCAGCGCGCGGCGCGCGCCGGAGTCTCGATCGCCGAATGCCGGCTGCTCGATCCCGGGCGCGAGGCCGAAGCGCTCGCCGACGTCGCCGGCCGGGCCGACCTCGTTCTCGTCGACGCGCCGTGCTCGGGCAGCGGCACCTGGCGGCGCAACCCGGAGACACGCTGGCGGATCACGCCCGAGCGGCTCGGCCGCCTCACCGCGCTCCAGGCCCGCTTGCTCGATATCGGCGGAACCTTGCTGAGGCCCGGCGGCGTTCTCGTCTATGCGGTCTGCTCCCTGCTGGCCGAAGAGGGGCGGGCCCAGGCCGAGGCCCTGACCGCCCGTTCATCGCTGGTTCCGGAGCCGCTTGCTATGGCCATCGGCCGGTCCGCCGGCAGCGGCACGCTGCTCAGCCCGGCCAGGGACGGGACGGACGGCTTTTTCGTCGCGCGCTGGCGGATGCCATGCTAGAGGTCCGCGCGACAGGAAAGATGGAGTTTTTGATGCGCCTTACGCCGATTGTTCTCACGCTCGCCATCGCGGCGGCGACCATGGCGAGCGCCGGCAACGGCCAGCGTCCCGACGACCAGATCGATCCGCGCTCGACGAGCTTGGTCCAGCAGGCGCAGACGCAGAGCGCCGCCGGCCGCCACGACCAGGCGATCGACCTGCTCGAGACCGCGCTCGCGGTCGATCCGGGCAACCGCGCCGCCTATATCGCCTTGGGCCGGGTCGCACAGGCGCAGCGCCTGCCCGGCAAGGCGGTGCGTTATTATGCGGACGCGCTCCGGCTCGAGCCGAACGACGTCAACGCGCTCGCCGGCCAGGGCGAAGCCTATGTCCAGCGCGGCGCGGTCGACCGGGCGCGGGCGAACCTGCAGCGCGTCCAGAGCCTGTGCGCGCAGCCCTGCCCGCAGGCCCAGCAGCTCGCCGGCGTGATCCAGCGCGGACCGCCCGCCGAGGTGCTCGCCGCCCAGCGTCCCGAGCAGGGCGCGCCGCCGGCCCCGACCCAGGCCCCCGCGCCGCGGCCGAACTAGGGGCGAACGGCGCTTCGTCATCCTGACGAAAGTCAGGATCCATGATCACTGACCTGAGAAAAGGGGACACGTACTTTTTCGCGAAAAAGTACGTGTCCCCAGCGGCAAAAAGTACGTGTCCCCATTCAGCGGGATGACCCGTTAGAGCAACCGCGCGATCGCAACGAAGTCCGCGACCGCCAGCGTTTCGGCGCGGCGTTCCGCGTCGATGCCGAGCGTTCGGAGCGCGTCGAGCGCGCCGGGCAGGCCTTTCAGCGCGCTCCGCAGCATCTTGCGGCGCTGGCCGAAGGCGGCGGCGGTGAGGCGTTCCAGCGTGGCGGCGCTCACGCCTTCTGGCTCCGCCTTGGGCAGGATGTGGACCACCGCCGACATCACCTTGGGCGGCGGCACGAAGGCGGAGCGGTGGACCTTCATCGCCAGCCTGGCGGTCGAGCGCCACTGGGCGAGCACGGACAGGCGCCCGTAGGCGCCGCTCCCCGGCGCGGCGACGATCCGCTCGGCGACCTCCTGCTGGAACATCAGGGTCAGCGACTTCCATGCCGGGGGCCAGGCCTGCCCGCCGAGCCAGCGCACCAGCAGCGCCGTGCCGACATTGTAGGGCAGGTTGGCGACGATATGGGCGTCCGCAGGCGGCGCGACGTCGAGCGCGTCGGCCTCCACGACGGAGAGATGGCCTTCCGCCGCTTCGCCAAGCTCCGCCAGCGCCGGCAGGCAACGCCGGTCGCGCTCGACCGCCATGACCCGTGCGCCGGCCCGCAGCAGCGCCCGGGTCAGCCCGCCCGGCCCCGGGCCCACTTCATAGACAAGCTCGCCCGTGAGCGGGCCGGGGGCGCGCGCGATCCGGTCCAGCAATTGCTCGTCGAGCAGGAAATTCTGGCCGAGCGCCTTGGACGCGCTCAGCCCGTGCCGCGCGATCACCTCGCGCAAGGGCGGCAAGCCTTCGATCGTCACGCCTCGGCGAGCCGCCGCGCGCAGTCTCCCGCGGTGCGGATGGCGGAGATCATCGCGTCTGGGTGGGCGAGGTTCTTGCCGGCGATGTCGAAGGCGGTGCCGTGATCGGGCGAGGTCCGCACGATCGGCAGGCCGAAGGTCATGTTGATGCCCTCGTCGAAATGCAGGGTCTTGAGGGGGATCAGCGCCTGGTCGTGATACATGCAGAGCGCCGCGTCGTAATTGCGGCGGCGGCGCTCGTGGAACATGATGTCGGGCGGGTGCGGGCCGCTGACGTCATAACCCTCCTCGCGCAGCCACTCGATCGCCGGCAGGATGATGTCGAGCTCCTCGCGCCCGAGCGAGCCGTTCTCGCCGGCATGGGGGTTGAGGCCGGCGACGGCGAGGCGCGGATTCTCGATCCCGAACTGACGCTGCAGCCCGCGGATGGCGGCGCGGCCCTTGGTGACGATGCGCTCGATCGAGAGCTGGTCGGGTGCCTCGCGCAGCGGGATGTGGGTGGTGACCGGGATCACGCGCAGGGTCGGCCCGGCCAGCATCATCGCGACGAGATCGCCGGCGACCCCGCAGCGTTCGGCGACGAATTCGGTCTGGCCGGGATGGACGAAGCCGATCGCATAGAGCTGGGCTTTCGAGACCGGCCCCGTGACCAAAGCCGCAGCGGCGCCCGACCGGGTCAGGCCGACTGCGAATTCGAGCGCGTCGAGGGAGTTGCGGGCGCCTTCGAGGTCGGGCCGCCCCGGCACCACTTCGGTGTCGGTCTTGACCCTGAGGATCGGCAGCGCCTCGTCATAGGCCTCGCAGGCCAGAAGAGGGTCGTCGACCAGAGCGATCGGGCCGTCCCAGACCGCGCGGACCGCCGATACGCTGCCGACGGCGAGAAAGGGCGGGATATTCTCCTCCCGCCGCCTCTCCCAGCTTTTCGCGATCACCTCAGGGCCGATGCCCGCCGGGTCCCCCAGCGAGACGGCCAGCGGGATGGCGCCGCGCTCAGCGATAATCGATCACCGCGTCGCGCCTGAGGTCGCGCAGGTAGCGCTGCGCGCGCGCGGCGACCCTGCGCTCGGTCATCTCTCTCTCGATGGTCACGGGGTTGGGTGCACTGACCGGCGCAGGGTCGTCCCGCCCGCAAAGCACGAGCACGCTGATCCGCTCCTGCGAGCCGAAAGCCGGAGTCGCCTGGCCGACGCTGAGCCCCAGCAGCATCTGCTGCAGCGCATTGGGAAGCGAACGGACCACGGCCTGGTCGTTGGAGAGGAGCTCGGCGCCAAGCCGCGTCGCGGTCGCCTGGGCGTTGCCGCAGCCGCCCATCGCCTGCGCCTCGCGGCCGAACTGCTCGGCGCGCGCCTCGGCCTGCGCGGGCGTCGTTCCGGCCGGCAGGGCGATCGTCAGCTGCATCAGGCTGAGCACCGCGTCGCGCGGGTCGGCGACCAGAATCTGCCGCTTGTCGGCGAGCATGATGATCGAGAACCCTCCCGAATTGGGGATCGGATCGGTGACCGCGCCCACCGGCATCTGCGGCAGCAGGAGGTCGAGCTCGGGCGGAAGCTGGCCGGCCTGGATCCAGCCCAGATCGCCGCCGCGCGCCGCGGTCGTCGCCTCCGAATATTGCCGCGCATAAGCGGGGAAGGAGGCGCCGGCGCGGATCTGCTGGGTGATGCGGGCCATATTGGCCTGCACCTCGGCGGCGGTCTCCGGCGTTGCGGACATGAAAATCTCCGCGACATGCCATTCGGTCGTGCCGCGCTTCGACTCGAGGTTTCGCATCACTTCGCGGACCTCGTCCTCGCCGACGGAAACGAAAATCTCGACGTTGCGGCGCTGCAGCCGCTGCCAGGCGAGCTCGCCGCGGATCTGGCGCTTCATCGAACGCTCCGACGAGCCGATCGATCGCAGATAGGTGCTGAAACTCTGCGGCGTCTGGCGGAGATTGGCGGCGAAGCGCTCGTAATATTGGTTGACCTCGCGGTCCTCGATGGTGAGCTCCTGAAGGCCGGCATTGTAGATTTGAATCGATTCGTCGATCAGGTTGCGGAGCACCTGGGCGCGGAAGCGCTCGATCTCCTCGGGCGGCAGCTGGATCTGGTTGGAGACGATGATCAAAGCCATGCGATGATCGATGTCGCTGCCGGTGATGACGTCGCCGTTGACGATCGCCGTCGCCTTGCGGACGCCGGGCTCCTGCTGGCCCACGAACTGGACGCTGCCGGGAAGGTTGAGAGGGCCGGCCGGCGGCGGCTGCCCTCCACCCTGGGCCGCGGCCAACGCCGACAGCATCGGCGCGATCAACAGAATCGCGGCCCTTGCCAACCTACCGAGCTTCATCGTTCCTCCAGTGAAAGCAGGCGCACATCCTGCGATGGATTTGCTGAACCGCAGCTTAGCGGCATGGCGAGAGTCCTTAGCGTCCCAAATTCCTGAGCGCCACCCGGATCAGGAAGGAGTTCCCCCGCCGCGCGTCGCCGCTGGTTTCATAGTCGCGCCGCCACGTCAGGCCAAGCTCGATGCAATCGTCGTCGTAGAGGATGCCGAGCCGGTGGCGGATCGGCGAGAAGCCGTCGGCCTGGGACAGGGGGTCCTCCTGCCGGCTGGTGAGATCGATCACCGCCGAGCCGAAGATCGACCAGTAGCGCGCGAAGCCGACCCGGCCGCCGAACCGTATCTCCTCGCGGTCGCGCAGATCCTCGATCGCCGGATCGATGTCGCGGTCGAGCCGCAAATAGCCGATCGTCGCATAGGTGCGCCGGCCGCCGATCGTCGCGTCGATCTCGTTGCGGCGGAGCGCGAAGCTGTCCTTGTCGATGCGGAAGCGGTGGGTGATGCTCACCATCCGCCCGAACCTGACATTGGTGCGGCCGACAATGTCGGAGAAGCGGCCGGAAAGGCCGGTGCCGGGCGGCAGGATCGCGGCGCGGTTGCTCAAGCGGTAGGACTGGCCGATGGTGGTGCGCACCGAGACGCTGGGCAGATCGAGCGTCCAATCGGCGCCGTAGGTGACGCGCACGCCGTCTTCCCAGCGGTCGTAGCCGGGGAAACGGTTCAGCGCGAACAGGTTCGAATCCTCGAGATCGACCGAGCGCGCATCCTCGTTGGGGATGGCCATGTTGCGCGTCGGCGGCGAAGCGACGAACTGGACGCGCGGGGTCAGCCGCTGGATGCCACCCAGGAACTCCCCGACGAAGGGCCATTTGATGTCGGCGGCGATCGCGCCGATGAAGCGGCCGTTCCAGCCTTCCTCGCCGCGATAGCTGACCGTCTGGGTCAGCAGGGTGTCGCTGGCATGGTAGAGGTCGCCGCGCGCATAAGCGGTCAGCACGACTTCCTGGCCGAGCGGCGTGATCATGCGCCGGTCCCAGCGCGCACTTGCAAAGGCGCGCTGGGTGTCCTGGCCCTCGGTGCGGATGATCGCGAGGCTGTTCGCCTGCACTTCGATCTGGCCGCCGGCGATCGGGTCGGCGATCCGCCAGCGCGCGTCGATCGCGGGCAGGACGTAGGGCTGCATGCCACCGACGTCGGTGAGCCTGAGGCCCTCGAACGCCCAGGCGGCGATCGAGATGTAGGAGTCGACGGTTATGCGCTCGGCATTGACGAAGGAGCGCAGGCGGTCGTCGCGCGAAATGTCGTAGCGGCGCATGAAGGTGCGGTCGGTGGTGTAGCGGCCGAAGGCGGTGACCGTCCATTCGGGGTTGAGGATCAGCCGGCCGCCGGCTTCGATATAGGCGCGGACGCCCTCGTTGCCGGTCGCGTTGGGCGGCGCCAGCGGATCGAGCGAGATCCTGGAGCCGTAGGTGAAATAGCCATGCGCATAGAAGGCGCTGTTCGAGGTCAGCTGGCGATATTCAGCCTCGAGCATCGGCAGCACGCCGGTGAAGATGTGCGGAGTGATGGTGGCGTCGCGATTGGGCGCGAGCCGAATGTAATAAGGCAGGCTGAGCTCGAGCCCGTTGCGCCGGCCGTAGCGCAATTCGGGCACGAGCACCCCGGTGCCGCCGCCCTGGCGGCCGTCCGGATGCGACAGGCCGGGCAGGCCCAGGATCGGGGTGCCGAACAGGTTCAGCGTCGCGCCCTGATAGGAGATGCGGTGGCGGACCGGGTCGTGCACCACGCGGACCGCGTTGATCTGCCAGGTCGGCTCCTTGGGGCAGCCCTCGGGCGTGACCACCTCGCAGGCGGTGTAGGCGGCGCGGTGGAGCGTGGTGATGCCGTCGCGCCGCTCGGCGCGCATCGCCGCCAGCCGTCCGCCGTCGGCGAGCACGATCAGCATGTTCTCGACGACGCCGTCCCTCAGCGTGTCCTCGAGATCGACCGAATCCGCATAAGCGACGTCGCCGCCGGGATTGACGATGCGGACGCCGCCTTCGGCGCGGACCTGGCCGGTGACGCGGTTCCAGGTCACGCTGTTGGCGCGAAGATTATAGCCCTCGCGGTTCATCCGGACCTCGCCGGTCGCGGTGACGATCTCGGTGCGCTCGTCATAGACGAGCTCGTCCGAGCTGAACGCGACCTCGGCCGGCGCGGCGGCGGCGGGGGAGGGGGAGGCGGCGCCCGTGTCCGCTGGAACGGGGTCGGGCGGAGGGGCGGCGGCGTCCTGCGCCCAGGCCGCGCAGGGCGCGCTCAGCAGCAAGGGGAGCGCGGTCCGGCAGATCAGTTGAAATCTATTCACAAATCCCGCTCAGGCCGAGGCGACAGGTCCGAGCCTATTGCACCTGAGGCCGCTCCCTGCAATGGCGCAGGCAAGTCCGCGAAAATCGCGCCTCAGGAGATCCGTTGGTGATCAATGTCGAATTCGCCGCCGCGCGCCCGCAAGGCGCCTATGCGCTCGCCATCCCGGTCGGGGCCGAGGATGCGCTGCACGACCGGCTCGCCTCGCTCGGCGATTCCGGCCGGACGCTCGCCGCGCGCGCCGCCGAGGCGCAGCGCTTCGAACGCGAGTTGGGCGGCATCGCCGAGACCTTCCTCGACACCGCCGGCGAGGTCCGCCGGCTGCTGCTCGTCGGGCTCGGAGCGCAGCCCGGCGCCGACGGCGGCTGGGAGCGGGCCGGCGGCGCGCTCACCGGCAAGCTGCTGACCTCCGGCGAGACCCGCCTGGTCGTCGACCTGACGGGCACCGGCCTTTCCGGCGGCGACGCCGCCCGGCTCGCCTTCGGCGCGGCGGCGCGCAGCTGGCGTCACGATTTCTACCGGACCAGGCTGCCGCGCAAGCAGAAGCCGACGCTCGAGACCGTCGTGCTGGTCGGCGGCGGTGACGACGCCGAGACCGAATGGGCGCGCCTCGCCGCTTTGCTTGCCGGGCTCGACCTCGCCCGCACCCTGGTCACCGAGCCCGCCAACATCGTCTATCCCGAGACCTTCGTCGAACGGGTCCGCGCGGCGCTGCACGGCACGGGCGTCGAGATCGACGTGCTCGACGAAAAGGCGATGGCGAAGCTCGGCATGGGCGCCCTCCTCGGCGTGGCGCAGGGCTCGGTGCGGCCGCCGCGGCTTTTGGTCATGCGCTGGAATGGAGGCACGGCGGGAGCGAAGCCGGTCGTCTTCGTCGGCAAGGGCATCACCTTCGACACCGGCGGCATCTCGATCAAGCCCGCGCTCGGCATGGAGGCGATGAAGTGGGACATGGGCGGCGCCGCCGCGGTGGCGGGCCTGATCAAGGCCGCCGCGACCCGCGAGGCGAAGGTCAACGTTGTCGGCATCTGCGCTCTGGCGGAGAACATGCCCGACGGCAACGCCCAGCGCCCCGGCGACATCGTCACTTCGATGTCGGGCCAGACGATCGAGGTGATCAACACCGACGCCGAAGGCCGCCTGGTCCTCGCCGACGCGCTGACCTGGGCGCAGCGCGAATTCCGGCCCGAGATCGTCGTCGACCTCGCCACCCTGACCGGGGCGATGATCATCTCCCTCGGCCACGAGCATGGCGGCCTGTTCTCGAACGACGACGGCCTCGCCGAACGGCTGACCGCGGCCGGCAAGGCCAGCGGCGACCTGTTGTGGCGGCTGCCGATGGGCGAGGCCTATAACAAGATCATGGATTCGCCCGTCGCCGACATGAAGAACAGCGCCTCGCGCGAGGGCGGCTCGATCACCGCGGCCTGCTTCCTCGAGCGGTTCGTCGAGGAGGGCGTCAAATGGGCGCATCTCGACATTGCCGGCATGGTCTGGTCGGACAAGGCCAGCCACCTCTACGACAAGGGGGCGACCGGCTACGGGGTCGCTTTGCTCGACCGCTACCTGGCCGACAATCACGAAGGATAGAGGCAGGGCGTTCCCCGGCGAATGCAGGGGTCCAGCTACGAGCTCGGGACTGGACCCCTGCTTTCGCAGGGGAACGTTTCCATTCTCGCAAATCCGGCTTTAGTAACTGTCCCCTAGCGAGGGAGGATGCCATGAAGCTTGCCCTAAAGTTCGCTGTGCCGCTGCTCCTGCTCCTGCCGGCGCCCGCTTCGGCGCAGGATCCGGGGATGAGCGAGATCGTGATCACCGGCTCGCGCATCGCCCGCGACCCCGACGAGCCCGGCGGCAACCGCCCCGCAATCGGCCTGCGCCGCACCGCCGACTTCGCGATCATGGCGGTAAGCATCGCCGGCGACACGCGCGAGACGCCGCGCCGGCGCGAGGAGATATTGACCATGGTCCGCGCCGCCATCGAGCTGGCGCAGCGCTCGGGCCTCGAGCTGGCCACGGGCGACTTCATCGTGCTGCCGCTGACCCTCGCCAATTACCGCAACCTGCCGATGATCAACGACGGCCGCCAGGACACCGACCGGGTGACCTTCCTGGTCAAGGCGCGGCTCACGGCCGGCACGGACGCGGCGGCGGCGCTGGACCGGATCGAGCGCTTCGTCCGCGCCGTCCCGGCCAACGGGCGCGCGGAGATCCGTTCGGGCGGGGAGCTCACCCTGTCGGTGGTCGCGCCGGACCAGTATCGCGGCCAGGTTCTCGACCTTATCGCCACCGACAGCCGCGAGACCGCTTTGCGTTTCGGCCCGGATTATGCGGTGGAGGCGCGCGGCCTCGACCGCCCGGTCGAATGGGCGCGTGCCAGCCTCACCGAGGTGTTCCTCTACATCCCCTACAATATCGTGGTGCGGCCGAAGGGCTGAGTGGGGGCCGGGGACATTTCGCCATAACGGCGGCGCGGGGATAGGACGGCGCGGGAGGGGACACGTACTTTTTCGCGAAAAAGTACGTGTCCCCTTTTTCGCCAGCTTCTTGGGACCGTCGCCGGCTGAAAGAAAAGACTGGATCCCCGCTTTCGAGGGGATGACGGGTGGGTTCGCGGGGATGACGAACGGTGGCGGCCCCGGCGCTTGCCCTCGCCGCGCCGCGCCGCTAGGGGACCGGCCGACCCAATCCTTAAAAAGACGGAGCATCAACGGCCATGGCCGAGCGTACCTTTTCGATCATCAAGCCCGACGCCACGCGGCGCAACCTCACCGGCGCGATCACCGCGATGCTGGAGGAGGCGGGACTTCGCGTCGTCGCCTCGAAGCGCATCCGCATGACCAGGGAGCAGGCCGAAGGCTTTTACGGCGTCCACCGCGAGCGTCCCTTCTTCAACGACCTGGTCGCCTTCATGACCTCGGGGCCGGTCGTCGTGCAGGTGCTCGAAGGCGAGAATGCGGTCGCCAGGAACCGCGAAGTGATGGGCGCGACCAACCCGGCCAATGCCGACGAGGGCACGATCCGCAAGCGCCACGCCGAGTCGATCGAGGCGAACAGCGTCCACGGCTCGGACAGTGCCGAAAATGCCGCGATCGAGATCGGCTTCTTCTTCACGCCCGAGGAGATCGTCGGGTAAGCAGGAGCATCCGGGGACGTGGCGACCTGCTGACCCGCCGATCTCACTGGCTAAGTTGCCGGAAAGACACAAGGTTCGCGGCCGTCCGAAAAAAGCACGGGCACAGTAGCGGCTCTTCTTGTGTCTTGCCGGGATTTGGCTTTAGATATTTGCCGCGCGAGCCGCGCGCGTGATAATTTATGGCCGATGGCGTCCGGGGGGACGATGTGCTGACGAGGAACGTCCTGGTTCCCTTGCTTGACCGCTTCGCGGTGCTCCTGGTCGCGCTCGCGTCGGGCGGGCTGGCCTTCTCGCTGTTCGCTCCGGTCGACGACAGCCAGGCGCGGACCCAGACCAGCGCGCCGGCCCCCACCGCGCGGCCCGCCGCCGTCCGTACGGCCGGGGTGGGAGCCAATCTCGCCGCCGCGGCGTCCGAGGGGCGCGTCGTCCAGGTCGGCGTGTTCGGAGACAGCTTCGGCGACGGTATCTGGTGGGCGATCGACCAGCAGCTCGACGAGGACGGCATCCGCGTCCACCGCCTGAGCCGCGCCGCGACAGGCTTCACCTCCTATCAGAACGTCAACCTGCTCGACGACATCAGGGCGAAGCTCGACCGCCAGCCGCTCGACATCGCGGTCATCTCGTTCGGCGCCAACGATACGCAGGGCATCATGGCCGACGGGCGGGCGACCGAATATATGAGCGAGACATGGCAGCGGATCATCGGCGAGCGCGTCGATGCGATCGTCACCTTGCTGCGCGCGCGCGGCGTCCAAGTCTATTGGGTCGGCCTGCCCAGGATGCGCTCGGGGCGCTATGACGAAAAGGCGCAGCGGATGAACGCCTTCTTTGCCCAGCGCATGCGCAGGCAAGGCGTCGCCTTCATCGATACGGTCGCGACCACGCAGGATGCGCAAGGCCGCTTCACCCAGGCGCTGCGCAATCCCGAAACCGGCCGGCCGGTGTCGGCGCGTACCTCCGACGGCATCCACATGACCATGCACGGCTACAAGATCCTGGCCAGCGGGCTTTCCCAGCGCATCCGCACCTCGATCGCCGCGGCGCGCCGGCAGGCCGGCCGGCCGGAGGAGCGGCAGGCGGCGAGCCCGCGCGCCGGCGCCGTCGGCTCGCGGGGCTGATGGTCCTTTCACTGGCGTTGATTGCGGGGACTTTGGCGGTGACGCAGGCGCCCGAAATCCCGCCGCCTTCCGGCCAGACCCTGCATCGGGCGGAGGCGCTGGCGCCCTTCCATGCCCGCTTGCGCGCGCCGAGCGGCCGGCCGGTGCACATCCTGCAGATCGGCGACAGCCACACCAGCGCCGACGCGATCTCCAACGGAATCCGGCTCCCGCTCCAGGCCCGCTTCGGCAATGGCGGGCGCGGCGCGCTCGCCGCCGGCCGGCCTTTTGCGAACTACGTCACCTGGAACGTCACCGCCTCGCAAAGCGGCGGCTGGACCGCCAACAGCTGGACCAGCGGCGATGCGGGCTCGCCGCCGCTCGGCCTGTCGGGCTTCACCCAGACCGCGCGCGCCGCGGGCGAGACGCTCGGCCTGGCCGCGGATGCGCCCGAGCATGAGTTCGACCGAGTCGTGCTGTGCGCTCTCGCCCAGCCCGGGGGCGGCACCATCGCCTTGCGCATCGGCGGCGAGGAGCGGCGCTGGAGCCTCGACGCGCCGCGCCGCCAGCCGGCCTGCCACGCGGTGGACAGCGACAGTCCCGTCGCCTCCGTCACGGTCACCACCGAAGATGACGGTCCGGTCTCCATCACCTCGATCGGCGCCTTCCGCCGCCGCGGCGGCGCCGTCATTTCCAATCTCGGCGTGATCGGGGCGCAGCTCGCCCATTTCGGGCGCAGCGACGAGCGGGTGCTGCGGGCCGAGCTCCGCGCATATCGGCCCGATCTCATCATCCTCGCCTTCGGCACCAACGAAGGCTTCGACCGCCGCGTCTCGCCGCGCGACTACGAGGCCGGGCTCAGGACGCAGATCGCGCGCATCAGGCGGCTCGCCCGCGGCAACGTGCCGATCCTGATCGTCGGCGCGCCCGACGCGGCGAGCCGCAACGCCGAGGCCGCCGGCGGCGATTGCGGCGGCGGCCATTACACCCCGCGGCCGCTCGGCGAGATACGCGCTCGCCAGCGCGCGGTGGCGCGCGAGCTGGGCCTGGCCTTCTGGGACTGGGAGGCCGCGATGGGCGGGCGCTGTGCTTCGCGGACGTGGCATGCGGCCGGGCTGATGCGCGACGACCATATCCATTTCACCCGCGAGGGCGGCGACCGGATCGGCCGCATGCTGTTCGACGACCTGATGCGCGGGGTCCCGCTCTAAAGCCCTTGGCGCCAAGGGGAAAATGCCGGCCGCGGCGGCGGCGCGACTCTTGCCAAGATCGGGCGATTCGAACATATATCGCGCGGGCGGCGGGCACGGGTCATTCGACCCGGAATCCGGGCCGCGCCTGGTTGCGAGGGGTCAGTTGCGCGCCCGATGAACAAAGTGCTTTTTGGCCTGGACCGGACCCTGGTGCTGTTCATCGGCATCGCGGTGGGCGCGGTCGTCGGCATCTCCTTCTTCACCGGCGGCGCGACGAACCCGGAGACCCAGGCGGCGGCGCCCGTGCAGGCGGCGGCTGCCGCGGCGCCGGTCGGCGAGGCCCAGGCCCGCGCGACCGACGCGCCTGCACCGCGGCTCGCCTCGGCGATCGCGGAGAACCGCAAGATCCATATCGGCGTGTTCGGCGACAGCTTCGGCGACGGCGTCTGGGCCGGGCTCTACAACATATTGCGCAGCGACGACGGCTTCGAGGTCCACCAACTTTCAGAGCGCTCGACCGGCTTCACCCGCTATCGCAGCCTCAACCTGCTCGACGACATCCGTTCGAAGCTCGACCGCCAGCCGCTCGAGATCGCGATCGTCTCGTTCGGCGCCAACGACACGCAGGGCATCTACCTCGACGGCCGTGGCAATACCTTCATGAGCGAGGGCTGGCAGCGCATCGTCACCGAGCGGGTGACCGCGGTGGTTAACTTGCTCCGCGAGCGGGGTGTCCAGGTCTATTGGGTCGGCATGCCGAAGATGCGCGAGGCGGCGTTCGACGCGGACGTGCGCCGGATGAACGCCTTCTATGCCGCGCGCATGCAGGCGCTGGGCGTGCCCTATTTCGAGACGGCGACGCTGAGCGCCGACACCAATGGCCGCTACGCACCCTATCTGGTCGACCCGCGCACACGCGCGCGCGTCAACGCGCGCACCAATGACGGCATCCACATGACCATTCCGGGCTACATCATCGTCATGCGCCCGTTGACCGACCGCATCCGCCGCTCGGTCGCCTCGGCGCGCGCCCAGGCCGGCCAGAGCGCCCAGCGCCAGGCGCCGCCTCCAACCTCAAGCCGCGGCAGACGCGAGGGCGGATCGCCGGGCTGATGCTGTCGCTCATCGGCGCGGCCGCCGCCGTCGCGGTGGCGCAGGCGCCCGACCAAGTGCGCTGCAACGCCCGGCTCTGCTACGGAGAGTCGCTCGCTCCCTTTCTGGCGCGGCTGAGGGCGAGCCGCCGCGAGAGCGGCCAGCCGGTCCACATCATCCAGATCGGCGACAGCCACACCGCCGGCGACAATATCACCAACGGCTGGCGCAGCCGGCTGCAGACGCGCCACGGCGCCGGCGGCCGCGGCGCGCTCGCCGCCGGCCGGCCCTATGCGGGCTACCTCACCTGGGGCGTCACCGCCAGGCAGACCAGCGGCTGGAGCGTCAGCGCGATCTTCGGCAGCCGCTATCGCGAGGGCGGCCCGGCGCTCGGCATTTCGGGCTTCACGCAGACGGCGAGCGCGCCCGGCCAGACGATCGGCGTCAGCGCCGATTCGCCGGACCAATATTTCGACCGCGTCGTGCTGTGCGCGGTCGCCCAGCCCGGCGGCGGCACCATCCAGCTCAGGATGGGCGAGGAGGAACGGCGCTGGAGCCTGAATGCGCCGCGCCGGCTGCCGGCCTGCCACGCCGTCGACAGCGCCGCGCCGGTCTCCTCGGTCTCGGTCACCACCGAGGATGACGGCCCGGTCAGCATCACTTCGATCGGCACCTTCCGCAGAAGGGGCGGAGTGATCCTCTCCAATCTCGGCGTGGTCGGCGCCCAGCTCACCCATTTCGGCCGGACCGACGATGCCGTCGTCCGCGCCGAGCTCGCCGCCTACCGCCCGGATCTGATCGTGCTCGCCTTCGGCACCAACGAGGGCTTCTCGGCCAGCGGCGGCGGCGACGCCTATGAAGCCGTGCTGCGCGCCCAGATCGCGCGGATCCGGCGGCTCGCCGGCGCCGGCGTGCCGATCCTCCTGCTCGGCCCGCCCGACGCCGCTACCCGTCAGGCGGCCATCGCAGATCCGTCGCGGGACTGCGGCGACGGCTGGTTCGAACCGCGAGGGCTGAGCCTCGTGCGCGAGCGCCAGCTCCGCGTCGCGCGGCAGATGCGCGTCGCCTTCTGGAACTGGGCGGCGGCGATGGGCGGGCGCTGCGCGGCCCATCAGTGGCGGCTCACCGAGCAGATGCGCGGCGACCATGTCCATTTCAGCCGCAGCGGCGGCGACCGGATCGGCGGCATGATCGATGCCGATTTCGTCCGCGCGCTCGCCGCCGCCGGCTCCGGCCCGCAGCCGGCCGGCGATCGCAGGCGTCCGTAGCAGATGCTGTTCCCGACGCTCACCTTCGGCCTCTTCTTCCTGATCGTGTTCGCGCTCGCCTGGGCGCTCAGGGGATCGAACGAGTGGCGCAAGATCGTCCTGCTGGTCGCCTCCTGGATCTTCTACGGCTGGTGGGACACGCGCTTCGTCGCCCTCTTGATCGCGAGCGGAATCCTCAACTGGGGCGCGGCGCGGCTGATCGTCAGTGCCGAGGACCGGCCGAAGCTCAGGAAGATCTGGCTAGGCGTCGGCATTGCCATCAACCTGATCATATTGGGCTTCTTCAAATATTACGGCTTCTTCATGGAGCAGGTCGATCAATTGCTCCACGCGCTGGGCTGGGGCCGCGACCTCGCCATCATGCAGGTGGTGCTCCCGGTCGGCATCTCCTTCTTCACCTTCCAGGGGATGAGCTACGTCATCGACGTCTACCGGCGGAAGGCCGGGCCGGCGAGCCTGCTCGACATGGTCCTGCTGATGAGCTTCTTCCCGCATCTGGTGGCGGGCCCGATCGTGCGCGCCTCGCACCTCATCCCGCAGTTCAGGAAGGTCCCCGAGCTCACCCGCGGGATGGCGGCGATGGGGCTCTCGCTGATCGTCTGGGGCCTGTTCAAGAAGGCGGTGATCGCCAACGAGCTGGCGACCGGGCTGGTCGACACCGTCTTCTTCGATCCAAGCGCGCACGGAAGCATCGACCTGATCGCCGCGGTCTACGGCTATGCGGTCCAGATCTATTGCGACTTCTCCGCCTATAGCGACATGGCGGTCGGGCTCGCGGCCTTGCTCGGCTACCGCTTCCCGCACAATTTCAACCAGCCCTATCGCGCCTCCTCGCTGCAGGATTTCTGGCGGCGATGGCATATCAGCCTGTCGAGCTGGCTGAGGGACTATCTCTACGTCTCGCTGGGCGGCTCGCGGCACGGCCTGGCGCGGCTCTGCCTCGCCTTGATGACGACGATGCTGCTCGGCGGCCTGTGGCACGGCGCGAGCTGGAACTTCGTGATCTGGGGGGCTCTGCACGGCTCGGTGCTGGCGGTCGAGCGGTTGTGGCGCGAGTTCCGGCCGAAGGGGTGGAAGCCCCTGCCCAATGTCGTCGGCGTGATCGTCACGCTGCACATCGTGCTGCTCGGCTGGATATTCTTCCGCGCGACCAGCTTCGAGAGCGCGCTCGCCTTCATCTCCGGCATCTTCACCGCCGGCGGCCCGGCGGCTTTGCTGACCCCGGCCCTGCTCGCCATGATCCTCGTCGGGATGAGCTTCCACTATGCGCCGCCCTATACGATCCAGCGGGTGGCGATGCGGGTGCGGGCGCTCCCGGCGATCTGGGTGGGCCTGGGGGTCGGCGTGCTGATCCTGATCGTCGACGCGATGCGCCCGGAAGGCGTCGCGCCCTTCATCTACTACCAATTCTGACGGGGACGAACGAAATGCCTGAGAAGGTAGGAGCCACGGAAGAGATCGAAAGGACGGAGCCCGAGCGGGCGCCGCTTCCCGATCCGACCGGGCTCGCCCACACCTCCTCGCCGGTCGACCTGCCCGAACCGGCCGAGCCGCTGCCGCATGACGGGCTCAAATGGGCAGGCACGATCATCGCCATCGCGACCCTGTTCCTGCTGGTGTTCAACGCCCATACGCTGCGCGGCTGGGCCTATGAGCTGCACCCGACCGACACGAGCGCGAAAATCGTCTCGGTGACCGAGACCTGGTACGACGCGACCGCCCGATTGGGTGTCAACCGGCCGGTCGAATCGATGCACAAGGGCTGGCGCTCGGTGATGAACCTGCGCTTCGCCGGCCAGGAGCCGGCGGCGCGCGACGTCCGGCTGGAGGAATGATGGGGACAGCATATATTTTTCCCGCCCCAGCCGAACCGGAAGGCGCGGCCGCCGAGGAAAATATATACTGTCCCCAATTTCCAGCCGAACCGGAAGGCGCGGCCACCGAGGAAAATATATACTGTCCCCAATTTCCGGCTTTCGCCGGGATGACCCTGCGGTTCTAGCGGTAGAAGACGTGGTCGCCGATCCGGCCGACGCGGGCGCGGCCGCGGAAGGGCGGGGCATAGGCCGCGTGGAAGAAGAGCGCGTTGCCGATCACCGGCGGATGGGTGCCGTCCCGCGCCTGGCGGGCGATTTCCACGGCGGTCCGCCAGCGCGCGTTGGTGCGGGACGGATTGTAGGCGTGGACGTTGAAGAACTGGCCGCGCTGCATGATCACGCCGCAGATCGTGCGGCCGAAGCGGCGGCGCGGATCGTTGACGCGGTTCATCACCACCTGGGCGACCGCCATCTGACCCTGGCGCGACTGGTTTCCGGCCTCGTGGACGACGACCTTGGCGAGGCAGGTCAATTCGGCGTCGACCACCTGGCTCGCGGGAGGGGCGGGCGGGGAGGGCGCGGCTTCGGCCGGAGGAGCCTCCTCATCGGCCGTGGGCGCGACGGCCGCTTCCGGCGGCGCCAGCACGGCTGGCGTGGCGACGGGAGTTGGCTGGGGGGCGATCTGAGGGGCGACTTGCGCTTCGCTGGACGATCCGGCGAGGGCGTAGGCAAAGGGCACCATCGCGGTGCCGGAAAGCGCGACGGCGCCAAGCGCCACCGCAAAGGGCTTTCCAAAAACAGACATTCAATACTCCAACAAATGCGCCAAAAGCCGGCAATGCGCGCGAACGACGAATGTCGCGCGGTGCGGCGTTTCACGTCTTATCGTGGGAAGAGATACGCTATCCCGTGATCCGTCCGGACCCATGACCGCATGGTTCCGAGGATGCAACGAAAGTACGGCGAGTCGTGATGGGGATGGGACGAACGTTCCGGTCCCGGATTGGAGCGCGGGCGATTCGGAGCGTCGGCGTTTGCCTGCTATGCAATCGGGGTAGCGACCGCGACTCGGCCGTTCGGGAGGGTAGAGCGTTGAAATTCAAGAGCTTGGCGATCGTTTCGCTGGGCGTGGGGGCGGCGACGGCCGCGCTCGCGATCGGCACCGGCCGGCTCGGACCCTCGCCGGCCGCGCCCGCGGTGACGGTGCCGGTCGAAACCGCCGCCGGGCCCGAATCGTGGAGTTCCGCGCGGCCCGCCGTGCCCCAGGAAGAGATTTACACGGGGGCCGCGGCCGGCGTGAGCGCGCAGGCGACGCGCCCGGGCGCGGCCGGGCGCCGCGGTCCGCGCGACCGCTACCGCGTCGTCGGCGTCGGCGACATCATGATGGGCAGCGACTGGCCGACGCCGGTCATGGACTCGCGGATCACGCCCAACGCCGATCCCGCCGAGCTGCTCGGCCCGGAGATCGCGGGGCTTTTCCGCGGCGGCGACGTCGTCTTCGGCAATGTCGAGGGCACGATCCACACCCGCTCGGACAACGCCAAGGCCTGCGGCAATCCCCGGGTCTGCTTCACCTTCCGCAGCCCGCCCTTCCACGCACAATATCTGCGCCGCGCCGGCTTCACCCTGGTCTCCAACGCCAACAACCATAGCCGCGACTTCGGCGAGCCCGGCCGCGCCGAGACCTATCGCCATCTGACCCAGGCCGGCCTCGCCGTCAGCGGCGCCGACACGCCGGCAACGAGGATCGGCGTCCAGACCCTCCCGGACGGCACTCGCGTCGCCTTGGTCGCGTTCGGCCACAACCCCGGAATCATGCAGGTCACCGACCTGGGACGCCTGGCCGCCATCGTCCGCGAGGCCGGGCGCCGGGCCGAAATGGTCATCGTCTCCTGCCATATCGGCGCGGAAGGCGAGGGGCGCAGCGCGATCACCCGGGCGGGCGAGATTTTCCTCGGCGAGAACAGGGGCAATCCCTACGCCTTCGCCCATGCCGCGGTCGACGCCGGCGCCGACATCGTGTTTTGCCACGGACCGCACATTCCGCGCGCGATCGAGGTCTATCGCGGCCGCTTCATCGCCTACAGCCTCGGCAATTTCTGGACCTACGGCCGGTTCAGCCTGCGCGGCACCAGCACCTTGGCACCGATCGCCGCGCTCGAAGTGGCCCGTGACGGCCGCCTCCTCGCGGCAAGGATCGTCTCGGCCCGGCAGGATCGGCCCGGCGGCCCCTATTACGACGCGAGCGGCGGCGCCGCCCGCCGCATCGCCGCCTTGACCGCGCAGGATTTCCCCGATTCGGGGATCACGATCGCCGCCGACGGCACGGTGCGCTGGCGCGAATAGACCCGTCCGCAAACCACGGCGTTCCCCGGCGAAGGCCGGGGCCCAGGCCTGGCGACTGAGAAGACTGGACCCCGGCCTTCGCCGGGGAACTAGGAGCCGGCCTGCCGCAAGGCCCGGCAATATTCCTCCAGCGCGAGCGGATAGAGGAGGTGCTCCTCCTCGAGCACGCGCGCGGCGAGGCTTTCGGCATCGTCGCGGGGCAGGATCTTGACCCGCGCCGAAGCGAGGACAGGGCCCGAATCGAGATCGGCGGTGACGAGATGGACCGAGCAGCCGGCATATTCGTCGCCGGCCAGCAATGCGCGGCGATGCGTATCGAGCCCCTTGTGCAGCGGCAGCAGGCTCGGGTGGATGTTGAGGATCCGCCCCTCCCATTTCGACACGAACCCGGCGGAGAGGAGCCGCATATAGCCGGCGAGCGCCACGACCTCGACGTCATGAGCGCGCAGCGTCTCGTCGATCATGGCGTCATAATCGGCGCGCTTCATGCCGCCGTGGCTCGCCGTCCAAGTCGGGATGCCCAGCCTCTTGGCGAGGACGAGGCCGCGCGCGTCGGGCGCGTTCGAGGCGACCAGCACGATCCTGTAGGCGCGTTCCGGATCGCGGCGCTTGTGCTCGGACAGCGCCAGCATGTTGGAGCCGCGGCCCGAGATCAGCACCGCCACGCGCACTGGCTCAGCCTTGGCCGGCTCAGCCATGATGGGTGGCGCTCCAGGCCTCGCGCGACGCCCAGCTTTCCGCCGGCCCGGTCACGGTGCAGCCCCGTTCACCGGGCTCCAGGCGGCCGATTTCGAAGGTCTGTTCTACAGCGTTTTCCAATGCTTGTGTGACGATCTTTACGTCATCTCTCGCTACGACCAGCGCCATGCCGATCCCGCAGTTGAAAGTGCGCGCGAACTCGCCGGGCTCGATATTGCCCTGCGCCTGGAGGAAGGCCATCAGCCGCGGCTGCGGCCAGGCGCCGGCGTCGATGCGGGCGTGGAGGCCCTTTGGAAGCACCCGCGGGATATTCTCCAGAAGGCCGCCGCCGGTGATGTGGGCCAGCGCACGGACCTTGCCGGCGCGGATCGCGGGGAGCAGCGCCTTGACGTAGATCCGCGTCGGCTCGAGCAGCGTCTCGATGAGCAGCCTGTCGGGATCGAACAGGGCCGGGCGGTCGAGCTTCCAGCCCTTGTCGGCGGCGAGCCGGCGGACGAGCGAGAAGCCGTTCGAGTGAATGCCCGACGACGCCACCCCCAATATGACGTCACCGGCGGCGACATGATCGCCGGTCAGCGCCTCACCCCGCTCGACCGCGCCGACGCAAAAGCCGGCCAGGTCGTAGTCGCCCTCGGCATACATTCCGGGCATTTCCGCGGTCTCGCCGCCGATCAGCGCGCAGCCCGCCAGTTTGCAGCCCTCGGCGATGCCCGCGATCACCCGCTCGGCGACGCCCGCGTCGAGCTGCGCGCAGGCGAAATAATCGAGGAAGAAGAGCGGCTCGGCGCCCTGCACGATCAGGTCGTTGGCGCACATCGCGACGAGGTCGATGCCGACCCCGTCATGGCGGCCGCTGCCGATGGCGAGCCTGAGCTTGGTGCCGACCCCGTCATTGGCCGCGACCAGCAGCGGATCGCGATAGCCGGCGGCCTTGAGGTCGAAGAAGCCGCCGAACCCGCCCAGGGCCGCGTCGGCGCCCGCCCGCGCCGTCGCTTTGGCGAGCGGCCCGATTGCTTTCACCAGCGCATTGCCGGCCGCGATATCGACGCCCGCTCGCCTGTAGGTATAGCGTTCATCTTCGTCCATCGCGCCGCCTAACCATGAACCCGCTTGGATTTCCACGGCCAACTCGCCAAAAGACGCGCGTGACGCCGCTCCGCCGCCCGCTTGCCCTGCTGATTCCGGTCGTGGCCCTGATCCTGGTCGTCGGGGGCTCCATCCTCTACGCCCAGCTCGAGGGTTCCGACCGCGGCATCGCCCCGGTCGACAGCATGTCCAATCTCGAGATCAGCGGAGTCCAGGTCGACGTCAGCGCCGCCAATGCCGAGGCGGCGCGCTCGGAAGGCTGGCGCCGCGCCCAGCTGCTCGGCTGGCGGATGCTCTGGGCGCGCACCCACAATCGCCCCCAGGCCGAAGCGCCCGATCTGCCCGAATCCACGCTGAGCGGGATCGTCTCGGGGATCGTCATCGAGCAGGAGCAGATCGGGCCGCGCCGCTACATCGCGCGGCTGGGCGTGCTCTTCGACCGCGCCCGCACCGCCCAGCTGCTCGGCGTTTCCGGCTTCACCGCGCGGTCGGCGCCGATGCTGCTGATTCCGGTGATGACCTCGGGCTCGACCGCCTACAGCTTCGAGTTTCGCAACGGCTGGCAGCGCGCCTGGGCGCAGTTCCGCACCTCGGGCAGCCCGATCGACTATGTCCGCACCGCCGGCCGCGGCCTGGATCCGATGCTGCTCAACCTCTCCCAGACCCACCGGCGCGGGCGCGGCTGGTGGCGGATGCTGCTCGACCAATATGGCGCGGCCGACATCCTCGTCGCCGAGGTCGAGGTCCGGCGGCTCTATCCGGGCGGCCCGGCGGTCGGCATCTTCACCGCGCGCTACGGGCCCGACGCCATCTTCCTCGGCCGCTTCACGCTGCGCGTCGCCAACAGCTCCGGCATGCAGGCCATGCTGGACGAGGGCGTGCGGCGGATGGACCTGCTCTTCCGCCGGGCCTTCGACCAGGGCCTGCTCAGGCCCGATCCAAGCCTGGTGATCCTCGCGCCGCCGCCTCCGCCCGCGCCTGAGGAGACGGCGCAGGACCCGATCGCGGAGGAGGGCGCCGAGGAGACGCCGACGGCGCCGGTGCCGACTGCGCCGAGCCAGACCTTCAACCTCCAGGTCGCGACCCCCAATGCCGGCGCGGTCCAGCAGGCCGAGCTCTCGGTGAGCCGGGCCAGCGGCGTCACCTCGGCGATCACGATCAGCCTCGCGCCCGGCGGCACCTCGGTGATGCGGGTAACCTTCGCCGGCGATGCCGCCTCGTTCCAGGCGGCGCTGCGCGCGCAGGGCTGGGCGGTCAGCGTCGTCAACGGCAATACGCTGAGGATCTCGCGCTGAGCGGCCCGGCCGACCAGATCGCGCTTCCCCTGGCCTGGCCGGTGGCGGACCGGGACGGGGATTTCCTGCTTTCCGACGCCAATCGCGCCGCCTTCGAGCACCTCGCCCGCTGGTCGCTCTGGCCGGTCATGGCGACCCTGGTCACCGGCCCGCGCAAATCGGGGCGCAGCCTGCTCGGCCGGATCTTCGTGCGCAAGACCGGCGGCCGGCTGTTCGACAATGCCGAAAGCCACGAGGAGGAGGCGCTGTTCCACGCCTGGAACGACGCCCAGGCGCGGCGCCGGCCTTTGCTCATCATCGGCGACGCGCCGCCGCCGGCGTGGAAGATCAAGCTGCCGGACCTTCGCTCGCGGCTCGCCGCCACGCCCCAGGTCGAGATCGGGCCGCCCGACGACGCCTTGCTCGGCCAGCTCATCCTCAAGCTGCTCGGCGACCGCGGCATCGCCGCGCCGCCCGAGCTCGCCGACTATCTGGTGCCGCGCATCGAACGCTCCTATATCGCGGTGATCATGATCGTGGATATCCTCGACCGGGTGATGCTCTCCCATCACCGCCGGATGACCGTCCCGCTCGCCAAGCGGGCGCTCGACGAGGCTGGGCTGATCTTCCGCGCCAGGAGCGCCGGGTGATGGCTCAGCCCGCCGCCGCCAACGATCCCGACCCCCGCGCCGCCCCTCCCGCCGAGGCGCCGGGCGCGCGCTATTTCAACCGCGAGCTCTCCTGGCTCGCCTTCAACCGGCGTGTGCTCGAGGAAGCCTGCAACACCGCCCACCCCCTGCTCGAGCGGCTGCGCTTCCTCTCCATTTCGGGCAACAATATCGACGAATTCTTCATGGTCCGCGTCGCCGGCCTCAAGGGGCAGCAGCTGGCGGGCGTCGCGGAGATGTCCGCCGACGGGCTCAATCCGGGCCAGCAGCTCGCCGCCATCGCCAGCGAGGCCGACGCGCTCACCGCCAGCCAGCAGCGCGTCTGGACCGACCTGCGCGGCGCCTTGCGCGAGGCGGACATGGTCGTGCTCGGCAATGACGAGATAAGCGAAGCGGAGTCGGAATGGCTGGAACGCCATTTCGACGACCATATTTCGCGCGTGCTCACCCCGCAGGCGATCGATCCGGCGCATCCCTTCCCGTTCATTCCGAACAAGGGCTTCTCGCTGATTTTCGACCTCAGGCGCATTTCCGACGGCGAGCCGATCCGCGAATTGCTGATGGTGCCGGCCACCTTGCCGCGCTTCACCCGCCTGCCCGGCGAGGCGGCGCGCTACGTCCCGATCGAGACCGTCATCCGCCGCCAGATCGCCAAGCTCTTCCCGGGCTACAGGATATTGGGCGGCGGCGCCTTCCGGATCATCCGCGACAGCGACATCGAGATCGAGGAGGAGGCCGAGGATCTGGTGCGCTTCTTCCGCTCCGCGCTGAAGCGGCGGCGGCGGGGCAGGGTGATCCGGCTCGAGCTCGAGGCCGATATACCCGACGAGCTCGAGGCATTGGTCCGCGAGGGCATCGACGCCTCGGACGCTCTGGTCTTCGAATCGACCGGCTTCCTCGGCATCGCCGACCTCGCCTTGCTGGTCGACGAGGACCGGCCCGACCTCAAATTCCCGCCCTACAGCCCACGCTTCCCCGAGCGGATCCGCGAATATGACGGCGACTGCTTCGCCGCGATCAGCGCCAAGGACATCGTCGTCCACCACCCTTATGAGAGCTTCGACGTGGTCCTCGCCTTCCTGAGGCAGGCGGCCGAGGATCCGGGCGTGGTCGCGATCAAGCAGACGCTCTACCGCGCCGGCAAGCAGAGCGCCGTCATCAACGCGCTGATCGCCGCCGCCGAGGCCGGCAAGTCGGTCACCGCCGTGGTCGAATTGAAGGCCCGCTTCGACGAGGAGCAGAATCTGATGTGGGCGGACGCGCTCGAGCGCGCCGGCGTCCAGGTCGTCTACGGCTTCATCGAGTGGAAGACCCACGCCAAGATGTCGATGGTGGTGCGCAGGGAGGAAGGCGGCACCTACCGCACCTATTGCCACCTCGGCACCGGCAATTATCACCCGGTAACGGCGCGCATCTACACCGACCTCAGCTTCTTCACCGCCGATCCCAGGGTGGGCAGCGACGTCGCCGACATCTTCAACTACATCACCGGCTATATCGAGCCGCGCGCGCTCGAGCTGATCACCATGTCGCCCAAGAATCTGCGCCCGCAGATCGAGGCGATGATCGACGCCGAGATCGCCAATGTCCGCGCCGGCAAGCCCGGCGCGGTCTGGGCCAAGTTGAACTCGCTGGTCGATCCGGCGATCATCGACAAGCTCTACGAGGCGAGTCAGGCCGGAGTGGACGTCGACCTCGTCATCCGCGGCATTTGCTGCCTCAGGCCCGGCGTGCCGGGGCTCAGCGAGAATATCAGCGTCAAGTCGATCGTCGGCCGCTTCCTCGAGCACAGCCGGATCTGGTGCTTCGGCAACGGCGACGCGCTGCCCAACAGCGAGGCGAAGGTCTACATTTCCTCGGCCGATTGGATGCCGCGCAATTTCGACCGCCGCGTCGAATATGCTCTGCCGATCGACAACGGCACCGTCCACGCCCAGATCGTCGACCAGGTGATGGTCGCCAACATCATCGACAACGAGCAGAGCTGGCACCTCAACGCCGACGGCAGCTATACGCGCTTCGCCTTGCTGCCCGAGGAGAAGCCGTTCAACCTCCACCATTATTTCATGACCAACCCGTCGCTGTCGGGGCGCGGCGCCGCCCTGCAGTCGAGCGAAGCGACTCCCAGGAAGCTCACCATCCCCCGCGGCCGGGCCTAGGGGGCCCATGGTTGTATCACCCCACTTTCGTCATGCCGGAGCTGGTCCGGCATCCACCTTTCTTTCCTCGGATGCGGAAGAAGATGGACCCCGGGTCGAGCCCGGGGTGACGGGTCGTGGGCGCGGCCGGCTCTAGGGGGCGGCCGGGATGTTCGCGGAGAAGCCGGTCGCGATCATCGACATCGGCTCCAATTCGGTCCGCCTGGTCGTCTATTCGGGCGCGACCCGCATCCCGTCGGTGATCTTCAACGAAAAGGTGCTGGCCGGGCTTGGGCGCGGCGTCGGCGAAACCGGCGCGATCGCTCCCGAAGCCGAGGCGCGCGCGCTCGCCGCTTTGGCGCGCTTCCGCCTGCTGGTCCGCCAGATGAAGGTGGTGCGCACCCGCACCGTCGCCACCGCCGCGGTGCGCGAGGCCTCGAACGGCGCCGCTTTCCTCGAGCGCGTACGCGGGCTTGGCCTCGATCCGCGCATCCTGTCGGGAGACGAGGAGGGCAAGAGGGCGGGGCAGGGCGTGCTCTCGGCGATACCCGAAGCGGACGGAATCGTCGGCGACCTGGGCGGCGGCAGCCTGGAGCTGGTCGAGGTCGCCGGCGGCCGGGTGCTGCGCAGCGCCTCGCTGCCGCTCGGCGTGCTGCGCCTCGACGCGCTGGCCGCGAAGGGCCATTTCGCCAGGAGGGTGGCAAAGGCGGCGGCGGCGGCGGGGTTCGAGGGCGCCTGCCGCGGACGGCCTTTCTATCTGGTCGGGGGAAGCTGGCGCGCGCTGGCCCGGCTCGACATGGCGCTGATCGGCCATCCGCTTCCCGTCACCCACCAATATGATTTGCCGGTCGGCCGCCCCCGCGAGCTGCGCGAGGTGCTGAACGGCGACAGGGCCGCGATTCCGGACCTGGGCTCGGTCTCGATCTCGCGCTTCCCCACTTTGCCCAACGCCAATCTGTTGCTCGACGCGCTGGCCGGCGCGCTCGAACCCGGCGGTCTCATCGTCTCCAGCTTCGGCATCCGCGAGGGCCTGCTCTACGACGAATTGCCGCGTGTCGAGCGCCGGCTCGATCCGCTCATCGTGGCGGCGCGCGAGGCCGGAGCGGGGCTCGGCCGCTTCGCCCAGCATGGCGACCTGCTCGATCAGTGGATCGCGCCCGCGTTCGACGACGATCCGCGCTGCGCGCGGCTGCGCCTCGCCGCCTGCCTGCTCGGCGACATCGCCTGGGCGGCGCATCCCGATTTCCGCGCCGAGCGCGGCATCGACATGGCGCTGCACGGCAATTGGGTGGCGATCGACGCGCCCGGGCGGGTGCGGCTCGCCCAGGCCCTGTTCTGCAATTTCGGCGGGGGCCGCGAGCTGCCCTATCCGGCGATCGCGGCGCTCGCCACGCCGGCCGAATTGAAGCGCGCCACCGCCTGGGGCTATGCGATGCGGCTCGGGCAAAGGCTCAGCGGTGGCGTCGCCGCGGGCCTGCGGCGCAGCCGCCTCAGCCGCGACGGCGACACGCTGCGCCTCGAGGTCGATCCCGCGCAGGCGCCCCTGGTCGGCGAGATCGTGGGGCGCCGGCTGAAGAGCCTCGCCGCCGCGCTGGGCCTTAGACCCGCCTCCTGAGGCCCCTCGTCATCCCCGCGAAATTGAACAGGCACGTCATGTCCCCCCGGACATGACTGCGGAGTGCGGGGCACTCCGAGAATTACGGGGACACTATACTTAATTGGGAGAGTTATTGAATTAAGTATAGTGTCCCCGTAATTCTAATTCGCTTGCCCATTCCGTCCGGGCGACCCCGAACCTAGCCGCAGGCGAAGCGCTCGACCTTCTCGTCGGGGCCGATGTGAATGTTGAGGCGGTCCGGGCTGTAATCCATCGTCACCATCATGCCGGGGCGGATCGAGCGGACCCGCCGCGACCCCGTAAGCCGTTGGGCTTCGGCGACCAGCGCGTGCGTCGCGCGCCTGCCGATCAGCGCCCTCGCCGCGGCGGCGTTGCAGGCGCCGGCGGCGGCCTCCGGCGCGCCTTCACCCGGCGTCGTCGTCGCGCAGGCCGGCAGGCCCAGCGCCAAAGCGGCGATCAGGCTCTTCATTGTCGCTCTCCAATGCGGTGCGGGTCATGATCAGCTTGCCGCCCCGGATCGCGAAGGCGAGCCTGCCCTCGACCAAGTCGAGCGCGTCGCGGCCGAATTCCTCGAACCGCCAGCCCTCCAGGATCGCCAGCCCCTCGCGGCGTCCAGCCGCCAGCATCTCCAGCTCTTCCGACTTGGCGACCAGCCGCGGCGCGACATTGCTCTCGCGCGCCCTGATCTTGAGCAGCAGCTTCAAGAGGTCCGCGACCAGCGCGCCCTCCTTGCCGAGCCCCGGGCCGCGATCCTCGCGCGCCGGCAGCTCGGACGCGGTGAGCGGCTCTGCATAAGCGAGCGCCTCCATCATCCGGGCGCCGATGTCGTTGCCCTTCCAGGCCGAGGAGAGGCCGCGCACCTGGGCCAGGGCTTCCTGGTTCGCGGGCGGATGGACGGCGACGTCGGCCATGGTCTCGTCCTTCATGATCCGGCCGCGCGGCAAGTTCTTGGAGCGTGCCTCGATCTCGCGCCAGGCGGCGAGCGCCTTCAGCCTGCCGAGCGCGTCGGGCCGGCGCGACTGGATCTTGACCCGCTTCCAGGCGAGCGCCGGATCGTTGATGTAATTGGCCTTGTCGGCGATCCGCTCCATCTCCTGGTCGAGCCAGTCGCCGCGCCCGGTCCGCTTCAGCCGCTCGAGCATCTTGGGGAAGAGCTCGGCGAGATGGGTGACGTCGCCGATCGCATAATCGATCTGGCGCTTGTCGAGCGGGCGGCGCGCCCAATCGGTGAAGCGCGCGCCCTTGTCCAGGGTCCGCCCGAGCAGGCTCTCGACGAGATTCTGATAGCCGACCTGCTCGCCGAGCCCCAGCGCCATCGCCGCGATCTGGGTGTCGAACAGGGGATGGGGGGTGCCGCCGGTGAGGTTGAAGACGATCTCGATATCCTGGCCGCCCGCATGGAAGATCTTGAGCACATGCTCGTTGTTGACGAGCAGATTCAGGAGGGGGGTGAGGTCGATCCCCTCCGCCTTCGGATCGACCGCGGCCGCCTCCTCGCTATTGGCCAGCTGGAACAGGCACAGGTCCGGCCAGTAGGTGTTCTCCCGCATGAACTCGGTGTCGACCGCGACGAAGGGCGAGCGCGCGAGCCGTTCGCAGAAGGATTCGAGAGTCGCCGTATCGGTAATCAACGGGTGGATAAGCATGGCGCGCCTATAAGCGCCGCGCGACCATGGTCAAAGCGGCTGATGCCGTCGCGGCGCAAAAAACGGCGACGGGCTCAGAGCAGCCCGGGCAATTCGGCGACGCAGCGATCCGCTTCACGGCCCTGGCGAACCGCGAAGTCCGCGAAATCGCCGACGCGCGCTTCCCGCTGGCTTCGTTCGCGCGCCTCGCGGATTTGGCTCCGGACCTCGATTTCCGGTATGCCGAGCTCCGCGCCGACCGCCGCGGCCCGGATCGCCAGCTGCCGCGCCGCCGCATCCCTTTGCTCGGAAGATTGCCGCAAGCGGTCCGCATCGGCGCCGGTCCTGGTGCCGCCCATCACCCGGTAGAGCGTCGCGACGGAGCGAAAGGCCTCCGAGCAGTCGATGATTCGGGTGAGCTGCATCCGCGTCGCGGGGCCGCGCTGCGAGGTGTCGCGGCCGGAGCCGGCCGACTGGCCGTTCGAGGCGCCGGCATTGCCGTCCTTGTCCTGGCCGCCCGAGCAGGCGGCCGCGGCCAGCAGCGTCGCCGACACGGCCATCCACAGTCCCGCTTTCATCCTCGCCCCCTCTATCGATGCCGAGCCGCGGAGGCTGACACCGCGCGGAAGGCGCGTCAAGGCGATGGAGCAAGGCCCGCTAGAGACTGTTCTCAACTATCCTGTTCTCCAGCGTGGCCGGGCTGGAGTCGAATGTGATGGGGCCGTTGATGAGCTCATCGTCGGTCATGATCGCGCCGGTGTAGCAGCCGTCGAAACCCTTTTGCAGATATCCGGAATAGAGGCGGGGCTGCGTCTGGGAGAGCTGGCGGTTGGCGGCGACCGTCTCGTCACGGATCCGCGCCATGTCGGCCGCCGTCCGTCCGGTGGTCGCACCGAGCCGGACGGCCAGGCTGTAAAGCCGGCTGGAGGCTTCCATCACGCGTTCGGGAATATGGATGGGGGGGTTCGCCTGGGCGACGCTGATCAAGGTGCCGGCGCATTCCGCCATGCGCGTGGCGCGAACCGCGTTCGATCTTTCGCTGAACACCGATTCACGCGCCAGCCTCACCCCAGTCGCCACATCATTGTAAGGCATGGCGGTTTCGTTCGAACCGCTAGTTCCGGAGCATCCGGCTAATAGGGCCAGAAACGCCGCTGTCGGAAGTCTTGACTCCATCTTGCCCTCCAGCATTGGATTGAAGCCGTCTACAACTGGAGGCTGGCAGCGGTATCGGCGATACCATGACCAACGCCTTGGCCGGACTCCGAACGCGCACTTTGTTCTTTGTCGCGCGCATCTCATCGCTGCGCAACAACAAAGTCGGCGGCCGCCGTCGGCGCGCGTCAAGGCAATGGGGTGACGAAGCGGCGGGGAGGCGCTAGAGAGCGCATCCCGATGCGGTGGGGCGCGCTGCGCCTGCCGTTGTACCCTTGAGCAGAAGCCGCATACGCCATGACCATGCACGCCTATCGCACCCACAATTGCGGCCAGCTCCGCGAGAGCGACGTCGGGTCGCGGGTGAAGCTGTCGGGCTGGGTGCACAGGAAGCGCGACCATGGCGGCGTGCTGTTCGCCGACCTGCGCGACCATCATGGGCTGACCCAGATCGTCGCCCGCGCCGGCAGCGAGCCGCTCGCCATGCTCGAGCATCTGCGCGCCGAATCGGTGGTGACGATCGAGGGCGAGGTGGTTTCGCGCGGGCCCGAGGCGGCAAATCCGAACCTGCCGACGGGCGCGATCGAGGTGGTCGCCGACACGGTGGTCGTGCAGTCGGCGGCCGAGGAACTGCCGCTGCCGGTCGCGGGCGAGGCGGACTACCCCGAGGATATCCGCCTGCGCTATCGCTATCTCGACCTGAGGCGCGACCGTCTCCACGCCAATATCCTGCTCCGGAGCCAGGTGATCGGCTCGATCCGCCGGCGAATGATCGAGCAGGGCTTCATCGAGTTCCAGACGCCGATCCTGACCGCCTCGTCGCCTGAAGGCGCGCGCGACTATCTGGTGCCGAGCCGCGTCCATCCCGGCAAATTCTACGCGCTCCCGCAGGCGCCGCAGATGTTCAAGCAGCTGATCATGGTCGCGGGCTTCGACCGCTATTTCCAGATCGCTCCCTGCTTCCGCGACGAGGACGCCCGCGCCGACCGCTCGCCGGGCGAATTCTACCAGCTCGATTTCGAAATGAGCTTCGTCACGCAAGACGATGTTTTCGAAGCGATCGAGCCGGTGCTCGCCGGCGTCTTCGAGGAGTTCGCGAACGGCAAATCGGTGACGGCCGCGGGGGCGTTCCCGCGAATCCCCTACAAGGAAGCGATGCTGAAGTACGGCTCGGACAAGCCGGACCTGCGCAATCCGATCCTGATCAGCGACGTCTCCGATCACTTTCAGGGCTCGGGCTTCGGCCTGTTCGCCCGGATCGTCGGCGAGGGCGGCGTGGTTCGCGCAATCCCGGCGCCGGGCACCGCCGAGAAGAGCCGCAAATTCTTCGACGACACGAACGAATGGGCGCGCGCCGAAGGTCATGCGGGGCTAGGCTACATCACCCAGAAGGGAGGCGAGCTTGGCGGGCCGATCGCCAAGAATCATGGCGAGGAGCAAACCCGCAAGCTGATCGCCGCGCTGGGCCTTGGGCCCGACGACGGCATCTTCTTCGCCGCGGGTAAGCCGGACCAGGCCGCCAGGCTCGCCGGCGCCGCCCGGACGCGAGTCGGCGAGGCGCTCGGCCTGGTCGAGGAGAATGCCTTCAAATTCTGCTGGATCGTCGACTTTCCGATGTACGAATATGATGAGGAATCGAAGAAGGTCGATTTCAGCCACAACCCCTTCTCGATGCCGCAGGGCGGGCTCGAGGCGCTGGAGAGGAAAGACCCGCTCGACATCCTCGCCTTCCAGTACGACATCGTCTGCAACGGCGTCGAGCTGAGCTCGGGTGCGATCCGCAACCATCGTCCCGACATCATGTACAAGGCGTTCGAGATCGCCGGCTACAGCCAGGCCGACGTCGACACCAATTTCGCCGGCATGATCAACGCCTTCAAATATGGCGCGCCGCCCCACGGCGGCTCGGCGCCCGGCATCGACCGGATCGTCATGCTGCTCGCCGGCGAGCCCAATATCCGCGAGGTCGTGCTCTTCCCGATGAACCAGCGCGCCGAGGATCTGATGATGAACGCCCCGGGCGAGGTGACCGCGAGGCAGCTGCGCGAGCTTCACATCCGCCTGGTGCCCCCTTCCGGGACAGGTGCGAAAGACCCGGCCAAGGTCGTGGCGCCCGAGTAGTGCGGCTGCTAGATCGCGGCGATGGCGATCAAGCTCAAGGACTATGAGTCGGGGGCGAAATATCCCGGCGACTATGAGGCGGACCTCGCCGCGCTGCAGGAGCGGCTTTCCCATCTTTTCGTGGCCAATCTGGTCCACAAGCGCTCGGCGATCATCGTCTGCGAGGGCTGGGACGCGGCGGGGAAGGGCGGGGCGATCCAGCGGCTGACCGCCGAGTGCGATCCGCGCGGCTACCGGGTCTGGCCGATCGCCGCGCCCACCGAAGAGGAAAAGGCGCATCATTATCTATGGCGCTTCTGGACGCGCATGCCGGGCGCCGGCGAGATCGCGATCTTCGACCGCAGCTGGTACGGCCGCGTCCTCGTCGAGCGCGTCGAGGGCTTCGCCGAAAAGGCCGAATGGCGTCGCGCCTATGACGAGATCAACGAGCTGGAATCCCAGCTCGCCGCCGCCGGCACGGTGATCGTCAAGCTCTTCTTCCACGTCACTCAGGAAGAGCAGGACAAGCGGCTCAAGGCGCGGCTCGACCATCCCTGGAAGCGCTGGAAGGTCAACGCCGAGGACATCCGCAACCGCGGCCGCCGCGACGATTATCTGGACGCGATCAAGGAGATGTTCGCCGAGACCGACTCGCGCTGGGCGCCCTGGACGGCGATCGACGGCAACAACAAGAAGTCGGCGCGCATCGCCGCTCTGACCCGGGTCGCCGACGCGCTGGGTGAGGCGCTCCCCAAGGGGCCGCCGCCGGAAAGCCCGGAACTGGAAAAGCTGGCGGACGAGCTCGAGACCTAAACCCTCCTCCTGGAGGGGGAGGGTAGGGTGGGGGTGTCGAGCGCCAGAGATCATTCTCGGCCACCGAAACCCCTCACCCCAGCCCTCTCCCCGCCGGGGAGAGGGGGTCGGGATAATCGATCGCCATCACTTCGTAATCCTTCTCCCCGCCCGGCAGTGTGACCCTGCGTACGTCGCCCACCGCGGCCCCGCGGACGGCGCGGGCGATCGGCGAATGGAAGCTGATCCGCCCCGCCGAGGCATCGGCCTCGTCTTCGCCCACCAGAGTCAGGACGCGCTCATTGTCCTCCTCGTCGGCGAGCGTCACGGTGGCGCCGAACCAGATGCGGCTCTTGTCGGGCTGGCGCGCCGGATCGGTGACCTTGGCCTGCTTCATCCGCCGGGAGAGGAAGTTGATCCGCCGGTCGACCTCGCGCAGCCGCCGCCGGCCATATTGGTAGTCGGCATTTTCCGAGCGGTCGCCATTCGCCGCCGCCCAGGCGATCGTCTCTAGCAGCTTCGGCCGCTCGCCGGCGAAGAGGGCCTCATATTCCTCGCGCAGCTTGCGGTAGCCAGCGGGGGTGATGAAATTGGGGCGGTCGCTCACTGCCCCATCTGGCGCGGCGGCGGCGGGAAAGTCCAGCCACCGACATGCTTCGGCCAGGCTCAGCGCAGCGCGTTCTGCCCCACATAATAGGAAATCCGCCCCCGCGAGCGGCTGCGCTCCGGGTGCATGATGTCGTAGACCATCGCATTCTCGACGACGCGCTGGACGTAGGCGCGTGTCTCCGCGAACGGGATCTCCTCGATCCAGCGGGCCGTGTCGACGCCCGCCATGCGCGGATCGCCATTGGCCGCGATCCACTGCGGCACCCGCCCAATCCCCGCATTATAGGCGACCGCGACGAGCACGAGATTGCCGCCGAGCCGGTCCATCAGCATGGTGAGATGGGCGCTGCCGATCAGGATGTTGTAATTCGCGTCCTCGGTCAGCCGGGCCAGATTGTAGGGTACGCCCACGCGGCGCGCCTCCGCCTGGGCGGTCGTGGGCATGAGCTGCATCATGCCTCGCGCGCCGACCGGCGACATTGCGGCCCGATCGAACGAGCTTTCCTGGCGGATGATGCCGTGCGCGGCCGCCCAGTTCTGGCTGTAGGCGGACGGAATCTGGACCTCGGGGAATCCGCCCCGGTCGTAGAAATTCTCGCCGCGGTTGCGCGCCTCGCGCGACACCCAGACGCCGAGATCGGGGCGCCCGACCGTCCGGCCGAACTCAGCGGCGGCGACACGCTCACGGTCATTCTCCAGGCTCTCCGCCAATGCGCGCACGAAGAGGCCCTGATCGGCGCGGCGGCCGACCATGCCGAGGTAGCGGATCGCCTCCGCCAATGGGCGACGGGCGAAGGCGGCGCGCGCGTTCGCATCGGGAGGAGGGGAGGCCGTGGGCGGCGACGGCGTCCGCCCGAGCCGCTCCATCGCCAACAGGCCGTAGAAATTATCCGGGCTCGCGGCCTGGCGAAGCAAGCCCTCGGCCTCGGCCTGCTGGCCCGCCGCCGAGGCGGCGCGCGCGGCCCAGTAGAAGCCCCTGGCCCGGGTCTGCGGGGTGCGCGCGGCGCGGGCGTAGAGCAGGAACAGGCGGGCAGCCTCGCGCGGCCGGTTCAGCCGGTACATCGCGGCCTGCCCACCGAGCCAGGTCAGGCTCGTATAATCGTCGCGCTCGCCATAGGGCCGGTCGGACACATCCGCGCCGGGCGCGTAGAGATCCTCGACCCGCGATGCGATTGCATAAGCCGTCTGCCAGTTGCGGTCGTTGGCAGCGCCGCGCGCCAGCGTCAGTGCGATGTCGAGATAGCGGGCCGGATTGGCAGGGGGGCGATCGAAGCGCGGCCGCCCCGCGAGCAGGGAGCGGGCGGCGGCGCCCTGGTTGGAAGCGCGCAGCCAGATCGCGCGGTCCGTGATCAGGCCCGGGTCGCGCGCGGACGAACCGTCCAGCGCGGAGAGGCGGGCCATCGCATCCGGCGCGCGCCGCTGCAGCGCGATCTGCGCCTCGTAGATCGGCCTCTTGTCCGCCCGGGCCCAGCCTATCGCGCGCATCGCGCTGGTCGTGTCCCCATTGCCGAGCAGGGTCTCGAGCCTCTCGTCATGATCTTCGGGAGTGAAGGCGCCGCTGAACGCGCCGTATAGGCGGATCTCGTCATTCTGGCCCATCGCGCCCATCCGCCAGGCGCGTCGCGCCATCTCGCGCGCCTCGCTCATCCGGCCCGCCAACTGGAACGCGAACGCATAATTGGCGGCGCCGCCCGCCGTCGTCGGCGGCAATATGGAAAAGTAGCGGATCACTTCGTTGGGCGGGGGAGTCTCGGCCGACAGCCGCCGCTCGGCGCTTCGCCGCAACCCCGCCTCGCCGGGCCAGCCGCGATAGCGGGTCAGGAAGGAGGCATAAGCCGAGAAATTGTTGCTGTCGGTCTGCCGCAGGGCGTTCCACTGGGCGATGGCGCCAGCGACCGGACTGGAGACGGCGGCGGGGCGGGGATCGGGCTGCAGATATTCGCGCTGCGCGGTGACCGCGGCCGCCGACGTCCCCAACAGGAGGATGAGGGCCGCTTTCCGATGCATGCTGGACAGAATGATGATCCTCTCCTTATCACTCGTTAGAACGGTCCCCGCGCCGTTCGGCTCCGACCCTAAGACGGGGGCGGCCGGAACGTGAAGGAGCGATGCATGTTCTCCGGCTCGATCCCGGCCCTGGTGACGCCATTTCGCGACGAAGCGTTCGATCGCGACGCCTACCGGCGCTTCGTCGCCTGGCAGATCGAGCAGGGAAGCCACGGCCTCGTTCCCTGCGGAACCACCGGCGAGGGCGCGACGCTCGATTCGGCCGAGCATGGCCAGGTCGTCGAAACCTGCGTCGAGACGGCGGCTGGCCGGGTCCCAGTGATTGCCGGCTGCGGCTCCAACGACACCAGGCAGGCGATCGCCTTGACCCGCGCGGCCAAGGCGGCCGGCGCCGACGCCGCCTTGCACGTGCCGCCTTATTACAACCGGCCCAATCAGGAGGGCATCTACGCCCATCTCGCCGCGGTCGCCGAAGCGGTCGATATTCCGATCGTTCTCTACAACGTGCCGTCGCGCACGATCACCGACATTGCGGTCGAAACCATGGCGCGGCTGGCGCGGATCGCCAATGTAGTCGCGGTCAAGGACGCGACCGGCAACCTCGCCCGCGTCTCCGCCCAGCGCGCGGCCTGCGGCGCGGACTTCGTCCAGCTTTCGGGCAATGACGACATGGCTTTGGGCTTCAACGCGATGGGCGGAACGGGCTGCATCTCGGTCAGCGCCAATGTCGCGCCGCGGCTGTGCGCCGACTTCCAGAATGCTTGCCTTTCAGGAAATTGGCAGGCGGCGCTCATATTGCAGGACAGACTATATCCGCTTCACGCCGCTTTGTTCAGCGATGCCTCGCCGGGTCCGGTCAAATATGCCGTGAACCGGGTCCGCCCCGATTTCCCCGCCGATCTGCGTCTGCCGATGACCCCGGCTTCCGACGCTAGCCGCCGCGCCGTCGACGCGGCCCTCGATCATGCCGGGCTCGTATAGCGCTGCCGCCCTTGGTCTCGCCCTGCTGTGCGGGGCGGGCTGCGGCAACAGTCCCGCCAACGGCCAGGCCGCGCCTGCGCCGCCCGCCCCGCCCTCCGACGCCGCGCCGGGCCCCGCCGCGCTGGCCCGCGCCTATCCCGACCATGTCGCCTCGGTCGACGCCACCCATGTCGTGCTGCGCGACGGCACCAGGCTGGCGATCTCGGACGGCGTCGAGGGCAAGACCTCGGCGCAGCGGGTGCGCCGGCCCGACCTCGACGACATGTTCGCCGACCGCTACGTCCCCGGCCGCCCGTCGGGCCCGCCGCGCAATGGCGAGGATCCCGGGCGGGCGCGCTACGAGCCCTTCTTCGACCGCGTCTACGGCGATTGCCGGCGCGGCGAGGTGACGCCGCGGCTGCGCACCGTGCGCTGGATGCCGGGGCGGGGCGGCGCGCCGCTGCAGGTGACGAGCGTCAACGGAGTCGCCGACAGGCTCGAAGCGGTGATACGCGACCTCGAACGGCTGCCGCCGGCGATGACCCGCTACCTCGTTCCTTCCGCCGGTACCTACAATTGCCGGGTCATCGCCGGCACCGACCAGCGCAGCATGCATGCCTACGGCGTCGCCATCGACATCAACGTGGCCCAGTCCGATTACTGGCGCTGGTCGGGCGGCGAGGGCGCCCGCTACCGCAACCGCATCCCCTGGGAGATCGTCGAGATCTTCGAGCGGCACGGCTTCATCTGGGGCGGCAAGTGGACGCATTTCGACACCATGCATTTCGAATATCGCCCCGAATTGCTGCCGCCGCGTTGATGGACTTGGAGACGGTGGACCGCCGTAAATCTCCCCTCCCCGGCGGGGAGGGGGTAGGGGGAGGGGGTTCGGCTTCCGAGAACATTCGCGAACGCCCGACACCCCCTCCCTAACCCTCCCTCGAGGGGGAGGGAATATGAGAGTGTCGAGACGCTCCCGGGTCCGGCGCTTCCCCTGCGGCCTGACAGCCCCTATGGCGCTGCGCCATGGCCCGTCCCCGCCCCGAGGAGTTCGACAAGAAGAAGGTGGTCGCCGAGAATCGGCGGGCGCGGTTCGATTATGCGATCGAGGAGAAATACGAGGCCGGGATCGCGCTGACCGGGACCGAGGTGAAGTCGCTTCGCTTCGGCGAGGGCTCGATCGCCGAATCCTATGCCGAGGTGAAGGACGAGGAGGTCTGGCTGATCAACGCCAACATCCCCGAATTCAGCCATGGCAACCGCCACAACCACGAGCCCAAGCGGCCGCGCAAGCTGCTGCTCAACCACCGCCAGATCGCCAAATTGCACGGTGCGGTCGCCCGCCAGGGGATGACGATCGTGCCGCTTTCGATCTATTTCAACAGCCGCGGCCGGGCGAAGATCGAGATCGCGCTGGCGAAGGGCCGCAAGGCGCACGACAAGCGCGAATATGAGAAAGAGAAGGACTGGAAGCGCGAGCAGGGCCGCCTTATGAGGCAGCATGGCTGAGGCGCCCCCTCCCGCGGTGCCGCCGCATCCCACTCCCAAGACTCCCGTTCCGCCCGCCCCTAAGAAGTCCTGGGTCGACCGCTGGGTGGTGGACAACATGCCGAGCCGCGAGCAACTCGCGCGCAGCCGCTGGATGAAGCCGTTCGGCAAGCGCATCCTTCATTCGGAATTGTGGCGCTTCACCCGCCGCTCGGTGCCGCGCGGAGTCGCCATGGGGCTGTTCGTCGGCGTCTTCTTCCTGATCCCGGGCGTGCAGATCATCGGCGCCGCTCTGTTCTGCGTGCCGGTCAGGGGCAACATCCCGATCGCCGCGGGGATGACCTTTCTCACCAACCCCTTCACCACCCCCTTCCTGATCCTCGCCTCGCTGCCGGTCGGCAATCTGTTCGGCTTCCACGCCGACGGCGGCGCGATCACCGACATGTATTCGCGCAGTGCGCCGCTTGGCGAATGGCTGTCCTGGCTGGCCTCCGACGCGGCGCCGGCCCTGGTCATCGGCCTCTTCATCGTCGCGCTGGCGAGCGCGCTGATCGGCTGGCTGGTCGCGATCTTCGTCTGGCGCTGGTGGGTGGCGCGTAAGTGGCGGCGGCGCGCCCATGCCGGCACGGTGCCCGATTGATCGGCGCCTGCGGACTGCTATAGGTCGATCACACACCCGAAACCACAGGATTCGCCTCCATGCGCAAGCGCTATATCCTCGCCGCTTCCACCGCCGTCATCCTCGGCTCCATGGCGACGCTCGCCGCCAGCCATCAGGCCGCGCCGGCCGCCAAGGGCGCGGCGAACCGCCCGCAGCTCGGCACGTTCGGCTTCGACAGCGCCGGCATGGACCGCAACGTCTCCCCGGGCGCCAGCTTCTACGCCTACGCCAACGGCAACTGGGACCGGACCACGCAAATCCCCGCCGACCGCGCCAATTACGGCATGTTCACCGTGCTCGCCGACCTCTCGCAGACGCGCACCCGGGACATTCTGCAGGAAGCGGCCCGGACGCCCGGCTCGCGGATCGGCGATTTCTACGCGAGCTTCATGGACGAGGCCGCGGTCAACGCCGCCGGCATCAGGCCCTTGCAGCCGATGATGAGGCGGATCCGCGCGATCGCGACCCGCGCCGACTGGGCGGCCGAAGCGGGCCGCCTGTTCCGCCAGGGGGTCACCGCGCCGTTCAACGGCTATGTCAACAGCGACGAGCGCAACCCCAATGAGATGATCGCGCGCCTGACCCAGTCGGGCCTCGGCCTTCCCGACCGCGATTACTATCTGAGCGAGGATGCGGGCCAGGTCCAGAAGCGCAACGCCTACCAGGCCTATCTCGCCGAATTGCTGACCCTTGCCGGCGAGCGGAACGGGCCGGCGCGCGCCGCCGCCGTCGTCGCCTTCGAGCGCCGTATCGCCGAGGCGCACTGGACCCGCGTCCAGAATCGCGACGAGGAGGCGACCTACAACAGGTGGGCGATCGCCGATTTCGCGCGCAACGCGCCGGGCTTCGACTGGGCGGCCTATTTCCGGACCACCGGACTTTCCGGCCAGACCCACATCCTGGTCTCGCAGCCGAGCACCTTCGCCGCCACCGCGCGCCTCGTCTCGGAGACGCCGGTCGAGGTGCTCAAGGATTATATGCTGCTGCGTCTCGTCGACAATTCCGCGCCGTTCCTGTCGCAGCCCTTCGTCGACGCCAATTTCGCCTTCCGCGGTACCGTCCTCAACGGCACGCCGCAGAACCAGGACCGCTGGAAGCGCGGCGTCGATGTCGTCAGCGCCTCCATCCCCGACGACGTCAGCCGGGTCTACGTCCAGCGCCACTTCCCGCCCGAGGCCAAGCGCGAGGCCGACGCTCTGGTGCGCAACGTCATCGCCGCGATGGACCGCCGCCTGGCCAGCCTGACCTGGATGGCGCCGGAGACGCGGGCGCGGGCGCGGCGCAAGCTTGCCGCTTTCACTCCGAAGATCGGCTATCCCGACAGCTGGCGGGATTATTCGAGCGTGCGGATCAGCCGCACGAATCTGCTCCAGAACATCGTCAACGCGACCGAGTTCGAATATCAGCGCAACCTCAACAAGCTCGGCCGCCCGGTCGACCGCAGCGAATGGGGCATGACCCCGATGACGGTCAACGCCTACGCCAATCCGGTGTGGAACGAGATCGTCTTTCCCGCGGCCATCCTGCAGCCGCCCTTCTTCGATCCCCATGCCGACCCGGCGGTCAATTATGGCGGCATCGCCGCGGTCATCGGCCATGAGATCAGCCACCATTTCGACGACCAGGGCAGCCATTATGACGAGACCGGCGCCCTTCGGGAGTGGTGGACGGCGGAGGACCGCACCCGCTTCAATGCGCTGACCGCGCAGCTCGTCGCCCAATATGACGCCTATGAGCCGCTGCCGGGCCGCCGCGTCCAGGGCGCGCTGACGCTCGGCGAGAACATCGCCGACCTCGCCGGCCTCACCGTCGCCTACGACGCCTACCGGCATTCGCTCGGCGGCCGGGAGGCGCCGGTGATCGACGGAATGACCGGCGACCAGCGCTTCTATCTCGGCTGGGCGCAGGTCTGGCGGCGCAAATATCGCGAGGCCAACCTCCTGCAGCGCCTGCTGACCGATCCGCATTCGCCCTCCGAACAGCGGGTCGCGGTCGTGCGCAATCTCGATCCCTGGTATGCCGCCTTCCGGCCCAATCCGGGCGACGCCTTGTTCCTCGCGCCCGAGCGCCGGATCCGCATCTGGTAGCATGGCGAGCGCGGCGAACCTTCCGGGCGCGGGCACAGGCCGGGGTTTCGGCCTCCCGGGCCTGCTGTTCGGCCTCGCCGCGGCCGCCTCGGCGGCGCTCCTGCTGTGGGCGGCCGGCAGCCCGGTCTTCGCCGGCGCCTTCTTCGCCGGCCTGATCGGCGTCGGCGGGCTGATCGCGCTGCGCCGGCCCGCGGCGCCTGTCGCCGCGCCGGGGCGGGAAGGCGGCGGCCTCGCACTGCTGCGCGCCGCGCTCGACACCGCCCCGCCCTCGGCCGCTATGGCGCTGACCGACGGGGAGGGCGGCCTCGTCTGCGCCAACGCGACCTGGTCCTCATGGTTCGGCGCCGCCGAGGCGCCCGCCGGCCTCGCTTTGGAGGCGGATCGCCCCGCCATCCTCGCCGCGATCCGCGCCGCCCGCCGCGACGGCGCCGCTGTCGTCCCGCCGCTCGCCCTCGCCAACGTCGCCGTGCGCGGCGAGGTCGCTCTGGTCGGGACCGGCCACCTGCTCTGGCGGCTGCGGCGCGGCGAGGCGGCCGATCTCGCCGCCGACGTGCGCCGGCTGATCGGCGGCGAGGCGGGCCGGCGGATGGGCGAGGCCGGGCTCATGGCGGCGGTCGTCGATGCGGCGGGCCATGTCCTCGCCGCCAACGGCGCCTTTTGCGCGCGCGTCGCCGGACCGGAGGGCGAGCCTGTCGCTGTGGAGGGGACGCCGCTCGTCGATCATCTCTCGGCGTCGGCCGGCGGCCAGTTCCGCTTCACCGCCGAGGGCAAGGCGGCGCCGCCTTTGCGCATCGTCCAGGTGCCGGCCGGCGACGGCCCCGATTCGCTCTCCGCCTTCCTGCTGCTCGACGACGTGCCGGGCCCGCGAGGCGACGACGAGACCGGCCATGTCCACGCCTTGCTCGACAGCCTGCCTTTGGGGCTGGCGCTCGCCGACGGCGACGGCCGCTTCCTTTTCCTCAACACGGTGTTCCGAAAGGCGGTCGGCCTGACGCAAAGCGAGCGCCCGTCCTGGCCCGGCGACCTCGTGGTCGACGAGGACAAGGCGGCGGTCTCGGACGCGGTCCGCCGCTTCGGCCGAGGCCGGGCGATGTCGGGCGACCTCGCGGTGCGGCTCAAGACGAACCCCGAGGAGCCGGTGGCGATGACGGTCGCGGGCGCGCGCGGCCTCGGCAATGCCGCCGTGCTCATCAGCCTCAAGGACAATAGCGAGGAGGCGCGGCTCAAGCGCGAGATCGCCCAGGCGACCAAGATGCAGGCGGTCGGCCAATTGGCGGGCGGCGTCGCCCACGATTTCAACAATATCCTGACCGCGATCCTTGGCAATTGCGACCTCATGCTGATGCGCCACACGCCCGGCGACAGCGATTATGACGACATCCAGCAGATCCGCTCCAACGCCAACCGCGCCGCCAACCTGACCCGTCAGCTGCTCGCTTTCTCGCGCCAGCAGACCTTGCGTCCGCAGGTGCTCCAGCTCCCCGACGTCGTCGCCGAGGTCTCGCACCTCCTGACCCGCCTCCTGGGCGAGCGGATCAAGCTCGACGTCAAGCACGGCCGCGGGCTCGGCGCGGTGCGCGCGGATCCGGGGCAGCTCGAGCAGGTCATCGTCAACCTCGCGGTCAACGCCCGCGACGCGATGCTCGCCCGCGATCCTGACGGCGGCGGCACGCTCACCCTGCAGACCTTCGCGGTTCCCGCCGAGGACGTCCGCCGCATGTCGAGCGACGTGCTGCCGATCGGCGACTATACCGCGATGAAGGTCATCGACACCGGCACCGGCATCCCGGCCCACCTGCTCGGCAAGATCTTCGAGCCCTTCTTCACCACCAAGGAGGTGGGGAAGGGGACGGGCCTTGGCCTTTCCACCGTCTACGGCATCGTCAAGCAATCGGGCGGCTTCATCTTCGCCGAATCGCAGGTGAGGAAGGGCACGACCTTCACCATGTACCTGCCCGTGCACCGCGCCCAGCCGGGCGAGGCGCCGGTGAGGGCCAAGGCCAAGGAGAAGGCCGGCGAGCTCTGGGGCACTGGGACGGTGCTCGTCGTCGAGGACGAGGCGATGGTCCGCGCCGTCGCCGAGCGGGCCCTGACCCGGCACGGCTATACGGTGCTCGTCGCGGAGAATGGCGAGGCGGCGCTCGAGATCCTCGGCCGCGAGGGCCGGGTCGACCTGATGATCTCCGACGTGGTCATGCCGACCATGGACGGGCCGACCACGGTCCGCGCCGCGCGCAAGCTGCAGCCCGATCTGCCGATCCTGTTCATCTCGGGCTATGCCGAGGAGCAGCTGCGCAAGTCGATCGACATTCCAAACGTCTCCTTCCTCGCCAAGCCCTTCTCGGTCCAGCAGCTGGCGGAGACGGTGCGGGATACTCTGGCGGCGGGGAAATAGCCTTCCCCTTCCCGTCATTCCCGCGAAAGCGGGAATCCAGCTTCTTCTTCCTGACATGACGGCCGCACTGGATCCCCGCTTTCGCGGGGATGACGCGCAAGGGTGGGGGGCAAGCGAAAAGTCTTTTCCTTTGCGTAACAGACGCTAAGGCCTCCGCATGCCGGGGACCCAAAGAAAGATACTGATCGTCGAGGACGAGCCGCTGATCGCGATGATGCTCGAGGATTTCCTCGAATCGCTGGGCCATGACGTGGTCGCGACCTGCGACTGCGTCGCCGCGGCGCTCGGCCATGTCGAGGCGGGGGGCTTCGACGTCGCGATCATCGACATCCGGCTCAAGGACGGCGAGAGCGTATGGCCGGTCGCCGACCGGCTCGCCGCCGCCGGCACGCCATTCGTCCTCGCCACCGGCGGCCATGTCGAGCCCCCGCCCGCCGCCCATGCAGGCGCCCCCGTCCTCGCCAAGCCCTATACGATCGATGCGATCGAGCCGGCGCTGGACCGCGCCTGCGGCGGCTGACCGGCGGCGGGCGCCGGTGACGCGCGGACGCAAAGTGACGCTCTTCATCCTGGTGCCGCTTTTGCTCTATGCGGCGATCTGCGCGGCCGTCTTCTTCTTCCAGGGCGCCTTGCTCTTTCCCACGGGCCAGGTCCGGTCCGCCGGCGCGCCTCCGCCGGGCGCCGAACAGCTCGAGCTCGCCGCCGCTTCGGGCGAGCGGCTGCGCGGCCTGCATGTCCAGCCCAGCCGGCCGGGCGCGGAACGCGTGCTGATCCTGGGCTTCGGCGGCAATGCCTGGAACGCCGAGGCGATGGCCGATTACCTCCACGGCCTTTACCCGCAGGCCGACGTCGTCGCCTTCCACTATCGCGGCTATCCGCCGAGCGAGGGGAGTCCCGGCGCCGCCGCGCTCAAGGAGGATGCGCCGCTGATTTTCGATTGGGCGGCCGCCCGCTTCCCTGGGCGGCGTATCGTCGCAGTCGGCTTCAGCATCGGCAGCGGCGTCGCCGCCTCCCTCGCCGCCCGCCGCCCGCTCGCCGGCCTCATCCTGGTAACCCCGTTCGACAGCCTCGCCGCGGTGGCGGCCGGCCATTATCCCTGGCTCCCGGTCCGCCTCCTGTTCCGCCACGAAATGGACGCGGCGGCCGAGCTGGTCCGAGTCAGCGCGCCGGTCGCCATCCTCGCCGGCGGGCGGGACACGCTGATCGTGCCGGCGCGCACCGAGGCGCTGCGCCGCGCCGTCCCCGAGCTCGCCTTCGACCGCACTTTGGCGAATGCGGGGCATAACGACATCTACCAGCTCCCGGCCTTCAGGAACGCCATGGCCGAGGCGCTTGCCGCACTGCTCCGCGAATAGCTGTCGTTTCCTACTTGTTCCCATGGAACAAATAAGGTACATGCTCGCCATTGATCGGCGCGCGCCGACGCAATACGGGGAGACAAGCCAATGACGGCCTCACTTCAGATCGTTTCCGACAGGAGCCCGATGGACACGGACAAGCAGAAGGCGCTCGACGCCGCGCTGGCGCAGATCGACCGCGCCTTCGGCAAGGGCTCGGCGATGCGGCTTGGCTCGCGCGAGGCGATCGATATCGAGACCATCTCGACGGGGTCGCTCGGGCTCGACATCGCATTGGGCATTGGCGGGCTGCCGCGCGGCCGCGTGGTCGAGATTTACGGGCCGGAAAGCTCGGGCAAGACCACGCTCGCTCTGCACGCGGTCGCCGAGGCGCAGAAGGCCGGCGGGGTCGCCGCCTTCATCGACGCCGAGCATGCGCTCGACCCGATCTACGCCCGCAAGCTGGGCGTCGACGTCGACAATCTGATCGTCTCGCAGCCCGACACCGGCGAGCAGGCGCTCGAGATTACCGACACTCTGGTGCGCTCCAACGCGGTCGACATCCTGGTCGTCGATTCGGTCGCCGCTCTGGTGCCGCGCGCCGAGATCGAGGGCGAGATGGGCGACAGCCATGTCGGCCTGCAGGCGCGTTTGATGTCGCAGAGCTTGCGCAAGCTGACCGGCTCGATCTCCAAGTCCAAATGCCTGGTCATCTTCATCAACCAGCTGCGCATGAAGATCGGCGTCATGTACGGCAATCCCGAGACGACGACCGGCGGCAACGCGCTCAAATTCTATGCGAGCGTGCGGCTCGACATCCGCCGCACCGGGCAGATCAAGGACCGCGACGAGATCGTCGGCAACACCACTCGGGTGAAGGTGGTCAAGAACAAGCTGGCGCCTCCGTTCAAGCAGGTCGAGTTCGACATCATGTATGGCGAGGGCGTCTCCAAGCTTGGCGAGATCCTCGATCTCGGAGTCAAGGCGGGGCTGGTCGAGAAGTCGGGCAGCTGGTTCAGCTACGATTCGATCCGCATCGGCCAGGGCCGCGAGAACGCCAAATCCTATCTCAAGGACAATCCGGAAATGGCCGCCCGCATCGAACGTTCGATCCGCGGCAAGACCGACGAGGTCGCCGAGGCGCTGATGACCGGCCCGGACGCGGAGGACGACGTCTAGGGAGCAGACGGCATGCAGCCCCAAAACCCTCCCCCTGGAGGGATTGCGGCCGCTCCTTGGTTCGAACCTGTCGCCGCAATCCCCACTGGGGAGAGGGGCCGCCGGCCCAAGCACTTTAGTCTCGGGTCAGGCCAGGACCCGTTCAGGCGTCCACTTCGTCCACTTTGCTCAATAGAGGGCCGCGTCCGCTTCGTCGGGCGCGGCCTTCGGCCTGGGGTTCGCCCAGAGCGCGACCAGCAGAGCGAGCACGCCGCAGACCACGAAGCCGGCGATCAAGGGCACCGTCGTGCCGTCGAACAGCTGACCGATGACGAGCCCGATCAGTGCCCCGCCGACGGTCGTGATCAGCCCCTGCAATGCCGACGCGGTGCCGGCGATATGCCCGACCGGCTCCATCGCCAGCGCGCCCGAGTTGGCGCCTACCAGGCCGAAGCAGGCCGTGGTCAGCGCCTGCAGGACGACGAACACCCAGAGCGTCTCGCCATAAGCGAGGACGATCGCCAGATGGAGCAGCGCCATGATCGTGAACGCGGTGAGCGCCGTCAGCAGCAGCCGCCGCGCGCCCAGCCGCATCACGAGGCGCGAATTGGCGTATGAGCTGAGTCCCATCGGCCCGGCGATGCAGGCGAAGACCAGCCCGATCAGCTCTGGACGCGCGAAGACGTCGAAGACGATCTGCTGGATCGAGCCGATGAAGCCGAACAGGCCGCCAAAGGCCAAGGTCGCGGCGAGAGTGTTGCCGATCGAAACGCGGTTGCCGAGCGTCTGCCGCACCGCGCCGGCGATATTGGCGAAGGACAAGGCCCGGCGGTCCTCGCGCGCCAGCGTCTCGGGCATCCTGATCCCGCCCCACAAAGCGAGCGCCACCGCATAAGCGGCCAGCGCGATGAAGATGTGCCGCCAGCCCGCGATCGCCAATATGCCCTGGCCGAGGGCCGGCGCGAGCATGGGCACGAGCATGAAGACGATCATCACCAGCGACATGATTTGCGCCATCGCCGAGCCGTGGAAGCGGTCGCGGACGATCGCCACGACGAGCACGCGCGTGCCGCCCGCCGCCATCCCCTGCATGAAGCGCGCTGCGAGCAGCAGCTCCATGCTCCCGGCCAGCCCCGCCAGCGCCGCGAACAGAGCATAGAACGCCATGCAGCCGATCAGCATCGCCTTGCGGCCGAAGCGGTCGGCGAGCGGCCCGTAGAAGATCTGCGAACCGCCGAAGCCGAGCAGATAGACGGTGATCACCAGTTGGCGCCGATTGTCCGTGGCCACACCCAGCGCGTCGCCGATCGCGGGCAGGGCCGGCAGCATGGCGTCGATCGCGAGCGCGTTCGCCGCCATCAGGGCAGCGACCAGCACGACGAATTCTTTCTTGCCCGGAATGCGGGTCGGCTGCATCGGCTCACGCTTGGACGGAATGGGCGGTCGCTGTGCCCAAGTCGGGCCCGTGCGGCAAGTTCCATTTCCCCCGCCAAGCGGGTAGGGGGCCGCCATGATCAAGGTCCACCATCTCGAGAATTCGCGCTCGCAGCGCGTCCTGTGGCTGCTCGAGGAGCTCGGCCTCCCCTATGAGGTGATCCGCTACGAGCGCGACGGGAAGACCATGCTCGCCCCGCTCGCGCTCCGGAAGGTGCATCCGCTCGGCAAGTCGCCGGTGATCGAGGATCCCGGATCGGAGTCCGGGACAGGTCAGGGGCCCGCCATCGCCGAAACCGGGGCGATCGTCGAATATCTGGTCGAGAAAGCGGAAGGGCGGCTCGGCCCGCCCGCCAACCGCGACGCCGTGCTGCGCTACCGCCACTTCCTGCATTATGCGGAAGGCTCGATGATGCCGCCCTTGCTCGCCTTGCTGGTGGTGGGGCGGCTCGGGCTGCTCGGCAAGCCGGCCCGCAAGCCGTTGCTCGCCATGTTCGCCCAGCATTTGAGCTGGCTGGAGAGCGAGCTTGGCACCCGCGCCTGGTTCGCCGGCGACGAATTCACCGCCGCCGACATCATGATGAGCTTCCCGCTCGAGGCCGCCCGCCAGCGTGCCGGCCTCGACGCGGCCTATCCGAACCTCACCGACTGGCTCGAGCGCATCCACGCCCGCCCGGCTTATGCGGCGGCGCTGAAGAAGGGCGGCCCTTACGCTTATGGGTAAGACCTTGTCCGAGGTGGGTTGAACCCCCGGCATTCCAGCGAAAGCTGGAAACTCACTTTTCTCTTCAGGCCGCCGCGACGGCAAAGAGATTCCAGCCGTCGCTGGAATGACGAATATCTGGGAGCCTAGGCCCGGTGGCGCGCGGCGAATGCGAGCTGCACGGCGAGCGCGCCCATCGCCGTCGCCGCGATCCAGCGCGCCGCCTTGCCGAGCCAGGCGATGTGCCGCAGCCGGTTCGCCGCGCCCGCCGCCGCCAGCGCCACCGCGATATTGACCAGGGTGCCGGCGAAATCGAACCACAGACCGAGGCAGAGGATCTGTATGGCCGGCATTGCCGCGGCGGGATCGACGAACTGGGGCAGGAAGGCGAGGAAGAAGAGCGCCACCTTGGGATTGAGGATGTTGACCAGCATCGCCGCGCGGAACAGGGGCCAGCCTGGCGTCTGCGGCTGCGGTCCGTCGACGGCGCTCGCGGGTCCCGCGCGGATCAGCGAGATTGCCAGCCACAGCAGATAGGCCGCGCCGGCCCATTTGATCGCGTCGAACGCGGCCTGGCTGGAGGCGAGGATCGCCGACAGGCCGAGCACCGCCGCCAGAATATGGACCAGGGCGCCCGTGCCGACGCCGAGCGCCGCGATCACGCCGCCGCGCCGGCCGCCGCGCGCGGCGCTGGCGACGATGAAGGTCATGTCGGCGCCCGGCACGATGTTGAGCGCGAGCCCCGCGGCGACGAAGCCGAGGAAGACCGGCCAGTCCGGAAGCAAGGCGATTCCGGCGATCTCGAGCATGACGCCGCCTTAGCGTGGGCGGATCGCGCAGGAAAGCGTGAGGCGATGCGAAGCCGGTTGACTTTTGCGCGTCCGCGCGCCCCGATGCGCGGCCAGCCAAGAAGAGGGGAAGCCGGGATGGAATCGACCGTGAAGCGGCGGGTCTCGCTGCAGATGAAGATGCTGATCGGCTTCCTGGTCGGGCTCGCCGCCGGGCTCGCCGTCTACATGACGCAGCCGGCGGGCGCGCCTTGGGTTGCGAACGTGATGAAATATTTCACCCAGCCGGTCGGCACTATCTTCCTGCAGCTCCTCTTCATGCTGGTCGTTCCGTTGCTCTTTTCCGCCCTCGTCGTCGGCATCTCCGAGATGGGCGAGATCCGCTCGCTGCGCCGCATCGGCGTCAGGACCCTGGTCTATACGATCGTCGTTTCCGCGATCGCGGTCTTCGTCAGCCTGGTCGTCGTCAATCTGCTCCAGCCGGGCGCCGGCGTAGATCGGGTGCTGGCCGATTCGCTGCTGGAGGGGCGCGCCGGCGACGCCAGCGCCATCGTCCAGCGCGGCCAGGCGCAGCCCTCGGGCGTCGATGCTTTCGTCAGCATCATTCCCGGCAATCTCATCAAAGCCATGGGCGACAATAGCGCCGTGCTCTCGGTGATGTTCTTCGCGCTCTTCTTCGGCATCGGCCTGCTGCTCACCGACACGCCCGGCGCGCGCGTCCTCAAGAGCGGCTTCGAGGGCCTGTTCGAGGTGACGATGCGGCTGATCATGATCGTCATCCGCATGGCCCCGCTCGCGGTCGCCTGCTTCATGTTCAACCTTTCCGCCGCGTTCGGCTGGGACCTGCTCGTGCGCCTCTCGGCCTATGTCGGGGTCGTGCTGCTGGCGCTCGCCATCCAGATGTTCATCGTCTTCCCGGTCCTGCTGAAGCTGCTCGGGCGCAAGAGCCCGGTCGCCTTTTTCCGCGAGACGCAGGAGGCAGCGGTGATGGCCTTCTCGACCGCGTCCTCCAACGCGACGCTGCCGACCGCGCTGCGTGTCGCCGAGGACAATCTCAAGCTTCCCCGCCGCGTCTCGCGCTTCGTGCTGACCATCGGCGCCACCGCCAACCAGAACGGCACGGCGATGTTCGAAGGCGTGACCGTCATCTTCCTCGCCCAGTTCTTCGGCATGGAGCTGTCGCTCGGCCAGCAGATCACGGTGATGCTGGTCTGCATCCTGGGCGGGATCGGCACGGCCGGCGTGCCCGCGGGCTCGCTGCCGGTGGTCGCGCTGATCCTGGCCATGGTCGGGATCGAGCCGGCGGCGATCGCGATAGTGCTCGGCGTCGACCGCTTCCTCGACATGTGCCGCACGACGCTGAACGTGATCGGCGACCTCGTCGCGGCGGTCGTCATCTCACGGGGCGAAGAACATGAGCCGGCACCGCCGGGCAACGCGGTCGCGGCGGACACCGCCGAAACGGCTGAGGCGCATCCCTCCTAGCGAGGCTCAGCGAATCCCGGGCGGCCGCGGATCGGTCGCCGTCGGCCGCGGGCGGCGCCGGGGGATTGTCGTCGCGTTCGGCGTGGTGGGCGGGGCGGTGATGCGCGGCGGCCGGGTCGGGTTGGGCTGGGCCGTTCCCGGGATCCGGGTGTTCGGATTGGTCGGGGTGCGGGTCGGCCGGTCGCGCGTCGGCCGGCCGATGAGGCCGGGGAGGTCGATGTTGATCTGGGGCCGCGGGCGCCGCGGCCGCTGCGGCGGCGGATCGTCGCGGATAACCGGCGGCTTGTCGTCGACCCGGGGCGGCGGCGTATAGACCGGCGGCGGATCATAGACGGGCCGAGTGTAGACCGGCGGCGGCGGCGGGGTGTAGACGGGCGGCGTCGTGCGGATCGGCGGCTGGCGTACAGGCGGCGGCGTTCGGGTCACGGGCGGGATGGGCATGTTCTGGACCGGCTGTTCCGGGGGCGGGGCCACTTCGTTGACGGCCGCCGGCTCGGACGCGACTTCCTCAACGGGCGCGGGCGCGGGCGCTGGCGCGGCCTGATTCCCGCCCGCCTCGAGCTCGGTCACGCGCGCCTGCAGGCGGTCGCGCTGATCGACGGTCTGGCGGACGGCGCTCGCCGCCCAGATCGCGACTCCGATCGCGCCGACGGCGAAGACCACCTGGAAGCCGAGCATGATCCAGGCGGTGCGCACGAACCGCCGGATGGTGGGGGAATCGTGCTCGCTCATCGCCGTGACGCCCTTCCGATGCGGACCAGGCTGAAGGCTGTCGCGGCGAGCAGGACCGCCGCGATGGCCAGCGCGAACATGGTGATCCCGCCGAACTGCGCCGCGCCGAGCGTGCCCGTCGCCGCCAGCCCGACCGCGAGCGCGGCCAAAGCCGCCACCAGGATCGACACCCAGCCGAGCATGGTGACGCGGCCGAGACCCTGCAAGGCGGGCCCGGGCGGGGGCGCCTTGTCGTCGATCCACTCGCCGTTGAGGCGGCGCCTGACGCGCGTGTCGAGGTCGCCCCAGGGCGGCTCGTCGCGGCTGCCGGCCCAGCGGCTGAAATCGAGGAAGTGGAGCGCGCTGAAGGGGAGGGGGAGCCGCGCTTCGTCGAGGTTGATCTGGACGAGCTTGCCCGAATCGAGCGCCTCATTGGCCTCGGCCCTGACCCAGAGCGATTCGCGCGCCGTCTTCGACCAGGCGACGATGCAGCAGCGCGAAGCGTCGATCTCCTTCTCGATCAGCATCGCATAATCGTCGCCGGGCGCCAGCGCCCTGTCCCACCAGACGTCGTGGCCGCTCGCCTCGAGCGCGTCGCTGACCCCGGTGATCCGGTCGCGATTGACTCGCGAATAGGAGACGAACACGTCGGCCATGACGCTAGCGTATCAAATAAGTCCGAGCTTGTCAGCGCGTTATGCGCCACTCCGTCATTCCCGCGAAAGCGGGAATCCAGCTTCGCCGTCCAACGCTGCAAGGAAGCTGGACTCCCGCTTTCGCGGGAGTGACGAGGATGCGGTTTCTTCGCCGTACCGTCACGCCGGCTCCAGCTCCTTTTGCACGACCTTGTCGGCGAGCGTGCCGTTGAGTTCGGCGAGATGGTCGAACGCCGCTTCGTAGGTGGCGAGGCCCTGGCTCAGCGAGCGCAGCTCCGCGTCGAAGCCCTGCATCTCCGCCTCGGGAACCAGCGCTTCGACCCGGTCCCAGCGCGACCAGCCCTCGCGCGGCTCCATGCCGAGCATCTGCCCGCGCCGGCTTGCGACCGCGGAGGTCGCCTTCGAGGTCGCGCCGCTCGGCACCAGGATGGTGACCTTCATCACCGGCTCCAGCAGGTGCGGCGCGGCCTGAGCCAGCGCCTCGTGCATGCCGATCCGCCCGGCCGTGCGGAAGGCGAGCTCGGAGCTGTCCACGCTATGATAGGAGCCGTCGACCAGGGTCACCGCGACGTCGACCACGGGGAAGCCCAAAGGCCCCTTGACCAAGGCGTCGCGGACGCCGTCCTCGACCGCCGGGATCCATTGCTTGGGGACGACCCCGCCCGTGATCTTGTCGGTGAAGGTGAAGCCCTCGCCGCGCGCCTGCGGCCTGACCTCGATGACGCAATCGCCGAACTGGCCGTGGCCGCCCGACTGCTTCTTGTGGCGCCCGCGCTGGGTGACGGTCTTGCGGATCGATTCCTTGTAGCCGATCGCCGGCTGGCGCGAATCGACGGCGACGCCGTAGCGCCTCCTGAGCCGCTCCAGCGTCACCTTCAGATGCTCGTCGTTGACGCCCTTGAGGCGCGTCTCGTGCATCGCCTCGTCCTGCTCCCATATGAGCGCTCGGTCCTCCTCGGTGAGCTTGTGCAGCGCGGTCGACAGGCGGACGTCGTCCTTCCTGTCCTTGGTGGCGATGGCGAGCGCGTAATTGCGGGTCGGCTGCGCCACTTCGAGCGGCGCCGGCGCCTTGCCGGACGCCAGCCATTCGCCGGCATGGACTCCCTCGAGCTTGGCGACCGCGACGACGTCGCCGTCCTTCGCTTCGGCGAGCTTGGCGGTCTTCTCGCCCTGGACGCCGAACAACGTGCCGATGCGCACCTCCTCGCCGCCGCTGCTCTTCAGCTCCTGGCCCTCCTTGAGCGCGCCGCCGAAGATGCGGGCGAAAGACAGGCGTCCCATCGCGCCGCCATGGCTGACCTTGAAGATCACCGCCGAGCCGCCGCCGGTTGCGCCGAGCCGTTCGGCCGCGGCGGACGGGGCGGGGGCCTCGTGCCTCAGCGCCTTCATCAGCCGCCTGACGCCGAGCGCGCCGCTCGCCGAGCCGAACAATACCGGCACGATCTGGCCCTGGCCGGTCTCCTTGGCGAGGTCGGCGAAGACGGTCTCGCGGTCGGGGACCTCGTCCATCAGCAGCTGCTCGAGCAGGACGTCGTCATGGTCGGCCAGCTTCTCGAGCATCTGCCCGCGCTCCAGCGCCTCGCGGTCGGCGAGGTCGGCGGGGATTTCCTTCTGCTCGGAGGGCTTGCCCGGCTGGTAATAATAAGCCCGCTCAAGCGCGATATCGACGAAGCCGGTGACCTTCTCGCCGTCGCGTATCGGGATCCAGCGCGCGATCAGGGGCGAGGCGCTCATCGGCTGCAGCGCTTCGAGAAGGCCCTGGATCGAGCCGCGCGCCTGATCGATCTTGTTGACGAAGATCATGTGCGGGATGCCGAGCGCTTCGAGCTGCCTCAGCGTCGGCTCGACGAGCAAGGCGCGGTCCGGATCCGGATCGACCACCACCAGAGCGAGGTCGGCGACCGCGGCGCCGAGCGCGCCGTCGGCCGCGAAGCCGACCGATCCCGGGCAGTCGATCAGCGCATAATGATCGCCCATATAATCGAAGTTCATCAGGTTGAGCTCGGTCGAGCCACCGCGCGCGCGGGCTTCGGGGGAGGCGTCGCCCACGCTCGATCCGTCCGCCACATTGCCCTGGCGCCCGCTCGCGCCGGCCGCAAAAAGAAGGGCCTCGGCTAGGCTGGTCTTACCCGCCCCGCCGGGGCCCACAAGCGCGATGGTTCTGGTGCCGGCAGCTCTGGTGGGCATGTGCGTCTCCTTGCGACCTCGCCGCACGGCTCCGCGAGAAAGACGCGGCCGCGCGCCTCATGGGGAAACGTCCAGCTTCGACCTGTCGGCGGGGAAGTGCAAGGGGGCAAAATCTCGCTCCGTCCCACGGCTTGCCGCGTCTCGCCGCGCAATCTAGGCTCGGGAGGTGACCTTGACCCTCGCGCTCCTGCTTGCCGCGGCGCAGCCGCCCGGGCTCGACGCGCGTGTCGAGCAGCGCCTCGCCGCCGATCCGGCGCTTAGGGCCGAGCTCGCCGACAGCGCGGAGCATCGGCGCGAACTCGTCTGGATGATCGGTGGCTGGACGGTCCACAAAGTGCGCGCGAACGGGACGGAGGGCGGGGGCACCGGCTTCGGCTATGGCAACTCGCCTTTCCACGGGGCCTGGATACAAACCCTCACCACCTTCCCCGACGGCGTGCGCGAGCTGCGCCAGATCGGCTATGACCCGGTCGGCCGGCGCTGGATCAGCGTCACCAACGACAGCCGGATGAACGTCTACAGCCTCTATGCCCCGGGCTGGGAGAATGGCCGGGCCGTGTTCGAAGGCGATGTCGTCATCCTCGGAATCCAGGCGCGCGTGCGCCAGACGATCGAGCGGCGCGGCGAGAACGAATATAGCGTGACCAACGAGGAGCTGCTCGACGGCCGGTGGCGGCGCCTCGATTCCTACCTCTATACGAGCCGCCCTGTGAATTAGCCGCCTTGCTTGCCGCAGCGCAGCATGTGGCCTAAATCGCCTGAATGACTTCGACCAACGACATCCGACGGGCCTTTCTCGATTTTTTCGGCCGCGAGGGGCACGAAATCGTGCGTTCGGCGCCGCTCGTGCCGCAGAACGATCCGACTTTGATGTTCGTCAATGCCGGCATGGTGCCGTTCAAGAACGTCTTCACCGGCCTCGAAACGCGCTCCCTTTCGACCGCGGCCAGCTCGCAGAAATGCGTGCGCGCGGGCGGCAAGCATAACGACCTCGACAATGTCGGCTATACGGCGCGCCACCACACCTTCTTCGAGATGCTCGGCAATTTCTCGTTCGGCGACTATTTCAAGGAGCGGGCGATCACGCTCGCGTGGAATTTGCTCACCAAGGAGTGGGGCATTCCCCCGGACCGGCTGACCGCGACCGTCTATCATACCGACGATCAGGCATGGGACCTGTGGAAGAAGATCGCCGGCCTTCCCGACGAGCGGATCATCCGAATCCCGACCAAGGACAATTTCTGGGCGATGGGCCCCGACGGGCCGTGTGGGCCCTGCTCGGAGATCTTCTACGATCATGGCGAGCATATCCCGGGCGGGCCTCCGGGCAGCCCGGACGAGGACGGCGACCGCTTCACCGAGATCTGGAACCTCGTCTTCATGCAATATCTGCAGGAGGCGGACGAGATCGTCGGCGACCTGCCGAGCCCCTCGATCGACACCGGCATGGGGCTGGAGCGGATCGCCGCGGTGCTTCAGGGCGTCCACGACAATTACGACACGGATACGTTCCGCGCGCTGATCGAGGCGTCGCAGTCGCTCACCTCGAACAATATGGCCGGCATGGCGGCCAGCCACCGCATCATCGCCGATCATCTGCGCACCTCGGGCTTCCTGGTCGCGGACGGCGTGCTGCCGGCGAACGAGGGGCGGGGCTATGTGCTGCGCCGGATCATGCGGCGTGCCATGCGCCATGCGCATCTGCTCGGCGCGAGCGAGCCCTTGATGCACCGGCTGGTGCCGTCGCTGGTTTCGGAAATGGGCGCCGCTTATCCCGAGCTGGTCCGCGCCCAGCCGCTGATCGAGGAGACTCTGAAGCTGGAGGAAACGCGTTTCCGCCAGACCCTCGTCAACGGCCTCAAGCTGCTCGACGAGGCGACCGGCGGGATGGAGCCCGGCGGCACGCTTCCCGGCGCCACCGCCTTCAAGCTCTACGACACCTTCGGATTCCCCTACGACCTCACCGAAGATGCCTTGCGCGCCCAGGGACTGCACATCGACCGGGCCGGCTTCGACGCCGCCATGGACGAGCAGAAGGCCGCCGCCCGTGCCGCCTGGAAGGGCTCCGGCTCGGAGGCGTCGGACGAGATCTGGTTCGACATCGCCGAGGATCAGGGCGCGACCGAGTTCACCGGCTATCTCGGCAACGAAGGCGAAGGCGTGGTCGTCGCTCTGGTCAGGGACGGCGAGCGCGTCGATACGGCGCAGGCGGGCGACAAGGTCTTCATCCTCACCAACCAGACGCCCTTTTACGGCGAAAGCGGCGGCCAGATTGGCGACAGTGGAAAGATTAGCTCTGACAAGGGCTTGGAGGCCGACGTTGGGGATACGTCGAAGCCGCTCGGCAGGCTCCACGCCCATCACGCCACGATCGGGGCGGGCGCCGTGGCGCTCGGCGACGCGGTCCACCTCGCCGTCGACGGAGCGCGCCGCGACAAGGTCCGCGCCAATCACAGCGCGACCCATCTCCTGCACGCCGCGCTTCGCAGGCGGCTCGGTACGCATGTGACGCAGAAGGGAAGCCTGGTCGCGCCGGACCATTTCCGCTTCGATTTCTCGCATCCCAAGCCGATGACCCGCGAGGAGATCGAGACGGTCGAGGCCGACGTCAATCGCCACATCCGCTCCAACCGCGAGGTCGGCATCCGGCTGATGAGCATGGACGATGCGATCTCCTCCGGCGCGATGGCCCTGTTCGGCGAAAAATATGGCGAGGAGGTCCGCGTCCTTTCCATGGGCGACGAGGACGAGGCGAGCTATTCGGTCGAATTGTGCGGCGGCACCCACGTCAATGCGCTGGGCGACATCCAGCTGCTCAAGATCACCGGCGAAAGCGCCGTCGCCTCGGGCGTGCGCCGCATCGAGGCGCTGACCGGAGAAGCGGCGCGGCTCTGGCTGACCGGGCGCGAGGACCGGTTGAAAGAGGCCGCCGCCACGCTCAAGGCCGCGCCCGAGGACGTGCCAGCGCGCGTCGCCGCTTTACTCGACGATCGCCGCCGCCTCGAACGCGAGCTCGCCGAGGCGAAGAAGGCGCTGGCGCTGGGCGGCGGCGGCAGGGCCGAAGCGGCCGGCCCCGAAGCGGTCGGCGGCACCAGCTTCATCGGCCAGGTCCTCGAAGGCCTCGACCCCAAGGCCCTGCGCGGCCTGGTCGACGAGGCCAAGGCGCGCGTCGGCACGGGCGTCGTCGCGCTGGTCGCGGTCAATGACGGTCGCGCCACCGTCGCCGTTGGCGTCACCGACGATCTCACCCGCGAACGCAACGCCGTCGATCTGGTCCGCAAGGCGGTAGAGGCGGTCGGCGGGCAGGGCGGCGGCGGCCGTCCCGACATGGCCCAGGGCGGCGGGCCGGACGGCGCCAAGGCGTCCGACGCGCTGCAGGCGGTGCGCGACGCCCTGGCGGGACAGATTGTGAGGGCATGAGGCTCGGCGAGCGCGCGCGCTGGCTGATCGCGCTGGCGGGCGTCCCGCTCTGGCTCGCCCTCCCGCTCATCTTCCACGAGGGCAGGATCGCGAAGGGGTCCTTGCACCTCTGCGACCCGACCTCCACCGGACCCGACGGATGCCCCACTGATTATATACCGGTGCTCGAGGTGATGCTGGAGGTCCTCGTCCTGCCTTTTCTCATCCTGGTGATGCTCTATCCGTTCGCCCGCTTCGCCTTCTCGCTCTACAGCCCGCCGTCCGAGGGCCGGCGCCTCAAATGGCGGCTGGGGATGTCGGCTGGCGCCGCGGCGGCGTGGCCGGTGCTGCAGGGCATAGCAATTGGGGGCGCGGCCTGGGCCCTGTGGCGGATGCTGACCTACCCGTTCGTTGGGGCGCTTTGGCCATTTCATCTTTATTGGGGCGCTTTCGCCTTGTGGTTCGGGCTTGGCGCGCTGATCGGCCTGCTCGACGAGCGCAGGGCTAACGCGGCTTGAGCGCGTCCCTCAGCCTCTTGCCGCGCTGCACCGGCTCCTCGTCGAGCTCGCCCATCTCCATGATCTGCTGGCGCAATTCGGCGCGCTTTTCGTGAATCGAGGCGATCACCGGGCCCATCGCCACGCCGAGATCTACCAGCACCGCCTCCGACAGCTGGAGCGAGGATTCGAGCGTTTCGGGGACCGCGTCGCTGGCGCCGGCGCGGTAGAGCTCGGCGGCGTGCTCGGGGTCGCGGGCGCGGGCGATGATGGTGAGATCGGGGCACCAGGCGCGCACCCGCTTGACCAGCCGCACCGCCTGCACGGGATCGTCCATGGTGAGGATCAGCGCGCTTGCATGGCCGAGGTGGAGCTTGTCGATGAATTCGGGCCGCGCCGCGTCGCCGTAGATGAGCGGAAAGCCTTCGGCCCGCGCCGCCCGGACCGAATCGATGTTCGAATCGACCGCGACATAGGGCCGGCCGTGCTCGGCCAGCATCTCGGCGACCATTCGCCCCACCCGGCCGAAGCCCAGGATCACTGCGCGCGGCGCCTCGCGGGTCGGGCTGATGTCGGGCTCGCCCGCCTGGCCGCTTTTCTCGATCCGCGCGCCCGCGTCGCGCCCGATCCGCGCCAGCAATGGGGTCAGCGTCAGGCCCATGGCGGTGACGATCTGCCAGAAAGCGGCGGTGTCGGCGGCGATCAGGCCGGCCGCTCCCGCCGCGGTCAGCACGATCAACGTCGTCTCGGACGGCGAGGCCATGAGCAGGCTGGCCTCGGCCGCCACCGCGCGCCGCCGTCCGCCCCAACGCAGGAACAAAGCGGTGACCACGGTCTTGGCGATCATCACCCCGGCCAGGGCAAGCAGCAGCTGCGCCCAGTGGTCGGCGATGAAGCGAAGGTCCATGCTCATGCCGACGGCGATCAGGAAGATGCCGAGCCCGAGCCCTCGCAGCGGCGCGGTCATCACCTCGACCTCGCCGCGATATTCGGTCTCGGCGATGAGCAGGCCCGCGACCAGCGCGCCGACGATCGGCGACAGGCCGACGGCGGTGGTGGCGAGGCTGGCGGTGATGACGGCGAGCAGGCTGACCGAGAGGAACAGCTCCGGGCTCTTGGTCCGCGCCGCCTGCGCGAACAGCCGCGGCAGCACGAAGCGGCCGAGCAGCAGCATCGCGAGGATCACCAGCGCGCCGAGCCCGAGCGTGGTCGCCAGGGCGCCGACGTCGCTGTCGGCGCGCGGACTGAGCGCGCCCAGCGCGAAGACGATCGGCACCAGCGCCAGATCCTCGAACAGCAGCATGGCGAAGGCCGACTTGCCGACCGGGCTGGTCGTTCCCACCAGAGGCAGCACGACCGCGGTCGAGGAAAGGGCCAGAGCGATGCCGAGCGCGAAGGAGGCGGTCCAGCCATAGCCGCTGATATGAATGGCGAGCCCGATCAGCAGCGCCGAGACGAGCAGCTGGCCGGCGCCGACACCGAAGACCAGCCGCCGCATGCCCCATAATCGGCGGAAGCTCAGCTCCAGCCCGATCGAGAAGAGCAGCATGATGATGCCGAATTCGGCGAACGGCTCGATCGCGTGGACGTTGGAGATCGTCACATAATTGAGCCAGGGCGCCGTATTCGAGAGCGCGCCCAGCCCCGAGGGGCCGATCAGGATGCCGATCAGGATGAAGCCGATAACCGGGCTGATCCTGATCCGCGCGAAGGCGGGGATGACGATTCCCGCCGCGCCGAGGATGACGAGCACGTCGCTGAGGCCCGAGGTGCTGAATTCGGTCGGCGTTGCCATCTTGCCTTTATGCAGCATCCGTGGCGATTGTCAGCCCGATGACGGAGGAAAGCACCGATCTGCTGATCGCCGGCGGCGGCCCCGCGGGAATGATGGCGGGGCTCCTGTTCGCGCGGGCCGGCGTGAGGACTCTGGTCCTCGAGAAGCACGCCGATTTCCTGCGCGATTTCCGCGGCGACACAGTTCACCCCTCGACGATGGAGCTGTTTCATGAGCTTGGCGCGCTCGACGAGCTCCTCTCCCGGCCGCATGACAAGGCCGCACAGCTGAGCGGCATTATCGGCGGCGAGAAAGTGCGGATCGCCGATTTCAGCCATCTGCCGGCTCATGCACGCTTCATCGCGCTGATGCCGCAATGGGATTTCCTCGATTGCGTCGCGGACCTCGCCCGTGCCTATCCGAGCTTCTCGCTCAGGATGAACGCGGAGGTGACGGACCTGCTCTGGGAGGGCGACCGGGTCGCCGGGGCGATCTGCGACAATGTGCCGATCCGCGCGAAGCTGGTCATTGCCGCCGACGGCCGCCGTTCGCTGCTCCGCGGACAGGCGGCGCTGCCGCTCATGGATCTCGGCGCACCGATCGATGTGTTCTGGTTCCGGCTGTCGAAGGAGCGCACCAGCGACAACAGGTCGACCGGCGTCATCGCCACCGGGCGGCTGCTCGCTTTGCTCGACCGCGGCGATTATTGGCAGTGCGCCTACGTCTTCGCCAAGGGAATGGCGGACGATCTCAGGGAGCGCGGGCTCGACAATTTTCGCGACGATGTCGCCGCGACCGCGCCGTTCCTGGGCGGCGCGGTCGGCGAACTTCAGAGCTGGGATCAGGTCAAGCTGCTGACGGTGGAGCTGGACAGGCTGACCGAATGGCACCGGCCCGGCCTGCTCGCCATCGGCGATGCCGCCCACGCCATGTCGCCGATCGGCGGGGTCGGCATCAACCTCGCGGTTCAGGACGCGGTCGCGGCGGCGAACTATCTGGCCGGGCCGATGGCCGACGGCAGCGATGTCGATGATCTGTTGTGGCGGGTGCAGCGCCGCAGGATGCTTCCGACCAGGATCGTGCAGGCCATGCAGCGGACCGCGCAAAATCGAATCATCGACCGGGTCGTGCTGAAGAACGTGCCGATCACCAGGCCGCCGGGGGTCGTTCGCCTGATGCAGCGCTTCCCGATCCTGCAGCTTATCCCCGCTTATCTGATCGGCATGGGCTTCCGCCGCGAGCATGTCCGCTCGCCCGACGCCGGGTTCAGGCGGGCTGGGCCTCCGCCATCGCCGCCTCGAGATTGAGGACGACCGTCTCGAAGAATTGCTCGGTGGTCATCCAGCTTTGCTCGGGCCCGATCAGGATAGCGAGATCCTTGGTCATCGCGCCCGCCTCGACCGTCTCCACGCAGACCCGCTCGAGCGTCTCGGCGAAGCGGGTGACGTCCGGCGTCCCGTCGAACTTGCCGCGGAACTTGAGCCCGCCGGTCCAGGCGAAGATCGAGGCGATCGGGTTGGTCGAGGTGGCCTCGCCCTTCTGGTGCTGGCGGTAGTGGCGGGTCACCGTGCCGTGGGCGGCCTCGGCCTCGCAGGTGGTGCCGTCCGGCGTCAGCAGGACCGACGTCATGAGCCCCAGCGAGCCGAAGCCCTGCGCGACGATGTCGGACTGCACGTCGCCGTCGTAGTTCTTGCAGGCCCAGACGTAGCCGCCATCCCACTTCAGGGCCGCGGCGACCATGTCGTCGATGAGGCGGTGCTCGTAGGTGAGCCCGGCCTTCTCGAAGTCGGCCTTGAACTCCGACTCGAAGATCTCCTCGAAGGTGTCGCGGAACATGCCGTCGTAGGCCTTGAGGATGGTGTTCTTGGTCGACATGTAGACCGGGAAGCCGCGGTCCAGCCCGTAGCGCAGCGAGGCGCGGGCGAAGTCGACGATCGAGTCCTTGAAGTTGTACATCCCGAGCGCGACGCCGCCGTTCTCGGGGAACTCCGCGACCTGGAACTCCCACGGCTCGGAGCCGTCCTCGGGCGTGTAGGTGATCGTCACCGTGCCCGGGCCGGGGACCTTGAAGTCCTGGGCCAGGTACTGGTCGGCGTGCGCGTGACGGCCGACGACGATCGGCTTGGTCCAGTGCGGGACGTAGCGCGGGATGTTCTGACAGACGATCGGCTCGCGGAAGATGACGCCGCCGAGGATGTTGCGGATCGTCCCGTTGGGCGAGCGGTACATGCGCTTGAGGCCGAACTCCTCGACCCGTGCCTCGTCCGGCGTGATCGTCGCGCACTTGACGCCGACACCGTGGCGCTTGATCGCGTTCGCGGCGTCGACGGTGACCTGGTCGTCGGTCTCGTCGCGGTGCTCGATCCCGAGGTCGTAGTACTCGAGGTCGATCTCGAGGTACGGGTGGATCAGCTTGTCCTTGATGAACTGCCAGATGATCCGGGTCATCTCGTCGCCGTCGAGCTCGACGACGGTGCCCTCTACCTTGATCTTCGCCACGGAAGTGGACTCTCCTCTCGCGCCAGGTCACGGCGCCGCACGGACTAGGGCGCGCCGGCTGATGTCCCGGCTTCCCTCTTCCCGCACGCTATCAACGCGACACCTCGCCCGATCGGCCTCCGCCCCGTCGACCGGATCACCCTCACCCCGCTCAGCGGCTCGCGAGCGGTCCGCCGGTGATGGTGAGCGAGACGAGGACCACGACGACGCCGAAGGCCGCGTAGGTGAGGACGTCGGTGCGCCGGGGCCGCACCGCCAGCAGGCCCGCCGTGCGGTCGGGCAGCGAGACCCGCAGCACCGCCGCGACCAGCAGCGCGAACCCGAGCATCGTCGTGCCCTCCCGCCAGTGCTGGAGCCCGATGCGCCAGAACGCGACCACGACGACCGCGAGCACCACCGCGAGCGGCGCCTGCGCCCGCAGCCGCCGGCCGAGGGCGCGGACGTAGTCGCCGAC